>NZ_JBHVIN010000003.1:341879-530402 GCF_042799575.1 Streptomyces sp. NPDC057682 | reverse complement strand
GAGGGCGGGAAGGCGCTGGCCGGGTTCCTGGCGGGTCGGAAGTTCATCTGATCCGGGTGTGCGTGGGGTGTGGGCGGGGCCCTGTTCTTCCCGTCTGTCCGTCGGTGCTTCTTTCGCTTGCAGGAGATTGAGTTTCATGGCTGAGGTTCTCGTCTTTGTCGATCATGTGGACGGTGCTGTCCGCAAGCCCACGCTGGAGCTGCTGACGTTGGCGCGGCGGATCGGTGAGCCGGTCGCGGTGGCGTTGGGTGAGGGTGCCGGTGCGACGGCGGGGGTGCTGGGTGAGCACGGTGCGGTGCGGGTGCTGACCGCGTCGGGTCCGGAGTTCGGGCAGTTCCTGGTGGTGCCGAAGGTGGAGGCGTTGCAGGCGGCGGTGGAGGCGGTGTCGCCGGTGGCGGTGCTGCTGCCGTCGTCGGCGGAGTCGAAGGAGGTCGCGGCGCGGCTGGCGTTGCGGATCGGTTCGGGTGTGATCACGGACGCGGTGGATCTGGAGGCGGGTGAGTCGGGTCCGGTGGCGACACAGTCGGCGTTCGCGGCGTCGTTCACGACGAAGTCGCGGGTGTCGCGGGGTGTTGCGGTGATCACGGTGAAGCCGAACTCGGCTCCGGTGGAGCCGGTGGCCGCGGCGGGTGCCGTGGAGGAGCTGTCGGTGTCGTTCTCCGAGGGTGCGAGGGCGACGAAGGTGGTGTCGCGTGAGGCGCGGGAGTCGACGGGGCGTCCGGAGCTGACGGAGGCGGCGATCGTGGTCTCGGGCGGCCGTGGTGTGAACGGTGCGGAGAACTTCGCGGTGATCGAGGCGCTGGCGGACTCGCTGGGTGCGGCGGTGGGTGCGTCGCGTGCGGCGGTGGACGCGGGCTGGTATCCGCACAGCAACCAGGTCGGTCAGACGGGCAAGTCGGTCTCGCCGCAGTTGTACATCGCGTCGGGTATCTCGGGTGCGATCCAGCACCGGGCCGGGATGCAGACCTCGAAGACGATCGTCGCGATCAACAAGGACGCCGAGGCGCCGATCTTCGAGCTCGTCGACTACGGCGTCGTGGGCGACCTCTTCGACGTCGTGCCCCAGCTCACCGAAGAGATCAACAGCCGCAAGGACTGACACCCCACCCGGCAGACAGTGCGGGGCCGCACGGTGACACCCACCGCGCGGCCCCGCACTGCTGTCGATCACCATTGACGCCGGTACGGCGGCCTTATAACTTCACCATACGGATTGTCGATTCCGGAAAGCGGAAACGCTGTCGAGAGTGGAGGGTGTGGACATGGGCCAGCAGGAGAAGGTGGCGACGAGCCTCGCCGGTGCCGTCAGCGCGGGGATCAGCGCGTCCCTCGCGCCGGTCGACGCCGAACTCGCCCGCCGCTATCCCGGCGACCCCGGCACCCGCCAGCCCGTCCACACGGTCTACGTACCGGGGGACGTGTTCGAGGCCGGCACCCTGCGCTCCTGGGGCGACCGGGCGCTGCGGTCGCTCGACGAACACGCCCCCGACGCCGGCGCGTTCGCGTCCGTGCTCGGCATCCCGGACGAGCTGGCGGGCCCGGTCCACGACCGCGTCCGCGCCAAGCTGGAGCGCGAACCCGTGGAGGACCTGCGCATCGACTTCGAGGACGGCTACGGATCCCGCTCCGACGCCGAGGAGGACGAGGCGGCGGCTCGGGCCGCGCGGCTCGTGGCGGAGGCCTACCGGGACGGCGCGGCGGCCCCGTACATGGGCATCCGGATGAAGTGCATGGAAGCCGGCGTGCGCGACCGGGGCATCCGCACCACCGACGTCTTCCTCACCGGTCTGATGGAGGCGGGCGGCCTCCCCGACGGGCTCGTGCTGACCCTGCCGAAGGTGACGTATCCCGAACAGGTCACCGCCTTCGTCCAGTTGCTCGACGCCTTCGAGAAGGCGCACGCGCTGCCCGCCGGGCGGCTCGGCTTCGAGATCCAGATCGAGACCAGCCAGTCGATCCTCGCCGCCGACGGGACCGCCGCCGTCGCCCGCATGATCGACGCCGCGGCCGGCCGGGCGACCGGACTGCACTACGGCACCTTCGACTACAGCGCCTGCGTCGGCGTCAGCGCCGCCTACCAGGCGAGCGACCACCCGGCCGCCGACCACGCCAAGGCCGTCATGCAGGTCGCCGCCGCAGGCACCGGCGTACGGGTCAGCGACGGCTCCACCAACGTCCTGCCCGTCGGTCCCACCGCCCGGGTCCACGAGGCCTGGCGGCTCCACTACGGTCTGACCCGCCGTGCCCTGGCCCGCGCGTACTACCAGGGCTGGGACATGCACTCGGGACACCTGCCGACCCGTTACGCCGCCGTCTACACCTTCTACCGCGAGGGGCTGGAGCAGGCCGCGGCCCGCCTCGCCGCCTACGCGGCCAAGGCCGACGGCGACGTGATGGACGAACCGGCCACCGCGAAGGCGCTGAGCGGCTATCTGCTGCGCGGCATCGACTGCGGCGCACTCGACACCGCCGAGGTGACCGGGCTGACCGGGCTGACCCGCGCCGATCTGGACGAGTACGCCGCACCGCGGCGCGGCGGGCTGACCGTCACGGCACCCTAGGGCGTGTCCGGGAAGTCCCGCCTGCTCGGCGACGCCTGGCACGCACTCCCCCATGGTCTCGGCTTCGCTCGACCACGGGGGGACCCCTCTCCCGCGTTGTCGGGTCGCCCCGATACATCCAGTATCGGGGCGACCCTCCGCCTTGCGATCGCACGCACCAGACCCCGCCGAGCCCGCCCTGCGGGCGGACGGCGCTACTTTCCGGACACGCCCTAACGACCTCGTGCACGATTAGGGCCCTTGCTGCATCAGTGCAGGTCAGCGGCTCGGGCGTCGCGGCGGCGCAAGTCGCTGACCTGCGGTGACGCCTATCGTGCACGAGGTCGTAAAGGTTGTCCCGTAACTCAGGGCGGATGCCAGGGGGCACCATAAAACGGATCGATTTATCCGGCTCTGCCCCGGCTCGCGACCTCAACTGGAACCGGACCAAGCAGGTCGAACCGGACACTGAGAGGTGATATCTGCAGTTACGGGACGGCCTTTAGGGGCGTCCCGGTTCCTCAGGCCGGGGGCCGCTCGCCCGAACCGCGCGGGATGAGCCGGGTCGGCAGCTCGACCCGGGCCGGGGCGTGGTCGGCGCCGTCGAGCCGGCGGAAGAGGTGCTCGGCGGCGGTGCGGCCGGCGGCCGCCGGATCCTGGGAGACGACGGTGATGCCGAGCAGATCCGCCAGTTCGATGTCGTCGAACCCGACCAGGGCCACGGGCCGCTCCCGGCCGGCCAGGACACGCACAGCGGTCACCGTCACCCGGTTGTTCCCCGCGAACAGGGCGGTCACCGGCTCGGGGCCCGTCAGCATGTCCTCCACCGCCCCGCGCACCCGCACCGGGTCCGTGGAGCCGAGCGAGACCCAGGAGTCCCGGACCGCGATCCCGGCGTCCGCCATCGCCGTGTGGTAGCCGCGCAGGCGCTCCGTGGCGGTGTGGATCCTCGGCTGGTCGCCGACGAAGCCGATGCGGCGGTGGCCGTGCGCGATCAGGTGGGCGACGCCCTCGCGGGCCCCGCCGAAGCTGTCCGACAGCACCGTGTCGGCGTCGATCCGGCCCGCCGGGCGGTCCACGAACACCGTGGCTATGCCCGCCTTGATCTCGGGCTCCAGATAGCGGTGGTCGTCGCCCGCCGGAATGACGATGAGGCCGTCGACCCGACGGGCGCACAGCGCGAGCACCAGTTCCTGCTCGCGCTCCGGGTCCTCGGCGCTCGACCCGTTGATCAGCAGGGCCCCGTGGGCGCGCGCGACCTCCTCGACGGCACGGCTCAGCGGTCCGTAGAACGGGTCGGCGAGATCCTCCAGCACCAGCCCGATCGACGCGGTGCGGCCCTTGCGCAGGACGCGCGCGCTGTCGTTGCGGCGGAAGCCCAGCGCCTCGATGGCCTCCTGGACCCGGCGCTCCGTGTCGGGGGTGACGCCCGGTTCGCCGTTGACCACACGCGAGACCGTTTTGAGGCCCACCCCGGCTCGGGCGGCCACGTCCTTCATCGTCGGACGGTTGCCGTAACGGGGCTCCGGGTGACGGGTGGTCTCGGCCACGATGCGCTGTCCTGTCGTCGGGTTGCGGACGGATCCGGCTGTGTCACGAGGGGCGCCGGAGGCTGTGGCGTCGAGCATAGGCCCTGGACAACGTTGTCAGCGGAATGGAGACTGTGCAGACCACCGGCCGAAGCCGCAGGTCCCGCCCCTCACCCCCGGAGCCGTCCCGATGCACACCGACCTCGTCGCAGCGCTGGACATCGGCGGAACCAAGATCGCCGGAGCGCTGGTGGACGGGTCCGGCACCCTCCGCGCGCGGGCGCGCCGCCCCACGCCCGCCCGGGAGGACGGCGAGACGGTGATGGCGGCCGTCGCCGAGGTCCTCGCGGAGCTGTCCGCCTCCCCGCTCTGGCCGCGGGTCCGCGCCGTCGGCATCGGCAGCGCCGGACCGGTGGACGCGGCGAACGGCACGGTGAGCCCGGTGAACGTGCCGGGCTGGCGGGGTTTTCCGCTGGTGGCGCGGGTGACGGCAGCGGCCGGCGGACTCCCGGTCGAGCTGGTCGGGGACGGTGTCGCGGTCACCGCGGCCGAGCACTGGCTGGGCGCCGCCCGGGGCCATGACAACGCGCTGTGCATGGTGGTGTCGACCGGGGTCGGCGGCGGGCTCGTTCTCGGCGGCGCACTGCACCCCGGGCCGAGCGGGAACGCCGGTCACATCGGGCACATCAGTGTGGACCTCGACGGCGACCCGTGTCCGTGCGGCGGGCGCGGCTGTGTCGAGCGCATCGCGAGCGGTCCGAACATCGCCCGCCGGGCCCTGGCGAACGGCTGGCTGCCCGGCCCGGACGCCGACGCCTCGGCGGCCGGGGTGGCCGCCGCCGCACGGGCCGGGGACCCGGTCGCGCGGGCCTCCTTCGAGCGGGCCGCACAGGCGCTCGCCGCGGGTATCGCCGCGACGGCCACCCTCGTGGAGATCGACATCGCGGTGATCGGCGGGGGAGTCGCGGGCGCGGGCGACCTCCTGTTCGCCCCGCTGCGCTCCGCGCTGCGCCGCTACGCCACCCTGTCGTTCGTCCAGGAACTGACGGTGACCCCGGCGGTCATGGGCAACGACGCGGGCCTGGTCGGCGCGGCCGCGGCGGCCTTCGGCACGCGGGACGGGGTGCGGGGGATCCTGACGGCCCCGGCGCGGCCATGAACCTCCGGACCGGACCCGGGTGACGGCGGAGGGGGCCGCCACCCGGGTCCGGACCGGGTCAGCAGGTGATGCGCAGATCCGCCCAGTCCGCGTGGTCGGAGTCGACCCCGTCGCCGCCGTCGGTGACGACCAGCCGGACGACCCGCGCTCCCGTGACGTCCGCCGAGAGCGGCCGGGCGGGCATCGCGTTGGTGAGGACCCCGGTCGAGGCGGCCTTCGCCCCGTCGGCCCAGACCTCGAAGGCGACGGTGCCCTTGGCGCCCTTCTCGTCGTCCACGCCGACGTGTGCCGTCACCGTCGCGCAGGCGCCTCCCGCGTAGTAGGAGATCTCACTGGGCGCGTGCACCCCCAGCCCCTTCGCGTACACCTCGCCGCCGATGGTCAGCGGACGGCCGTCGCCCGCCGCGCTCTCACCGTTGCTGGTGTCCTTCTCGACGGGGCCGTAGCCACTGGTCGCCGCGAGCCACGGCAGATCGCTGAGATAGCCGCCGCCCGCCGGGGGCGCCACCACCACATGGGCCTGGAACGGGACCGTGGACGCGGCGCGCTCGCCGGAGGGGGCGCGGTAGCGGGCGCCGAGCGTCAGGTCGTAGGTGCCCGCCGCGGTACCGGGCGGCGCCGTCACCCGCCAGCGGGTGGTCAGCGCCCGACCGGTGGGCAGGGCCTCCGCCGTGGTCGGGGAGTCGGCGGTGACGCGCCAGCCCGCGGGCCCGGTGAGCGTCGCCGAGGCCCGCAGCGCCGGGGTCCGGCCCAGATCCGTGACCGAGGTGGTCAGGGTCGCCGTACGCCCCGCCTCCAGCAGGGGGCTGCCGTCCAGGGCCAGTTCCACCGCCGGCGGATACGCGGCCCAGCGGCTGTCCGCGGCGACCCGCAGCAGTACCGTCCCGTGCGCGGGCACCGTCGCGGACAGGGCGCCCGCCGTATTGCGGGTGGTCTTGGCCCACAGATCCCGCACGGTGTACGCGTCGGCGGCCGGCAGCCCCGCCGCCGCGGCCGTCGTGGAGATCCGCTGCGCGTTCGCGCTCTCGTTGAACAGGGCCACCACCCTGCTGCCGTCGCGCATCTCCTTGACCACCACCCAGCGGCCGCCCTCGGACGACAGGACGACGCCCTGCCGGCCCAGCGGGTCCTGGTCGACGGCGATGACCTCCCGGTCGGAGAGGATCGCGTACGTCTCGGGCGTCGCCCGGCGCAGATCGGAGCCGATGAGCAGGGGCGCGGCCATCACCGACCACATGGAGAAGTGCGTGCGGTACTCCGTGTCCGTCATGCCGCCGTTGCCGACCTCCAGCATGTCCGGGTCGTTCCAGTGCCCGGGGCCCGCGGCGGCGGCGAGCGGCAGGTTCTTCTTCATGATCGACAGCATGCTGCTCCAGCTGTCGCTGATGTCACCCGTGGTGCGCCAGAGCTGACCCAGTTCCGCGGCCCATTCCCAGGGTTTGTTCTGGCCCCATTCGCAGATGCTGTACACGATGGGGCGGCCGGTGGCGGCCAGCGCGTCGCGCATCGTCGTATAGCGTTCCCGGGCGTCGACGCCCTGGTTGTTGCAGTTGTCGTACTTGAGGTAGTCGACACCCCAGTCCGCGAACTGCCGGGCGTCGCTGTACTCGTGGCCGAGCGCGCCGGGAAGGCCCACGCTGTCGCAGGTCTTCGTGCCCGCGCTGGTGTAAATGCCGAGCTTGAGCCCCCGGGCGTGGACGTAGTCGGCGACGGCCGCGATTCCGTGCGGGAAGCGCACCGGGTCGGCGACCAGTTTTCCTTCCGCGTCGCGCTGCGGTTTCGCCCAGCAGTCGTCCAGATTGACGTACTCGTAGCCGGCCTCCCGCAACCCCTTGTCGACGAAGATATCGGCGATTCCCTTGACCATCTCCTCGTTGAACTCGGCTCGGCAATGGGTCGAGTTCCAGTTGTTGAACCCCATGGGCGGGGTGAGTGCGAGACCGTTTCCGGCCGCCTGGGCGGCCGGGGGCGAAGCGGGGGCGGAGGGTGTCAGCGCGGTGGCCGGAACAGTGGTGCCGGCCGCGCAGAGAAGGCCCGCGGCCAGGGCTCCGACGACTCTGAGGCGGCGGGTGCGGGTGGTACGGCTTGGAAGATGACGCATCGTTACGTTCCTCCGTACTCGTGCCGGATCGAATGACGACATGTGCACGCCAAGGCGAGCGATTACGTTAGAGCGTGTTGAAGTCTGTTGGAAGAGGCCCGGTGCCGGTTGTTCGACATCTCGTCAAAACCCTTGACGGGCATGCTGGTTGGGGGTGTGATCCAAGCGCACGTTCGGTTGTGTTCGGTTGCCTTCCGAAGGAGGAGGTCATGGCGCACTCGTACGACAGCTCGGATCCGGCCCGCGGCGTCGCGGGAGGGATGTCACGGCGGAGCCTGCTGCGTGGCGCGGCGGTCGGGGCCGGCGCGGTCACGCTCCCCGCACTGCTCACCGCCTGCGGCGGCGGCCCCGGTGGCGACGGCAAGACCATCACCCTGGGCTCCAACTCCTCCGACCCCATTCCGAAGAAGGCCTTCGCCGACGCGTTCAAGGCCTATGCGGCCCAGTCCGACGGGCGCACGGTGAAGGTCAACACGGTCGACCACAACACCTTTCAGGAGAACATCAACCGCTATCTCCAGGGCAAGCCCGACGACGTCTTCATGTGGTTCGCCGGATACCGCATGCAGTTCTTCGCCAAGAAGGGACTGCTGTACGACATCAGTGACAACTGGCAGGGGTACGAGGGATTCTCCGACGCCCTGAAGGCGCAGTCGACCGGCGAGGACGGCAAGCAGTACCTCACGCCGTACTACTACTATCCGTGGGCCGTCTTCCACCGGAAGAGCCTCTTCACGGAGCGCGGCTACGAGGCGCCGAAGACGCTCGACGCGTACGTGGCCCTCGCCAGGCAGATGAAGAAGGACAAGCTGGACCCCATCGCGTTCTGCGACAAGGACGGCTGGCCCGCCATGGGCACCTTCGACTACATCAACATGCGCACCAATGGATACGCCTTCCACAAGAGCCTGATGGCGGGGGAGGAGGCCTGGACCGACAAGCGCGTCAAGGAGGTCTTCGACACCTGGCGCCGGCTGCTTCCGTACTGCCAGCCGGGCGCCAACGGGCGCACCTGGCAGGAGGCCGCCACCAGCCTCCAGAAGCGCACCTCGGGCATGGCCGTCTTCGGACTCCCGCACCCCGGCGCCCAGTTCCCCAAGGACGAGCAGGGGGACCTCGACTTCTTCCCCTTCCCCGTCATCAACCCCGAGCACGGCCAGGACGCCGTCGAGGCGCCCATCGACGGCTTCCTCCTCGCCAAGAAGTCCAAGAGCCTCAAGAACGAGAAGACGCTGGAGAGCGCGAAGGACCTGCTGAAGTGGCTCGCCACCGGCAAGGCCGAGGACATCTACCTCAAGAGCGACCCGAACAACATCGCGGTCAGCGACAAGGCCGACACCTCGCAGTACTCGGACCTCCAGAAGAAGGCCGTCGAGCTGGTCTCCGGGGCCAAGCAGATCTCCCAGTTCCTGGACCGCGACACCCGGCCCGACTTCTCCTCGACCGTCATGATCCCGGCGATCCAGAAGTTCATCAGCAGCCCGAACGACGTGGACGGACTCGTCAACGACATCGAACGGCAGAAGAAGACCATCTTCGCCTCGGACTGAACCGGGAGTACCGACCGTGTCGTTCACCTCGGGACGGCGCACCGGACGACGGGGCACGCGGCGGTTCACCCGCCGCGACCTGGCCGTCCTGGGCGCGCTGCTCGGCCTGCCCCTCCTGCTCGACCTCGCCGTGGTGTGGGGGCCCACCCTGGCCTCCGTCGTCCTCTCGTTCACCAGCTGGGACGGGATCGGCGACATCGAGTGGGTGGGCACGCGCAACTACGCGAACCTCTTCACGAACTACCCGCCGTTCTGGCCCGCCGCCCGTCACAACCTGCTCTGGCTGGCCTTCCTGGGCCTGGTCGCCACCCCCTTCGGACTGCTGCTGGCCGTCCTCGTCGACAAGGGGGTGCGCTTCAGCCGGTTCTACCAGTCGACCCTCTACATGCCCGTGGTGCTCTCCCTGGCCGTGGTCGGCTTCATCGCCCAGCTGGTCTTCTCCCGCGACCAGGGGGCCCTCAACGCCGTCATCGGCGACACGCGCACTCCCACGGACTGGCTGGGCGACCCCGACCTCAACATCTGGATGGTCCTGCTGGCGGCGGCCTGGCGCCACACGGGCTATGTGATGATCCTCTACCTCGCCGGGCTCAAGGCCGTGGACACCTCCCTCAAGGAGGCCGCCGCCATCGACGGGGCGAGCGAGACGCAGACCTTCTTCCGCATCGTCTTCCCCACCCTGCGGCCGGTCAACGTGATCGTCGGCGTCATCACCGTCATCGAGTCGCTGCGCGCCTTCGACATCGTCTACGCGGTCAACCACGGCCGCAACGGACTCGAACTGCTCTCCGTCCTCGTCACGGACAACATCATCGGCGAGGCCAGCCGGATCGGGTTCGGCTCCGCCATCGCCGTCGTCCTGCTCGTCGTCTCGCTGGGATTCGTCGTGACGTACCTGGTGCAGGAACTCCGAGGGGAGAAGGACCGATGACCCCGCCGCATCCGGCCGGCGCCCGCCCGGCCCGGCGCCGCGTCCGCCCCGGCCGGCTGGGCGTGCACGCCTTCCTCATGGCGGTCTCGCTCGCCTTCCTCGCCCCGCTGCTGCTCGCCGTCTACGCCTCGCTGCGCCCGTACGAGGAGACCTCCGAGCACGGCTACTTCTCGCTGCCGCGCCATCTCTCCCTGGACTACTACCGGCAGGCGTTCTCCGACTCCGGCATGACGAAGTACTTCGTCAACACACTGATCATCGCCGTCCCCGGCGTGCTGGTCACGCTCTTCCTCGCCTCGTTCGTGGCCTTCGCGCTCGCCCGGCTGAAACTGCGCGGCGGGCTCGTCCTGCTGATGCTCTTCACCGCCGGGAACCTGCTTCCGCAGCAGGTGATCGTCACCCCGCTGTACGTCGTCTTCAACCGGATCCCGCTGCCGTACTGGATGTCCGACTCGATGACGATGTTCGACTCCTACTGGGCCGTCGTCCTGGTGCAGGTCGGCTTCCAGCTGGGCTTCTGCGTCTTCGTCCTGGCCAACTTCATGCGGACCCTCCCGCAGGAGATCCTGGAGGCGGCGGTCGTGGACGGCGCGGGCGTCTGGACCCGGTACTGGCGCATCACCCTCCCGCTCTGCCGCCCCGCGCTCGCCGCCCTGGGCACGCTCCAGTTCACCTGGATGTACAACGACTTCCTGTGGGCGCTGGTCTTCGTCTCGGACGGTGACAAGCTCCCGATCACCTCGGCGCTGAACAATCTGCGCGGTCAGTTCTTCACGGACTACAACCTGCTCGCCGCCGGTTCGGTGATCGTCGCCCTCCCCACCCTGGTGGTCTTCCTGCTGCTCCAGCGCCACTTCATCGCGGGCCTCACCCTGGGGTCCGGCAAGGGGTGACACCGCAACCCGGCGGCATCGGCGCCCCGGTCACCGGGCGACGCGGGCCCCGATGCCGTCGAGCAGGAAGGCGAGTCCGGTCCGGAAGGTCTCGTCGGGGCCGAGGTGCGCGGCGTCCCGCACCACCGCGGCCAGCGCGGGGTACCGCCCGGTGGCGAAGGCCCGGCGCATATACGGCCCCCGGGTGGCCTGCCAGCTCTTCTCGTCCAGGCCGGTGGCCCGCTCGGCCCTCCGGTCGGCGACCTCCCGGCGCACCGTCCCGATGGTGTACGCGTTGACCGCCGAGACCACCGGCATGACGTCGTCCACGTCCAGACCGTCCAGCGCGGCGAGCACGCTCTCGCTGACGGCCAGCGCGTGCGGTCCGAGCTGCGGGCGCCCGCCGAGGAGGTCGGCGAGCCATTCGTGGGCGAGCACAGCGTGCCGCATCCCCGTCGCCAGCGACTCCAGCACCTCCCGCCATCCGTCACCGGCCGGCCGGATCTCCTCGTGGGCGGCGTCGACCATGAGATCGAGCAGCTCCTCCTTGCTGTCGATGTAGCCGTAGAGCCGCATCGGGCGGACGTCCAGCGCGGTGGCGACCTTGCGCAGCGACACCGCATCCAGCCCGTCGGCGTCGGCCAGCCGGACCGCCGCACCCACGATCAGCCCACGGCTCAGCGGGGCAGGAACCGGACGTTGCGGCGGCTCCGGCCGCTCCCACACGAACATGGGGCCGACGATACCCGGGCGGCTGGCCGATACACCGTATCGAACGATACGGTGTATCGGGCGGTTCGCCGTGCACGGCACGGGACCGGACGACCGTCGAACAAGGGGGCAACCATGACCATCGCCATCGTCGGAGCGGGCCTCGGCGGGCTCGCCCTCGCACGGGTGCTGCATGTGCACGGCATCGAATCCGTCGTCTACGAACGCGAGTCCTCGCGCCACGCGCGCGGTCAGGGCGGCATGCTCGACATCCACTCCGGGCAACGGGCCCTGCGCGAGGCCGGCCTGCTCGACGCCTTCCTGGCCCTCGCCCGGGGCGAGGGCCAGGACCTGCGTCTGCTCGACTCGGACGGCACGCTGCTGCTCCAGGAGGACACCCCGGACGACGCCCCGCTCCTCCGTCCCGAGATCGACCGCGCCGATCTGCGCGCCCTGCTGCTCGACTCCCTGCCCGAGGGCGTCGTGCGCTGGGGCCACACCCTCACCCGCGCCGAACCGGGCCGGCTGCACTTCGAGGGCGGCGGCAGCGCACCCTGCGAGCTGCTGGTCGGCGCGGACGGCGCCTTCTCCCGGGTCCGCCCGCTGGTCACCGATGCCCGCCCCGCGCACACCGGCCACCACACCGTCGAGATCGGCATCCCCGACATCGACCGCACGCACCCCGAACTCGCGGAGATGGTGGGCCGGGGAAGCTACTGGGCGCTCGGAGACGGGCTGACCCTGGCCGCCCAGCGCAACGGCGACGGCCGGGTGCGCATCGGCATCGGCTTCCACCGCACCGACGAGGACTGGCTCGACACCTGCGGCATCCCCTTCGACGACCCGGCCGCCGCCCGTGCCCGGCTGATCGAACTGCTCCCCGGCTGGGACGCCCGCTTCGCCACCCTCATCGGGGCCTGCGACGACCTCGTCGTGCCACGGGCCGTCAGCAGTCTCCCGGCCGGACTGAGCTGGGCCCCGGTGCCCGGAGTGACGCTCGTCGGCGACGCCGCGCATCTCATGCCGCCGGTCGGGGAGGGGGCCAACATGGCGCTGCTCGACGGCGCACTGCTCGCCCTCGCCCTGGCCGGACGGCCGGGCGACGTCCCCGCCGCCGTCGCGGCCTACGAACGCGAGATGTTCGAACGCGCCGGGGAGGCGGCCCGGATGTCCCAACGGCTGCACTCCGTACTCGCGGCGCCCGACGCGGCCCGGCGGATGCTGGCCTTCTTCCGCCCCGAGGAGGACGGGCGCGCCCCGGCGGAACCGGACACCACCGCTCCAACGGCCGTCTGAGGGCCGTTCGGGCGCGGGCGGTGCGGGTCCGATCGAGTCATCCGGGCCCGGGGACCGAGGGCGTTGTCAGTGGCGGGTGCGATCCTGCGGATATGGACGAGATCATGCGGCGTCGCGTGTACGGCGCCGATCACGACGACCCCGACCCCGGGCCCAAGCCGGGCCGTTCCTACCGGGAGCTGGTGGGCGGGCCGCTCGACGGACTGCTGCTGGACGTGACCGGCTGGACCGACGTCGCCCTCGCGGACGGCTCCGCCCTCGTCACCGAGATCGGCGCCTACGGGGCCGGCGGCCGGGCGGAGTACGGACCGCGGGGCGAGGATCCGGACAAGTGGGACTGGCGCGGCGACACGCCCTGACCGCTGCGCGGGACCGGGAGCTCCCCGGCGGCGGCCGGGGCACCTCCGGCGGGCCCGAGCCGGAGGTGGGGCGCCGCCGGGACACCGGGCGGCCGGCCCGCGCGGCTTCGGCGCGCCCCGCCCCGGGTCACCGGCCGCGGTCCATGCCCTGCTGCGGTACGACCACCAGGAACGCGTCCTGTTCCAGGTCCATCACCACCTCCGCCGCGACGCCCTCGCCGCGACGGGCCGCCGCGAACTCCTCCGCGGGCCAACTGCCCCGTGGATCCCTCGCGGGAAACCGTTCCAGTACGGTGCGGCGCACGGTGCACCCCCTGTCGTTCGTTCCGATGTCCGCTCCAACGACGAGCGGGGCCCGCCGTTACGCCCGGAACGGCCCGAACGGGCGCCTTCGGCCCACCGGAAGCAGCCGCCCGGCCGGACGGCGTGGTTGCGCTCCGGCAACGTCACCGCCACAGTCGTGTTTTCGCGGCACGGTGTTGCGGGCAAGCCACTGGGGGCTACGGAAGAGGGGGAACCGTGATCGTCTGGATCAACGGTGCGTTCGGCGCGGGCAAGACGAGCGCCGCGCGTGAACTGATCGATCTGATCCCGAACAGCACCTTGTACGACCCGGAACTGACCGGGGCGGGGCTGGGATCCCTGCTGCCCCAGAAGAAACTCGCCGAAGTGACCGACTTCCAGGACCTGCCGATCTGGCGGCGCCTCGTGGTCGACACGGCGGCGGCGCTGCTCGCCGAGATCGGCGGTGTGCTGGTCGTCCCGATGACCCTGCTGCGGCAGGAGTACCGCGACGAGATCTTCGGCGGGCTCGCCTCCAAGCGCGTTTCCGTGCACCATGTACTGCTCCGACCTGAGGAAACGATCCTGCGTCAACGGATCGCGCACCGGGCCCAGTTCCCCGAGGACCCGGAGCGCGTCGACAGCACCGGCCGCTGGGCGTTCGACCGGATCGCGCCCTACAAATCCGCGCTCCGCTGGATCACCCCCGACGCCCACACCATCGACAACAGCGCGCTCACCCCGCGCGAGACGGCCGAGCGGATCGCCGAGGCCGTACGGACCGGGGCGGCGCCCGTCTGCGAGATCGTGCAGACCCCCGACCCCACGGCCGAGACCGTCGCGGCCGGGGTGTTGCTCTTCGACGAGCACGACCGGGTCCTGCTCGTCGACCCCACGTACAAACCGGGCTGGGAATTCCCCGGCGGTGTGGTGGAGGCCGGTGAGGCGCCCGCGCAGGCCGGGATACGGGAGGTGGCCGAGGAGATAGGGATCCACCTCGACCGGGTGCCCCGGCTGCTCGTCGTCGACTGGGAGGCCCCCCGGCCGCCCGGCTACGGCGGTCTGCGCCTGATCTTCGACGGAGGCACCCTGACCGGAGCGGATGCCCGGAGACTGCTGCTGCCCGGATCGGAGCTGCGGGACTGGCGGTTCGTCACCGAGGAGGAGGCGGCCACCATGCTGCCTCCCACCCGGTACGAACGGCTGCGCTGGGCCCTGCGCGCCCGGGAGCGCTCAGCCGTGCTCAACCTGGAGGCCGGCATCCCCGTGGGCTGAGGCGCGCATCACCGCCACCGCGTCCTCGGTGAGCGGTTCGCCGTGACCGAAGCAGACCGTGGCCGCCTCCAGGTCCGCCAGCCGGCCGAAGGAGGCCGCGGCCCGCTCCCGGTCGATGTTCATCACGCCCAGCAGCACCTGTCCCTGCGCCTCGGCGACGCAGTCCCCGGTGAACAGGACCTTGTGCCGGGGCAGATGGATGCCGACGGAACCCGGCGTGTGCCCGGGGGAGTGGACCACCACCGCCCCGTCGCCGAAGGGCAGCGCGCTCCCGTCGGACAGCTCCGTGTCCACCCGGGTCGGCGGTGCCACGGGCACCGTCAGCCCGTGGGCGTGGATGGGGATCTCCCAGTCCAGCAGGTCCGGGGCGGGGACCTCCGCCTCGCCCCGGATGTACGGGGCGTCCAGCCGGTGCGCGAGGATCTCGCAGTCGTACCGGTCGGCGAGTTCCTGAGCGGCGCCGTAGTGGTCGCGGTGACCGTGGGTGATGACGATCCGGGCGATCCGGGCCGGATCGTGGCCGAGTCCGCGGACCGCCTCCTCGATGGCGGGTCCGCTCTCCGCGTCGCCCGCGTCGATCAGGGTCAGTTCGGACCCGTCGCGCCAGAGGTAGGCCTGGCCGATCCGGAAACGGAGCAGGTGCAACCGGGGAAGTATCTCGATGAGTTCCATGCCGCGAACGTAAGCGCGCACGCTCCGCGGCGGCCCCCGACTACGCTCTGGGCGAGCTTCGCTCTGCGCGTAGCGGCGGCCGGGGCGCGGACATCCCACCCCGGCCGGCCGCCCCGGACACCGCCCGGAGCCTCAGACCTTCTTGGACTCCGCGTAGTTCCGCAGGAACAGCGCCTCGGCCACCGAGAGCCGCTCCAGCTCCTCGGGCGACACGCTCTCGTTCACCGCGTGGATCTGCGCCTCGGGCTCGCTCAGACCGATCAGCAGGATCTCGGCCTCCGGATACAGCTCGGAGAGCGCGTTGCACAGCGGGATCGAGCCGCCCATCCCTGAGGACTGCATCTCCTGGCCGTCGTACGCGGTCCGCATGGCGTCGGCCATCGCCGTGTACGCCGGGCTCGACAGATCGGCGCGGAACGGCTGCCCCTGGCCCACCTGCTCGACCGAGATCCGCGCCCCCCACGGGGTGTGCGCGTGCAGATGCGCGGTCAGCAGCTTCGTCGCCTCGACGGCGTCGGCGCCCGGCGGCACCCGCAGGCTGATCTGCGCGCGGGCGCTCGCCTGTACGGAGGGCGTCGCCCCGATCACCGGCGGGCAGTCGATCCCGATGACGGTGACGGCCGGACGCGCCCAGACGCGGTCCGCGACCGTGCCCGTGCCGATCAGGGAGACCCCGTCCAGGACCTTGGCGTCCGAGCGGAACTCCTCCTCCGGGTACTGCAGCCCCTCCCACGCCGCGTCGTCGGTGAGACCGTCGACGGTGGTCGAGCCGTCCTCGGCCCGCAGCGACGCGAGCAACTGGATCATCGCGGCCAGCGCGTCGGGCGCGGCACCGCCGAACTGCCCGGAGTGCAGGTTGCCTTCGAGGGTGTCCAGCTGGACCCGGAGCATCGTCATCCCGCGCAGCGTCGAGGTGACGGTCGGCAGTCCGACGCGGAAGTTGCCGGTGTCCCCGATCACGATGGTGTCCGCCGTCAGCAGCTCCGGGTGCGACCGCGCGTACTGCTCCAGACCGCCGGTGCCCTGCTCCTCCGAGCCCTCGGCGATCACCTTCACCGAGACCGGCACCCCGCCGTTGGCCTTGAGGGCGCGCAGCGCCAGCAGATGCATCACCACACCGCCCTTGCAGTCGGCCGCGCCCCGGCCGAACCAGCGGCCGTCACGCTCCGTCAGCTCGAACGGCGGGGACAGCCAGGCCGACTCGTCGAGCGGCGGCTGCACGTCGTAGTGCGCGTACAGCAGCACCGTGGGAGCGCCCGCCGGGCCGGGCAGGTAGCCGTAGACGGACTGGGTGCCGTCCGGGGTGTCGAGCAGCGCGACGTCCTGGAAGTCCTCGGCGCGCAGGGCGTCGGCGACCCACGCGGCCGCCGCCTCGCACTCGCTCCTCGGGAACACGTCCGGGTCAGCCACCGACTGGAAGGCCACCAGCTCCGCGAGCTCCGTCCGGGCGCGGGGCATCAACGAGGCGACGGTCTCGGAAATCGGATGGACGGTCATGGGTACGCTCCTCGTAGGTGCGGCGTTATGGGTACGAATCCGGCCACCCGGACACCAGGAGTGCGGTATCGCGGGTACGGCGGAGGCTCGGCCGATCCTCCCACAGCGGGGAGCGCTCGCAGCGCGCCGTAGGATGCCTGGAGCAGCTGGGGCCACTGGTCGGATCGGGAGCAGAAGCACATCGTGAGCAGCGAGAACGCAGACGCCGGACATGAGCACGAAGAGTCGTCCGTGTGGGACGTCGTCGTAGTCGGCGCCGGACCGGCGGGAGCCTCGGCGGCATACGCGGCGGCGGTCGCCGGCCGCCGGGTACTGCTCCTGGAGAAGGCGGAGCTGCCCCGCTACAAGACGTGCGGCGGCGGCATCATCGGGTACTCGCGCGACGCGCTGCCGCCCGGATTCGAACTGCCCCTGCGGGACCGGATCCACGCGGTCACCTTCTCGCTCAACGGCAGGCTGGCGCGGACCCGCCGCTCCCGGCGCATGCTCTTCGGCCTCATCAATCGGCCCGAGTTCGACGCGGGCCTGGTCGAGGAGGCGCAGAAGGCGGGCGCCGAACTGCGCACCGGTGCGACGGTGACCCGGGTCGAGCAGCACGGAGCCGCGGTGCCCGACCGGCGCACGGTCGCCGTCGTGCTCTCCGGCGGCGAGACCGTCCTGGCCCGTGCGGTGGTGGGTGCCGACGGCAGCGCCGGCCGGATAGGAGCCCATGTCGGGGTGAAGCTGGACCAGGTGGACCTGGGTCTGGAGTCCGAGATCCCCGTGCCGCCGACCGTGGCCGAGGACTGGGCCGGGCGGGTGCTCATCGACTGGGGCCCCATGCCCGGCAGTTACGGCTGGGTCTTCCCCAAGGGCGACACCCTGACCGTCGGGGTGATCTCGGCCCGGGGCGACGGCGCGGGCACCAAGCGCTATCTGGAGGACTTCATCGCGCGGCTCGGCCTGGCCGGCTTCGAACCGAAGATCTCCTCCGGTCATCTGACGCGCTGTCGCAGCGAGGACTCGCCGCTCTCGCGCGGCCGGGTCCTGGTGTGCGGGGACGCGGCGGGACTGCTGGAGCCGTGGACCCGGGAGGGCATCTCCTTCGCCCTGCGCTCGGGGCGGCTCGCCGGTGAGTGGGCCGTACGGGTCGCGGAGTCGCACGACGCCGTCGACGCGCGCCGTCAGGCGCTCAACTACGCCTTCGCCATCAAGGCCGGCCTCGGCGTCGAGATGAGCGTGGGACGCCGCATGCTGAAGCTCTTCGAGCGCCGCCCCGGTGTGCTGCACGCCGTTCTGACCGGATTCCGGCCCGCGTGGAACGCGTTCGCCGGAGTCACCCGGGGCACGACCTCGCTGGCCGAACTGGTCCGCTCGCACCCGCTGGCGCAGCGGGCGCTGTCGGCGATGGACCGCTAACCCCTTTCCCTTCTGACCCGAGGCTCCGGGGTCGGTTCCGCGAGACGCGCGGTCCGGCCCCGGAGTCAGTTGTCGACGCGCACCCGGAAGACCGGGTGGTCGGGGAGGGCCGCCAGGAGTTCGGCGTCCGTGGACGTGGCCGTGATGCCCTGGAAGTACTGGTTGACCTCCCAGCCCCAGCGCTCCAGATAGGCGCGGACGACCGCCGCTTTGTGCGCGTCGTTCCCGATCTCCCCCGCTGTGAACGAGCGGGTCCTGCGGCCTACCCGCAGCTCGCCGCCGCCCGCGGCGCGCATATTGCGCACCCACTGCGAGTGGCCGCGTGCCGAGACGAGGTACTGCACGCCCTCGTAGGTATGGAGGTTGACCGGGATGCGCTGCATCCGACCGCTCTTGCGGCCCCGTACCGACAGCTCCTGCGAACCCATCAGGCTGATCCCGTGCCGTGCCAGCCAGCCGACGACGCTGTTCATGCGGACGGTGAAGGCGCTGCCCCGGCGGTAGTACGGCTGCGACATGGTGACCCCCATGGTTGGTGAGAGCGGTGCTCTGGGTGAGTGAGCAGTGCTCTCGCTTGAGATCAGTGTGTACTGGTGCGGTGCTCGAAAGCAAGAGCACTGCTCTCGTTTCTGGTCGGTGCTCCATTTCCATGGCAGACTGAAGGGCATGAGCGCAATCAAGGGAGCAAGGGAGCGGGCCCGCATCGAGGTCACCGCCGCCATCAAGGACGAGGCCCGGCGGCAGCTCGCCGAGGAAGGAGCGGCGAAGCTGTCGCTGCGCGCGGTGGCGCGCGAGCTGGGCATGGTCTCGTCGGCTCTCTACCGCTACTTCCCCAGCCGCGACGAACTGCTGACGGCTCTGATCGTCGACGCGTACGACGCCGTGGGCGCGGCGGCCGAGCGCGCCGACCGCGAGGTGACGGAGACTCCCGCACCCCCCGCCGACCCCGAGGCCCCCGCCCCCGCGCACGGCACCGGCCTCGCCCGCTGGACGGCCGTCGGCTGCGCCGTCCGCACCTGGGCCCTGGCACACCCCCACGAGTACGCGCTGATCTACGGGTCGCCCGTGCCGGGCTACACCGCCCCGCAGACCACCGTCGCCCCGGCCTCCCGTGTCGGCCTCCGGCTCATCGCCGTCGTCGAGGAGGCCCACCGCACCGAGGGACTGGCGCTCCCGCCGCTCGCGGAGGAACTGCGCCCCGAGGCCGAGCGGCTGGCCGCCGCGTTCGCGCCCGGACTGCCGCCGGCCGCGGCCGCCCCGCTCGTCGCCGCCTGGTCGCAGCTCTTCGGGCTGCTGTCCTTCGAGCTGTTCGGCCAGTTCAACCGGGTGGTGGAGGACCGCGAGGTCTTCTTCCGCCACGCCGTCACGGAACTGGGCCGGAGCGTCGGCCTGATGGGGAACCGCTAGGCATCCCTCGGACAACGGTCCGGCGGTTCGTACGAGGCCCGTAGGCTCCTCCCATGACGGAACCGCCCCTCACCGAAGCCGAGATCGCCGAGGCCGAGAGGGAACTCGGCGTTCGTCTCCCCGGGGAGTACCGGGCGTACCTGCGGGAGGTGAGCGCGGGCGGGGCGCTCCTCCCGTTGCGGCGGACCGGGCGCGGCTGGTGGTGGGCCGGGAACGACGCGTGGCGGCGCGATCTGCTGACGACGGCCTTCCCGCATCCGGACTCCTGTGCGGGGAGCGACGGTGAACCGGTGGCGCGCGAGCCCCGGGTTGAGGAGTTCGCGGACGATGCCGCGTATGCGGAGGCCCGGCGCGCCTGGGTCGACGAGGCCGATCGGGCCGAGGACCTGAAGACGGCCGGTGCGGTCGTCATCCAGGAGCACGGCTGCGGCTTCTCCACCCTGCTGGCCGTGACCGGCCCGCTGGCCGGCACGGTCTGGTGGGACGGGAGGGCCACCAGCGACCTGATCGTCCCGCTGTCCCTGGACCACGCCGGCGGCGGCCGCCCCGTCCGGTTCGGGGAGTGGCTGGAGCACGGTTCGTGGGCGCTTCTGCCGCCGGGCTGGGGGCCGCCGTCCCCTCCGAGCCCCGTTGTCGGCCGCTGAGCCCTGTCCGGCGGCCCGCCGAGGCCGTTCGCGTACTCCCGGGGGAGTACGGGCGATCGCCACGCCGGGCGGACGCCTCCGGGACGGTGCGCGGTCTAGCGTGGCCGCCATGGACGACCAGCGAGCGGAGACGGGCGACGGGTCCCCCGGAGGCCGGGGCGGAACGGCGCACCGTCCTCCGTGGGCGAGGGGCCGCCGGGGCGGCGGGGAACCGCCGGGCTGGCTGACCGGTGGCAGCGACGGGGCGCGGGCCCGGCTGCCCTGGGTGTCCACGATCCTGATCGGCGTCGTCGTCATGGTCGGCTCGACCGTCGCCGCGCACAGCCAGGAGGGCGAGAAGGTCCCGCTCGACCTCTTCGCCCGGCTGCTCCTGCTCGCCTCCGTCGCGGTCCTGCTGTTCCGGCACCGCCGTCCGGTCGCGGTCGTGTTCGGTGCCTCGGCGGCCGCCACGGTGTACCTCGGTGCGGGCTATCCGTACGGGCCGGTCTTCCTGGCCGTGGCGGTCGGCTGCTTCAGCGCCGTCGTCGCCGGGCACCGCCGCGCCGCCTGGTCGGCGGTGGCCATGGTGTGGGCGGGGCACATCCTCGTCGGCCACTGGCTCTACCGCTGGCTGCCGCCGGACGGTGACAGCGCCCGGCCCTGGGGGCAGGAGGCCGGTGTGACCGCCTGGGTGGTGGCCATCGTGGCCGCCGCCGAGTTCGTCCGCGTACGCCGGGAGCAGTGGGCGGCGCAGCGCGCCGAGCGCGCCCGCGCGGAGCGGCGGCGGGCCGACGAGGAGCGGCTGCGGATCGCCCGCGAACTGCACGACGTCCTCGCCCACAGCATCTCCGTCATCAACGTCCAGGCGGGCGTGGGCCTCGCCCTCATCGACACCGATCCCGAGCAGGCCCGCACCGCGCTGACGACCATCAAGGCCGCCAGCAAGGAGGCGCTCGGCGAGGTGCGGCAGGTCCTGGACACCCTGCGCACCCCCGGCGACGCCCCCCGGGCCCCCGCCCCCGGACTCGGCCGGCTGCCCGAGCTCGTCGAGCAGGCCGCGAGCACGGGCCTCACCGTCACCGTCACGACCGAGGGCGAGCGGGGCACCGTGCCGCCGGGGGCGGACCTCGCCGCGTTCCGGATCGTCCAGGAGGCCCTGACCAACGTCGTCCGGCACTCCGGATCACGTACCGCCCGGGTCCTCGTCGGCTACGGACAGGGCCGCGTCCTGCTCCGAATCGACGACGACGGACCCGCCACCGGCACGGAAGCGGGCGGCAGCGGCAACGGACTGGCCGGGATGCGGGAGCGGGCCGCGGCCCTGGGTGGCACGATCGAGGCGGGAACCGCATCCGGCGGAGGCTTCCGGGTCCAGGCCGAGCTCCCGCTGACCGGCGGCTCCGACGGGCCGGCGCACCGGAAGGGGACAGCGTGATCCGCGTACTGCTCGCCGACGACCAACTGCTCGTCCGGGCGGGGTTCCGCGCCCTGCTGGACGCCCAGCCGGACATCGAGGTGGCCGGTGAGGCCGCCGACGGCGAGGAGGCGGTGCGCCTGGTGCGCGAGCTGCGCCCCGACACCGTCCTGATGGACATCCGGATGCCCCGCCTCGACGGCCTGGCCGCGACCCGCGCCATCACCGGGGACCCCGCGCTGGACGGGGTCAGGGTGATCATGCTGACCACCTTCGAACTCGACGAGTACGTCTTCGAGGCGATCCGCTCAGGCGCCTCCGGCTTCCTCGTCAAGGACACCGAACCGGAGGAACTGCTGCGGGCCGTCCGCGCGGTCGTCGGGGGTGACGCCCTGCTCTCCCCGGGCGTCACCCGCCGGCTGATCGCCGAGTTCGCGGCCCGCTCCAAGGAGCCCGTCGCCGCCGCCCTCGGTGAACTGACCGAGCGGGAACGGGAGGTGATGGCACTCGTCGGCATGGGGCTCTCCAACGAGGAGATCGCCCGGCGCCTGGTCGTCAGCCCGCTGACCGCGAAGACCCACGTCAGCCGCACCATGGTCAAGCTCGGCGCCCGCGACCGGGCCCAACTGGTCGTCCTCGCCTATGAGTCCGGGCTGGTGCGGCCCGGCTGGATGGGCTGATCCCCGGCAGGTGTCCGGCCCTTCCCCGTGGCGGAAGGAGCGCGTCCGCCGATCTCTCGCTCGGTGCCCCGGCGCCCGAAGCGCAGCAGCACGTCGACGACCCGGCCGAGGAAGACCACCCCGGCCGTGCACGCCGCGACCCTCACGAGTCCGGAGCCGGCCCGGCCCGAGGCGAGGAACGCGGGGGCACAGACCGCGGCGAAGGCCACCGCCGCCAGCAGGGCGGCGGTGACCACCGCGAAGACGATCTCGACGGTCATCGCGTCACGTTCCGCCCGGTCGCGGTCTCCCATCCCCGCAGTGTCACAGCCGGGGTGCCCGGCGGACAAGGCGCCCGGTCAGATGGCCGAGTGCTCCTGCCAGAGCCGGACGAGGTCCGTGTCACCGGTCGCGGGCAGGGCGTCGAGCGGGGCGCGGTTCCACAGAGCGAGGTAGAGCTGTCCGGCCGTGGCGGCCACCTCGCAGTCCGCCCGAGCCGTGTGCTCCGCCCGGTCCTCCGTCGCGTCCAGGCGCACGGCGGCCGGGGGTTCGGTGGTCAGCCGGACGTCCCAGACCGCGCCGGTGTCCGTGGTCCGTATGCGCAGCGTGCGCGGGACGTCGGTGCGCACGCGGCTCTTCGGACGGGCATGGAAGCCGCGCAGCAGCTCGTCCAGGCCGTCCTCGGCGTGGGCGGGTGCCACCGGGGCCGGCGTCCGGCCGAGCGCGGATTCGGCGTCGAAGCGGTGGACCCTCGTCTCGTGCGCCTGGCGGCGGGCCCAGAAGGCCAGCGGGGAGGGGGCCGGGAGGAAGGTCCAGCACTCCAGGTCCTCCGGAGCGTTCTCCAGCGCGGTGACCAGGTGCTGGTGTCCGGCGCGGAAGCGGTCGACGAGCGCGATGCCGTCGAGCTCCGGCACCTCGGTCTCGGGGACATAGGCGCGGTGGCCCTCGGTCACGAAGGCGGCGGCCCAGCGATGCACCGCCGCGGTGTGGTCGAGCAGATCACGCACCCGCCAGCCGGGGCAGGTCGGCACGGGCGCTCCGGTCCCCGCCTCCTCGGCCGCGTCGGCCATCAACCGGCCCTCGGCGGAAAGGGATTCGATGTGCTCCATGATCTTCATGGCTCGGATTCTGCCAGGGGCGCGCGGTGCGGGGACGAGGTTTTTCCGCCCCCGCACCGCGCACCCGGGCGGTGCGGGGGCGTGGAGGGAAAGTGGCGCCGCCGGGCAGGCGGGACTTTCAGAGAACGCCCCGGGCGGCCGTCCCGGAGCCGGACGCGTGGCGGGCGCCGTAGCCGAGCGCGGCGGCCGCCAGGGCCAGTACGGCGACCGTGGTGAGCGCCGTGGGCAGCGAGAACCAGTCGGTGAGGAAGCCGATCGCGGGCGGCCCCAGCAGCATGCCGCCGTAGCCGAGCGTGGAGGCCGCGGCCACCCCGCCGGGGCCGGCCAGTTCACCGGCCCTGCCGACCGCCACCGGGAAGATGTTGGCCAGGCCGAGCCCGGTCACCGCGAACCCGGCGAGCGCGAGCCACGCGTTCGGGGCGAGCGAGCCCAGCAGCATGCCGGCCGCCGCCGTGCCCCCGCCGACGACCAGGGTGCGGGTCTGGCCCAGCCGTTCGAGCAGCGCGGTGCCGCTGAGCCGGCCGGCCGTCATGGCCAGTGCGAACAGCGAGTAGCCGGCCGCGGCGACCCCGGGATGGGCGTCCAGGTCCTGTTCCAGATGGAGCGCGCCCCAGTCGGCCAGTGCCCCCTCGCCGTACGCCGTGCAAAGCGCGATCACGCCGAACAGGAGCACCAGGCGGCGCGTCCGTCCGGTCAGGGGCGAGGAGGCGGCGGGCCCGTGGCCCGCGCTGCTGCGCAGCGGGGTCCCCGAGGGGTGGCGCAGCAGGACCGGGCCCGCGAGGGCCGTGACCAGCAGGCCGACGGCCGTCAGGCAGAGCAGGTGCGCGGAGGGGGAGAGCCCGCCCGCGACCAGCCCGCCGAGCCCCGCGCCGATCATGCCGCCGAGGCTGAACGCGGCGTGGAAGCTGGGCATGACGGGCCGCCTCAGGGCGGCGACCAGATCGACGGCGGCGCTGTTCATCGCCACGTTCATGGCGCCGTACGCGCCGCCGAAGACCAGGAGGACCAGCCCCAGGGCGAGCGCCGAGTGGGTGCGGGCGGGCAGGGCGATGCTCAGCGACAGCAGGACGCCGCAGACCACGGTCACCGGATGGCTGCCGAACCGGCGGCACAGCCGCCCGGTCAGCATCATGGTGATCACGGCACCGGCGGAGACGCCGAGCAGCGCGAGGCCGAGGGTGGAGGCCGAGGCGCCGGTCTGCTGCTTGATGGCCGGGATACGGACCACCCAGCCGGCGAAGAGGAACCCGTCGAGGGCGAAGAACACGGTCAGCGCGGTACGGAGGCGTGTCGACGGAGGTGCGGCGATGGTGTCGCCCGGTCCCCCCGGCAGTGCCGTCCGCAGTTTGTTTAGTTGCGGCACAAACTCAGGATAGGGGTCGCCGGGCCATGGACGCAAGACGGCCGCCGGCCCGTACGCGCAAGGGATCCGGGGCCGCCGGTCCGCCCCGTGGAGTGCGGTGGTACGGGGGAGCGCGGCGGCGCAACGGCGCCCGCGCGACCTCCGGATCATGGGAGACTCGCCCCCATGAACGGCAAGGTGACCACCACCCGGACGAAGTTGGAGAGGGGCCGCAGCGCGCTCGGGCCCGCGCTGGAGCTGGTCCACACCGGACGCGCGCCCACCCGCGCCGTCCTCACCTCCGAGCTCGGTGTCACCCGGGCCACCGCGGGCGCCGTCGCCGCGGAACTGGAGGCGCTCGGCCTGATCCGCGTCGACTCCAGCCCCGGTTCGGCGGCCGGTTCGCAGGGCCGCCCCTCGCACCGGCTGGCGGTGCGCGAGTCCGGTCCGGTGGCCGTCGCCGCGCAGGTCCACGCCGACGGATTCCGGGCCGCGCTCGTCGGGCTGGGCGGCCGGCTCATCGCGACCGCCCCCGGCTGCGTCACCATCACCGCCGACCCCGCACAGGTCATCGGCGCCGTCGTGGACGACTGCGCGCGGCTGCTCCGCGACAGCGGACTGCGCTGCGTCGGCGCCGGTCTCGCCGTGCCGTCGGCGGTCGCCGAGCCGGAGGGAACGGCGCTCAACCCGCTGCACATCGCCTGGCCCGCCGGCGCCCCGGTCCGCGAGATCTTCGCCACCTGCGTCCGCGAAGCGGGCATCACCGGCCCCGCGTTCACCGGAAACGACGTCAACCTCGCCGCGCTCGCCGAACATCGCCACGGAGCCGGACGCGGCGCCCAGCACCTGCTGTGCGTGGCCACCGGGCACCGCGGTGTCGGCGGCGCCCTGGTCCTGGACGGCCGCCTGCACACCGGGAGTTCGGGGCTCGCGCTGGAGGTCGGCCATCTCACCGTCAACCCCGAGGGCCGCCCCTGCCACTGCGGCGGCCGGGGCTGCCTCGACGTCGAGACCGACCCGCTGGCCTTCCTCACCGCCGCGGGCCGCGCGCCGGGCCCCGAGGAGTCCCTCCTCAAACAGTCCGGTGACCTGCTGCGCAACGAGTACGCCGACCCGGCGGTCCGCGCCGCCGCCGAGGAACTGATCGACCGGCTGGGCCTCGGGCTCGCCGGACTCGTCAACATCCTCAACCCCGACCGCATCATCCTCGGCGGACTGCACCGCGCGCTGCTCGACGCCGACCCCGAACGGCTGCGCGCCGTCGTCGCCGACCGCAGTCTGTGGGGGCGCAGCGGCAGCGTCCCGATCCTGCCCTGCACCCTGGACCACAACAGCCTCGTCGGCGCGGCGGAGCTGGCCTGGCAGCCGGTGCTGGACGACCCCCTGGCCGCCCTGGCACAGACCGTGTGAGGCTCAGGCCGCCGGGGCCTCGAAGGCGAACGCCCGCGCCGGGTTGGCGACCAGGATCCGCTCCACGGTGTCCGCGCCCAGCACCTCGGTGAGCCGGGGCCGGAGCCGGCGCAGCAGGTGGGGCATGCCCGGGGTCTCCGGCACCGTGGTGTCGCCGCCCAGCAGGAGCTGCCCGGCGAAACCGTCGTCGGCGAGTGCCGCCAGTTCCTCCGGCAGCCGCCAGTCCGTCGCGTGGTGGGTCCGTGACGGGCCGTCGAAGGCGAGGAACGCCCCCGAGCGGGCCGCCTCCCGCTGGGCCGGCAGGTCGGGGGAGCGGCCGAGATGGCCGAGAACCACCCGGTGCGGCGGCACGCCGAGCGTGCCGCACAGCAGCTCCAGCACGTCGAGGGCGGCCGTGCCCAGCTCCAGGTGGACGGCGATCGGGGCGCCGGTGCGGTGATGCGCCTCGGCCGCCGCCGTCATGGTGAGCCGGGCGTGCGCGTCCACCGCGTGGAAGGCCCCGGCCACCTTGATGAGCCCGGCCCGGACGGAAGTGGAGCCGATGCCCCCGGTCAGCTCGGAGACGAACAGGTCCGCGAGACCGTCCCGGATCCCGTCGAGCAGCTCCGCCGGGTAGTGCACCGCCTGGTGCAGGCCCGTCGCCGCCACCACATGGGTCCCGGTCGTCCGCGACAGTTCCGCCAGCAGAGCGGCCCGGCGCCCCATCCCGTACGGCGTCCACTGGACCACGGTCCGGCCGCCGAGTCCGTGGAACGCGCGCAGCCGTGCGTCCGCCGCCACGGGGTCGTCCAGCTCCTGGCCGGGGAGCACGGGGCTGCGCAGGAACAGGTGGTCGTGGGCGTCGCACACCCCGAGCGCGTCCGGCGGGACGTCGCCGAGCACGGTCCGCACCACCGTCCGCGCACCGGCCGCCGCGGGGGAGCCCGGCCCGGCGGCTACCACTGGCGTCCGGCGCCCAGCCGGTCGCGTTCCGGGCGGTTGGTCCGCAGCACCTGGTAGCGCTCGCCCGGTTCGGGCGGCGGACGGTCCCAGAGCGTGAAGTGGACCAGCTCCCAGTGGCGGGGGTCGGCGACCAGCGCGGTGGCGACCGCGCCGGGCGTCCCGGCCAGGCGCCGGCTCTCCTCCAGGGCCCGTTCGACCTCCTCCGCCGGGGCGGCCGACGGATCCACGGCCGACCGCAGCCGGGTGGCCGTCCGGGGCTCCGCGGCGGACGCCGGGCCCTCCGCGTACGCCAGACCGGTCCAGTGCTGCACCGCCGGACGTCCGAAGTCCCGCACGATGCCCTGGAATCCGGGCCCCCAGAGAAACGCGTTCATCCCCTCGGGGCGGGTCCACAGGTAGAACGGGGCGTACTGGTTGACGGGGGAGTCCGCACCGCGTTCCCGGATCAGATAGGCCTTGATGCCGAGCCCGTCGAAGTCGTCCAGGAGATGCCCCCGGGTCGCCACCCGGTCGCGGACGACGTCCATGTCGTAGTCGGCGGGAAGCGTGATCTCGTACTGCATCGCGTGCATCGCGGCGGCCTCAGTTCGACGGGTACGTGGGGACGGCGGCATCGTCGTGCCAGTGGATGGTGGACCCGTCCTCGGCCGCCTCGACGACGGCCAGATGGGTCATGAACGTGTGCGGGGTGGCGCCGTGCCAGTGCCACTCGTCCGGTTCGATCCACACGGTGTCGCCCGCCCGG
The DNA here is from genome assembly GCF_042799575.1 of Streptomyces sp. NPDC057682. NCBI lineage: Bacteria > Bacillati > Actinomycetota > Actinomycetes > Kitasatosporales > Streptomycetaceae > Streptomyces > Streptomyces sp. NPDC057682. Next base: position 502,570 of record NZ_JBHVIN010000003.1, on the reverse strand, counting down.
ATCCGCTCGGGCGGCGCGCCCCGGCGCTGCACCAGCCCCTCGCCCTCCGTGACGTGGAGGACCTGGCCGTGCGGATGGGTGTGCCAGCCGGTGTGGCCGCCGGGGGCGAAGTGCACGCTGAACATGCGTATCCGGGAGGGCGGTGCGGGCTCGGCCACCGCGTCGAGCCAGACCGTGCCGTTGAACTGCGCCGCCGGACCGGCCTGGGTGGCGGGGCGGTTTCGGGTGATGTGCATGCGCGAAAGGCTCCTGGAGAGGGTGCGGTGTACGGAGAAGGGCTCAGCGGGTGCGCGGGGCGAGCAGGGCGAGCAGCCCCCGCACGGCGGCGTCGAAGGCGTCCGTCGAGCCGGAGGCGCGGGCCAGGACGTAGCCGCCCTGCACGGTGGCGACGACGGCCGAGGCGATCTCCTCCGGCACCAGCGCCCCGTCGAACTCGCCGCCGTCCAGCCCTTCCTGGACGATCGCTGCCAGCCGGCCGCGCAGCCAGGCGAGCGTCTCGTCGACCGGGGCCCGCAGCTCGTCGCTCGCGACGATGTCGGGATCCATGGTCAGCCGCCCCACCGGGCACCCGCGCAGCACATCGCGCTCGCGCAGCAGATAGCCGGAGATCCGCTCGTACGCCGATCCGGGCCCGTCCAGCGAGCGTGCCGCCGTCGTCCGCATCTCCTCCGCCGTCCGGCGGATCGCGGCGAGCGCCAGATCGGGCTTGCCGGCGAAGTGGTGGTACATGCTGCCCTGGCCGGCGCCCGCCTGCTGCTGGATCGCCTTGGGGCTGGTGCCCACGTAACCCCGTTCCCACAGCAGTTCGCGGGTGGCCTCGACGAGTCGGTCCGAAGTGCTCATGGCGACACTGTACATACTAGTTGGTACAGAAACCAGGGAATGCGGCCCGGTGGCCGGCTACTCCCGAGGGGGTACGCGGACGGCCGCCGGGCGGACGACGACGCGGCACCCGGGGCGGGGGCAGGCTCGGTGACAAGGGAAAACCTTCCCTCCGTACCGTGACCCGAGGAGCTGACCGAGATGAACACCCTGGCCTATTCCGGCGGACCCGGACCCTGGGTCCTGCTCTTCCCGCTCGTCTGGGCGGCCGTCGTCGTCGCCGTCGTCACGGTCCTGCGCCGCACGGTGTGGCGCGGCCGCCGCGGCCCCTGGCAGGGCCGCGCCGTGGCGGGCGGCCCCGGTGAACCCTCACCGATCGCCCTGCTCGGCAAGCGTTTCGCCGCCGGGGAGATCGACGAGGACGAGTACTGGCGCCGGCTCTCCGTCCTGGACGAGAGGTTCGGCCCCCGCGACGGGGACGGCCGCGGCTGACCGCCGCCCGCCCTCGGGCGGAACGCGTACGGGGCACCCCGGGTGGGGCGCCCCGTACGCGGCGCGGTTCAGCCGACGACCACCGACCGGGCCGCCGAAGCCGGGACGGTCTCGGGCGCCATCGGACAGGTGAGGTCGAACGGCCCGTCGGTCGTCGCCCCGTACAGGGCGTGCGGCGCCTGGGTGACCAGCGGGGACGGGGTCGGCAGGGTGAACCAGACGACCTTCCCCGCGCCACCCCGGGGGCGGACGCCCCAGCTCTCGCTGACGGCGGCGATCAGGGCCAGGCCGCGTCCCGACGTACTGGACTCGCTCGCCTCGCGCACGGTCGGCAGCCGGGGGTCGTGGTCGTGGACGGACACCGTGAGGCGTTCGAGCAGCAACTCGACCTCGACGGTGCACGTCTTGTCCGGCTGCGCGTGCCGGTGGACGTTGGTCAGAAGTTCGGTGACGCCGAGGGCTGCCTGGTCGATCAAGGGATCGAGATGCCAGAAGCGCAACTGCGCCGAGATGATCCTGCGGACCTGACCGATCCGCGACGGCAGGGCCTGGAGCTCCACCGTGCAGTGCCTGCTTGGCTCGCTGATCACGGCTGCGACTCCCCGAAGTAGTCCGGAAGAAGACGAAGGAACGGATCCAGCAGATGGCTGGCCGCTGCGGGCGGCCGGCGACGCGGTCTCGCTGTCACCGCCGGTCGACCTTGAGTGACGTGACTCCAATGTCACCCCGCGTCGGCGACCCCGCAACTCGCGGTGGCCCCACGGCCCCGCTCCGTCAGCCCGTCACGCCGCGCGCCCGCCGTACCGCCTCCAGGAAACGCCCCACGGCCCCCGCCTCGTCCGGCTTGTCCGCGCGCCGGGGCATCGTCAGCCGGTACCGCCTCCCGTTGACCCGCGCCACCGTGGCGTCCTGCCCCGCGAACCAGGGGCGCCCGGCGCTGACCGTCCCCGCCGGGGCACTGTCGATCTCCCGCCCGTAGCTGGTCAGGAGCGACACCCGGCCGTCCTTCACGGTGACCTGACCGGCCCGGGTGACCGAACGCGCCCACCGGTCTATACGGACACCCGTCTCACTGAACTCCGCTTCGCGCACGGCCCCTTCGCCCCCTTCGTCTCTCCCCTGGAGGGAGTCTGCCCAGCGCACGCCGGATCCACCAGGGCGCATCGGGACGGACGCCCACCTTCCGGGCGGCCGGGCCGCCCGCGACGCCAAGGCAGGGCTATGGACCATCAAAGTCAACGTTTGTGCAGGTGGGGGGCATATCGTGGGCCCCGCCGGGACCGGCCGTACGAGGAGAGGCGCGCTGATGAACACGAGTGAGCACGAGCACGGCGGCGAGGCCGCGGCGACCATCGACATCGATCGCACGGACCCGGAGTACCGCGCCTGGCTGAAGGAGGCCGTCCGCAAGGTCCAGGCCGACGCCAACCGCTCCGCCGACACCCACCTCCTGCTCTTCCCGCTCCCCGCGAGCTGGGGCATCGACCTCTACCTCAAGGACGAGTCGACGCACCCCACCGGCAGCCTCAAGCACCGGCTGGCCCGCTCGCTGTTCCTCTACGGGCTCTGCAACGGCTGGATCCGGCCCGGGAAGCCGGTGATCGAGGCGTCCAGCGGTTCAACGGCCGTCTCCGAGGCGTACTTCGCCAAGCTGATCGGCGTCCCGTTCGTCGCCGTGATGCCGCGCACCACCAGCCCCGAGAAGTGCCGGCTCATCGAATTCCACGGAGGGCGCTGCCACTTCGTCGACGACTCGCGCACGATGTACGAGGAGTCCGCCCGGCTCGCCGCGGAGACCGGCGGCCACTACATGGACCAGTTCACGTACGCCGAGCGGGCCACGGACTGGCGGGGCAACAACAACATCGCGGAGTCCGTCTACCAGCAGCTGCGGCTGGAGCGGTATCCGGAACCGGCCTGGATCGTCGCCACCGCCGGCACCGGTGGCACCTCCGCGACCATCGCGCGGTACGTCCACTACATGCAGTTCGACACCCGCATTTGCGTCCCCGACCCCGAGAACTCCTGCTTCTTCGACGGCTGGACCCACCACGACCCGCACGCCACCAGCGACTGCGGGTCCCGCATCGAGGGCATCGGCCGGCCCCGGATGGAGCCCAGCTTCGTGCCCGGGGCCATCGACCGGATGATGAAGGTGCCGGACGCGGCGAGCGTCGCGGCCGTACGCGCCCTGGAACGGGCCATCGGACGCAAGGCGGGCGGCTCCACCGGAACAGGGCTGTGGAGCGCCTTCACCCTGGTCGCGGAGATGCTCGCCGAGGGCCGCACCGGCAGCGTCGTCACGCTGATCTGCGACCCGGGCGACCGCTATCTCGACAAGTACTACTCCGACTCCTGGTTGGCTTCCCAGGGCCTGGACATCGAGCCGTACACCCGGACCATCGACCGCTTCCTGGCCACCGGCGCGTGGCCCGGCCCGGCACGCACCACCGGCTGACGCACCGACGGCTCCCCGCCGCACGCGCCGTGGCCCGCGCGGCGGGGCCCGGACCCGGGCTCAGGCCGCCGACGACGCGAGCCGCCGGTCGAGCCGCCGCACCGCGTCCCGGAACGAGCGCCCCACCACGGGCCGCCCCCGGCCGAGAACGAAGCGGAACACCGGGGAGCCGCCGGCGGCGAACGTCCACTGCACCCGGGTGCCGCTCCCCGCAGGCGTCAGCCGCCACTCCTCCACGAGCGCGTGCAGCCCCGGGGCGTTGGACCGGTCGATCCGGTACGCGTAGCGCTCACCCGGTTCGGCGGCCACGATGGTCTCCGCGAACGTGATCCCGCCCTGGAGCCGCACCTCGCGCCCCGCCCCTCCGTCCGTCGGGACCGCCTTCGTGACCTGAGTGAACCAGCGGGGCCAGCCCTCCACATCGTCCGCCAGGGCGCGGTACACGACGTCCGGCGGAGCGGACACCTCGGCGGCGAACACCAGCCGCAGGGGAGCGGACTCGACGAAATCGAGTCCGACGGGGCGAAGCAGGCGTGCCATGGAACGCACCTCCCGTGCGGACGGCGGCGGACGGGCCGCGCACACCATAGCGGGCGCACCGCCAGAAGTCGCCGTACGCGGCACGGCGGACCGGCCGGAGCACCGCGCCCGCCCGCACCGCACGGACCGGTTCAGCGCGTGTGCGGCGGCCGGTCGAGCACCGAGTCGAGGACCCGGCCGAAGACCCGCCCTCCCGCGCGGACGACCAGCGGGTCCGCCCAGCGCGGCAGCAGCCGCACCCGCAGTTCCTCCACCCACACCACACGGGAACCGGAACGGGTCGGATACACGTCGATGGCGGCCCGGCCCAGCACCACCCGGCCCCGCTTCTCCAGCAGGCACATCCCCGCGCGCCCGCCGGCCGGCGGCGACCACCGCACCACTTCCATCGGATCGTCGAACGCCAGCGGTCCCAGGCCGGTACGGGCCACGAACACGGTGCCGGTCCGCGTCGGCCGACCGTCGGGCACGCTGATCGTCGTCAGCGGGACCTGGGCGGCGTGCCGTTCCCAGTCCGTCACCCGGCGCCAGGCCTCGGCGGCGGGCAGCGGGGTGCATCGCTCGATACGGAAGACGGCCACGGAACGATCCTAGGACGTCACAGCCCCCGCGCGCGCTGACCGGAACCCGCGCCCGGTACCACCCCGGAGTCCGACGCTACGGTGCGGCGGGCGCGTCGCCGGACGACCGGCCCGCCACCACCAGCCCCGGCAGCCGCTCCTCGATCTCCGCGCGGGCCCCCTCGGAGAGCCCGGCGTCCGTGACGAAGGTGTGCACCTGGTCCAGCGTGGCGAACGAACTCAGCCCCACCGTCCCCCACTTGGTGTGGTCCGCGACCACCACCACCCGCCGGGCCGACTGCACGAACCGCCGGTTGGTCTCCGCCTCCGCCAGATTCGGCGTGGACAGACCGCCCTCCACGGAGATCCCGTGCACACCGAGGAACAGCACGTCGAAATGGAGCGAGGCGATCGCCCGGTCCGCCACCGGACCCACCAGCGAGTCCGACGGGGTACGCACCCCACCGGTGAGCACCACGGTCGCCGCACCGGGCCGGGCCCCCGACGAACCCGGCCGCTGCGCGGCGTGGAACACGTCCGCGACCCGCACCGAGTTGGTCACCACCGTCAGATCGGGTACGTCCAGCAGCTGCTGGGCCAGGGCGTACGTCGTGGTCCCGCCGGAGAGCGCGAGGGCACTGCCCGGCACCGCCATCGCGGCGGCCGCCCGCGCGATGTCCTCCTTGGCCGTCAGCTCCAGCGCCGACTTGGCCTCGAAACCGGGCTCGTGCGTCCGGGCCTCGACCACGGGCACGGCGCCGCCGTGGACCTTTTCCACCACACCCTGACGGGCCAGGGCGTCCAGGTCCCGGCGCACGGTCATGTCGGAGACGCTCAGTTTCCGGGTCAACTCGTTGACCCGGACGCCACCCCGCCTGCGTACCTCGTCGAGGATGAGCGCACGCCGCTGCTCGGCGAGCAGATTCTGATGGTCGCTCAACGGGGTCCGATCCCTTCCGTAGGCCGTGCCGGGGACCGCTCATCCTGCCACGCGGTGTCGGCGCACGCCGCACCGGGGAGAATCCCCGAGAGCGCTGCGCGCACCCGGCCCCGTCCCCCACTCTGGTGACCGGGCATCAGCCGCGCCCCTCCGGGCCCTCATCCGAGAGCGAGTCATCTCCGTGCCATCTGTCACCCACGCCCCGCAGAACGACGGCCCCGCACTGGAACTGCTGGTCCACGGCGTGGGCGGCGCCACCCCGCAGGAGATGCTCGTCGATCCGCGCACCGTCCGGATCACCGGCGACGCCACCGCGGCCATCTACCGCCGTTCCGGCGACGCCGACGCGGAGGACCACCCGGACCGCTACCGGGACCGCCCGATCCCCGAGGCCTACTGCTGGTCCAACCTCACCTCGGGCAACGGCTCCCGCGCCCTGTGGCTGCTGCTCCTGCCGTTCATGGTGATCAACCTCGCGCACTGGATGCGCCCCGCGGCCCGCCGCCGCCCCCGCGCGATCCGGCTCTACGGCGTCCTCGTCCGCCTCGTCGCCCTGAGCCTCACCGTGCTGCTCACCGCCGCCGCCTGCGAGGTGGCGCTCGACCTCACCGCCTGGCAGTGCGCGGGTGTCCCGGCCTGCTCCGACCAGCGCTCGTGGCTGGGATTCCTGTCCACCGCCCAGGGCGGCTGGTGGTCCCAGCCCGGCCGCAGGCTCGCACTCGCCGCCCTGCTGCCGGCCGCCCTGGTGGGCCTCCTCTGGTATCTGTCCAACCGCACCTGGAGCGCCTACGAGTCGCAGCGGCCGCTCGACGGGACCGACCCGGACGAGGACACCGCCCCGGCGGCCCCGGCGGACCCCGCCCCCGTCGTGCGACCGGTCCTCGGCCGCCCCGGATTCTGGTACGGACGGCGCCTCGTCGCCCGGCTGCGCGCCGCCCACACCGCCGCGGGGTTCCTCACCGTGACCGCCTCCGTCGCCGGCGCGGCGGCCCGCCGCGACCGCGCGGTCGACGGCGCCGTGCCCGCGCTGTACGGCCGGCTGATCGAGGCCGCGCTCGTCGTCGGGATGCTCGTCGTCCTCTGGGTGGTGTGCCGGCGCGGACGCAGCGAACGGCGCCTGGACAACCGGCTCGACCGCGCCCTCGTCACCTGGCTCCCCGCCGCCTCCCTGCTCCTCCTCGCCCTCGCCCTGCTGCACGCCGGCTGGTCGCGCCCCGGCTGGGTCTCCAGCGGCGCGCTCCCCGGCGACGTCACCTTCCGCGTCGTCACCCTGGCCCAGGGGGCCCTCGTCGTGGCCCTGGCCGTCGTCTCGCTCGACCTGTACCGCCGCAGCCCCGAACCGCGCACCGTGATGCGCGGACTCGGAGGCCCCGCCGTCGCGATGCTCGCCTGCGCGCTCGGCGGGGTGATGACGGGCGGGGTCGCCCAGCGCGTCGCGGACTGGCTGGACGGGCCCGGCACCCCCGGCATGGGCCGCAGCTCCGTCATCGAGGGCCCGCCGGTGCTCCTCAGCTGGCAGGCCTCCGTCATCCCGGTGCTGCTGCTCCTGCTCCTGGTCCCCGGACTCGTCCTCGGTCTGCGCACCTACCGCGCCGCCCGCCGGCTGGAGCCGGTCATCGGTACGGAGTACGCGGGGGAGCGGCCCGATGCCGCACGGACCCGGCAGATCGCCCGGATCCGCGCCACCGCCGCCCTCACCGACTCCGCCCCCGGCATGCTCGGCCTGGTCTCCGCCGCCACCCTGCTGCTCGGCGCGGGAGCCGTCGCCGGGGCCTGGGCCAGCGGACAGGTCCCCGGGCTCGCGCTGGAGGGCGGCAGTGCCTTCGTCGAGTCGCTGGCCGAGGCGGCGCAGTCCACCGGCTCCTGGCTGATCGGCTTCGGCTTCCTGGTCTTCGTCGCCTGCGGGCGGCGCGCCTACCGGGACGCCTCGGCCCGCCGCACCATCGGCATCCTCTGGGACGTCGGCACCTTCTGGCCGCGCGCCGCGCACCCGTTCGCCCCGCCCTGCTACGCCGAGCGGGCCGTGCCCGACCTCGCCTCGCGGATGTCCGGCTGGACCGCGCGGACCCGGGGCCGGCTCGTCATCTCCGGCCACTCCCAGGGCAGCGTCCTGGCCGCCTCGGCGGTCTGGCAACTGCCCGCCGCGACCCGGGCCCGGGTCGCCCTGCTCACCTACGGCTCCCCGATCGAGCGGCTCTACGGACGCTGGTTCCCCGCCTACTTCGGCCCCGCCCAGCTCCACGGACTGCACCGCTCCGTGCACTGCTGGCGCAACCTCTGGCGGGCCACCGACCCGATCGGCGGCCCGGTCCGCCTCGGCGAGGAGTCCGGCCCCGAGGTCGACCGAGGCCCCCTAAGGGACCCGCTCGTCTACGGACGCACCGCCGAGCACCCGCTGCCCGAACCGGTGCTCGGCCACTCCGACTACCAGGCCGACCCCGTCTTCGCCGAGGAGCGGGCGGCCCTCCTGGAACGCCTGGTCCCGGTCGTGCCCCGCCAGGCGGAGCAACCGGGCCGGGACCTCAGGGAAGTGCCGGAAGGTCTTCCGGATACAGCAGGGTGAGGTCGTCCGTGCTCGCGTCGGCGAGCTGGGCGACCCGGCCCGCGTGCCGCTCGACCATCGACTCGAAGGTCTGCCGCGCCGTGCGCCCGTTGCCGAACGCCGGGCCCTTGGGAAGCTCCGTGAAGTACTTCAGCAGCGCCTCCCCGGTGCCCGGCGCCAGGCTGTACTCCTGCTCCTCGGACTGCTGTTCCACGATCCGCAGCAGCTCGTCCGGCTCGTAGTCGCTGAAGGTGATGGTCCGGGAGAACCGGGACGCCACCCCGGGGTTGACGGTCAGGAACCGCTCCATCTCGTGGGTGTACCCGGCGACGATGACGACGACCGCGTCACGGTGGTCCTCCATCAGCTTCACCAGGGTGTCGATCGCCTCGCGGCCGAAGTCCCGGCCCGAGTCCTCGGGAGACAGCGCGTACGCCTCGTCGACGAACAGCACCCCGCCGCGCGCCCGGTCGAACGCCTCCTGGGTGCGGATGGCCGTCGAGCCGATGTGCTCCCCGACCAGGTCGACGCGGGACACCTCGACGAGATGGCCCCGCTCCAGCACCCCGAGCGACGCCAGGATCTCGCCGTACAGCCGGGCGACCGTCGTCTTCCCGGTGCCGGGGGAGCCGGTGAAGACGAGGTGCCGGCGGACCGATGCCGCCTTCAGCCCCGCCTGCCGGCGCCGCCGCCCCACCTCGATCATGTCGGTGAGCGCCCGGACCTCGCGCTTGACGCTGTCCAGCCCGACCAGCGCGTCGAGTTCGCCGAGCACCGCGTCGGAGGTGCGGGACGGCTCGGCGGGCGCCGCGGCCGCCTCCACGACCGGCGGCGTGGCCCTCGGCGCGGGCACCGAGCCCAGCAGCCCGGGGGAGGACTGGGTGGCCGTCATCACCGCGGGCGGCGGGGCGGGGGTGGTGCGCAGCCCGCTCTCGTCGCTCGTGCAGTCCTCGACGACCGGGCCGCCGGACGTGCCGTCCCCGTGGCCGCCGCCCTCGGCGAACTCGTATCCGCCGCGCGCGCACCGCTCGGTGCGGCAGCGCCGCAGCGTCGTACGGCAGCCGTCCATCACATGGAAGCCGTATCCCTCACTGCCCGTCACCCGGCAGCCGTGGAAGGTGCCCCGCCCTTCCGCCGACACGTAGAAGCCGGCCTCGGCGGGGGAGGTGACCGTGCAGCGCTCGATCGTCGGGTCGGCGCCCTTGGTGACGATCACCCCGGTCTGCGCGGCGTCGATGGTGCAGTTGTTCAGCGTGCCGCCGCTGCCGTGGTCGCGGAACCAGGCGCCCGTGGACGCCTCCCGGATCCGGCAGTCGTCGAGCTGGGCGGTCGCCCCGTCGCTGACGGAGACCGCCGTGTTGCGGACCTGGGTCAGATCGCTGTCCACGACATCGGCGCGCGAGCCCCGGTCGAGCACGAACAGCGCGTCCGGCACGTCGTGGACCCGGCAGGAGTCCAGTATCACCGTGGCCCCGTCGCTGACCCAGACCGCCGGATAGTCCCCGGTGGAGTCGTGGATCTCGCACTGGTTGGCGTCGACCCGGGTGCCCGGGTCCCAGACCGAGAGACCGTTGCGGCCGAACCGCCGCACCGTCGAGCGCGTCAGCGTCAGCACCGAACGCGACCGCAGGTCCACCGCGTTCTCCGGGACGTCGTGGATGTCGCAGTCCGCCAGGGTGAGCACCGCGTCCGTGTCCAGGGTGACCCCGTCCGACGAGGTGCGGTGCACGGTGCAGTCGGTCAGATGGGCACTCGCGCGCGCCGACACCTGTATCCCGCTGCCCTTGATCTCGTACACCTCGCAGCCCAGCGCCTCCAGCGCGCTGCCCTCACCGGTGACCGACAGGCCCGCGCCCGAGGCGTGGTGGACCCGGCAGCGGTCCAGCCGGGGGTGTGCCCCGTCGCGCACGGAGACCCCGGCCTGCCCGGCCGAGACGACCTCGCACTCCTCGAAGACACCGCCCGCGCCGTCGAGCACGGCGATGCCGACGCCCGCCGGATTGTCGACCGTGCACCGGCGGACCGTGGGCCGCGCCGCGCCGCGCACCTCGACCCCGGCGGCCGACCGCGTCACGATCCGCAGATCGGACAGCTCCGGCGTCCCGTCCTCGATCAGCAGCGCCGGGGACGCCACGTCCTGGCCCTCCACGTGCAGGTCCTGGACGACGGCGGAGGCGCGTACGGTCAGCGGCACGCCGTCCGCGGGCGCGATCCGCACCGAACCGACCGAGCCCTCGGGCCCGCGCAGCGTCACCGCGCGGGCGATGACCAGATTCTCCCGGTACGTACCCGGCGCGACGGTGAGCACGTCACCGTCCGCCGCCGCCTCCAGAGCCGCGGTGAGGGAGGCGTACTCGCCTGTGCGGCGCCGCCACCGCGATGTGCCGGTGTGCGTCACCTGGACCGTGCCCTGTGCCATGGCGCTGTTGTGCCCCCACCTCGTGCGTGTGTGATGCCCCCTGCCACCGCCTCGCGGCAGCGACCGACCGGGGGTCCGCCCACCGGTGTCACGGGCGGGCCGGTCCACCGTAGCGCGCGCGGAGGGCGGGAGTTGACCCGATCAGGAGGTCGTCGTTCCGCGAGGTGGACGGACCCCGCTAACTCCCGGTCCCCGTTCTGCCCCAGTCCGGCCCGACCTCGGCCCAGGCCCGGTCCAGTCGCGCGTACCGCAGACGCGTCATCTGCCGGACGATCAGCCGCCGGCCGCCCTCGACGCACAGGGCGGCGAGCAGCGCCCCGCCGATTCCGGCCAGGACCGCGTTCGTGTGCGCGGTCGCGGTGTCCATCGGACGGGACGCGAGACGGCCCGCCCGGTCCGTCCAGATCCGCACCCGCGACCCGGCCTCCGTGTCGCGCGACACCGTCCGCACGGTGGCCACCCGTGCCGTCCCGTCGGGGGCCTTCCAGCGGGCCACCACCGGGGTCTGCGCACGGCTGTCCGCCCCCGACTCGGTGTCGGTGACCAACTGCCGGGGCGCCACCCGCCGCACCACGACGGCCGTGGTGGCCCGCCGCTCGGCGCGCTGCGCCCGGACCGCGTCCAGCAGTGCTCCGTCGGCGCGCGCCCCGCACAGCCAGCCGACCACCGGCGCCCCCACCACCAGCAGGAGGAACGCGACCAGAGCCACCCACGCCTCGCGCCTGTCCGTGGCGCGGCGCAGGGGGTTGTGCCGCCAACGCCAGACTCCCGTGAGCGCTCGCACAGTCCTGCACCCCCTCTTCCGTATCCGTCTTAACCCGGTACGGTGCGGCCCGCGCGCCCGGGGACGGAAGAGAGAGCAAGCTCACGCCGTCCAACAGCGCGCGCACCGGCGGGGGTTCCCGGCCGGAGGCGTCCGTTTCAGGCCAGGATCCGGAGCGGGTCGCCGACCCGGACGACACCGGTGGTGTCGGGGACGAGGTTCAGCCCGAAACGCAGTTCGCCGTCCGACCTGCGGTGACGGGCCAGAGTGCGGAGCGGTTCGGTGCCGCGCCGGGCGGTGCGCTGGTCGGTCGTCGTCACGACACAGCGGGCGCTCGGCCGCGCCACCCGGAAGGCGACCTCCCCGATCGCGAGACGGTGCCAGCCGTCCTCCGCCCAGGGCTCGGTCCCGGAGACCACGACGTTCGGCCGGAACCGGTCCATCGGCAGGGGTCCCTCGTCGGCCCGGTCGCCCGCCGCGACGAGCGCGTTCAGCGCGTCCAGCGAGGCGGTGGACGTCAGGAGCAGCGGATAGCCGTCCGCCAGACTCACCGGCTCGCCCGGCCGCGCGTACGCGGGATCGATGAACCGGCGCCGCTCCGGCGCGTCCAGATGAACGAGCCTGACCTCGGTGCCGAGGAAGGCCCCGAACCAGTCGTGGGCCTCCCGCGCCGCCTCGACGACATCGAGACGGCTGCGGTGCAGCCGCACCCGGACCGTCTCCCGCGGTTCCGGGACCTCCACGGTCAGGGCGGCGCTCCCCGGCGCGGCCAGCACGACTCCACCGCCGGGCACGGGCTCGGCGGAGACCAGCGCCAGCCGGGGCCGCTGCCGCTGGGTGACCACCGTTCCCTCGGTGTCCACCAGCATCCAGCGGCGGTCGCCGCCGAGTCCCCATGGCTCGACGACGGCCTCCCCGACGGCGTACGCGGCCAGCGATTTGACCGGATGGACATGGACGGCGCTCAGGCCGGGAGCAGGCATGCCCCCATCCTGCCAGCCGCCACCAGGACGGCCCGCCCGTGCCCCGTACCTCCGCGGACCGGTGCTAGTAGCCCCGGCCGCCCTGGTACGGGCGGTTGTACGGGTCCTCGTACGGGGACTGCACGGGCGCGGGCCGGGGCGCCGCCGGGCGCATCGACTCGTAGCCCGTCCCCGGCGCGGGACGCTGCTGCTGGTACGGCGGAGGGGACTGGTACCCGCCGCGGCTCGCCGCCGGCTGCTGCGGGATGTAGGGCGCCGGGGCGTGCTGCAGCTGGGCCGGCTGCATGGGCGCGTAGCTCTGCTGGGTCGCCGGCTGCGGGTAGCCGTACGACGGAGCGGGCTGGGAAGGGGCCGCGGGAAGCGCTGGCAGGGCCGACGGCAGCGCCGGCAGATAGCTGTTGCCGGTGTCGTACGCGGCGGGCACTCGGATCGGTGCGATCTGAGGCGTACCCCGCTCCGCGACCAGGGAGTCGTAGATGGGGGTGTCGGGGAAGGACGGCGCGGAGTAGTAGCCGCCGCCGTAGGTGGAGCGGGGGGAGGTCATGGCACCTAAGTTAAGCCCACGATGTGCGGATTGGGGAGTCCCAATCTCAGGCTCATCCGATTTACGCGGGTTCTCCCGTTCCGACCTGGCAAAACATCGTCCGGGAGATGGTTTGGGAGCGCGATCTACCCGCGCGTAGGCACGGACCGCCCCCGGTGCCCGGAACCCGGTGTTCCGGGCGGTTTCCGGGCCCGGTGCCGAGGGGCGCGCCGCTCACTTCTTCCGTATCCCCTCGTTCCAGATCAGCGAGGCGATGTTCGGCTTCACCGCCGTGGTGATCACACCCATGGCGGCGCGGACGTGGCGCCGCTCCTCCAACTCGCGGAGCATGGCCGCCGCGAGGTCCGCGCGGGCGGTGAACACCCCGTCCGCGCTGGTGCGTTCGGTCCGGTAGTCGGTGACGACGGGGTGCTCGAAGAGTCCCGAGGGGCGGACCAGGGTCCAGTCGAGACCGGTCGCTCCGATCACCTCCTCCATGCGGCGCATGTCCGCGTGCAGCGTGCGGCCCAGCCGCCGGTTCACCAGCGGATCGAGCACATGGTTGAAGAAGTGCGCGCCGGTGGGCCGCCAGCCGGGGTCGGCGACGCTGGAGCTGATGGCCAGCAGCCGCTTCACGCCGTGACGGGCCATGGCCTCGGTGATCGCCCCGGCGCTCGCCGAGTACAGGGTGATCGCCTCCTTGGAGAACCGCGCGCCGAGCGCGGAGAGGACCGCGTCCGTGCCGCGCACGGCGGCGTCGACCGCCGCGGGGTCGGTGGCGTCGGCGACGGCCTCGGTGAGTCCGGGCCGCGCCCCCAGGGAGCCGGGGCGGCGGGTCACGCCCACCACCTCGTGGCCGGCGGCGAGAGCCTGGTCGGTGAGGTGCCGGCCGGTGGGCCCGTTGGCACCGAAGACTGCGATACGCATGGCGGGGTTCGTCCTTCCGAGGGGTCGTCCTGACGCCCTTGACTCTGTCGATCACGCCCCGCAGGCTCAACGCTGATGAATAACGCCGCCGTTGCCGCCGCCCCCGCCCGTCCCCGCGGCAGGCCGCCCGGCCGTCCGCCGACCCGTGCCGCGATCGTGTCCGCCGCCCGCGCGCTGTTCCTGGAGCGCGGCTACCGGGCGACGACCGTACGCGCCGTCGCGGGGGCCGCCGGGGTCGACGCGGCGCTGATCTCCTACCACTTCGGTTCCAAGAAGGGCCTGTTCGCCGAGGTGATGCAGGTGCGGTGCGCCGATGTACTGGGCGTCGAGGAGGTCCTGGGCGGGGATCCGGCCGGTCTGCCCGGACGGCTCGTCGACGCGGTGACGGGGCTGTGGGAGGACCCCGACTTCCGAAGGCTGTCCGGGCTGGGCGGCGAGGGCGCGGAGGCGGTCCGGGAGTACCTGGAGACCGAACTGCTGGCCCGGCTCGTTGAATTCCTGGGCGGCCGCGACGCCACCGCCCGCGCCACGGCCGTCGTGACCGTCCTGGGCGGTCTCATCTACACCCGTTACGTGAATCCGCTGCCCACCCCGGCCGCGCTCACCCGCGACCAGACGCGCGCCGTCCTCGCGCCGGTCCTGCGCGCGGCCCTGGGTACCCGCCCGGCCCGCCCGGCCTCCGCCCCCGCGGGCCGGCGGCGCGGAGACCGCCCGCCACCGAGGTGACCCCCCGGAGCGCACCGCCTCGAACGACCTTTCGTCGAATTGCAAAATTCTGCAATTCACTACATGCTGTGTTCGCCGTATCCGCAAGTGATGCGGTGCGCCGACGGGGGCACCCCGGCGCGTTGAGGGCTGACGAAGGGGTCCGCGACCGTGCCGGTTCCGCTGTACCAGGCCAAGGCCGACTTCTTCCGGATGCTCGGACACCCCGTCCGGATAAGGGTTCTGGAGCTGCTGCAGAACGGCCCGATGCCCGTCCGGGACCTGCTGGCCGCGATTGAGGTGGAGCCCTCTGCGCTCTCCCAGCAACTGGCGGTGCTCCGCCGGTCCGGCATCGTCCACGCCACCCGGGAGGGTTCGACCGTCGTCTACGCCCTCGCCGGCGGCGATGTGGCCGAGCTGATGCGGGCCGCCCGCCGGATCCTCACCGAGATGCTGGCCGGGCAGAACGAACTCCTCGCCGAACTGCGCGGCGCCGAGGTCTCCGCGCCGTGAGCGCGTCCGTCCTCCGGCCCGTGGCACGGGTCCGCGCCCTGCTGCCCACCCGCGCCGACCTCGGCACGATGACCCGCAACCCGCGCCGGGACCTGCTCGCCGGGCTCACCGTCGCCGTCGTCGCGCTGCCCCTCGCGCTGGGCTTCGGCGTCTCCTCCGGCCTCGGCGCCGAGGCCGGACTCGCCACCGCCGTGGTCGCGGGCGCCCTCGCCGCCCTCTTCGGCGGCTCCCACCTCCAGGTCTCCGGCCCGACCGGCGCCATGACCGTGGTGCTGCTGCCCATCGTGGCCGCGCACGGCCCCGGCGGCGTGCTCACCGTCGGGCTGATGGCCGGAGTCCTGCTGATCGCGCTCGCGTTCCTCGGGGCCGGCCGCTTCATGCGCTACCTCCCCGCCCCGGTGGTCGAGGGCTTCACGCTCGGCATCGCCTGCGTCATCGCCCTCCAGCAGGTGCCGAACGCCCTCGGCGTGCCGAAACCCGAGGGCGACAAGGTCCTCCCCGTGACCTGGCACGCGGTGCAGGCGTTCGTACGGGCCCCCAACTGGACCGCCCTGCTCCTCGCCCTCGCCGTCGCCGTGGTGATGCTCGTCGGCGCCCGGCTGCGGCCCGCCGTCCCCTTCTCCGTCGTCGCGGTCGCCGCCGCGACGCTCACCGTCCAGCTCCTCCACCTGGACGCGGCCGCCCCCATCGGCACCCTGCCCTCCGGACTCCCCGCCCCCTCCCTCGCTTTCCTGGAGCCGGCGGCGCTGCCCTCGCTGCTCGCCCCGGCCGTCGCCGTCGCGGCGCTCGCCGCCCTGGAGTCGCTGCTCTCGGCGACCGTCGCCGACGGGATGACGACCGGTCACCGGCACGACCCGGACCGGGAACTGTTCGGACAGGGCATCGCCAATCTGGCCGCCCCGCTCTTCGGCGGCGTCCCCGCCACGGCGGCCATCGCCCGTACCGCGGTCAACGTCCGGACCGGCGCCGGATCCCGGCTCGCCGCCCTCACCCACGCGCTCGTCCTCGCGGTGATCGTCTTCGCCGCAGCCCCGCTCGTCTCGCGGATCCCGCTCGCCGCGCTCGCCGGAGTACTCCTCGCCACCGCCGTCCGCATGGTCGAGGTCGGAGCCCTGCGGGCGATGGCCCGCGCGACCCGGCCGGACGCCGTCGTCCTGGTGCTGACCGCCGCCGCCACCCTCGTGCTCGACCTCGTCTACGCGGTGATCATCGGCCTGGCCGTGGCGGGGGCCCTGGCGCTGCGGGCGGTCGCCCGGCAGACCCGGATGGAGCGGACCGAGGTCACGGCCGACCTCACCGGACCGCACAGCCCGGAGGAACACGCGCTGCTGGCCGAGCACATCGCCGCCTACCGCATCGAGGGACCGCTCTTCTTCGCGGGCGCCCCCCGCCTGCTGCCGGAACTCTCCGAGGTCGCAGGCGTCCGCGTGGTCGTCCTGCGGATGGCGGGGATCACCACCATGGACGCCACCGGAGCCCTCGCCCTCAAGGACGCGGTGCGCACGCTGCACCGGCGCGGGATCGCCGTGTTCGCCGCCGGGATCCGCCCCGGCCATCTGCCGGTCCTGGCCTCCGTCGGCGCCCTCGGACTGCTCCAGAGCGAGGGCCAGGCGCACGCCACCACGGGGGAGGCCGTCACCGCCGCGCGCGCCCATCTCCACCGGTCCGGGCTGCTGCCCGCCGCGCCCGTCACCGAGGAGGCCGTCCGGTGAGCCTCCGGCCCGACACCCTGCCCCTGCGGCACGTCCTGACCCTCCCGGCGATGGGCCCCGCCGTCCGGATCGCCCGCGAGACCACCGAACAGGTGCTGGCCGAATGGGGCATCAGCCGACGCCACCGCACCGTCGACCCGGCGCTGCTCATCCTGTCCGAGCTGGTCACCAACAGCGTCCGGCACGCCGCCTCGCACTCCCCGAGCATCACCGTCCACTACGCGGCCGGCCGCCACACGTTCGCGTTCGCCGTCCACGACCGCCACCCGCACCGGCCCGCCCTCCTGACCGCGCTGCCACGCCCCGGGACCACCGGCGGCGGCCTCGGCACCGTCATGGAACTCACCCTCGGCCTCGGCGGCACCGCCGTCGTACGCGGCGACGCCGACGGCGGCGGCAAGAGCATCTGGATCACCCTCCCGCTGTGAACCGCGGCGGCAGGACCACGTACGGCAACGGACAAGGCAAGGAACGACCATGAACGACACCACCGGGGCCCTGCCGCCCTGCCCCGAGTGCTCCGGCACCTACACCTACGAGTCGGGCGCGCTCCTCGTCTGCCCCGAATGCGGCCACGAATGGGCCCCGGCCGACACGGAGACCGGAGCACCGGCCGGGGACACGGCGATCCGCGACGCGGTCGGCAACGTCCTCGCCGACGGCGACACCGTCACCGTCGTCCGCACCCTGAAGGTGAAGGGCAGCCCGACCGGGATCAAGGCCGGCACCAAGGTGCGCAACATCCGCCTCGTCGACGGGGTGGACGGCCACGACATCGACTGCAAGGTCGACGGATTCGGCTCGATGCAGCTCAAGTCCAGCGTGGTCAAGAAGGCCTGAGCACCGGCCCGCCGCCCGCCCGTCCGGCACGCCCGGGGTCATGACGGGCGGGCGGAGGCGCGAGGATGTCCCCATGGAGAACGTTTCTGGGTGGACACGGCGCACCGCGCCCGTACGACGGCGGCCGTCCGGCACGCGGACACGCACGGCGGGCGAGGAGCGGCAGCGGTGAGTACGCCCCTCTACCAGTTGAAGGCGGAGTTCTTCAAGACACTCGGTCACCCGGTCCGCATCCGGGTGCTGGAACTCCTCAGCAGGCGCGAGCACGCGGTCTCGGAGATGCTCGCCGAGATCGGCGTCGAACCCGCCCACCTCTCCCAGCAACTGGCCGTGCTGCGCCGCGCCAACCTCGTGATCCAGCGCCGGGAGGGCTCCGCCGTCCTCTACTCCCTGGCCGACCCCCGGCTCGCGGAACTGCTGAGGGTCGCCCGGACCATCCTGTCCGGCGTCCTGGCCGGGCAGGCCGAACTCCTCGCCGATCTGGAGGCCGCCGACGCGCCGGGCTCCTCCCGGCGGCGCGGCACGCGGTGACGGAGCGCGCACCGGGCCCCTCCCGGCGGGCGGGCACGGCCCGCCGAGGCGCTAGGTTGACCCGGGAGAAGTCTCGGCAGACGGACTCGCGATGGGGGCGAGCATGACCATGCTTAAGGGAACCAACGTTCCGGTGGCGGCCCAGGCCGTCCGCGTCGAGCTGGGGTGGCGCACCGGCCCCGGCACACCGGACGTGGACGCCTCGGCACTCCTGCTTCTCGCGAACGGGAAGGTACGCGACGACGGGGACTTCGTCTTCTACAACCAGCCCGTGCACGCCGGCGGCGCGGTCCGCCACGAGGGCAAGCGGGCCACCGCGGGAGCGGCCACCGACACGCTCGCCGTGGACCTCGCCCGGCTGGAACCCGCCGTCGACCGGGTGGTCCTCGCCGCCTCCGCGGACGGCGGCAGCTTCGGCCGGGTCGCCGGACTGTACGTACGGGTCCTGGACGCGGTCGGCGGCGCGGAACTGGCGCGCTTCGACAGCACCGACGCCACCGTCGAGACGGCCTTCATCCTCGGCGAGCTCTACCGGCGCCAGGGCGCCTGGAAGTTCCGCGCGGTCGGCCAGGGGTACGGCAGCGGACTCGAAGGGCTCGCCACGGACTTCGGCATCTCCGTCGACGAGCCGCAGCGCCCCACGAGCCCGGTCCCGCCCGCCACCATGCCCGCCGCCCCGCCGCCGCCCCAGCCCTCGGCCCGGGTCGCGGCGCCGCCGCCCGCACCGCTCCCGCCGCACGCCCAGCCGACCCTCGCCGGGCCGATCGCCCCGCCGGTGCCGCCCGCGCCCCCGGCACCGCCCGCCCAGCCGGTGCGCCTGACGAAGGTGACGCTCACCAAGGACGCCCCCGCCGTCTCCCTCGCCAAGCAGGGCGGCACCTCCGGAGCGATGCGCGTCAACCTCAACTGGGAGGTGCGCAAGCAGTTCAAGGGCTGGGGCAGCAAACTCGGCCGGGCCGTCGCCCAGCACGCCGACCTCGACCTCGACCTCTGCGCCCTCTACGAACTGACCGACGGCCGCAAGGGCGTCGTCCAGGCCCTCGGCAACGCCTTCGGCGCCTACCACCAGCCGCCCTACGTCGAACTCGACGGCGACGACCGCACCGGCGCCGTGGAGGCCGGTGAGAACCTGACCATCAACCTCGACCAGAAGGCCCGGATCCGCCGGCTGCTGATCTTCGTCACGATCTACGAGGGCGCCCGCAGCTTCGCCGATCTGCACGCCACGGTCACCCTCCAGCCGCAGCACGGCGCACCGATCGACTTCTCGCTCGACGAGTGCACCGTCCCCTCGACGGTCTGCGCGCTCGCCCTCATCACGAACAACGGCGGCGACCTCACCGTGCAGCGCGAGGCCCGCTACCTCGTCTGCGACCGGGGCGTCAGCCCGCAGCGCACCATCGACCGCGCCTACGGCTGGGGCATGAACTGGACGCCCGGCCGCAAGTGAGCCGGACCCGCGGTCACTGATCCGGCGCGGCCTCGGGACGGGCGTAGTGACGCCCCTTCCAGGCCGCGCCCCGGCCCCGGTAGTGCTGAACCGCCGAGTCGACGGTCATCAGCAGGTACAGCAGCGCGGTGAACGGCAGCAACGGCGCGAGCCACAGCGACTGCCGGTAGTACCCCAGCATCGGCGTGTACGTCCCGGCCATCACGGCCCAGGCCGCGCCCCCCGCCCAGGCCGCCGCCGCGTCCCCGCCCAGCAGTCCGGCGGCCAGCGCGAGCGGCGGCGCCAGATAGACGAGCGCGAGCCCCAGCACCGTACCGAGCAGCACCAGCGGGTTGTGCCGCAGCTGGGCGTACGCGCTGCGCGACACCATGCGCCACAGATCCCCCAGCCCCGGGTACGGGCGCACGCTGTCCACCCGGTCCGCCAGACCCAGCCAGATCCGCCCGCCGTCGCGCCGCACCACCCGCGCCAGCGCCACGTCGTCGATCACCGCCTGCCGGATCGAGTCCGGCACCCGGGCCCGTACGGCGGCCTCCGTCCGCAGCAGGACGCAGCCGCCCGCGGCGGCCGCGGTCCGCCCCCCGTTCCGGTTGATCCACCGGAACGGGTACAGCTGCGAGAAGAAGTAGACGAACGCCGGGACGACGAGGCGTTCCCAGGCGCTCTCCACGCGCAGCCGCGCCATCTGGGAGACCAGGTCGTAGCCGCCCGCCGTGGCGGCGGCCACCAGCTCCCGCAGACTGTCCGGCTCATGGGCGATGTCCGCGTCCGTGAGCAGCAGGAACTCCGGATCACGGGAGCGGGCCAGCGTGATCCCGTGCCGCACCGCCCAGAGCTTGCCCGTCCACCCCGGTCCGGGCTCCGGGGGCGACACCACCGTGACCGGAAGACCGCCGTGCCGTACCGCCAGTGTGCGGGCCAGCTCGCCCGTCCCGTCGGTGCTGCAGTCGTCCACCAGGACGATCTCCGCGGTCCCGGGATAGTCCTGTGCCAGCAGCGACGGCAGGCTCAGCGGAAGCATGTCCGCCTCGTCGCGGGCGGGGACGACGACCACCACCGAGGGCCAGTGCGCCGGGGCGGCGCGGGCGGGGAGCCGCTGGCCGGTCCGCCAGAAGAACCCCTGTCCCAGCAGCAGCCAGACCCATGCGACCAGCGACACCACGGCGATCCAGGCAACGGCGCTCATTGCCCGAAGTCTGCCCCACTGAGCTGGGACCGCAAGGGCGGTCGACTATGGTGACCGGGTGAAGATCGCGCTCATGGACTCCGGAATCGGCCTGCTGGCCGCCGCCGCCGCAGTACGCCGGCTGAGGCCGGACGCCGATCTGGTGCTCTCCTCGGACCCCGGCTCCATGCCCTGGGGACCGCGCACCCCGCAGGACGTCACCGTACGGGCGCTCGCCGTGGCCCGCGCCGCCGCCGAGCACCGCCCCGACGCCCTGATCGTCGCCTGCAACACCGCCTCCGTGCACGCGCTGGGGACCCTGCGGGCCGAGCTGGAGCCCGCGCTCCCCGTCATCGGCACCGTCCCCGCGATCAAGCCGGCCGCCGCCGCGGGCGGCTCCGTCGCCATCTGGGCCACCCCCGCCACCACCGGCAGCCCGTACCAGCGCGGACTGATCCGCGACTTCGCCGGCTCCGCAGACGTCACCGAGGTTCCCTGCCCCGGACTGGCCGACGCCGTGCAGTACGCGGACGAGGCCGGCGTCGAGCGGGCGGTCGCCGCCGCCGCCGCGCTCACCCCGCCGGACGTGCGGGCCGTCGTCCTCGGCTGCACCCACTACGAGCTGGTCGCCGACCGCATCCGCGCCGCCGTCCAGCGGCCCGGTCTGCCGCCCGTCGTCCTGCACGGTTCGGCCGGTGCCGTCGCCGCCCAGGCACTGCGCCGGATCGGTGCCGAACCCGCTCCGTCGGCCGAACCGGCCGCGTCCCTCACCGTGCTGCTCGGCGGCACCGCCTCGGAGCTCCCGGCCGCCGCCCTGGCCTACCCGGAGGGCCGAGGCCTGGCCGCGGTCGGCTCCCCGCGCTGAGGCCCGCACCACCCGAGCGGGGCCGTCGGACCCGCCCCGGGAGGCACGTTCTTCAGTACGCTGCTTGACATGACGGACCACCCTCGCAAAACGACGCGCAACGGTGCCGCCACTCACACCGCGGTCTGGACCGGCCGCGCCACCAACCGCACCCAGTGGGTGCTCGCGGCCGCCGGAGCCGCCTGCCTGGCCCTGGGCATCCAGCTCGCCGTCAGCTCGACCTGGACCTCCGGCGGGGTGCCGCTGCTGATGTCGGTCATCGGCTGCGTGGCGGCCGGGCTGCTCATGCTCTTCGGCACGCTCGCCTTCGTGAACGTGGCGGTCCGGGTGGACGGCGACGCCCTGGAGGTGCGCTGCGGCCACATCGGCCTGCCGCGCCGCAGGATCCTGCTCACCCATGTGGTCGGGGCCGAGTTCGCCCCGAAGGTCACCCCGCGCCAGTGGGGCGGCTGGGGATACCGCTGGCGTCCCGACCAGGGGACCGCCGTGGTGGTGCGCCGGGGCGAGGGCCTGGTGCTCCGGCTCGGGGACGGCCGGACGTTCACCGTCACCGTGGACGACGCCGAGGCCGGGGCCCGGTTCATCCGCGACCGGCTCCATCTGTCCGCCCCCGGCTCCGCCACGGGTACCTGACCCCCGCGGGTACCTGACCCCCGCGGGTACCTGACCCCCGGGGGTTCGTCCGCGTCCGTGCGGGCCCGTCGGCGCAGGTGGTCAGACCCCGCCCGGCGCGATCGGCCGCCGCGCCGAGGCCAGCCCGGCGAGCAGCCCGGCCCCCGCCGTCACCGGAGTGAAACTCAGCGCGTTGCCCACACCCGCCAGCACCGCGAGCGCGGTGAGCGCCGCACCGGCCGTCAGCACCACCGGGGTGCTCCGCGGCGAGCGCCACAGCGCGTACAGCAGCCAGGCGAACGCCGTCCCCAACAGCACCACACCGACCACACCCTGCTCGGCCGCCTGCTGGAGCGCAGCCGAATGCGGTTTGCCGTCCGCGCCGACGGTCTGCCGCACGGCCGGGCTCAGCTCCGCGAAGCGGTCCGGACCGATGCCCAGGACCGGATGCTGTCCGGCCAGCCGCACCGCGTCCTGCCACAGACGCACCCGGTCGCCGGTGAACCGCCCCTCCAGGACGGCGGCCGGCCCATCGGGAAGGACCCCCTCGGCCAGGGCCCACGACAGACCGGCCATCAGACCGGCCACCACCGCCAGACCGGTCAGGGCCAGCAGCCGGCCGCGCATCCCGGCCGAGGCCAGCGACCACAGCAGGACGCCCAGCGCCGCCACGCACCCCGGCACGGAACCGAGCCCGAGCGCCACCCCGGCGGCCCCGAGCGCCGTCAGCCGCAGGACGAGCCGCACCCCCTCGGACCGGGCCGCGGCCGCCGCACAGCACGCCGCCCCGGCCGACAGCACCAGCAGCGCAGCCGTGGCGCCGGTGTCCCCGGGCGCGGTCTCCGATGTCGCCGTCGCGCCCGGCACCCCGTGCCGCCACAGGAACGCCGCCGCCAGCGCGGCCAGCGCGGCGGCGGACGGGGCGGCCACCGGGGCGAGCGTCCCGCAGATGCGACCGCAGGCGAAGCCCGCCGCGACCGCGAGCAGGGCGAGCAGGACCCCTTCGGGCCTGGTCTCCCGGCCCGCCGCGCTGATCAGCGTCCAGACCGCGCAGGCGGCGAGGATCACGGCCCCGGCGGCGTCGGACGCGGTGCCGCTCTCGGGACCGCGTCCCGACGGTTCAGCCCCCACGTGGTCCCCCGTCCGTGACCGTCGCGTTCACGAACGGCAGCGTCGGGCCGCTCGGCGGGGGGTGGGCGACAGGGTAACGGCAGGAGGGGGCACAGGGGCAGAAGATGCGAGGAAACGATCCGGCGGCGGTGATTCCGTGATCGGGGCGGGGCTCCCGTACGGCGGGCCCACCACCGTAGACTCCGCCGGGTGAGCACCACGATCGCGCCGGTCGGCGAACCGCAGCAGCCCGCCCCCGCCCGTCCACGAGCCCTGCCGCGCCTCGCGCGGCCCGCGGCGGCGGTGGTCTCCGGCGTGCTCCTCTACCTGAGCTTCCCGCCGCGCCCCCTGTGGTGGCTGGTGCTGCCCGGTTTCGCCCTGCTCGGCTGGGTGCTCTTCGACCGCCGGCTCCGCGCGGCCCTCGGCCTCGGACTGCTCGCCGGGCTCGGATTCATGCTGCCGCTGCTGCACTGGACCGGCGAGGAGGTCGGCCCGGTGCCGTGGCTGGCCCTGGCCGCGGCCGAGGCGCTGTTCGTCGCGGTCGGCTGCGTCGGCATCTCGGCGGTCACCCGGCTGCCCGGCTGGCCCCTCTGGGCGGCGGCCGTCTGGACCCTCGACGAGGCGGTCCGGGCCCGGGTGCCGTTCGGCGGCTTCCCCTGGGGCAAGATCGCCTTCGGGCAGGCCGACAGCCTGTTCCTGCCGCTCGCCGCGCTGGGCGGCACCCCGCTGCTCTCCTTCGCCGTGGTGCTCTGCGGTTTCGGTCTCTTCGAGGCCGTTCGCCGCTTCCGGCTGCGGCGGACCACGGGCGAGCTGCCCCGGCTGGCCGCGGCCGCCACCGCCGCAGCCGTCCTGGTGCCCGTCGCCGCCGCCCTCGCCTCACTGCCCTTGGTGGACGACTCCGCCGAGGACGGCACCGCGACCGTCGCCGCGATCCAGGGCAACGTGCCCCGGCTCGGCCTCGACTTCAACGCCCAGCGCCGCGCCGTCCTGGACAACCACGCCAAGCGCACGGAACAGCTCGCCCGGGACGTCAAGGCCGGCAAGGTGGCCAAGCCCGACTTCGTCCTGTGGCCGGAGAACTCCTCCGACCTCGACCCCTACCGTTACGCGGACGCCCGGATCGTCATCGACGACGCGGTCAAGGCCATCGGCGTCCCCACCGTCGTCGGCGCCGTGGTCGAGCCCAACACCGGGAACCTGCGCAACACCCTCATCCAGTGGGACCCGGACAAGGGCCCGGTCGACACGTACGACAAACGCCATATCCAGCCGTTCGGCGAGTACATGCCGATGCGCTCCTTCGTCCGGATCTTCAGCTCGGACGTGGACCGGGTGCAGCGCGACTTCGGACCGGGCCACAAGGTCGGCGTCTTCGACCTCTCGGGCACGAGCGTCGGACTGGTGACCTGCTACGAGGCCGCGTTCGACGACGCCGTGCGCGACACGGTCGAGCACGGCGCCCAGCTGATCGCCGTTCCCAGCAACAACGCGACCTTCGGCCGCAGCGAGATGACCTACCAGCAGCTCGCCATGTCCCGGGTGCGCGCGGTCGAGCACAGCCGCGCGGTCGTCGTCCCCGTCACCAGCGGCGTCAGCGCGGTGATCCGCCCGGACGGCACGGTCGTGCAGAAGACGAAGATGTTCACACCGGACGCCCTCGTCGACGAGGTGCCGCTGCGCTCCTCGCTGACGCCCGCGACGCGGATGGGCCCGCTCCCGGAAGGCCTGCTCGCGCTGCTCGCGCTGGGCGGGATCGGCTGGGTGGCGACGCGGGCGGTCCGTGCCCGCCGCGTCCGCTGAACGGGGGACGCGCCGCGTAGGGTCGGTGCATGGCTACTCCTGACTTCATCCGTGAGATCCGTGCGACCGCCGGTCACCAATTGCTTCTGCTGCCCGGCGTCAGCGCCGTCGTCCTCGACGACGAGGGCAGAGTGCTGCTCGGCCGGCGCGCCGACACGGGTGGCTGGTCGGTCGTCGGCGGCATCTCGGAGCCCGGGGAGCAGCCCGCCACGACGGCGGAGCGCGAGGTCTACGAGGAGACGGCCGTGCGCTGCGTGGCGGAGCGGGTGGTCCTCACCCAGGCGCTGGAGCCCGTGCAGTACGCGAACGGCGACCGCTGCCAGTTCCTCGACATCACGTTCCGCTGCCGCGCCGTCGGCGGCACCGCCCGCGTCAACGACGACGAGTCCCTGGAAGTGGGCTGGTTCCCCGTCGACGCGCTGCCGCCGCTCAAGGACTTCTCGCTCCTGCGGATCAAGCAGGCGCTCACGGACGGCCCCACCTGGTTCGAGCCCACCGACGCGCGGGCATGACACGGGGGCCGGGCGCTCCGCCCGGCCCCCGCTCCGCGTGACCCGTCAGCTCTCGCCCGCGCCGGCCGGCGCCGGTCGGGGCTCGGCCGCGTCCCGCGCACCGGGCACCCCGTCGTCCAGGTCCCGCAGCCGGGTCTCCTTCGCGCAGACGACTGCCAGCACCGTGACGAGGACCGCCGCGATCACGTACAGCGCGATCGGCGCGGAGTCGTCGTAGTCCGCGAGCAGCGCGGTGGCGATGAGCGGCGCCGGGGCACCGGCCGCGACGGACGAGAACTGGGCGCCCATCGACGCGCCCGAATACCGCACCCGGGTCGCGAACAGCTCCGAGAAGAACGCCGCCTGCGGCGCGTACATCGCCCCGTGGAACACCAGCCCGACCGTGACGGCGAGCAGCAGGTTCCCGAAGTCCCGGGTGTCGATCAGCGCGAAGAACGGGAACATCCACAGCCCGACCCCGACCGCACCGGCCAGATAGACGGGCCGCCGGCCGACCCGGTCCGAGAGCGCACCCCACAGCGGGATGACGGCGAAGTGCACCGCGGACGCGACGAGCACCGCGTTGAGCGCCGTCTGCTTGCTCAGATCCGCGGCCGTCACCGCGTACACCAGGACGAACGCGGTGATGACGTAGTAGCTGATGTTCTCCGCCATCCGGGCCCCCATGGCAACGAGCACATCCCGCCAATGGTGCCGCAGCACGGCCACCACGGGCATCCTCTCGGCCTCCTCCGCCTCCTTGCCGCGCTCCCGGGACCGGGCCAGCGCCGCCTTGAAGACCGGCGATTCATCGACAGAGAGACGAATCCACAGACCGACCATCACCAGCACCCCGGACAGCAGGAACGGCACGCGCCAGCCCCACGCCTCGAACGCCGAGTCCGACATCAGCGCGGTGAGCGCGGACAGCACCCCCGTCGCGATCAACTGCCCGGCCGGCGCGCCCGTCTGCGGCCACGAGGCCCAGAACCCCCGGCGCGCCGGGTCCCCGTGCTCCGATACCAGCAGCACCGCCCCGCCCCACTCACCGCCCAGGGCGAATCCCTGCACCAGCCGCAGCAGGGTCAGCAGCACCGGCGCCGCCACCCCCACGGTGGCGTGCGTCGGCAGCAGCCCGATCGCGAACGTGGCCCCGCCCATCATCAGCAGGCTCAGCACCAGCAGCTTCTTGCGCCCCAGCCGGTCACCGTAGTGCCCGAACACCAGGGCCCCGAGCGGCCGGGCGGCGAAGCCGACGGCGTACGTCAGGAACGACAGCAGCGTGCCGACGAGCGGTTCGGAGTCGGGAAAGAACAGCTTGTTGAAGACGAGGGCCGCCGCCGACCCGTACAGGAAGAAGTCGTACCACTCGATGGTTGTGCCGATGAGGCTGGCGGCGACGATCCTGCGGAGGCCGGACGGCGTCGGGGGAGCGGATGCGGGGGTGGCCATGGGTACCACTTCCGGAGGGGGAGGGGGGACGGGGACGTGTCGCCACACCGTAGGAAGGGGCAGGTCGGGGGCGTATGTGGTGGGGCACCACAGTTGGGCGCCGGGGAGTGCCCGGGGGCACCATGGGGCAGGTCCGATCGGCCGGGGAACGGCGGGTACCGGGCCGTCGCCCACCCTGGCCGAATATCGTCAGGTGGCGAACTCTCCTGTGGTGAAAGGCTGTACGCCCAGGTGGGGACGTAAGGGGAGAGGGCATCGGATGACCGGAACCGACACGGAAGCCGCGCAACACCGTATCGACACCAGTCGGCCGCATCCGGCACGGATGTACGACTGGTTCCTCGGGGGCAAGGACAACTACCCGGTGGACGAGGAGCTGGGTAGGCGACTTCTGGACATCCAGCCGGAGATCAAGGAGTTCGCCCGGCAGAACCGCCGCTTCATGCGGCGCGCGGTGCGTCATCTGGCCGGGGACTGCGGGGTGCGGCAGTTCCTGGACATCGGGTCGGGGATTCCGACGGCGCCCAATCTGCACCAGGTGGCCCAGGCCGAGGCGGCGGAGGCGCGGGTGATGTACGTCGACAACGATCCGATCGTGCTGGCGCACGCGGGTGCGCTGCTGAGCGGGACGCCGGAGGGGGAGACCCGGTACATCGAGGGGGACGTGCGTGAGCCGGAGACGGTGCTCGAACGGGCCGCGGAGACGATCGACTTCACGCGGCCGGTGGCGCTGTCGCTGATCGCGCTGATGCACTTCGTCCCGGACACGGACCACGCGCACGCGCTGGTGGCGCGCTATGTCGGCGCTCTCGCGCCGGGCAGCCGGCTGATTCTCTCCCAGGCCACCGGGGACTTCGACCCGGAGGGGGTGGCCAAGGGGGTGGCCACGTACGCGGCTCGTGGCGCGGTCTTCGTTCCCCGGTCCCATGCCGAGGTGGTCCGGTTCTTCGACGGGCTCGAACCGGAGGAGCCCGGCGTCGTGCCGCTGGACCGGTGGCGTCCCGAGTCCGGTGAGGGCGCGGAGTCCGCCGGACAGGACCCGGTGCCGATCTACGGGGGAGTGGCGCGCAAGGTCTGACGTGCACGGGGGAGGGTGGGGCCGGGGCCGGTGCGCTACCGCGAGGCGAGGGCGTCGCGGACGAGCGGCACCAGTTCCCGCGCCCAGTCCTCGGACGTCCGCCCGGCCGTGTCCGCCGTGATGAGCCAGGCGACCATGGGGCCGACGCGGACCCAGGTGTAGACGTATCCGGGCTGGGTGTAACTGAACGCCCGGTCGCCGATGTCCACGGATTCCGCGTCCGGAAGGCAGCCGTACATGCCGAAG
Organism: Streptomyces sp. NPDC057682; assembly: GCF_042799575.1. Taxonomy (NCBI): domain Bacteria; kingdom Bacillati; phylum Actinomycetota; class Actinomycetes; order Kitasatosporales; family Streptomycetaceae; genus Streptomyces; species Streptomyces sp. NPDC057682. The sequence continues at coordinate 474,031 of NZ_JBHVIN010000003.1, read as the reverse complement.
AGCGCGTCCATGGCGGTGACGGCGCTGTCGGTCTCGGTGCCGGAGCCGGTCGCCCGGTGACCCTTGAGGTTGATCATGAAGCCGTCGTCCCCGGCGCCGTAGGTGGACATCCTGCCGGATCCGGAGTTCTCGCCCGGGTCCGCGTCACCGAGTCCCCAGCACCCCATGCGGGCCTCGTTGGAGAGGTCCATGGCATCGGCGGCGGACTCGGAGTAGCCGTCCTTCGCCCATCCGGAGGGAAGGGGCAGGGCGGCGAAGACCTGCTCCATCTCACCGGATGTCAGGGACCGGACGTCCGGGGCCGGGGCTCCGCCGCCGTCGCCGGCCGACGAGGTTCCGCCGGTCGTCCCGCCGGACGTGGCATCCTGCGCCTCCTGGTCCCCGTGGGGTGCGTTCGTGCCCGGCCGCGAACGGGGCGGGTCGTCCTCGGCGGCGCGGATCACCCCGTAGACGCCGAAGGCGAGGGCCGCCGCGAGCACGGCGGCCAGTGTGGCGAGCGTGGCCCTGGCCGCCGGGGTGTTGGTGACGGTGATCGGCCCGAGGGCGATCTGGGCGCGGCGGATCCGCGCGCCCGCCCCGATCTGGATCCCGGTGTTGACCGTGGTCCGCGGGCCCCTCAGCGCGACGTCCAACTGGATCCCGAAGGCGGGATGCTCAGCGATGTCCGCCCGCACGGCCTCCTCCAGGGCGGACGCGGCGTCGGGGTCCTCCGGACGCTCCTCCACGGCGGTCAGCGCCGCCCGGCCCTCGGGGCTGCCGCCGATCTGGCGGCGTACCAGGTCGGCCACCAACTGGCCCACGCCCGTGCCCACGGCCGTCGCCGCACCACTGGCCATCCCGGCGATCGCCCGGACCGCCTCGGCCGCAACCGCATCACCTGACACCGAGCCCCCCGACTGCGCACCGGTCAACGGTGAATCGAGTATGGCCCAACGGGCAGGGAAGACAAGGCGGTTACCGGCCTCCGCGCTCCGGCCACCCGGTAGTGTCCGCGGAAGGCCGACGGGAGCGGCCCGCCGGCACCGGGACGCGCTTGCGCGTCCCATCGGGCGAACGCGCGCCGTCCGCGATTCGTTCCGCACCGCCGGGTTCCGCGGATGCGCTTGACTCGGGCCGTGTACAGATTCGCCTCGCTCGTCGCGCTGGTTCTCGCCGCGGCCTTTTCCGTGGCCGCCTCGTTCGCCTTCTCCCCCTGGTGGTGGGTGGCGGCCGGTCTGCTGGTTCCGCCGGCCCTGACCGGGCTGTGGGACGTGACGCAGCGACGGCATTCGGTGCTGCGGAACTATCCGGTGCTGGGGCATCTGAGGTACGTCCTCGAATACATCCGGCCGGAGATGCAGCAGTACTTCGTGGAACGCAACTACGACGGCCGGCCCTTCGACCGCAGTGTGCGGAGCATCGTCTACCAGCGGGCCAAGGGAACGGAGGCCGAGGAGGCGTTCGGTACCGAACGCGATGTGTACCTCACCGGCTACGAGTTCCTCGTGCCCTCCATGGCGCCCGAGCCCGTGCCCGACCGGGCCCCGGTCGTCCGGGTCGGCGGGCCCGACTGCACCCGCCCGTACGACATGGCGCTGCTCAACGTCTCCGCCATGAGCTTCGGCTCCCTCTCCGCGAACGCGGTGCTCGCGCTCAACCGCGGCGCGGCCGCCGGCGGATTCGCGCACGACACCGGGGAGGGCGGGCTGTCGGAACACCACCTGCGGCACGGGGGCGATCTGATCTGGGAGATCGGCACCGGCTACTTCGGCTGCCGTACCGGTGACGGGGACTTCGATCCGGACACCTTCGCCGAGAAGGCCGCGCACCCGCACGTGAAATGCGTGTCCCTGAAACTCTCCCAGGGAGCGAAACCCGGCATCGGCGGGGTGCTCCCCGGCGGCAAGGTGAACGCCGAGATCGCACGCGTACGGGGTGTTCCCGAGGGACGGACCGTGATCTCCCCGCCCTACCACCGGGTCTTCCGCACGCCCCGCGAACTCGTCCGCTTCATCGCCTCGATGCGGGAGAAGGCGGGCGGAAAGCCCACCGGATTCAAACTCTGCGTCGGCTCCCGGCGTGAATTCCTCGCTGTGTGCAAGGCGATGCTCGCGGAGGGCGTCACCCCGGACTTCATCGTCGTCGACGGTGCCGAGGGCGGCACCGGAGCCGCCCCGCTGGGCTTCGCCGACAACGTCGGCATGCCCCTGACCGAGGGGCTGATCACCGTGCACAACGCCCTGGTGGGCACCGGACTGCGCGACCGGATCCGGATCGGGGCGAGCGGCAAGGTCGCCACCGGCAGCGACCTCGTGAAACGGCTCCTCCAGGGCGCCGACTACACCAACGCCGCCCGCGCCATGATGTTCGCCGTGGGATGCATCCAGGCCCAGCGCTGCCACACCAACACCTGCCCAGTCGGCGTCACCACCCAGGACCCGCGCAGGGCGCGGGCGCTGAGCGTCGACGACAAGTACCAGCGGGTGCGGCGCTTCCAGGAGGCCACGGTGAACAGCGCGCTGCAGATCATGGCCGCCATGGGCGTCCGCGACCCGGGGGAGCTGAGCCCCGCCCAGCTGCGCCGCCGGCTCGATCCCCGCACCGTGCTCTCGTACGCCGAGCTGTACGACTGGCTGCGCCCCGGCGAGCTGGTGGACGGGCCACCGCCGGAGTGGGCGGCGGACTGGCGGGCGGCCGACCCGGACACCTTCGGGCATTCCCTAGGATGAAGGGCGTGACAGCGAGAACGAGCGACATCGAGCAGGCGGCCCGTGTGCTGCGCGCGGGCGGTCTGGTGGCCCTTCCGACCGAGACCGTCTACGGACTGGGAGCCAACGCGGAGGACCCCGCCGCCGTCTCGCGCATCTTCCGGGTCAAGGGGCGACCGCCGTCCCACCCGCTGATCGTGCACCTGGCCGGAGCGCATCAGCTCGACGCCTGGGCCGTGGACGTGCCCGACACGGCCCGGCTGCTGGCGGAGCACTTCTGGCCGGGGCCGCTCACCCTGGTTCTGCGGCGCGGCCCCCGGGTGCCCCTCGAAGTGACCGGCGGTCTGGAGACCGTCGCGGTGCGGGTGCCCGACCACCCCGTCGCCCTCGCGCTCCTGGAAGCCTTCGGCACGGGTGTCACCGCCCCCTCCGCCAACCGCTTCGGCGCGGTCAGCCCCACCACCGCCGACGACGTCCGCAGCGAACTCGGCGACGGAGTCGACCTCGTCCTGGACGGCGGCACCTGCGCGGTCGGCATCGAGTCGACCATCGTCGACGTCACCGGTGAGGTTCCGGCCGTCCTGCGCCCCGGCGGCGTCACCCGCGAGGACATCGAGGCCGTGCTCGGCCACCCCGTCGACGTGCCCGTCACGAGCGGCGTCCGCGTACCGGGACAGCACCCCTCCCACTACGCCCCGCGTGCCCGCGTCGTCCTCGTCGACCCGGAGCGGGCCGTCGTCGAGGCCGAGCGGGCCCAGGAGGACGGCCGGCGGGTCGGCCTGCTCCTCCCGGCCGCTCTCGCGGACACCGACGTCAAGGCGCACGCCGTGCTGACGGTTCCCGCCGCACCTGCCGCGTACGCCCGCGAGCTGTACGGCTTCCTCCGCGAGTTCGACCGCAGGGGCTGCGACCTCGTCGTCGCCTCCCTGCCGCCGGAGGGCGGACTGGGCCTGGCGATCGCCAACCGGCTCCGGCGCGCGGCGGGTCCTCGCTCCACGGACTGACCCCCGGCCGGCAATCCCCTGGTGCCACGCGCCGGTGACGTCGAGAATCGGCGGATGGATGACGTGAGGCTGTCCGACGGGACCATCGTGCTGACCCCGCTGGGACCGGACGATCTGGAACCCCATCTCGCCGGGGAGGACGCGGAGCCGGCCCGCCGGCTCAACGGCGGACCCGGCACCCGCGAAGGGGTCGCCGCCTATCTGCGCCACTGCCGGGAGCAGTGGGAGGCGGCCGGTGAGCTGCGGGCCTTCGGGATCCGGGCCGGGGACACGGGCACGCTCGCCGGGACCGTCGACCTGCGGTTCGGTGCGGAGGGGCTGGACCCCGGGCAGGTGAACGTCGCCTACGGGCTCTACACGTCGTGGCGGGGGAGCGGCCTGGCGACCCGGTCGGTGCTGCTCGCCTGCCGGTACGCGGCCGGCGAGGGCGCGACGCAGGCGGTGATCCGGGCCGAGCCGGACAACGCGGCCTCCCTGGCCGTGGCCCGGCGCGCGGGATTCACCGCCGCGGGGCCCACGACCGCGCCGGACGGCACCGCCTTCGAGCGGTACGTCCTGGATCTGACCGCGACCGCTCCGCCCCGCCGGAGCGTGCGCGTCGAGCAGCTGGACGGGCCGGGCGCGCTGCGGGCCGAGGACGCGCTGCGGACCGTGTACGCGGAGGCGTTCGCCGGGCCCCCGTTCCACGAGACGGCCCAGGACGTCGACGCCGCGTTCCGCCACTTCCCCGCCCTGGCCGGCCGCCCGGCCTTCCGCGCCGTCCTGGCCAGGACCCCCGACGGCGAACCGGTCGGGATGGCCTACGGTCACGCCCTGACGGCCGACACGGTCTGGTGGGACGAACTCGTCGACCCCGTCCCCGAGGCCGTGCGGCGCGAGGACGGGCAGCGCTCCTTCGGACTGATGGAGCTGGCGGTCCGGAGGGCCTGGCGCGGGCAGGGCGTCGCCCGGCGACTGCACCGGGCGCTGCTCGGCACCGTCCGGGCCGAGCGGGTCCTGCTCAATGTGCACCCCCGGAGCCTGGAGGCGCGGGCCGCCTACCGGGCCTGGGGCTACCGCACGGTCGGCCCCGCGAGCAGGATCGGCACCGGCGAGGACGCCGAACGGCTCGATCTGATGCTGCTCGACCTGACCGCCGCGCGGCCGTAGGGACCCCGCCCCGCCCCCGCGCGTCCGTGGCGCGCGGGGGCCGGACGGGGCCGGTCCGGGTCAGACGGGGGTGCGGGCCAGCAGGGCGGTGAAGTCCGTGCCGGTGGGCAGGGTGCCGAAGGCCAGTCCGCGGTCCCCGGCCAGCCGCGAGGCGCAGAAGGCGTCGGCGACGGCCGCCGGGGCGTGCCGGACCAGCAGCGATCCCTGGAGGACCAGGGCGGCGTGCTCGATGACGCGGCGGGCACGCAGCGGGGCGTCCTCGGTGAGGACCATCTCCCGGCGCAGCTCCTGCCAGGCGGTGTCCAGCCGGCGGTCGCCGCCGGACGCGGCGCCGATCTCCGCGGACAGCGCCTCCAGGGACTCCGGCTCACGGGCCAGGGCACGCAGCATGTCCAGCGCGTTGACGTTGCCGGAACCCTCCCAGATGCCGTTCAGCGGTGCCTCCCGGTAGAGCCGCGGCATGCCGGACTCCTCGTCGTACCCGTTGCCGCCGAGGCATTCCAGCGCCTCCGCCACCGCGGCGGGCTGCCGCTTGCACACCCAGTACTTGCCGACGGCCGTGGCGAGCCGGAGGAAGGCCCGCTCCCCGGCGTCCCCGCGCTGCGCCCGGTCGGCGGCGCCGGCCAGCCGCAGCGCCAGCGTCGTGGCAGCCTCCGACTCCAGGGACAGGTCCGCGATCACGTTGCGCATCAGCGGCTGGTCGATGAGCTTGGCGCCGTACACCGAGCGGTGGCGGACGTGGTGCGTCGCCTGGGCGAGGGCCGCCCGGGTGCCGGAGGCGGAGCCGAGGACGCAGTCGAGACGGGTCATGGTGACCATGTCGATGATGGTGCGCACCCCGCGCCCCTCGTCGCCGACGAGCCAGGCCACGGTGTCGTCGAACTCCGGCTCGCTGCTGGCGTTCGAGCGGTTGCCGAGCTTGTCCTTGAGGCGCTGGATACGGAAGGTGTTGCGGCTCCCGTCGGGCAGCACCCGGGGGACGAGGAAGCAGGAGAGCCCGGCCGGGGCCTGGGCGAGCACCAGGAACAGATCGTTCATCGGCGCGCTGGTGAACCACTTGTGGCCGCGCAGCCGCCAGGTGCCGTCCGGCTGCGGGGTGGCCACGGTGGTGTTGGCGCGTACGTCCGTACCACCCTGCTTCTCCGTCATGCCCATGCCCGCGAGCAGACCGGGCTTCTCGGCCGGGGTGCGCAGCCCCGCCTCGTACACCCGGCTGGTCAGCAGTGGTTCGTACGTCTTGGCGAGGTCGGGCGCGTGGCGCAGCGCGGGAACCGCCGCGTAGGTCATCGAGACGGGGCATCCGTGTCCAGCCTCGGTACTGCTCCACACCATGAAGCCGGCCGCGCGAGCCACATGCGCCCCGGGGCGCTCGTCCGCCCAGGCCGCTCCGCCGAGCCCCGCGCCGATCGCCACGTCCATCAGGGCGTGGTACGAGGGGTGGAACTCGACCTCGTCGAGACGGTTGCCGTAGCGGTCGTGGGTGCGCAGGCGGGGCTCGTGGCGGTTGGCCTCGTCGGCCCAGCGCTGGACCTCCTCGCTGCCGGCCCGGCGGCCCAGCCGGTGCAGTTCGTCGAGATACCACTCCGCGCCCTCGCGGCGCACCCCTTCGAGCAGGACCGGGTCGTCGGCGACGTCGTGGCCGACGAGCGGAGGGGTCTGGTTGGTCACCTCGTGGGTGGTGGCGGTGGGGTGGCTGTGCGGAGCGGGGCTCGCGGACATGAGGGTCCTCCTGGGCAGAGACGGATCAGGGGCGGGGAGCGGCGCCCGCGCAGCGCAGCGCCATGGCGGCCAGCTCGTCGAGCAGGTTCTCGGGGTCGCCGTCCCCGGGGTCGCCGAGCGGGGCCACCAGGACCTCGCCGATCGCGCCGGTGAGCGCGGCGGCGGTGATCTCCCCGTTCTGGGGCGGCAGCAGGCCGTCGGCCATGCCCTGGCCGATCACCTCGGCGAACAGGGCGCGGTAGCGGAGCCGGAAGACGAGGCGTTCCGCGCCGACCGGGGGATCGGCGGGCGCGGCGAGCAGCGCGTAGGCCAGTCCGGGGTTCTCCAGCGCGCGGCGGGCGAAGGTCTGCACGCCCCGCACGAGCCGTTCGACCGGCGTCCCGGTGGTGGCGAGCACGGCGGAGAGCACCTCCACCTCCCGCCCCGCCGCCCGCCGGAACACCTCGACGGCGAGCGCGGACTTGGACGCGAAGTGCTGGTACACCGACCCCGCCGAGATTCCGGCGGCACCGGCGACCGCGGTCACGGACGCCCCTGACCAGCCGACTTCCGCGACGACATCGGTCGCTCGGGCGACGAGATGCTCGCGTGCCGATTCGAGACGCTGGATTTGGGCCGGGGTCTTGCGGTAAGCCATGGAAGAAGTGAAGCATCATTCATAGTTTCCCGACAAGGGCCGGACGCACCGGTCCTCGATCCCTGGAGCACGTGTGCATCTCAGTGCCATGCTGGACGGTGTCGTTCGCTCGGCCGGCCGCAAAGAAGCCCTCGTCTACCGAGACCGGCGATGGACCTACCGCGAGTTCGACGAGGCCGTGCGCCGCGCCGCCACCCTGCTGCGGGAGGCGGGGCTCGGCCCCGGCGACCGCCTGGCCGTGATGACGCACAACACCCCGGCCTTCCTCTTCGCCGCCTTCGGTGCCTGGCTGGCCGGCGCCACCCTGGTGCCCGTCAACCACAAACTCCAGACCGCCGAGGTCACCGACCAACTGCTCCACTGCGGGGCCCGGCTCGCGGTGGTCGACCAGGAGATCGGCGAACGGGCCACCACCGCCGACGCGGACGTCCGCTGGCTGGTCAGCCACCCGGACGCCCCGGCGGACGAGGCGCCGGAGGGCTCCTTCGAGGCGCTGCTGGCCGGCGCGTCCCCCTGGCGCGGCGGGCCCGGACCGGACACCGACATCGCCCAGATCCTGTACACCTCGGGCACCTCCGGCCGCCCCAAGGGATGCGTGCACACCCACCGGGGCATCGCCCTCACCGCCACGTACACCGCGGCGACCGTGCCCCTGCGCCGTGACGAGCGCTTCCTGGTCTGCATGCCGATCTGGCACGCCTCCCCGCTGAACAACTGGGCCCTGGGCACCCTGCTGCTCGGCGGCACGGTCGTGCTCCAGCGCGAGTACGAGCCCCGCACCATGCTGGAGACCGTGGAGCGCGAGCGGATCACCGCCGTCTTCGGCGCGCCGGTCGCCTTCATCGCCCCGGTGCAGACCGTGCCCGACTTCGACGCCCACGACCTCTCCTCGGTCCGCTCCTGGATCTACGGGGCCGGGCCGATGGACGCCGGAACCGTCCGCCGGCTGATGAAGGCGTACGGCTCGCGCCGCTTCCACCAGGTCTACGGGATGAGCGAGATGGGGCCCGTGGGGGCCTCGCTCTCGCCCGACGAGCAGGTGGAGAAGGCAGGATCGATCGGGCGCGGCGGCATGGTCGGCGTCGATCTGCGCGTCGTGACGGCGGACGGGACGGACGCCGCCGCCGGGGACGCCGGGGAGATCTGGCTCCGCTCGGACACCCGTATGGTCGGCTATCTCGATGACGAGGCCGCCACCGAGGCCGCGTTCGAGGCCGGCTGGTACCGCAGCGGGGACCTCGGCCGGGTCGACGAGGACGGGTTCGTCACCATCGTCGACCGGCTCAAGGACATGATCATCACCGGGGGCGAGAACGTGGCCTCCCAGGAGGTCGAGGGCGCGCTGCTCGCCCACCCCGACATCGTCGACGCCGCGGTCGTGGGACGCCCGCATCCGCAGTGGGGCGAGACCGTCGTCGCCGTCGTGGTGCCGAGGGGGGGTGCCGCACCCGGGCTGGAGGAGATCCGGGCCTGGCTGGAGCCCCGTCTGGCCCGCTACAAGATCCCGCGCGAACTGGTGCTGAGCGACGCCCTGCCCCGTACGCCCTCCGGGAAGATCACCAAGCACGTGCTGCGCGCCCGGCTGTCCCAGGGCTCCTGACCGGCCGCGCCGTCGCCACCCCGTGCCGGGCGGGACGCCGGGGCCGCGTAGGGTCGCGGCATGGCCGAGGAGCGGGTGCGGGGCGTACGCAGGGGGCCGGGACGGCCGCGCGAGGAGCGGGTGACCGGCGCCGTGCTGGACGCCGTCGTCGCGCTCGTCGCCGAGAGCGGCATGGGCGCGCTGACCATGGACGCCGTGGCGGCGCGGGCCGGGGTGAGCAAGCCCGCCATGTACCGCCGCTGGTCCACCAAACAGGATCTGATCATCGCCGCGGCCGAATCGCGCATCGGACCGCTGACCGTGCCCGACATGGGCGACTTCCGCGCCGAACTGCGCGCCGTCCTCACCGCCCGCGCCCGCGCCTACCGGCTGCCGGGCGTCGACCGGCTGCTCGCCGGCGTGATCGGCTCGGCGGCCGAGGCAGGGGCGGAACGCGGTGCGTACCGGGACTACACCGCGCGCGTGATGAGCGAGACCCGGCACCTGCTGGAGCGCGGGGTCGAACGGGGCGACGTGCGGCCGGACGTCGACATCGACGCGGCGGCCACCCTCGTCGCGGCCTCCCTGGTGTTCCGGATGGTCGGCGAGCAGCGGCAGCCGGACGACGCGCTCGTGGAGTCGGTCGTCGAGCTGATCGGCCGGGCGGTCGCGGTCCGGCCGTGAGCCGCGGGGGCGTGACCGGCGCCCCCTGAACGGAGCCGCGAGCAGTCGCGGGGAGGGCACGGCCAAGGGGGCCGTGCCCTCCTCCCGCATGCCCGCACATCGGTCCGGGCCGTCGTCCAGGCCCGCGCCGACACGCCTCGTACGCAGGGGCGTTCACGCTCGGTGGCCCCGAAGGGCCGGCCCCGTAGCGGAGCGGAATCTTTTCCTCCCACCCTCTTGCCCCCGGGCGGCCCAATATCGATACTGCCGGTTACGTAATCAACGTCGATTGTGGGAGGAACCCATGGCAGCCGCCATCACCGACGGTCCGAAGCCCGTACTCGACAAGCCGCTCATGCGGTACGGCCGAAGGACGCTGGAGCGCCTCGCACCCGGTACCCCCGAGACGCCGTACCGCGTCCTCGGCATCAGCCCCCAGACCCCGCTCATCGGCGCGGAGATCAGCGGCGTCGACCTGACCCGGCCGCTGGGCGAGGAGGTCGCCGAGGAACTGCGCCGGGCGCTGCTCGAATGGAAGGTGATCTTCTTCCGGGGGCAGACCGGTCTGGAGCCCGGCCACCACCTCGGCCTCGCGGCCGTCTGGGGACCGCCGGAGGCCAACCCCTTCTTCCCGAAGGCCGAGACCGCCGGTGTGTCCCGGCTCGCCAAGGACGCCATGGCCGTCGGCAACGAGAACATCTGGCACAGCGACCACTCCTTCATGGCCGCGCCCGCCCTCGGCTCCGTCCTGCGCTCCGTCGAGGTGCCCTCCGCCGGGGGAGACACCATGTGGGCCGACATGGGCGCCGCGTACGACAACCTCTCCGAGGAGATGAAGACGCGCATCGAGTCGCTCACCGCCGTGCACGACTGGGTGCCGAGCTGGGGATCGACGATGACCGCGGAGCAGATCGCGCACTTCCGCGAGACGCTGCCGCCGGTCGAGCACCCCGTCGTGGTGCGCCACCCGCGCAGCGGCCGCAAGCTCCTCTACGTCAACGAGCCGTTCACCACCCGCATCGTGGGCCTCACCGACGCCGAGAGCCGGGCGCTCCTGGACGAACTGGTCCTCCAGGCCCGCGTCCCCGAGTTCCAGGTCCGCTTCCACTGGGAGCAGGACTCCGTGGCCATCTGGGACAACATCGCCACCCAGCACTACGCCATCAGCGACTACTACCCGCGCCGCCGGGTCATGGAGCGCATCGCCGTCGCCGGCGTCCCGCTGTCCTGACCCCCTCCCGGGCCGCGTCCCGAACGCGCCGTCACATGCGGCCCCTTCCGGACGCGGCCCCGGCCCGCGCACCGCCCGCCGGCCGTGCGCGGTGTGCCCGCCCGCCCCCTCATCCGTTGCCCGCTCCCCCGGAGGACCCCATGAACGCGGCTCCGACCCTGTCCCAGCAGTCCTCCACACCCACCGGCCGCGCCGACGGCCGCAGGGCCTGGACCGTGACCGCGCTGCTGGTGGTCTTCATGATGGTGAACTTCGCGGACAAGTCCGTCCTGGGCCTGGCCGCCGACGAGATCCGCGCGGACCTGCATCTGAGCGCCACTCAGTTCGGCCTCGCCAACAGCGCGTTCTTCCTGCTCTTCTCGGTCTCCGCGGTCGTCGTCGGCCTCGTCGCCGACCGGGTCTCTCCCCGGCTCCTGCTGCTGGTGATGGCGCTGCTCTGGTCGGTCGCCCAGGCACCGGCCGCGCTCGGCGGCGGGCTCGCCGTCCTGGTCACCTCCCGTGTCGTCCTCGGCGCCGCCGAGGGACCGGCCTTCCCGGTCGCCCAGCAGGCCACCCTCGCCTGGTTCCCCGACCACCGGCGCAATCTGCCCGGCGCCCTGATCACCCTCGGCGTCACGCTCGGCGTGATCGTCTCCGCACCCGGCCTCTCCTGGCTGATCGAGCACCACGGCTGGCGCTCCGCGCTCTGGGCCCTCGCCGCCGTCGGACTCCTGTGGGCCGCCGCCTGGAAACTGCTGGGCGCCGACGGCACGCACGCCACCGAAGACACCGCGCCGGACGCCGGAAGCCGGACGGAGACGGCAAGGGCCGTGCCGTACCGGAAGATCCTCGCCACCCGTACCTGGATCGGCGCCACACTCGCCTACTTCACCAGCTACTGGTCCGTGGCCCTGATGCTGGTCTGGCTGCCCTCCTACCTGCGCAACGCCCTCGGCCACCCCGCGCACACCGCGGCCGTCCTGATCGTCGCGCCCTGGGCGGTCGGCGCCGTCGCCCTGCTCGCCCAGGCCGGGATCACCGGCCGGCTCATGCGCCGGGGCGTCGGCAGCCGCCGGGCGCGCGGCCGGGTCGGCGGCCGGCTCCTCGCCCTGGGCGCCGTCTGCCTGCTCTCCCAGGCCCTGGTCGACGACCCCACCGGAAAGACCGTCCTCGTCTCGCTGGGCTTCGGCCTCGGCGGCTCGTACGCCGCCGTCGCGGCGACCACCGTCGCCGAACTCGCCCCCGCCGGACGGAGCGGCGGCGCGCTCGGCGCCATGAACGCGGTCGTCACCGCCGCCGGACTCGCCGCGCCCGCCGTCGTCGGCGCCCTGGTCGACGCCCGGGGCAACGACGGCTACCACCTTGCCGTCACCCTGTCCGGAGCCCTGCTCGTCATCGGCGCCGCGGCCTCGTTCCTCCTGATCGACCCGGCCCGCGACATCGCACGGCTCGGCCGCTGATGCCCGCCCCCTGCCGCACCCGCCCCTCCGTCCCACACCAAGGAGCCGCCCCCGTGAGCACCACCACCACGGAACCCGACACCGCCCCCCTCGACCGGGCCGTGACCGCCCTGCGGGCCGGTCGCGAGAGCTGGGCCGCGACCGGCACCGCCGAACGGATCGCCCTGCTGGAACGGATGCTGCCGCGCATCGCCCAGGGCGCCCCGGCCATGGTCGCCGACGCCGCGCGTGCCAAGGGGTACGAGGCCACCTCCTCCTGGGCCGCGGAGGACTGGGTGACCGCACCCTGGGCCCTGGCCCAGACCGTGGGCGCCTACCTCCATGTGCTGCGCAGGCTCGCCGACGGCCGCGACCCGGTGCCGGCCGGTGCCGTCCGGGAGCGCGACGGCCGCACCGTCGTCGACGTCTTCCCCGCCACCGCCACGGACCGGCTGCTCCTCAACGGCTTCTCCGCCCAGGTCCGGACGCTGCCCGGCACCACCCGGGAACAGGTGCTCGCCCGCGCCGCCGGGACCTACCGGGGCCGGCCCGCCGACCCGGGTGTCGCCCTGGTGCTGGGCGCGGGGAACGTCGCAGCGATCACCCCGCTCGACATCCTGCACAAGCTCTGCCAGGACAACCAGGTCGTCCTCGCCAAGATGAACCCGGTCAACGCCTATCTGCGTCCCCATTTCGAGGCCGTCTTCCAGGAGTTCGTGGACCGGGACTGGGTCCGCTTCGTCGACGGGGGAGCGGCCGAGGGCGCGTACCTGACCGGGCACGAGGGCATCGACACCATCCATGTGACGGGCAGCGAGCGCACCCACGACGCCATCGTCTGGGGCACCGACGGGGACGCGGCGCGCCGCCGCCGCGAGGACACCCCGCTGAACACCAAACCGTTCACGAGCGAACTCGGCGGCGTCAGCCCCTGCATCGTCGTCCCCGGACCGTGGAGCGACGCCGATCTGCGCTTCCAGGCCGAGCACATCGTCACCAGCAAGATGAACAACTCCGGGCACAACTGCGTCGCGAGCCAGATCCTCGTGGTGCCCCGGGACTGGGACGGCACCGAGCGCCTGCTCGACGAGATCCGCCGGGTCCTGCGCCGCCTCCCGGCCCGCACCGACTACTACCCCGGCGCGGCCGGCAGGCTCCGCGCCGTCGTGGACGCGCACCCCGGAGCCGAGCACCCGGCGGGCCCCGGCGGTGCCACGCTGGTCGCGGACGTCAGCGGCGAGGGCGGCCCGATGCTCACCGACGAGGTGTTCGCCAGCGCCCTCGGCGTCGTACGCCTCGAAGGCGACGACCCGGAGACCTTCCTGCGCCGGGCCACCGACTTCGCCAACGACACCCTGCCCGGCACCCTCGGCGCTACCCTCCTCGTCCACCCGCGCACCGAACGGGCCCACCGCGCCGCCGTGGACGCCGCCGTCGACGGACTGCGCTACGGCACCCTCGGGATCAACTGCTGGTCGGCCTTCGGGTTCCTCCTCGGCTACACCCCCTGGGGCGCGTACCCCGGGCACACCCGGCAGGACATCGGCAGCGGCATCGGCTTCGTCCACAACGCGTTCATGCTGGAGGACGTGGAGAAGACAGTGCTCCGGGCCCCGTTCGCCCCCTCACCGAGGGGGCTGTTCACCGGGGCGCCGTCGCTCTCCCCGCGCCCCCCGTACTTCGTGACCAACCGGACCGGGCGGACGACGATGCGGCGGCTCACCGGGTTCACCGCCGCACCGAAGGTGTCGAAACTGCCCGGCATCTTCCTCTCCGCCCTGCGCGGCTGAGCGGCCGGGCCCCGGGCTCAGGGCGTGACGAGTGCGAAGTCCGGGTCCGGCGCGCCGAGATGACCCAGCAGCTCGGTGATCCTCGCCGGGTCGCCGGTCACCTCGGCGCGGCCCGCGAGGTCGGCCGGGGCGAGCTGTCCCAGCAGGACGGCCCGCAGATCCGCCTCGTCCAGGGCGACCTCGACATCGGGCTCCACGGCCGCCGGTCCGCCGGCGGCCGTGTGCGTCAGCACCCCGTTGTGCAGACGCAGCACGATCGCGTCCCCGCCGCGCACCTTCCAGAGCACGGTGATGTCGGCGTCCCAGCTGCGCGGGCCGTCGACCCGGATGCACAGCGCGTCGAAGAGCTGGTCCAGGCTGAGCGCCCGCAGGAAGTCGAGGGAGGTGGTCGTGGTCGGTGTGCCGACCGCGCCGTCCCGCAGTTCCAGGGCGCCCATCAGGAAGAAGTTGCGCCAGGTGCCGTTCTCGCTGCCGTAGCCCAGCTGCTCCAGCGCGTCCGCCTGGAGCGCCCGCGCCCCGGTGTGCTCCGGCTCCGCGAAGACGACATGGTTGACCACCTGGGCGACCCATCGGTAGTCGCCGGCCTCGAACGCCTCGCGCGCCCGGCGCACCACCTCGTCCGCGCCGCCCATGAAGTCCACGTACCGCCGGGCCGCCTCGACGGGCGGGTGCTCCCACAGATGCGCCGGGTTCCCGTCGAACCAGCCCAGGTACCGCTGGTAGATCGCCTTGGTGTTGTGGCTGACCGAACCGTAGTAGCCATGGGTGTGCCAGGCCCTCTCCAGGGCCGGGGGCATCTCCATCGCCTCGGCGATCTCCAGCGGCGTCATCCCCTCGTTGATCATCCGCAGGGTCTGGTCGTGCAGATAGGCGTAGAGGTCGCGCTGTTCGGACAGGAAGGCCAGCACCCGCTCCCGGCCCCGGACCGGCCAGTGGTGGGAGGCGAACGCGATGTCGGTCGCGTCGCCGAACAGGGCGACGGCCTCCGTCAGATACCGCGCCCATACGTGCGGGTCGCGGACCTCGGCGCCGCGCAGCGTCAGCAGGTTGTGGAGGTTGTGCGTGGCGTTCTCCGCCATGCAGAGCGCCGCGTGGGCGGGGAAGTGGATGTTCAGCTCGGAGGGAGCCTCGGTGCCCGGGGTCAGCTGGAAGACCATCCGGATGCCGTCGACCGTCTCCGTCTGCCCCGTACGGGTGATGTCGAGCGTCGGCGGGACCAGCCCGACCGAGCCGGTCGACGTCGTCTGCCCCAGTCCGGCACCGATCTGGCCGCGCTCGCCCTTGGGCAGCGCCGCCCCGTACATGTACGCGGCGCGGCGGGCCATCGCCGTGCCCGCGTACACGTTCTCGCTCACCGCGTGCTCCAGGAAGCCCTCCGGCGCGAGCACCGGCACACCGGCCGCGACGTCCTCGTCGGTGAGGACGCCCCGCACCCCGCCGAAATGGTCGACATGGCTGTGCGTGTACAGCACACCGGTGACCGGGCGGTCCCCGCGGTGGCGCCGGTACAGGGCGAGCGCCGCCGCGGCCGTCTCGGACGAGATCAGCGGGTCGATCACGAGGACGCCGCGCTCGCCCTCCACGACCGTCATGTTCGAGAGGTCGAAGCCCCGGATCTGGTAGATCCCCTCCGTGACCTCGAACAGGCCGTGGTCGCGCACCAGCCGGCTCTGCCGCCACAGGCTCGGATTGGCCGTGGGCGGGCAGTCGCCGTCCAGGAAGCCGTAGGCGTCGAGGTCCCACACGGTCCGCCCGTCGGCCGCGCCGATGATGCTCGTGTCCGAGGTGCCCAGGAACCCGTGGCGCGCGTCGTCGAGATCCTGGGTGTCGTCGAACGGGAACCGGCGCAGCACCGACTCGTTGGCCCGGCCGATCGCGGGCTGGGCGTCCTTGGGCGGTGTGGTCCCGGTCATCCTGAGCTCCCTGTCCGTCGGAGGAGCGGCCCGCCGGCCGCCCCTGACCGCCAGCCTCGCTCCCGGGGCGCGCCCCGGCCACCAGGACTGCGCCGAACGGATCACCCGAATGCCGCTGCCGCTTCCGGCACTTGTGTGACCTGCGAGAACGGAGGAGAATTCCGCCAGTGGGGTGGACTGAGCAGGACACGCAATGGCAGGCGCTGGGTCTCGGAGCCGATGAACTCCGGGTGTACGAGGCGCTGCTCGACCCACCCGCACCCGTGTCCCGCACCGCGCTCGCCGGGCGTCTCGGCCTGACGGTCCGCCGGGTGACGAACGCGCTCGGCCGGCTGGCCGTGCAGGGCTTCGTCCATCCGGCCCGGCGCGGGACGGCCCTTCCCGAAGCCGTGGCTCCCGCCACCGCGCTGCGCAATCTGATCCATCTGCGCCAGGCCGAACTGCTGCACCGCTCGGCGGAGCTGGAGGAACTGACCGGCTCCGTCGACCGGATCGCGGCCCGGCTCCAGAGCGCCGTGCCCACCCGGGGCGCCTCCGGGATCGAGGCGGTCCGGGGCGGCCGGGCGATCGCCCTCCGGGTGCGGTCGCTGCTGGTCTCGGCGAGCGAGGAGGTCGTCCTCCTGGACCGCCCGCCGTACGCGTCGAGCGAGCCGAACGGGATGCCCGCCCCGCTCGACGTCGCCGAACCGGTGCGGCGCGGGGTGCGGGTGCGGGTCGTCGTGGACCGCGAGGGGCTGCGCTTCCACGGGCGGGCCCGGGGCCTCGGCGAACTGGCCGCGCAGGGCGTCCAGATACGGGTGGGCGTGGACCTGCCCACCAAGCTGATCGGGATCGACCGCCGGGTGACCCTGCTGCCCCCGACCGACGCGGCGGATCCGACGGCCTCCGCCCTGGTGGTGAGCGACGCGCTGCTGAGCAATGCCCTGGTGCCGCTGTTCGAGGGGATCTGGGAGCGGGCCCTGCCCATCGGCTCCGTGGTGGAGGAGGAGATCACCGACGAGGACCGGGAACTGCTCACCATGCTCGCCTCCGGCCTCAAGGACGAGGCGATGGCCCGGCGGCTGGACATCCACGTCCACACCGTGCGCCGCCGCATCACCCGGCTGATGCGCGCGCTGAACGCCGAGACCCGTTTCCAGGCGGGCGTCCAGGCCGCGCTGCGCGGCTGGCTCATGGCCTGACCCCGTGGGCTCCGCACCGGCGGACGCATAATCATTCCGGTTTGTCCTGTCGAGTCCGGTACGCGTAGATTCCCCGGGCCTGCCGCCGGCGAACCGCCCCTCTCCCGGCTCGCGGACGAGCGGCACGGCGACCTGTCGTCATCGGCTGGGAGGCCCCGCCCATATGTCCGGAACCGTCGACCGATGGACCACCGCGCTGCGCGACGCCCGGCGGGCGGGCACCCTGTGGCCGTGGTGGCTCGCAGTCCTCGCGTCGGCCTGCGGCTACGCCGTGGCCACCGTCTTTCACCCCGGCTACCTCAGCGCCGACAGCAACACCCAGCTGGGTCAGGCGCTCGGCGACGAGCCCGTGAACGACTGGCACCCGCCCGTGATGGCCCTCGCCTGGCGGGCCGTCATCGCGGTCACCGGCGACTTCGCCGCCATGGCGGCCCTCCAGACCGCCCTGCTGTGGGGCTCCCTCTGGGTGCTGGCCCGGCTGGTGTGGAAGCACACCGGCAGCCGCGGACTCTCCCTCGCCCCGCTGGCCGTCGGCTTCGCTCCGCACCTCATGAACTTCACCGGGGTCGTCTGGAAGGACGTGCACCTGGCGTACGCGCTCCTCGCCGTTCTCGCCGTGGCCCTGACCGTGCGCGACCTGCCGCCGGAGCGGACGAGGACGCGCTGGGCGCTCCTCGCCCTGGGGCTGCTGCTGCTCGGCTACGCCGCCCTCGTCCGCAAGAACGGCCTGCCCGCCACGCTCCCCTTCCTCGCCCTGCTCACCCTCGCCGCCCGGCCGGCCCCGGGCCGCCGCCACTGGCTGGCCGCCGCCGGGGCCTTCCTCGCCGTGGTCCTGGCCGGCGGCGCCGCCGTGGACGCCGCCACCTCCCCGCTGCCGACCCGCGTCTACGCGGTGATCCCCGTCGACGACCTCGTCCACGTGCTCACCCCGGAGCAGGTGCGGACGGCCGCCGAACGGGCGGGCGCGAGCCCCGGTCTGAGGGACGGTCTGGTCACCGCCGCCACCGACTGCGCGCGGCGCGGGATCACCTCCGACGCCTACCTCCAGTGTTTCCCGCACCGCCGGCCCTTCGACGTCACCTATCTCGACCGGAACGCCGACGTCCTCGTCCGGATGTGGACCCAGCAGATGCCCCGGCACTGGAAGGGGTACGCGGAGTACCGCGTCCGGGTCTTCAGCAAACTGCTGTTCCGGAGCAACCAGGTCTTCTGGAACGGCACCCGCGTCAACGCGGGTGTCGAGGTCAACCCGGTCGCCCGGCGCGAACCGCTCAACGACACGCTGCGGGCCGCGCTGGGGAACTACGTGACCGGGGCCCACCGCGATGTGCCCATGCTGTTCCAGGGCTGGTTCTGGCTGGCCGTCTCGCTCGTCCTCGTCCTGCGCCGCAAATGGGCCGGCCCCTTCGGCCGCGAACTGCGCCTGCTCGGCGCCAGTTCGCTGCTCTACATCCTGGCCTATCTGCCGACCGCCCCCGAGTCCAACTACCGCTATGTGTACTGGCCGGCGCTGGCCGGGACCGTCGCGCTGACCCTCGTCGCCGTCGGCCACGCCGCCCGGCGCCGCGCAGCCCCGGGTGCTCCGGCCGGGACGACCTCCGCCCGCCCCGCCGTACCGCAGGCGGGGGGCTCGCCCGAGACCGTTCCGGCCGCCGCGCCCCTGGGCTGACCGGCGCCGGGACTGGCGGACCGCGCGGCCGCTCGGGCAGGGTGGCCGCATGTACCCGGAACTGCAGAACGTGGCGATCGACTGTGCGGATGCCTATGAACTGGCCCGGTTCTGGAGCCGGGTGCTGGGCCACCCGCTCCACGAGGAGGACGGGCCGGGTGTGACGGAGGCGGAGGTGATGCTGCCGCACGGGCCGCTGCTCCACTTCAACCAGGTGCCCGAGCCGAAGACCGTCAAGAACCGGCTGCACCTGTGCCTGCGGCCGACGACGACCCGTGAGGCGGAGGTCGCCCGGCTCCTGGAGCTGGGCGCCACCCTCGTCGACGACCTCAGGGAGCCCGACGGCACCGGCTGGGCGGTCCTCGCCGACCCCGAGGGCAACGAGTTCTGCGTCCTGCGCAGCGCCGCCGAGCGGGCGGCGACGAGCGCGTCCTGACCCGGCGGCCGGACCGCGGTGGCGGGTGGGGCCCGCGTTACCATGGGGCTTTCTGTCCACTTGGTCGAACGATCGGCCTGGAGCGAGCGTGCCCGGGTGGTACGGAGATCGGAGCGTCGTGTCGAGTCGACCCGCGGGCCACAAGGCGATCATCGAGGCGGCCCGGCAGGAGTTCTCCGAGCAGGGGTACGGATCGACCTCGATCCGCGACATCGCCCAGCGCGCGGGCGTCAGCCTCTCCGCCCTGTACTACTACTACAAGGGCAAGCAGGAGCTGCTGGTCGCCATTCTCGACGACGGGCTCGACGCCTACTTCTCCGCCTGCGAGCGCGCGCTCGACGCCGTCGGCGACGATCCGGCCGAGCGGCTGGAGGCGCTGGTCGAGGCCACCGTGCGCTTCCGTATCGACCACCGCACGAAGAGCAGCATCGTGCTGACCGAGGGCCGCAGCCTGGAGCCCGAGCACCTCGCCCGCTACCGCGAGAACGAGGAGCGGGGCTCCCGCCAGTTCCGCGAGGTGATCGAGGACGGGGTGGCGCGGGGACTGTTCCTCACCCCCTACCCCGACGACGCCCGGCGCGCGGTGATCGCGATGTGCAACGCGGTCGCCCAGTGGTACCGCGCCGACGGCGAGGTCGGCCCCGACGAGCTGGTCGAGCGCTATGTCGCGCTGGCGCTCGTCGTCGTCGAGTACCGCCCCAGGGCCACCCGCCGCGGCGCCGCCGTACGCGACTGACCCCTGCCGCGCCCGTCCGAAAGGCGCCTGCCGAGCCCGTCACCGGGGCTCGGCAGGCGCCTTTCGTGTTCCCGCTCCGGGGATGCCCGACACGTAAACGGTCAGCGTTGTCTGAATAGCTTGGCATTAAGCAGTCAGCGCTGTATGTTTTATGTGCCGGCGCAGACGCCGGCCGCAGAGCCGCCCCGGAGCCGGGGCGAAGAGCCGAGGAGCCACATGTCCGGCGAGATCCTGGAACACACCACCCTCTTCATCGGCGGCCGCTGGGTCCGGCCCGCCGGATCCGACGTCATCGAGGTCCGCTCGCCGCACGACGGCAGCCTCGTCGGCCGGGTGCCGCACGCCACCACCGAGGACGTCGACGCCGCGGTCGCCGCCGCCCGCGAGGCGTTCGACCACGGGCCCTGGCCGCGTCTGCGGGTGGAGGAGCGGCTGGCGGTCATCGGGCGGATCGTGGAGCTCATGGGCGCACGGGCCCAGGAGTTCGCCGAGCTGATCACCCGCGAGAACGGCTCCCCGATCTCCTGGAGTCTCGTCAACCAGGTGAAGGGCGCGATCGGCCACTTCGCGGTCACGGCCAAGGTGGCCGAGGCCTTCCCCTTCGAGGAGTCCCGGCAGGGCATGAGCCGGCCGCTGGTGCTGCGGCGTGAACCGGTGGGCGTCGTGGCCGGCATCGTGCCGTGGAACGTGCCGCAGTTCACCGCCGCCTCCAAGCTGGCCCCCGCGCTCGCCGCCGGCTGCACCGTCGTGCTGAAGCCCTCGCCCGAAACCCCCCTCGACGCCTTCCTGTTCGCGCGGATCGCGGCCGAGGCCGGACTGCCCGAGGGCGTCCTGAGCGTGCTGCCGGCCGACCGGGAGGTCAGTGAGTACCTGGTCGCGCACCCGGGCGTCGACAAGGTCGCCTTCACCGGATCGGTCGCCGCGGGCAAGCGCGTCATGGAGGTCGCCGCCCGCAACCTGACCCGCGTCACCCTGGAACTCGGCGGCAAGTCCGCGGCCGTCGTGCTGCCCGACGCCCCCGTCGACGACGTGGTGAACACCGTGCTCAGCGGCTCCTTCCTCAACAACGGCCAGGCCTGTGTCGCCCTGACCAGGGTGCTGCTGCCCCGCAGCCGGTACGAGGAGCTGAGCGGCGCGCTCGTCGACGCGGTCCGCGCGCTCACCGTGGGCGACCCCCTCGACCCGGCCACCCAGGTCGGCCCGCTCGTGACCAGGCGTCAGCAGGCCCGCAACCTCGACTACATCCGCATCGGCCGGGAGGAGGGCGCCACCCTGCTCACCGGCGGTGGCGTCCCCGCCGGGCTGGAGGCGGGCGCCTACGTCGAGCCGACGCTCTTCGGCGACGTCACCAACGACATGCGCATCGCCCGCGAGGAGATCTTCGGCCCGGTGGTCTGCCTGCTGCCGTACGAGGACGAGGAGGACGCCGTACGGATCGCGAACGACTCCGACTTCGGGCTCTCCGGGGCCGTCGTCACCGCCGACGTCGACCACGGACTGGAGATCGCGCGCCGCGTCCGCACCGGTACCTTCACGGTCAACGGCTTCTCCGTCGACCTGACCGCGCCCTTCGGCGGCTACAAGAACTCCGGCATCGGCCGCGAGTTCGGCGCCGCCGGCCTCACCGCCTACCTGGAGCAGAAGGCGATCGCGCTGCCCGCGTTCTGACCCGCCCCGGCCCCGGTGCGCCGGGGCCTCCCCTCTCCACCCACCCCACACCCGCGGGAACCCGCACCCCTCAGGAGCCGTCATGCTTGCCGCACTCATCACCGCCCCCGGCCAGGACACCCTCGAAGTCCGCGACGACGTCGAGACCACCGGCTTCGGCCCCGGCAAGGTCAGGGTCGCCATCAGGGCCACCGGCCTCTGCCACTCCGACCTCTCCGGCATGTCCGGGAAGATCCCCGGCCCCACCCCGATGGTCCTCGGCCACGAGGGCGCCGGAGAGGTCCTGGAGGTCGGCGACGGCGTCACCCATGTGAAGCCCGGCGACCACGTCATCGTCAACTGGCGCCCCGCGTGCGGGCACTGCGCCCACTGCCGGCGCGGCGAGTCCAACCTGTGCGGCGCCGGATCCGCCGCGATGCGGGTCCCGGCCTTCACCTCTCGCGGCACCGACCTGTACCGCTTCATGGGCGCGGGCACCTTCGCCGAGGAGGTCGTCCTCGAAGCCGGATTCGCCGCGCCGATCCCCGACGACGTGTCCTACGAGGCCGCCGCCCTGATCGGCTGCGGCGTCACCACCGGCATCGGCGCGGCGATCAACTCCGCGCAGGTCAAGCCCGGTGAGACCGTCGCCGTCGTGGGCTGCGGCGGCGTCGGCATCAGCGCCGTCATGGGCGCCCGCGCGGCCGGCGCCGCGCAGATCGTCGCGATCGACCCGGTGGCCTCCCGCCGTGCCTGGGCCGTCGACTTCGGCGCCACCGCCGCCGTCGCCCCCGACGAGGTCAAGGACGCCGTCGACACGTACACCGGGGGACTCGGCTTCGACCACGTCATCGAGGCCGTCGGACGCCCGGCCACCGTGCGCTCGGCCTACGAGACCGCCCGGCAGGGCGGCACGGTCTGCCTGGTCGGCGTCGGCGGCTTCGAGGACATGGTCCCGGTCAACCTGCTGGAACTCTTCGTCAGCGCCAAGCGCATCATCCCCTCCGTGTACGGGGGCGACGACGTGACCCGCACCTATGACCGCATCATCAATCTGCTTCGGGCCCGCCGCATCGACCTGGAGGCGCTGGTCACCCACCGGCTGCCGCTGGCCGACGTCAACGACGCCCTCGGCCTGATGCGCAGCGGCGAGGCGCTGCGCGTCATGCTCACCACCGGCTGAGCGCCCCGCACCGCCCACGCCGCCCGGAACCGCCGCCCCGCCCCTGAGGGAGCGCGGCCCCGGGCGGCGGCCCGCCGGCCCCGTACGGCATAGGATTTCCGCATGTCCGAGCAGCATCCCCCCCGGCAGCGGCGCGTCCAGCAGCGCGCGCTCGACACCCGCAGGCTCCTTCTCGACGCCACCGTCCGGGTCCTCGTCGACCAGGGCTTCGCCCAGTTCTCCACGCTCGCCGTGGGGG
Source organism: Streptomyces sp. NPDC057682 (assembly GCF_042799575.1). Taxonomy (NCBI): domain Bacteria; kingdom Bacillati; phylum Actinomycetota; class Actinomycetes; order Kitasatosporales; family Streptomycetaceae; genus Streptomyces; species Streptomyces sp. NPDC057682. Next base: position 451,151 of record NZ_JBHVIN010000003.1, on the reverse strand, counting down.
AGGCCGCCGGGGTGTCACGGGGACGCCTCGTCCACCACTTCCCGACCCGCACCGCGCTCATCGAGGCCACGCTCGACCATCTCGTCGAGCGCTACCGGGAGCGCGTCCCGCTCCATCTGGAGCTGATCACCGACGGCCCGCACGAGGGACGGATCGCCCGCGCCCTCGATGTGCTGTGGAGCCTCAAGCGCAGCCGCGAGTACCAGGCCTGCCTCGAACTCATGGCGGGCGCCCGCGGCGACGACGAACTCCGCGACGCCCTGCGCGTCTTCGACGGCCGTCTCGGCGACGCCCTCTCCGACGCCGTCCACCGCCTGGTCGGCTCCATGGCCGACCGCCCCGGCTTCGACGCGAGCCTGCTGACCGCGATCAGCGCGATGCGCGGACTGCTGCTCATGGCCCGCGCCACCGGCGTCTCCGAGGGCGAGCTAGAGGGTGACTGGTCCGCGATGCGCGAGCGGCTCGTGCTCGTCTTCCGGGAGTACGACCCGGAGGGCGTCTAGAAGCCGTCGCGAGGCCCGGTACTGGGCATGAACGGGACAAACGGAGGGAAGTCCCCGGTGCGGTCCGTTCCGGTCGCCGCGCGTTCCCCGTTCGTTCAACTCGCCTTCCCTGGAAGGGCCGTGTGACGGTCCTAGGGTCCTTTCCGGTCTACCGGGAAGGGACTCATGGACACGCTCCCCGCCGTCCGGGCTCGCGGCATCGTCAAGAGCTTCGGTGACGTCATCGCTCTCGACGGAGTCGATCTGGAGGTGACGCGGGGGCGGATCCACGGGCTGGCCGGGCCCAACGGGGCGGGCAAGACCACGCTGCTCGGACTGCTCCTCGGCCTCGCCGTCGCCGACGCGGGCGGGCTGGAGATCCTCGGCACCCCCGTCGGCCGGGCGCTCTCCGTCCCCGAGGGCGTCGCCGGATTCGTCGACGGCCCCGGGCTCTACCCCTCGCTCACCGCCCGGCAGAACCTCTCCGCGCTCGCCGCACTGCACGGCACCGGCCGCGCGGACACGGCGATCGACGAGGCCCTGGAGCAGGTCGGACTCACCGACGTCGCCGACGAGCGGACCCGCGGCTTCTCCCTGGGCATGCGCCAGCGCCTCGGGCTGGCCGCCGCCCTGCTCACCGAACCCCGTCTGCTGGTCCTCGACGAACCCGCCAACGGCCTGGATCCGGCCGGGAAGAAGCACATCCACGGCGTCCTGGCCGGGCTCGCCGCCCGCGGCACCGCGGTCGTCCTCTCCAGCCACCGCATGGACGACCTGGAGGCCCTGTGCTCCGAGGTCACCATCCTCTCCACCGGGCGGGTCGTCTTCTCCGGACCGCTGGACGCACTGGCCGCCGGGGACCGCGCACTCGACTACCGGGTCCTCACCTCCGACCCCGGGGCCGCCCGCACCCTCGCGCTGGACACCTCCGGCGTCCACCTCGTCGAGGAGACGGACGCGGGCTCCGGCCCCCTGGTCGTCCGCGCCGCGACACCCGCCCTCGACGCGCTCGTCGTCCGCCTCGTGCACGCGGACATCGCCCTGCGTGAACTCGCCCCCGTGGTGTCCCCGCTGGAGGCCGCCTTCCTCGCCCTCACCGACCAGCGCCAGGAGGCCGTTCGATGACCACCACCGTGAACGGCCCGGCCACGTCCGCGGACCCCGGCACCGGCACCGGGCCCGCTGCGGCCAGGCCCGTCCCGCTGACCCGCTGCTACCGCTTCGAGCTGGTCAAGCTGGTCTCGCAGTGGCGGATCCGCCTCGTCCTCCTCGCCTGCTGGCTGGCTCCCGCGCTCTTCGTCGCCGCGGTGAGCCGGCAGAGCTCCCTGCCCGTCGACACCCTCTTCGGACGCTGGATGCACGCCTCCGGCTGGGCCGGGCCCCTCGTCGTGCTCGGCTTCTCCGGCATCTGGGCGCTCCCGCTGCTGACCTCGCTCGTCGCCGGTGACGTGTTCGCCGCCGAGGACCGGCTCGGCACCTGGCGCCATCTGCTCGTCGCCGTCCGCTCGCCGCGCCGCATCTTCGTCTCGAAGGCGCTGGCCAGCCTCACCGTCATCCTGCTGCTCGTCGCCGGACTCGTCGTCTCGGGCATCGCCGGCGGGCTCCTCGCCGTCGGCAACCATCCCCTCGTAGGACTCGACGGCCATCTGCTGCCGGCGGGCGACGCCGCCGCCACCGTGCTGCTCGCCTGGGCCTGCGTCCTCGCCCCGACCCTGGCCCTCGCCGCGCTCGGACTGCTCGGCTCGGTCACCCTCGGCCGCTCCCCGATGGGCCTGCTGCTGCCCGCCCTGGTCGCCCTCGCCACCCAGCTCCTCCAGATGCTGCCGCTGCCCGTCGGGGTACGCCTCGCCCTGCCCGGCTACGCCTTCACCGCCTGGAACGGGCTGTTCACCCGGCCCGGCCAGCACGGCCCGCTGCTGATCGGCATCGTCGTCGCCCTGCTGTGGGCGGTGACCGCCACAGCGCTCGCGTACCTCCACTTCGTACGCCGCGACTTCACCGGCACCGGCGACGACGGCTCGCCCCGCCGCGCCCTCCTCGGCGGCGCCCTGCCGCTCGCCGGACTGCTCGCCGCCTCGGTCGCCGTCGTCACCGCCACCACCACCGCGCAGGGCTCCGGCATCGGACAGGACGAGGTCCAGCGCTCCGTCGCCACCGCCTTCGCCCATCTCTACCGCCAGCAGACCGGACAGCTGCACCGGCCCGACGTCACCGAGGAGCAGCTGCGGACCACCGCCGCCTGCACCAAGGGCGGTGTCGCCGACGGTGTGAGCGGGCCCGGCAACGACTGGCGCTGCGTCGTCACCTGGCACCTCCCCGATGTCGCCGCCACCGGCTCGGCCGTCTACCAGCTCGACGTCGCACCCGACGGCCGGTACATGGCCGACGGCGACGGGCCGAAGCAAGTGAACGGCTACTTCCTGGTGCGGACCCCGACCGGGGACACGCCCAACCCGCTCTGGCAGTTCGACGGCAATGTCGCACTGCTCGGCACCGAGAAGGGATGACTCCATGCAGGTAACACGGCGCAGGCGGCCCGGGAGGAGCCGATCGGGCCCGCTCGGCGGACGCGTCGGCCGAATCCCACTGGTCACGGCCGGGATCACCGCCCTCGCGCTCGTCGCCGCGGGCACCGCGTTCGCCCGGACCCAGCAGTTCGGCACCGACCGGGTCGGCGAGGTCACCCGGGACGGCCTCGTCGTCTCCGCCGACCAGTACGTCGCCCCGTACGGCGAACGGCTCGTCATCGACAACGGCAAGATCATGTCGTCCGAGGTCAGCCCGGACGGAACCCACCTCGCGGCCTCGGTCGCGGACGGCGGCGCGGCCCTGGCCGTCGTCGACCTGAAGAGCTGGAAGGTCCAGCAGGTCGTCGGCACGGCGGCCTCCTCGACCCCGCGCATCGGCTCCAACAACGTGGGCCAGGAAGGCCCCACCTACTCGCCCGACGGCAGCCATCTCTGGCTGGGCCAGCCCGACGGCTACACCCGCTTCACCGTGAACGCGGACGGCACCGTCTCCGACCCGGTCACCGTCAGGATCGCGGCCGACGGCCCCAGGCGCGCCCTGGTCGGCGAGGCCGTGTTCTCGCCCGACGGCACCACCGTCTACTCCGCGGTCAACGGCCAGAACCGGGTGGTCGCCATCGACGCGGCCACCGGTACCGTCCGCACCAGTTGGGCCGTCGGCAACGCCCCGCGCGACCTCGTCCAGGTCGGCGGCAAGCTCTACGTCAGCAACGAGGGCGGCCGTCCCGCGAAGCCCGGCGACACCACCATCAACTCGTACAACACCCAGGTACCGGCCGACCCGGTGACCGCCGCCACCACCACCGGCACGGTCAGCGTCATCGACCTGGCCCACCCCGACGCGGCCGTCGGCAGCATCGACGTCGGACTGCACCCGACCGCGCTCTACGCGAAGAACGGCGCGCTCTTCGTCACCAACACGGCCACCAACGACGTCTCCGTGATCCGCACGTCCGACGACAAGGTCGTGCAGACCATCGCCACCCGCCCCTGGCCGGAGGCCTCGGTGGGGTACGAGCCGGACGCGGTCACCCTGACCGACGACGGGCGGCTGCTGGTCACCCTCGGCCGCGCCAACGCGGTCGCCGTGTACCGGTACACGAGCCCGCAGGAGCCGGTGAGCTACGTCGGCCTGCTGCCCACCGACTACTTCCCGGCGGAGATCACCACCGTCGGCAAGCAGGTCGTCGTCTCGCACACCCGGGGCATCGACGCACGCCGCCCCACCTCCGCCGCGGGGCACGGCACCCACGACACCACGTCCAGCCTGACGCGGTTCACGCTGCCCTCCGACCGCACCGTGCGCAACGAGACGAAGAAGGTCTTCCGCCAGAACGGCTGGACGGCCGGCTCCGTCGCGTACGCCGAGGGCCGCAAGCCGGCGAAGCCGGTGCCCGTACCGGCCCGGCTCGGCGACCCGTCGACGATCAAGCACGTCTTCCTGATCGTCAAGGAGAACCGCACCTACGACCAGGTCCTCGGCGACATCCCGGAGGGCGACGGCGACCCCTCGCTCACCCAGTTCGGCGAGAACGTCACCCCCAACCAGCACGCCCTGGCCAAGCAGTTCGGGCTCTACGACAACACCTACGACATCGGGACCAACTCCGCCGAGGGACACAACTGGCTGATGCAGGCCGACAACCCCGAGTACACGGAGTCCTCGGCCGGTGAGTATCTGCGCAGCTACGACACCGAGGACGACGCGCTCGGCCACCAGCGGACCGGTTTCCTGTGGACCGGCGCGCAGGCGGCGGGCCGGACCGTGCGGGACTTCGGCGAGTTCCAGCAGTTCCTGACCAAACCGGCCGGGGCCACCTGGCAGAACCTGTACTGCGACAGCAGGAACATGGAGGCGACCGGGCAGGACACCGCCTACCCGCTGATCTCCTCGTCCCCGATCCCGTCGCTCAACGACGTGTCGGTGCACGGCTTCCCGAAGTTCGACACCGCCGTCCCCGACGTCTACCGGTACGGCATCTGGAAGCGGGACTTCGAGAAGAACGGTCCGGCGGACCTGAACATGTTCTGGTACTCCAGCGACCACACCGGGGGACCGGCCGGCTCCGCCGCCCAGGTCGCCGACAACGACCTCGCGGTCGGGAAGATGGTCGACACCATCACCCACAGCAGGTACTGGAAGGACTCCGCGATCTTCGTGGTCGAGGACGACTCCCAGGCGGGCCTGGACCACGTCGACGGCCACCGGGCCCCGATCCAGATCATCAGCCCGTACGCGCGGCGCGGCGTCGTGGACAGCCGCTATTACTCGCAGATCACGATCATCCGCACCATCGAGCAGATCCTCGGCATCCGTCCGATGAACCAGAAGGACAGCGCGGCCACCCCGATGACCGGCGCCTTCACCAAGAAGGCGGACTACACCCCGTTCACGGCACTGCCCAACCGGACCTCGCTGACCGACGGGCTGGCCACCCCGCCCTCCTGCGGCCTCGACGTCCCGGCGGCACAGAACCCGCTCGCCGCGCCGGTTCCGTCCGCGAAGGTGCCCGCCGAGATGAAGCCGATGGCCTCGCGGTGGAGCACCTGGAAGTCCCGGCAGCGGCTGTCCGGCCCCCGGGCCGTGCCGGACTTCGCGAACCCGGCGCAGATGAACCACTTCACCTGGTACGAGACGCACAACTGGAAGCAGCCGTACCCCGGTGAGAAGAAGATCTTCGCACCGGAGGACGTCCCGGGCGCGGCGATCCCGTCGCCCGAGTCCGACGGCTGATCCGGACACCGGAATCCCTCGGGGTGGGGGCGCGGCGCAGCGCCCCCACCCTCCGCGTACCTGACGGGCCCGGCTACGGTGGGGCGGCATGACCTCCACCGAGACCGAGATCACCGCCGAACTCGTCGTCGCGCTGCTGCGCGAGCAGCATCCCGATCTGGCCGGCCGGCCCGTCCGCCTCGGTGCGCGCGGCTGGGACAACCAGCTCTGGCGGCTGGGCGACGACCTCGCCGTACGGCTGCCCTGGGCGACCGAGCGCTCGGACGAACTGCTCCGCAAGGAACACGCCTGGCTGCCCGTCCTCGCCCCGGGACTGCCGCTGCCGGTGCCCGTGCCGGAGCGCTTCGGTGAGCCCTCCGCCCGGTTCCCCCGGCCCTGGATCGTCACCACCTGGGTGCCCGGGACGCCGGGCGACCGGGCGCCCGCCACCCGGGCGGACCGCGCGGCCGAGACCCTGGCCGCCTTTCTGACGGCGCTGCACCGCCCCGCCCCCGACTCCGCGCCGACGGGAGGATTCGGCCGGGGCGGGCCGCTCTCCGCGATTTCCGACGGCGTGACCGAGTCGATCGCGACGGTCGCCGGGCAGGGACTGATCGACGACCCCGACGCCGTCCTGGCGATCTGGGAGGACGCGGTCGCCGCACCTGCGTGGGACGGTCCCGCGCTCTGGCTCCACGGGGACCTCCACCCGGCCAACGTCCTCACCGCGGACGGCAGTTTCTGCGGGGTGATCGATTTCGGCGACCTCTGCTCCGGCGATCCGGCGGGCGATCTGGGGTCCGCCTGGGTGCTGCTGCCGGACGGCGCGCTCGACCGCTTCCACGCGGTGTACGGACCGGCCGCGGATCCCGCGACCCGCCGCCGCGCCCGGGGCTGGGCCGTGGTGCAGGCGCTGACCGGGCTCTCCGTCGGGGACGCGGGTGACCACGGCCGCCCCGGCGGCAAGTCCTCCTGGGGCCCGCCCGCCCGCGCCTCGCTGCGCCGCCTCCTGGAGACGGCGGCCTGAGCCGGGGCGCGGCTCAGGGGCGGCTGGTGAGATAGCCGCCCATCGAGGTGAAGTACTCCGTCGCCGCCAGCTCCCTGCCGTCGTCGGTGCGCACCCGGGTGACTGACAGACCGCGGTTGCGGCCGGTGCGCGCGTCGGCGCCCGCGACGATCACGACGCCCTCGCCCTCGCGGTAGAAGATGCGGCCGGGCGTGCCCCCGTACCGCCCCTCGGAGACATCGGCGGCGAGGATTTCGAGGCGCCGGCCCCGGTGGAAGGCGTAGGCGCTGGGGTACGGCTCGGACTGGGCGCGCACCAGGCGCTCCAGGTCCTCGGCGGGCCAGGTCCAGTCGACGCGGATGTCCTCGTCGGACCGCTTGTGGAAGAAGCTCGCCTGCGAGCGGTCCTGGCGGGTGAACTCGGTCTGCCCGGAGGCGATGAGGGCGAGCGCGCCGGTGGTGACCGGGGCGATGAGGTCGACGGTCCGGTGGAACAGGTCGGTCGCGGTGTCCTTGGGGCCGACCGGCACCGCCTCCTGCCGGACGATGTCGCCGGCGTCGAGTTCGTCGTTCATCATGTGCGCGGTGACGCCCACTTCGCTCTCACCGTTGATCAGCGCCCAGATCAGCGGCGAGAAACCGGCGTACTTCGGCAGCAGCGAGTCGTGGATGTTCAGCGTGCCGTGCCGGGGGAGGGCGAAGACGCGCGGCGGGATCCAGGTCCGCCAGTTGTTGGCCACGATGATGTCGGGATCGGCCGCGCGCAGGCGCTCGTACAGTTCGTCGTCGTCCGGGCGGTTGCGGATCAGCACGGGGACGCCGTGCTCCTCGGCGAGGTCGGCGACCGAGTCGCTCCAGATCTTCTCGTACGCGTGCTCGCTCCTGGGGTGCGTCACGACCAGCACCACGTCGTGCTCGGAATCCAGCAGGGCGCGCAGGGTGCGGTGCCCCCAGGTCTGATAACCGAACATGACGACCCGCATGGGGTTCCTCCTCAGCATGGGAACGGTGCGAGGCAAGTAAAGCAAGGCTTACCTTATCGCGCAACGAGCCCGCGTGGGCGCGTAGTTGTGGGGCTGTTCGCGGGCTTCTGGCTGAAACTGCTGTCCGGATCTGACCTATCGACACCGCTGCGTGATTAACTTAGCCTTACCTAAGTTCAGCGGGCCGGTCCTTCGGCGTGCCCGTCCTTCGTACTGTCTCCGCACCTGGCGCGCGGCGGCTTTCCCGCACGATGGGAGTGATATGTCACAGGTTCGTCCTGCCGACGCACCACCGGTCCACGACCTCATCGGAATCGGCTTCGGGCCGTCCAACGTGGCCATGGCGATCGCGGTCAGCGAGCACAACGCAGCAGGCGCGGGGGAGCCGCTGAGCGCGCTGTTCTTCGAACGCCAGCCGAGCTTCGGCTGGCACCGCGGCATGCTCATCGACGACGCGACGATGCAGGTGTCCTTCCTCAAGGACCTGGTGACGCTCCGGAACCCCTCCAGCGGGTTCAGCTTCCTCTGCTACCTCCAGAGCAAGGGACGGCTGATTGACTTCATCAACCACAAGAACCTCTTCCCGCTCCGGGTCGAGTTCCACGACTACTTCGAGTGGGCCGCGGCGCAGGTCGGCGACATGGTCGCCTACGACCACGAGGTCGTCGCCGTCACCCCCGTCCTCGTCGAGGGCGTCGTGGAATACCTGGACGTCACGGTCCGCTCCGGCCGGGGCCTCGCCGTCCACCGCGCCCGCGACCTCGTCGTCGGCACCGGGCTGCGCCCCCTCCTGCCGGACAACGTCGAACGCGGCGACCGCATCTGGCACAACTCCGAACTGCTCGCCCGCATCAACGAGCTGGACGGCACCTCGCCCCGGCGTCTCGTGGTGGTCGGGGCCGGCCAGAGCGCCGCGGAGAACGTGGCCTATCTGCACCGCCGCTTCCCCGAGGCCGAGGTCTGCGCGGTCTTCTCGCGCTACGGCTACAGCCCCGCCGACGACAGCAGCTTCGCGAACAAGATATTCGACCCCGGCGCGGTCGACGAGTTCTACGCCGCCCCCGAGGGCGTCAAGCGCCGGCTGATGGACTATCACGGCAACACCAACTACTCGGTGGTGGACATCGATCTGATCGACGACCTCTACCGGCAGATGTACCAGGAGAAGGTGCTCGGCGCCGAGCGGCTGCGCTTCCTCAACGTCTCGCGGCTGGAGGAGGCCAAGGAGACGTCCGACCGCGTCCTGGCCACGGTCCGTTCCCTCGTCACGGGCGAGGAGACCCAGCTGGAGGCCGACCTCGTCGTCTTCGCGACCGGCTACAGCCCCGCCGACCCGCTCGCCCTGCTCGGCGACGTCGCCGGCCGCTGCCTCCGCGACGAGGAGGGCCGGGTCCGGGTCGAACGCGACTACCGCGTCTCCACCGACGACACCGTGCGCTGCGGCATCTACCTCCAGGGCGGCACCGAGCACACGCACGGCATCACCTCCGCGCTGCTGTCCAACACCGCGGTGCGCGTGGGCGAGATCCTCGACTCGATGCTCGCCCGGAACGCCGCGCCCGCCCCGCGCTGATCCGCACCGCACACCCGTGACCAGAGGGATGACGTACGCCGACATGAGCACCACCGCAGTGGAGCGCCCCACCCCCCGGGGTCCTGCCGGGGCCCGCCGGAAACGGGTCGCGGGACTGGGCGCGCTGGTGGTGCTCCTCGTCCTCGCGTCCGCCGTCTCCCTGGCGGTGGGCGCGCGGGCGCTGAGCCCCGCCGAGGTCTGGCACGGGCTGTTCGCCGCGCCCGAGCCGGACCAGCGGCTCACCGAGATCCGGCTCATCGTCCACACCGTACGGCTGCCGCGGACCGTGCTCGCCGTGGTGGCGGGCCTCGCGCTCGGCGTCGGCGGAGCGCTGATCCAGGGCTACACGCGCAATCCGATCGCGGACACCGGCCTGCTGGGGGTGAACGCCGGCGCCTCGTTCGCCGTGGTGTCGGCGATCGCCGCGTTCGGGCTGACCGACCCGTTCCAGTACGTGTGGTTCGCCTTCGCGGGCGCGGCCGTCTCCGGGGTCGTCGTCTTCGGCCTGGCCAGTATCGGCCGGGGGGCGGGCAATCCGCTGACGCTCGCCCTGGCGGGCCAGGGCATCACCGTGTTCCTGGCGGCGCTGACGACCGCCGTGGCGCTGTCGGACCAGAAGTCGCTCAACGCGCTGCGGTTCTGGAACGCCGGTTCGGTCGCGGGCGTCGGATTCGACGTCATCGGCCCGGTGGCGGTCTTCGTCGCCCTCGGTCTGGTCGCCGCCCTGTTCGTCCTGCCCTCCCTCAATCTGCTGAACCTCGGGGACGACGTGGCGCGGGGGCTGGGCGTGGACATCGCCCGGAGCCGTACGGCCGGGATCGTCGCCGTCACGCTGCTGGCGGGCGCGGCGACGGCGGCGTGCGGACCGATCGCCTTCCTCGGGCTGATGGTGGCTCATGTGGCCCGGTACCTCACCGGTCCCGACTACCGCTGGCTCGTCCCGTACGCGGGTCTGCTCGGCGCGGTCGTCCTGCTGGTCTGCGACATCGTGGGCCGGGTGGTGGTGCGGCCGGGCGAACTGGACTCCGGTGTCGTCGTGGCGCTGCTGGGAGCCCCGTTCTTCGCGGGCCTGGTGTGGCGCGGAAAGTTCAGGAGCGCATGAACGTGACAGAGGTGCGGCGCCCGGCCCTGGCGCGGGGTGTCCGATGGGGCGGGATGTCGGTCGTCCTGCGGCCCCGGGTCGCCCTGGTCACCCTGACCCTGGCGGCGGCCGCCTTCCTGGTGTTCTGCCTGTCCATCGCCGTCGGAGACTTCGCGATCGCGCTGCCCCGGGTGATCGCCACGATCCTCGGCGGGGGCGAACGGGTCGACGAATTCGTGATCATGGACCTGCGGATGCCGCGCGCCCTGGCCGGGACCGTCGTGGGGATCGCCCTCGGGGTGTCCGGGGCGATCACCCAGTCCGTCGCCCGCAATCCGCTGGCCAGCCCGGACGTCCTCGGGATCACCGGCGGCGCGGGCATGGTCGCGGTGTTCCTGGTGACCGTGTCGGGCGGGGCCTCGGCGGCCGTCGCCGGCACGCTGGGACTGTCGCTCGCGGCCCTCGCCGGAGGGCTCGGGGCCGGACTGCTGGTGTACTTCCTGGCCTGGCGGCGCGGGGTGGACGGCTTCCGGCTGATCCTCATCGGGATCTCGGTGAGCGCGATGACCGAGGCCGTCACGACCTGGCTGCTGGTCGGCGCCGACATCAGGGACGTGGCCCGCGCCCAGGCCTGGCTGGTCGGTTCGCTGGACAACCGCTCCTGGGACGACGTGCGGACGGCGCTGTGGTGTTCGCTCGTGCTGCTGGTGGTCGTGGCCTGCGCGGTCTTCCCGTTCAAGCCCATGCATCTGGGCGACGACGTGGCGGCCGGTCTCGGCGTGCGCCACACCCGGGTCCGGGCCGTCCTGCTGCTGTGCGCCGTGCTGCTCGCCGCCGTCGCGGTGAGCGCGGCGGGTCCGGTGCCCTTCGTCGCCCTCGTGGCGCCGCAGGTGGCGATGCGTCTGGCGCGCTGCCCCACACCGCCGTTGGTGGCCTCCGGGCTCTTCGGCGCCGTGCTGCTCACCGGCGCCGACCTGATCGCCCGCGCCGTGCTTCCCGCCTCCCTGCCCGTGGGGGTCGTGACCGCGGTGATCGGCGGACCGTTCCTGGTGTACCTGCTGATACGGGCGAACCTGCGGCAGGGCGCCGCGTGACCGACGAGCCGGACCACCCCGACGAAGGAGCAGCCGTGGCCGTTCACCCCACCCTGACCACCCCCGAGGCCCCGCCCGCGGGGCCCGGACCCGCGCGGCTGGCCGCCCGGGGCGTCACCGTCGGGTACGGGGGCCGGACCGTCATCGACGGCCTGGACGTGGAGATTCCCCCCGGTGTCATCACGACGATCATCGGGCCCAACGGCTGCGGGAAGTCGACCCTGTTGCGCACCCTGAGCCGGCTGCTGAAACCGGCCTCCGGCACCGTGGTGCTGGACGGGGACGACATCGCCCGGCTCAGGACCCGGGACGTGGCCAGGAAGCTCGGCCTGCTGCCGCAGGCACCGGTCGCGCCCGAGGGGCTGACGGTCGGCGACCTGGTGGCGCGCGGCCGCCATCCGCACCAGAGCTGGCTGCGGCAGTGGTCCTCCGACGACGCCGACGTGGTGGCCGACGCGCTGGCGATGACCGGGGTCTCCGAACTCGCCGACCGCCCGGTCGACTCGCTGTCCGGGGGGCAGCGCCAGCGGGTCTGGATATCGATGACCCTGGCCCAGGGCACCGATCTGCTCCTGCTCGACGAGCCGACCACGTACCTCGACCTGGCGCACGCCGTCGACGTGCTCGATCTCGTGGACGATCTGCACGAGTCCGGCCGCACCGTGGTCATGGTCCTCCACGACCTCAATCTCGCGACGCGGTACAGCGACAACCTCGTCGTGATGCGCGGGGGCGAGATCCTGGCCCAGGGCCATCCGCGCGAGGTGATCACGGCCGAACTGCTGGACGAGGCCTTCGGCCTGCGCGCCCGGGTGATCGACGATCCGGTGGGCGACCGCCCGCTGATCGTGCCCATAGGACGCACCCACGTCCCGCTCAACCAGGGCGCGGACCAAGGAAGTAGAGGAATTTAGGCTAGGCTACCCTCACCTAGCCGAGGTAAGGTTTGGCTGCCCTTATTCAAGGGCTCAGTGGACAGCGCGAAAGCAAGGGAATCCGGATGCTCCTCCATAGAACGACGCCCATGAAGCCCTGGCGGCGACTGGCGGCCACCCTGTCGGCGGCGGCCCTCGGCGTCGGCCTCCTGGCGGGCTGCGGATTCGACACGAAGGACGACGCGGACAAGGCGGCGGACAAGGCGCCGGCCGCCGCGGGCGCCTTCCCGGTGACCGTGGAGCACGCGTTCGGGTCCACCGAGATCACCAAGGCCCCGGAGCGGGTCGTCTCGGTCGGCTACACCGACGACCAGGCGATCCTCGCCCTCGGCATCAAGCCGGTCGGCATGGTCGACCAGTACCCCAACCCCGAGGGCACGACCCCGGACATCAACACCCAGTGGCCCTGGGTGAAGGACAAGTGGGGCGACGCCCGTCCCGAGGTCATCATGAAGAACGGTGACACGGGCCCCAACTACGAGAAGATCGCCTCCCTCCGGCCCGATCTGATCATCGCGGTCTACTCGGAGATCGATCGGGCCGCCTACGACAAGCTCTCGAAGATCGCTCCGACCGTCGGCCGCACCAAGGCGGAGAAGGAACCCTTCAGCGCCCCGTGGCAGGACAACGCGGTGCACATCGCCAAGGCCCTCGGCAAGGAGAAGGAGGGCAAGGACCTGGTCGCCGGCATCCAGACGAAGCTGGACGCCGCCGCGAAGGCCCACCCCGAGTTCGCGAAGCAGACCGCCGTCCCGCTCTCCTGGTACGACAACTCGGTCGCGCCGTTCACCACCACCGACGTCCGGGGCCGCCTGGTCACCGGCATCGGCTACCAGGGCGCCACGGAGATCGACAAGATCGCCGGCGGGAAGTTCTACACCAAGCTCTCGCCCGAACGCATGGACCTCGTCGACGTCGACCGCATCTTCGTCATCAACGACAAGGCCGACACGGAAGCCCTCAAGAAGTCGCCGCTCTTCGCCAACCTCAAGGCGGTCAAGGAGGGCCGGGTCTCCTACCTCCTGGACAGCGAGGGTCCGGCCGTCGGCGCCGCGATGTCCCAGGGCACGCTGCTGTCACTGCCGTACGCCATCGACGAGCTCGTGAAGTCGGCCGCCCAGTGACCTCCTTCGCACGGCACACCCCGGACCCCGGGTGAGCGCCGCCGGAACGCGCGCCGTCCCGGCCGCCCTCGCCACGGCGTCCGGCCGGGAGGCCGCCCGGTGGGTAGCGGAGCACTGCCGCGCGATGCCGTGGCTGACGGCGGCCACCGTGGGCACCACCGTGGCCGGGGCGGCGCTCCAGGTCCTCCCGGTGCTGCTGCTCGGCCAGGTGGTCGACGGTGTCACCGGGGGCGAACCCCGGTCCCTGCTGGTCAGGATCGGCGTACTGATGGCGGCCGCCGCGCTGTTCGGCGCGGCGGCCACCGCGGCGTCGACCTATCTCATCGGACGGCTCGGCGCGGATCTCCTCGCCCGGCTCCGGGAGCGCGCCGTGCGCGCGGTCCTCGCGATGCCGAGCGCCCGGATCGAGCAGGTGGGGCGGGGGGACGTCCTCTCCCGGGTCGGCGACGACGTCGCCGTGCTGTCCCGGGGCATCCGCTCCGCCGTCCCCACCGTGTTCACCGCCGGGGTGCTGGTGGCCATCGCCACCCTGGGCATGTTCGGCCTCGACTGGCGGCTCGGACTGGCCGGGGCCGGTGCGCTGCCCGCGTACGCGTTCGCCCTGCGCTGGTACCTGCCCCGCTCCGCGCCGCTCTACCGCCGGCAACGGGCCGCCCAGGCCGACCGGGCCCAGGCCCTGATCAGCGGACTCGACGGGATCGACACGGTCCGCGCCTACCGGCTGGAGGGCGCGTTCCGGGAGAAGGTCACCGAGGAGTCCTGGCGGGTGCGCAATCTCGGCGTCGACGTCTTCCGGTTCTTCGGGCGGTTCGTCGGCCGGGAGAACCGCGCCGAGTTCATCGGTCTGGTGCTGATCCTGCTGGTCGGGTACGCCCTGCTGGAAGGCGGATCGGCCACGCTCGGCGAGGTGGCCGCCGCCCCGCTGATGTTCCACCGGCTGTTCACCCCGCTCGGCGCCATCATGTTCACCTTCGACGAGGCGCAGAAGTCCGGCGCCAGTCTGACCCGGCTGGTCGGCGTCGTGGGGGAGGACGCCCAGGAGCGGCTGGTGGGGGACGGCGGGGCCGACGCGCCGGAGACCGTCGCCCACCCCGTGTCGGTGGAGAAGCTGACCTTCGGCTACCCCGGCTCCGAGGAGCCGGTCCTGCGGGACGTCAGTCTGACGATCCCGGCCGGGAGTTCGCTCGCGCTGGTGGGGGCGACCGGGGCCGGCAAGTCCACCCTGGCCGCGCTGATCGCGGGGATCGGGACACCGTGGAGCGGTGCCGTGCGCATCGGGCCCCACGATCTGGCGGATCTCGACGAGGCGGGCGCGCGGGCGCTGGTGAGCATCCTGACCCAGGAGACGCACGTCTTCTCCGGGCCGCTCGCCGACGATCTGCGGCTGGCCGCGCCGGGGGCGACCGACGCCGAACTCGCCGACGCGCTGCGGACCGTGGGCGCGGCCTCCTGGGTGGAGGAACTGCCCGAGGGGACAAGCACCGCGGTCGGTGAGGGCGGTGAGCGGCTGGACGGCACCAAGGTGGCGCGGATCGCGCTGGCCCGGCTGGTGCTGGGGCGGGCCCCGGTCGTCGTGCTCGACGAGTCGACCGCCGAGGCGGGCAGCGAGGGCGCGGCCGAACTGGAACGCGCGGTGCTGGCCGCCTGCGCGGGCCGCACCACCCTGTTCGTGGCGCACCGCCTGACCCAGGCGATGGCCGCGGACCGGATCGCCGTCCTGGACGCCGGACGGGTGGTGGAGCAGGGCACACACGGCGAACTGGTGGCCCTGGGCGGCCGGTACGCGCGCCTGTGGCAGGCCTGGCGAGAAGGTAGTTAGGTAAGCCTTAGTTAGGCTAGGCTAAGTCGCAAATCTCGGATGGGAAGCGGAGTCTCTCGATGATGGAACCGGTCGCTCGTCTCGTACGGCTCTCCGACCACCGGCTGGCGGGCCTGCGCCGCCGGACCGGGGAGCACACGGACCGGGCCCTGACCGAGGCCTGCGCCATCGCCCTGGCCCACTGGGCGACCGGCCGCGGCCCCGAGGGCATCGACCTCACCCCCGCCACCCTGTTCGCCGACGTCGTCGGCTGGGCCGGCAACGGCGGCCGGGCGCCCGCCGGTTGGGAGGCCGACCCGGAGGCCCGGACCGTCGCCGTCCCGGAGGGGGTCGACCTGTCCGAGGCGCAGCGCGCCCTCGACGACCTCGCGGACTTCCCCGACCGGCCGCTCGGCACCGTCGGCCCCTCCGGACACGCCGAACGCCTCGCCGCGCTCGCCGCGTGGAACGACACCGACGCCGACCGCGAACGGCCCACCCTCGTCGAGATGTTCCGCGACCGGGCCCGGGAGCGGCCCGACGCCGTCGCGATCGTCGACGAGCACCGGACCCTCACGTACCGTCAGGCCGCGGAGAGATCGGCACAGCTGGCCCACGCGCTGCGCGACCGCGGACTGACGGCCGAACAGGTGGTGGGCATCTCCCTGGACCGCTCCGCCGACATGGTCGTCGCCCTGCTCGGTGTGCTCCAGGCCGGCTGCGCCTTCGTCCCGCTCGACCCGCGGTGGCCGGCCGCCCGCCGGGCCGTCGTCGTCGAGGACGCCCGCGTCGTGCTCCAGGTCAACGGCTCCGGCGGCCACGACCCGGACGAACCGCCGGCCCTCGCCGTCGACCTCGGGGACTGGGGCTTCACCGACCGCCCCACCGAGGCACCCGCCGTCACGATCCCAGGCCCCGCCCTCGCGTACGTCATCTTCACCTCCGGATCCACCGGCCGCCCCAAGGGCGCGATGATCCGTCACGAGGCCATCAGCGAACGCCTGCTGTGGCAGGTGAACGAGATCCTGGGCTTCGGGCACGACGACGCCTCGCTGTTCAAGGCGCCGCTCTCGTTCGACATCTCCATCAACGAGATCTTCCTCCCGCTGGTGAGCGGCGGCCGGGTGGTCGTCCTGCGCCCCGACGGCGAACGCGACCCGCACCACCTCCTCGGCGTCATCGCCGCGCAACGCGTCACCTTCACCTATCTCGTCTCCTCCATGCTGGACGTCCTGCTGGAGATCGCCGGCGACTCCGGCCGGCTGGACAGCCTGCGGCACGTGTGGTGCGGGGGAGAGGTGCTGACCCCCGAACTGTACGAGCGCTTCCGCACCCGCCTGGACATCCCGATGTACCACGGCTACGGCCCCGCCGAGACGACGATCGGGGTCTCCCACGTCATCTACCGGGGCGCCGCCGAACGCCTGTCGACCTCGATCGGCCGGGCCAACCCCAACACCCGGCTCTACGTCCTCGACGACGAACTGCGCCCCGTCCCCACCGGAGTCGGCGGCGAACTCTACGTCGGCGGCTTCCTCCTGGGCCGCGGCTACGTCAACGCACCCGCGCTGACCGCCTCCCGCTTCGTCGCCAACCCCTTCGCCACCGACGGATCACGCCTCTACCGGACCGGCGACCTCGCCCGCTACGCCCCCGACGGCACGCTCGACTTCCTCGGCCGCGCCGACAACCAGGTCAAGATCCGCGGCATGCGCCTGGAGCTGGAGGACGTCGAGGCGGGCCTCGCCGAACACCCCGGCGTACGGCACAGCTGCGTCGTCGCCCGGAAGAACACCGCGGGCGGCAGCTACCTCGTCGGCTACGTGATCCCCGCCGCCGGACACGAGGACCTGGCCGCCGACGACGTCAAGGCCTGGGCCGAGGACCACATGGTCGCCTACATGGTCCCCGCCCATCTGGTCGTCCTCACCGCGTTCCCCCTCACGGCCAACGGCAAGACCGACCGCGCGGCCCTGCCCGACCCCGTCGTCACGACCGGCCCGGTCCTCGCCCCCGCCACCGAGAACGAACGGCTCGTCTGCGCCGCCGTCGCCACCGTGCTCCGCCTCGACGAGGTCGGTACGGACCAGGACTTCTTCCGGCTCGGCGGCGACAGCATCCTGGCGATCTCCCTGCTCAGCGCCCTGCGCGAGGCGGGCCTCCATGTGACGGCACGGCAGATCTTCACCCACGGCGTCGTCGGCGCGCTCGCCGCCGTGGCGAGCCGCGAGGAACCGGCCGCCGCGTCCGACGACGTGGCGACCGGCGCCGTCACCGGCTCGCCCGTCGTGCGCTGGCTCGGCACCACCACCGACGCCGTCGACGGCTTCGTGCAGTCGGTCGTCCTGAACACCCCGGCCGGGCTGACCGACGACGCCCTCGACACGCTCCTCACCGCGCTGGTGCGCCGCCACGCCGTGCTCCGCGCCCGGCTGGTGCGCGGCGACCACTGGGGGTTCGAGATACCGGGGGCGGACGAGGCCGTCGCCGGCTGGGAGAGCAGCGACCTGCCCCTCGACGCCTGCGTCGACCTCGCCACCCGCGCGCTCGCCCCCGACCGGGGCGTGATGCTGCGCGCCGTCCGGCGGCCCGGGGACCGGCAGCTGGTGATCGTCGTCCACCACACCGTCGTCGACGGAGTGTCCTGGCGGATCCTCATGGACGACCTGACCACCGGATGGCGTCGGTACACCGCCGGTGAACCCGTGGACGACACCGCGGCCGGAACCTCGTTCCGGCGCTGGACCGAACTGCTGGAACACACCGCCTTCGACGCCGACCGCGCCCACTGGGACCGCCCGCTGCCCGGCCCCGACCGGCCGCTCGGCCGGCGCGCCCTCACCGCGTCCGACACCGTCGCCCGCGAACGCGCCCGCACGCTCACCCTCGACCCCGCCACCACCGCCGCGCTGCTCGGCGACGTCCCCGCCCGCTTCCACGCCGGCGTCAACGACGTCCTGCTCACGGCCCTGGCCGTGGCCCTGGCCCGGTGGCGCCGCGACCTCGGCCAGGACCAGACCTTCGCCCACATCGAACTGGAGGGCCACGGCCGCGAAGGGCGCTTCGTCACCGGCCCCGAACCCGACCTCTCGCGCACCGTGGGCTGGTTCACCACCCTGTTCCCGGTGACCGTCGACCCCGGCACCGCCGCCGACCTCACCGCGCCCGGCTACCTCACCGCCGCCCTCAAGGCCGTCAAGGACGCACTGGCCCGGGTCCCCTCCAACGGACTCTCCTACGGCGTGCTGCGCCATCTCCACGACACCCCGTTCGACGCCCCCGCCCCGCAGGTCCTCTTCAACTACCTCGGCCGCTTCGACTCCGGCACCGCCGGGGACTGGCAGCTCGCCACCGCCACCGGACAGCTCGGCGAGAAGCGCGACCCCGGGATGCGCCTGCCGCGCGCCCTGGAGTTCAACCTCATCGCCGAACCGGCCGGCGACGGCGGCGACGGATACGCCCTCGTCACCACGATCACCTGGCCCGACGGCGTCTTCACCGACGACGACATCACCACGATCGCCGGCCATCTGCGTACGGCCCTGACGGGCATCGCCGCCCTCGAAGACGGCGGCCACTCGCCCGGTGACTTCCCGGCGCTCCCGCTCACCCAGCAGGACGTCGACGCGCTCGACGGCCCCGCCCTGCGCGACATCCTGCCGCTGACCCCGCTTCAGGAGGGTCTGTACTTCCACTCCGTCTACGACGACGACTCAGCCGGCAGCTACGTCGAACAGCAACTGCTCACCCTGGAGGGGGAGGTGGACGCCGACCGGCTCGCGACGGCCGCCACCCGGCTCCTCGCGCTCTACCCGAACCTCGCCGCACGGTTCGTCGCCCTGGCCGACGGCCGCGTCGTCTCCGTCCTGGAGAGCGGCGTCGAGGCGCCCTTCACCGTGCTGGAGCGCCCCGGCATCACCGACGCCGAGATCGCCGCCCTCGCCGAGGCGGACCGCCGCGCCGGATTCGACCTGGCCACCGGGCCGCTGATGCGCTGCACCCTGGTCCGCGGCGGCCCCGGCCGCACCGTGCTCGTGCAGACCGTGCACCACATCGTCGCCGACGGCTGGTCGGTCCCGCCGATGCTGCGCACCCTGCTGGCCGAGTACCACCGGCCGGGCGGCGAGTACCGCACCGGCGGCTTCGCCGACTACGTGCACGCGCTCGCCGCCCACGACGACGCGGCGGCCGACCGCGTCTGGGACGAGGAACTGGCCGGCCTGCCCGGCCCCTCGCTCGTGGCCGAGGGGCACACCCCCTCCGACCGCTTCGCCGACTGCGTCCGAGTCCCGGACGCCGACATCGACGCGGTCGTCCGCGCGGCCGGAGTGCCCCTGAGCGTCGCCGTGCACAGCGCCTGGGCCGTGACGCTCGGCTCCCTGCTGCACGCCCGGGACGTCGTCCTCGGCTCCACCGTCTCCGGCCGCGACGCCGATGTCCCGGGCATCGCGGACATGGTCGGCCTGTTCATCAACACCATCCCGGTCCGGGCCCGGTGGACCGCCACCACGACCGCCGCGGACCTCCTCGCCGCCGTGCGCGCGCACCAGAGCGCCGTCCTGCCCCACCAGCACGTCTCGCCCGCGGCCCTCGGCCGCCGCACCGGCGCCCGCTTCGACACCCTGGTGGTGTTCGACGTCGCCACGGACATCGAGGCCCTGCGCAGCCCCGGCGACACGCTCGCGATCACCCGGATCGTCAACGAGGGCGCCCCGCACTACCCGTTGACCCTCGTCGTGGAACGCGACCCCGGGGGTGGGCCCCGCTTCAACCTCATCCACGACGGCGCGCTCCTGCGCACCGAGGGCGCCGCCGCGCTCCTCGACCGCTTCCTGCGCACCCTCACCGCACTGCTCACCCGGCCGGACACCCCGGTCGCGGAGATCGCGGCCGAGGACGTCCGCCGCCCCGAGCCGTTCGCCCCGACCACCCTGGACGCGCTGTTCGACGCCGCCGCACGCCGCGCCCCGGCGGCCGTCGCCGTCACCCAGTGCGCCCTGGAGGGCTCCACCCGCTCCCTCACCTACGGCGAACTCGCGACGGCCAAGGACGCGTTGGCGGACACCCTGCGCGCGGCCGGCGTCGCGCCGGGGACCCGCGTCGCCGTCGCCGTGGACCGCTCCCTCGACCAGGTCGTCGCCCTCCTCGCCGTCGTCTCGGCCGGCGGCGCGTACGTACCGCTCGACCTGGCCTACCCCGACGAACGGCTGGCGTACGTCCTTGAGGACGCCGCCCCCGAGGCCGTCCTGGTCGACCGCGCGCAGCGCGAGCGCTTCACCCGCCTCCTGGAGAGGGCCGGTTCCCCGGCCCGGGTCCTCGTGCCGGGAGAGGAAGGACAGGCCGTCGCGACCCCCGCTCCGGCCGCCGCACGGCCCGGACCCGGGGACCCGGCGTACATCATCTACACCTCGGGCTCCACCGGCCGCCCCAAGGGTGTCGCCGTCCCGCACTCCGCCGTGGTGGCGCTCCTCGCGCACACCCGCCCGGCGATGGGCTTCGGCCCGGACGACGTCTGGGTCCAGTTCCACTCGTACTCCTTCGACTTCGCGGTCTGGGAGCTGTGGGGCGCGCTCGTCCACGGCAGCGAACTGCTGGTGCCGGACTACGCCCTGACGCGCTCTCCGGTGGACTTCCACCGGCTGGTCCGCGAGCGTGGCGTGACTGTGCTCAACCAGACCCCCTCGGCGTTCTACCGGTTCATCGAGGCCGACCGGCACGCGGCCGAGCCCGTCACCTCGCTGCGCCGGATCGTCTTCGGCGGCGAGGCCCTGGACCCGGCGCGGCTGCGCGGCTGGACCGAGCGGTACGGCACGGCCCGGCCTGAACTCGTCAACATGTACGGCATCACGGAGACCACCGTCCACGTCACCCACCGGGTGCTCGGTGACGACGACCTCATCGCCGACGTCAGCCCCATCGGGGGACCCGTCCCCGGCCTGACGACCCATCTGCTGGACGAACGGCTGCGGCCCGTCCCGCCCGGCCGGGTGGGCGCGATCTATGTCGCGGGCGACCAGGTGGCGCTGGGCTATCTGGGGCGGACCGGGCTGACCGCGGGCCGCTTCGTCGCCGACCCGTTCGCCGCCGACGGCTCCCGGATGTACCACACGGGCGATCTGGCGCGCCGCACCCTGGACGGCGAGCTGGAGTTCGCCGGACGCGCCGACGACCAGGTGCAGCTCAAGGGCTTCCGGATCGAACTCGGCGAGGTCGAGTCCGCGATCAGGGCGCTCGACGGCGTCACCGACGCGGCCGTCACCGTGGCGGACGAGGGCGACCACCTCGTCGCGCACATCGTCGGCCGGGTCCCGGACGGCCTCACCGCCCTGCTGGCCGCCACGCTGCCCGCGCACATGGTGCCCGGCCGCACGCGCGGGGTCGACGCGCTGCCGCTGACCGTCAACGGCAAGCTGGACCGCAGGGCACTGGCCGAGGCCGCCGCCCGCGACGAGGCCCCGGCCGCCGCGGGCCCCGGCACGCCCGCCGCCCCGGACGGCGCCGCGCTCGACGCCCTGACGGCGGTCTTCGCCGCCGGGCTGCCGGACGCCGACGTGGACGCCGACACCGACTTCTTCGCGGCCGGCGGCGACAGCATCCTCGCCATCACCGTGATCAACCGGGCCCGCGCCCTCGGCCTGGCCATCGCGCCCCGGGACGTCTTCCTCCACAAGACCCCGCGCGCGCTCGCCGCCCATCTGGCGGCGCGGACACCGGGGCCCGCCCCCGCCGCCCGGGAACGCCGCGCGGACGGACCGGTCGTCCCGACCCCGGTCGTGCTGCGCCGGCGCGAACTCGGCGGCTCCCTGGCCCGGTTCGCCCAGGCCCGCGCGCTGACCGTCCCCGAGGGCGTCGCGCTCGCGGACATCGAGCGCGCCGTGACCGCGGTCGTGGCCGCCCATCCGATGCTCCGGCTCGTCCTGGACGTCCGCCACGGCGTCTGGTCGCTGCGGACCGAGGCCCCCCGCCCGGTCTCCGTCGCGCGGCCGGGCACGGACGACGGCACGCCCACGGACACGGGCGGGACGACCGTCACCGCCGTCGCGAACGAGGCCGCCGGGCGGCTCGATCCGGAGCGCGGTGAGACCGTCGCGTTCTCCTGGATCGCCGCGAGCCGGACCCTGGTCGTCACCGCGCACCACCTCGCCGTGGACGCGGTCTCCTGGCTGATCCTCCTGGACGACCTGGACACCGCCCTGCACGGGGAGCCGCTCGCGCCGCCCACCACGTCCTACGCCGAGTACGCCGAGGCGCTGGCCACCCGGGCCGCGACGGCGGGCGGGGACCCGGCCCCGTGGACGACGGTGCTCGCCGCGCCCCCGCTGCTGCCCGCCGTGACCGGGCTGCGCGAGACCACCGTGGTTCTCGACCCGGAGACCAGCGACCGCGTGACGCGCACCGCGCCGGCCGCGCTGGGCCTCGGCCCGACCGAACTGCTCTGCGGCGCTCTGCGCACCGCCCTGACCCGCATCCAGCCCACCCCCACCGATCTCGCCATCGACCTGGAGCGGCACGGCCGGGTCCCCGTCGCGGACCACCACGACTACAGCCGCACGGTCGGCTGGTTCACCGCGATCGCCCCCGTCCGGCTCACCGCGCACACCGACCCGGTCGAGGCCGCCCGCGAACTGGCCGCCCGCCAGCCCGACGAGGACGGCCACCTCGCGTACGGCGGACTGCGCTACCTGAACCCGCAGACGGCCCCGCTGCTGACCGCCCGCCCGCAGGTGCTCTTCAACTACCTGGGACGGGGCGGCGAGTCCCGGGCGCCCGCGATCGCCGGCGCGGACGAGGGCGCGCCGTACGCCGTCGAGGTCAACGCCTGGACCGACGACACCACCGGACGGCTGCACGCCACCTTCCTGCTGGCCGACACCCTCCCCGGCGACCCGGCCGCGCACTGGCGGTCCGCGCTGGAGCAGATCGCGGACGCCGCCGCCACGGCCGAGCGCACCGCGCCGGTCGGCCCGCTCCAGCGCGGCCTGTACTTCCAGGCCCAGCTGGCGGACGCGGACACCGCCGGACACTACGTGGCCCAGAGCCGCTTCGCCTTCGACCGGCGCCTGGACCCCGACGCCCTCGCCGAGGCCATGGCGGCCGTGATCGCCCGGCACCCCGGCGTCGGCGCCGGATTCACCACCGACGACGACGGCGACCCCGTACAGCTCCTCCGGGCGGGGCGGCGCGTTCCCGTGCACGTCGTCGAGGTGGCCGGCCAGGCCGAGGCGGACGCCCTGTGCGCCGAGGACCGCGCCACCGGGTTCGACGCCGCGCGCCCGCCCCTGGTCCGGCTCACCGTGCTGCGGCTGCCCGGCGGGTGCGACTCCCTGCTGCTGAGCTACCACCTGCTCCTGTGGGACGGCTGGTCGCGGGAGATCCTGCTGCGCGACCTCTTCGAGGCCTACCGCCGCGTCCTGGCGGGCGAACCGCTCGACACGGCCCCGGCCCGGCCCGCCTTCGAGGACCACGTCCGGGAACTCGCCGGCCGCGACCCGTCCGGCGCCGAACGCTTCTGGGCCGCGCACCTCGCCCCGCTCACCGGGCCCACCCTGCTCGCCGGGACCCGGCCCGTCCTCACCGACACCCTGCCCGTCCCGCTCGTCCGCACCCTGTCCGCCGAACTCTCCGACCGGCTGCGCACCGCCGCCAGGACCCACGGCGTCACCCTGAACACGGTGCTGACCGGCGCGTTCGGCCTGCTGCTCGGCGCGCACACCGGGCGCGCCGACGCGGTGTTCGGAGTGACCGTCTCCGGACGCGACGGCGAGGGCCTCTCCGACATCGTCGGCGTCCTCCTCAACACCGTGCCGATGTGGACCCGCGCCCGGCCCGACACCACCGTCCGGCAGTACCTGACGGACATCCAGGAGAGCCGGACCGCGGCGATGGAGCACGAGCACCTGGGGCTCGGCGAGATCCAGCGGGCCGCCGGGCACGACACCCTGTTCGACAACCTGTTCGTGCTCCAGAACTTCCTGGACCTCGACGCGCTCGCCGCGATGAACACCCGCCACGGCATCACCTCCGTACGGGCCGACGACTCGACGCACTACCCCTTCACCTGGGTCGTCACCCCCGGCGAACAGCTCACCGTCAAGCTGGAGCACCGCGAGGACGACCCGGAACGGGCCCGGGACCTGCTCGACGGCTATCTGCGCGTCCTGGAGGACCTGGCGTCCGCCACCGGACCGCTCGGCGCCCTGCCCGCACTCGGCACGACCGCGGCGCCCGCCGAGGCCACGGACATCGGCACGGACACCGTCGTCGACCGCTTCGACACGGCCGCCGACCGGGACCCGGAGCGGACCGCCCTGGTCGCCCACGGCGCGACCCTCACCTTCGGCGGACTCCGCGACCGCAGCCGGGCCCTCGCGGGCGTGCTCGCCGCCCGCGGCATCGGACCCGAGCGGACCGTCGCCCTCGCCGTCCCGCGCTCCCTCGACTCCCTGGTGGCGCTCTTCGCGGTCCTGCGGACCGGCGCCGCCTACGTGCCCCTCGAACTCGACCACCCGGACGAGCGGATCGCCGCGATCCTCGACGAGGCCCGCCCCGACACGATCCTCACGGTGAGCGCGGTCGCCCCCCGGCTGACCGGCGACCTCATCGAACTGGACCGCCCGCTGCCGCCCGCCGAGCCGCTGCGCACCTTCGACCCCGACGACCCGGACCGGCTGCGCCACCCCGCGTACACGATTTTCACCTCTGGCTCGACGGGCCGGCCGAAGGGGGTCGTGACCGAGTACGCCGGACTCACCAACATGCTGATCAACCATCAGCGGCGGATCTTCGAACCGGTCCTGGCCGAGCACGGCCACCGCACCTTCCGCATCGCGCACACCGTGTCGTTCGCCTTCGACATGTCCTGGGAGGAACTGCTCTGGCTGGCCGACGGCCACGAGGTGCACATCTGCGACGAGGAACTGCGCCGCGACGCGCCCCGGCTGGTCGCCTACTGCCGCGAGCACGGCATCGACGTCGTCAACGTCACCCCGACCTACGCCGGCCAGCTGGTCGCGGAGGGACTGCTCGACGACCCGGAGCGGCGGCCCGCCCTGGTGCTGCTGGGCGGCGAGGCCGTCACCCCCTCCCTCTGGCAGCGGCTCGCCACCACACGGGGCACGGTCGGCTACAACCTCTACGGGCCGACCGAGTACACCATCAACACCCTCGGCGTCGGCACCTTCGAGTGCCCCGACCCGGTTGTCGGCGTACCGATCGACAACACGGAGGTGTACGTGCTCGATCCGTGGCTGCGTCCGCTGCCGGACGGGGCCCCGGGCGAGCTGTACGTGTCGGGCGTGGGCATCGCCCGCGGCTACCTCGGACAGCCGGGGCTCACGGCCGAACGGTTCGTCGCCTGCCCGTTCGCCGCGCCCGGCACCCGCATGTACCGCACCGGCGACCTGGTCGTCCGGCGCCCCGACGGCAATCTGAGCTATCTGGGCCGCACCGACCAGCAGGTCAAGATCCGGGGCCACCGGGTGGAGCCCGGCGAGGTGGAGGCCGCGTTCGCCGCGCACCCGGCGGTCCGCTTCGCCGCCGCCGTCGCCCAGCCCGACCCCACGACCGAGGGGACGTACCTGCTCGCCGCCTATCTGGTGCTCGACGGCGCGGAACTGGCCGACGTGGCGCACGAGGTGGGCGCCTCGCTCCCCGACTTCCTGCGCCCCACCCACTACGCGGAGGTCGACCGGATCCCGCTGACCGTCAACGGCAAGGCCGACACCAAGGCGCTCCCGCCCGCCCGGCCCCTGGGCGTCCTGACCGGCACCGCCGACCGGGCGCCGCGCCCCGGCACCGAGACCGAGGTCTGCGCGTTCTTCGGCGAGGCGCTGGACCTGGACGACGACGAGGTCGGCGCGGTCAGCGACTTCGTCGCCCTCGGCGGACACTCCATGGTCGCGGTCCGGCTGGTCGGGCTGCTGCGCCGGGAGTACGGTCCGGTGATCACGATCCGCGAACTGCTCACCCTGCGAACCCCCGAAGCGATTGCCGGTCACCTCGATGCACACTCCTGAGAAGCGGCGGACCGCCCCGGGCGCCGCCATCCTGCGGACCGCGCTGCGCCGCAACATCGGCGCCATGGCCCGGGGCACCGTCCTGATGGGGCTCTACCAGGCGGGCGAGACGGCGTTCCCCATCGCCCTCGGCCTGATCGTCGAGCACACCCTGCGCGAGCGGAGCGCCGGTTCGCTGGGGCTCGCGATCGGGGCGCTGGCCGTCATCATCACGACGGTGTCGCTGTCCTGGCGGTTCGGCATGCGGGTGCTCCAGAAGGCCAACACGACCGAGGCGCACCGCTGGCGGGTCGAGGTCGCCTCCTGCGGACTGCAGCCCGTGGGCCGGGACGGCGGTCTGAAGTCCGGCGAGGTGCTGACCATCGCCACCGAGGACGCGGACTCGACCGCCGACATCATCGAGGTGGTGCCGCTGCTGATCAGCTCCCTGGTCGCGGTGCTCGTGGCAGCGGTCGCGCTGGGACTCGCGCATCCCGTCCTCGGCCTGCTGGTGATCGTGGGGACCGTCGTCATCCTGTCGATCCTCAGCGTGATGTCCCGCCGGATCGGCGCGAGCACCCAGGAACAGCAGGCCCGGGTCGCCCGCGCCGGAGCCAAGGTCGCCGACCTCATCACCGGTCTGCGCCCGCTGCACGGCTTCGGCGGCAACCACGCCGCGTACGTCTCGTACCGCGAGGTCAGTACGGAGGCCAAGCGGCAGGCGATCACCGTCGCCCGGGTCAACGGGGCCTACGCGGGCGTCGCCCTCGCCCTCAACGCGGCCCTGGCCGCCGCCGTGACGCTGACGGCCGGCCGGCTGGCCTTCGAGGGGCGGATCACCATCGGGGAGCTCGTCATGGCCGTGGGCCTCGCGCAGTTCATCATGGACCCGCTGAAGATGTTCTCGGAGATGCCCAAGTACGTGATGATGGCCCGCGCTTCCGCCGAACGGATGGCCCTGGTGCTGGGCGCACCGCCGCTCGCCGCACCGGAGCGGCCCGGTCCGCCGCCCGGCGGGGACCTGGAACTCCACGGGGTCCGCCACGGGGAGCTGAGCGGACTGGAACTGCGGGTCGCGGACGGCGAGTTCGTGGCGATCACCGCCTACCGGCCCCGCGCGGCCGCCGATCTCGTCGCGGTGCTGGCCCTGAACGTGCCCCCCGCGGCCTACGAGGGTCAGGTGCGCCTCGGCGGGGTGCCGCTCGCGGAGCTGTCGGTCGAGGCGGTCCGCGGGCACCTGCTGGTGAACCCGTACGACGCGGAGATCTTCGCGGGAACCCTGCGCAGCAACATCGACCCCTCGGGCACCGCGCGGAACGTGGCGGAGGCCGTGGAGGCGTCGATGCTCACCGATGTGGTGGCCCTGCACCGCGAGGGGCTGGACCACGCCGTGCGCGACCGGGGCGCCAACCTCTCCGGGGGCCAGCGCCAGCGCCTCTCGCTGGCCCGCGCGCTCGCCGCCGACGCCGAGATCCTGGTGCTGCACGATCCGACCACCGCGGTGGACGCGGTCACCGAGCAGCTCATCGCGCGCAATCTGGCGACGCTGCGCCGGGGCCGCACCACCGTCGTGCTCACCAGCAGCCCGGCGGTGCTGGACGCCGCCGACCGGGTGCTCGTCCTGGACGACGGCGTCGTCGCGGCCGAGGACACCCACCGCAACCTCCTGGCCCGCGACGAGGCGTACTGCCGGGCGGTCGCCCGCTGAACCGTGGCCGGGGTGCCGGACGGCTCCCCGGCCACGGTTCAGCGGGGCCCGGTTCAGCCGAGGGCCCAGGCGACGTCCCGGAGCAGGGCGTGCCGCCAGCCCGCGCGGTCGTGACCGGACGGGGACCGGGAGACGCGGACGGTGGCGCCCGCCTCCTCGGTCAGCGCCTCCACCGGTGCGCAGTGCGGCAGCATCCGTTCCTCGTGCTCGCCCACGTCGAAGGCGATCCGCAGCCCCGACAGAGCGGGGAGCTCCCGCAGCCGCGCGGCGAGCGCGCCCCCCACCGGCCCGCCGAGCGGATCGGCCAGGTCCATGACCCCGGGCCCCCACCAGAAGGACCCCGACTGGCAGGCGACGCGCGAGACGAGGCCGGGGAACTCCAGCGCCGCGTACAGCGCCGAGAGCCCGCCCAGGCTCTGTCCGGCCACCACCATCCGGCCGGTGTCCGCGACCACGCCCGATCCGGCGACCAGCGGCAGCAGTTCGTCGCGGACGGCCTCCCACAGCGCGGGCCGGCAGGTGAATTCGGCCACCCGGTCCTTTGCGGGCAGGAAGACGAGCGTGACGGGCGGCACCGCCCCCTCCTCGGCCGCCGCGTCGAACGCGGTCATGGCCGGATGGAGATGGAGCCAGTCGTCCCCGTCGAGCAGCAGCACCACCGGCCCGCCCCCGGCCACCGGATGGACGCGCACGGTGCGCCGCCCGCCCAGCCGGGCGCTGTTCCAGCGCAGCCGGGTGAGCGGCACGGGCAGGACGTCGTCGGCGCCCAGGAGCGGCCAGTGGGGCGCGGGCGGGGTGTCCGGGGTCGCGGTGAGCGAACGGTCCGGGCCGGCCCCGACCGGGTTGAACGGGTCGGCGTACGCGTCGCCGTCCACGAGGAACCAGTAGGTGGACCAGAGCCGTCGGGGCCGGTCCACCTCCGTGTACCAGCAGTCCGTTCGGCCCCAGCGGCGCAGCGGCAGCGGCTCGGACACGCCCTCGAAGCAGAGGGCCGCGGGCGCCGGGCCGCGCCACAGGAACAGGGCGGTCCAGCCGTCGTCGGACGGGGCGTACGCGGGCGTGCGCGCCGCCGCCCAGAAGGCGTCCGAGCCCGGGACGCCGGGCAGGCCGAACGCGGCGAAGGGGGAGTCCGCTGCGGCGGTCACGGCCTGAGCCGTTCGGTTTCCGGGGGCATCGCTGTCTCCTTGTGGAAGGGAAAGAGAAAGAGCTAAGCTCCTCTCAATTAAGGGGAGCCTAACCTAAGTTTGACCTCCCTGTCCGTATCGAGGAGGCGCATCCGCATGAGCACCAATCCCTTCGACGATCCCGACGGCCGGTTCCTGGTCCTGGTCAACGACGAGGGCCAGCACTCGCTGTGGCCGTCCTTCGCGCAGGTGCCGGGCGGCTGGACGGTCGCCTTCCCGGAGAACACCCGCGCGGCCTGTGTGGAGTACGTCGAGGCCAACTGGACGGATCTGCGGCCCCGTTCGCTCGTGACGCCCGCGGAGCGCTGACCTTGAGCCTCGCCCCGGCCCTCGCCCCGCCCCCCGTCGTGCGGTCCGCCGGGCCGCACGACGCCGCCCGACTCGCGGCGCTGTCACGGCCGTTCGTGCGCACCGGGGCCCTGCGCGAGCGCCCGGTCTCCCTGTACGCGGCGCGCGCCGCCGACTTCCTGGTGGTGCGCGGGCCGGGCGGGGGTTTCGACGGCTGTGTCGGCCTGCGGGTGTACCCGGCCGCCGCCGACGGCGCCGAGGGGAGTGCGGGTGTCCTGTACAACTTCTGCGTCGCCGCCGGGCGGCAGGGGGGCGGCCTGGGCGGCGCGCTGCTGCGCTCCGTCCTGGACCGGGCGCGCTCCCGGTCGCTGACCGCCCTGTTCACCGCCACGACCGGGGACGGCCGGCTGTTCGGCCGGTACGGATTCATCTCCGCCGAACCGGACCGGGCGCCGCGTGCCTGGGTGCGCGAGCTGGACCCCCGGCGCGGCGCCCGGATTCTCCGACGGGCCCTCTGAACAAGGGTGTTACGCGGTGAGGGCGGGGGAGGGGGCGGCGCTGCCGGGGACCACGGTGGTGCCGTGGCCCTCCTCGTCCGCGACGGCCCGCGACAGCGCGTGCTCCACCCGGCCGTCGACCACCCTGGCCCGGCCGACCCCGCCGCGCACCGCCCTCAGGCAGCCCTCCATCTTCGGCAGCATTCCGCTCGCCAGTCCGGGCAGCATCCCGGCCAGCGCGTCCGCCGTCAGTCGCCCGATCACCTCGGTGCTGTGCGGCCAGTCCGCGTACAGGCCCGGGACGTCGGTCAGCACGACCAGCCGTTCGGCCCGCAGTGCCACGGCCAGCGCCGAGGCGGCGAGATCGGCGTTGACGTTGTAGACCCGCCCGTCCTCGCCCCGGGCCACGGGGGAGACCACGGGGATGTGGCCCCGGTCCAGCAGCCCCCGCACCATGCCGGGGCTGACGTCCACGACATCCCCGACGAGCCCGATGTCCACGGGCCGGCCGTCCGGCCCGGCCGTGCGCCGCACGGCCGTCATGGTGTGCGCGTCCTCGCCCGTCAGCCCGACGGCGAACGGACCGTGGGCGTTGATCTCCCCGACCAGCTCCCGCTGGATGCGCCCGGACAGCACCATGCGGACCACGTCCATCGTCTCCCGGGTGGTCACCCGCAGCCCCGCCTCGAACCGTGACTCCAGCCCGAGGCGCTCCAGCATCGCGCTGATCTGCGGGCCGCCACCGTGCACGACGACCGGGCGCAGCCCGCCGCGCCACAGCTCCACGACGTCCCGGGCGAACTGCCGTTGCAGACTCGCGTCGACCATCGCGTGGCCGCCGAACTTGACGACGATCACACGGTGGTGCGCACCGGCCGGTTCCATGGTCCACTCCCTCGGTTCGATAGGTTAGCTGAGCCTAACCTAAGTTCTTAGGGGGTGAGATGGATCCGGCCACGTCAAACCCACGTCAGGGAGCGGCCGTTACGGATCAGGGGAACGTCAACGGAACACCCACCGGCCCCACGGCGGATCTAGCGTCGCAAGCGAGCGTCCGGCCGACCGGGCCGGCGCGACGCCCCACGAGGAGAGCCATGAACGACCACCCGCACGCCGAGGACCCCGACCCGCTGCGAACCGGCCGGACCGGAGCGCTGTACGTTCCGGTCCGGCACGGACACCCGGCCGACCGCGTCCGCCTGTTCCGCACCCCGCTGGGCGCGCGCACCGCCGTCGCCTTCACCAGCGCACCGCGCCTCACCCGGACCCTGGGCCGGCGGCAGGACTGGACCCGGCTCTCCGAGGCGGCCCTCCGCTCCCTCCTCGCACCGCTCGACGGCATCGGCCTCGTCGTCGACCCGCCCCTCGCGGCCCCCGCCCCCGCCGGGACACCGGCCGGCCGCCCGGCCCGGGGCCCCCACGGCGCCGCTCCCGTCCGGGTCCCCGCCGCCCCGCCCCTCGTGCCCGCCCCGACCGCCTGACCCGCCGAGGAGCCCGCCATGACCCCAGAACCCACGGGGACCGCCACGGCGACCCGTACCCGCCCCCCGGCCGGACTCTCCGTCTGGCCCGCCTCCGCCCGCGTCACCGCCCACGGGGACGTCGCCGTCGCCGGGGTGTCGCTCGCCCGCACCGCCGAACGCTTCGGCACCCCCCTCTACCTCCTCGACGAGGACGAGGTGCGCCGCCGCTGCCGCGCCTACCGCGAGGCCTTCCCCGGCGCCGAGGTGGCCTACGCCGCGAAGGCCTTCCTGTGCCGCGCCCTCGTGCACTGGATACGCGACGAGGGGCTCGGCCTCGACGTCTGCTCCGCCGGAGAGCTGGAACTCGCCGTCACCGCCGGCTTCCCGCCCGACCGCGTCCTGCTGCACGGCAACGCCAAGACCCCCGAGGACCTGGCCACCGCCCTGCGCCTGCGCGTCGGCCGCATCGTCATCG
The DNA here is from genome assembly GCF_042799575.1 of Streptomyces sp. NPDC057682. Taxonomy (NCBI): domain Bacteria; kingdom Bacillati; phylum Actinomycetota; class Actinomycetes; order Kitasatosporales; family Streptomycetaceae; genus Streptomyces; species Streptomyces sp. NPDC057682. The sequence goes on along the minus strand of NZ_JBHVIN010000003.1, from coordinate 419,226 downwards.
ACAGCGCGGGGGAGATCGCCCGTCTCGCCGCACTCGTCCCGCACGGCGACCGGCAGAAGGTGCTCCTCCGCGTCGTCCCCGGCGTCGAGGCCGGCGGGCACGCGGCCGTCCGCACCGGAACGGACGGCCAGAAGTTCGGCCTCTCCCTCACCGACGGCAGCGCCCTGCACGCCGTCTCCCGCGTCCTCGGCCAGACCCGGCTCCACCTGACCGGACTGCACTGCCACATCGGCTCGCAGATCCCCGGCACCGCGCCCTACCTCACCGCACTGCGCCGGGCCGTCGGCGCCCTGGCCCTGATCCGGGACCGGCACGGGATTGTCCTGACCGAACTCGACATGGGCGGCGGCCACGCCGTCGCCCACCGCCCCGGCGAACCCGCCCAGGACATCAGGGACCTCGGCGCCCTGATGCGTGCCGCGCTGTCCGAGGAGTGCGCCGCCGCCGGACTGCCCGTCCCCCGGCTCACCGTCGAACCGGGCCGCGCCCTGGTCGGCCCCGCGGGCGTCGCCGTCTACCGCGTCCTCGCCGTCAAGCGGAGCGGCCCACGCGTCTTCGTGGCCGTGGACGGCGGGATGAGCGACAACCCCCGCCCGGCGCTGTACGGGGTGCGCTACGCGCCCCGGCTCATAGGCCGCCGCTCCACCGCCGGCCCGTGCGCGGTGACCGTCGTCGGACGGCACTGCGAGGCGGGCGACGTCCTGGCCGCCGACGCGGAACTGCCGGCGGACGTGCGCCCCGGGGACCTGATCGCCGTACCGGTGGCGGGGGCCTACCAGCTGTCCATGGCCTCCACGTACAACGCCGTGGGCCGCCCGCCCGTCGTCGCCGTCCGCGACGGCCGGGCCCGGCTGCTGGTGCGCCGGGAGTCCCTGGCCGATCTGACCAGCCGCGACATAGGACTCTGAGGGCCGCGGCCCGGGGCCGCCGAACGGTCCCGGGCGGCGGTTCCTCTCCGTTTGCGGAGGCGTGGACCTCGGGTTTGAGTGGAGACGACCCCCTGCCGCCCGTCTGGAGCTGACCATGTCGATGGCGTTCGGATCACCCTTCGGATCGTCCGATCCCTTCAGCGAGATGCTGGACCGGTTCTTCGGCATGTCACCGGCCTCCTCGCCGCCCGCCGTGCAGCGGGTGCCCATCGGACGGCTGCTGACCGAGTCGTCGCACGAACTGCTCGGTCTCGCCACCCGCAAGGCGTCCGAGAACGGCACCACCGACCTCGACACCGAACACCTCCTGTGGGCGGCCACCCAGGTCGACCCCGCGCGCGGACTCCTCACCCGAGCGGGCGTCGACACCGACGCGCTCGCGGGCCGCATCGACGAGGTGCTGCCCCGCGAGTCGGCGGAACCGTCCGCGCGGCCGGGGCTCACCCCGGCGGCCAAGCGGACCCTCGCCGCCGCCTACGCGGGATCGCAGGCCGCCGGAGTCTCGTACATCGGCCCCGAGCACATCCTCGCCGCCCTCCTGGAGGACCCCGATTCCGGCGCCTCCCGCTTCCTGAGGGCCCAGGACCTGGACACCGGGAAACTGCGCGGCCTCACCGAGCAGGCGGCCCGCGCGGAGGGCGCCCCCGCGGGCGGGCAGCAGCCGGCCACCACCCTCGACGAGTTCGGCCGGGACCTCACCGAGGAGGCCCGCGCCGGGCGGCTCGACCCCGTGGTCGGCCGGAGCGAGGAGATCGAGCAGACCGTCGAGATCCTGTCGCGCCGCTCCAAGAACAATCCGGTGCTCATCGGCGAACCCGGGGTCGGCAAGACCGCCATCGTGGAGGGCCTGGCCCAGCGCATCGTGGCCGGCGAGGTCCCCGAAAGCCTCAGGGACAAGCGGGTCGTCTCGCTGGACCTGTCCGGCATGGTCGCGGGCGCCCAGTACCGCGGCCAGTTCGAGGAACGGCTGAAGAAGGTCATCGAGGACGTCCAGCAGTCCGGCGGGAACATCATCCTGTTCATCGACGAACTCCACACCGTCGTCGGCGCCGGTGCCACGGGCGAGGGCGCCATGGACGCGGGCAACATGCTCAAGCCCGCGCTCGCCCGGGGCGAACTGCACGTGGTCGGCGCGACGACGATCGACGAGTACCGCAAGCACGTCGAGAAGGACGCCGCCCTCGAACGCCGCTTCCAGCCCGTCCTCATCCCCGAACCCACGGTCGAGGAGACGGTGCAGATCCTCGAAGGACTGCGCGACGCCTACGAGGCGCACCACCAGGTCCGCTTCGCCGACGGCGCCCTCACCGCGGCGGCCGAACTCTCCGACCGCTACATCAGCGACCGGTTCCTGCCGGACAAGGCGATCGACCTGATGGACCAGGCGGGCGCCCGCGTCCGGCTGCGCAGCTCCGGCCGCTCCACCGAGGTCGTCAGCCGCGAGGACCGTCTCGCCAAGCTGCGGCGCGAGAAGGACCAGGCCGTCGCCGCCGAGGAGTTCGAGAAGGCCTCCGACCTGAAGCGGCGGATCGCCGAGGTGGAGGGCGAACTCGCCGGGATCGAGGAACGCCGCGAGGGCGTCGTCTCCGTCACCGCCGCGGACATCGCCGACATCGTCTCCCGCCGCACCGGCATCCCCGTCTCCCAGCTCACCGCGGGCGAGAAGGAACGCCTGCTGCGGCTGGAGGAGGAGATGCACGCCCGCATCGTCGGCCAGGACGAGGCCGTCACCGCGGTCTCCGAGGCGGTGCGCCGCAACCGCGCGGGCATGGGCGACCCGAACCGGCCGGTCGGCTCCTTCCTCTTCCTCGGCCCCACCGGCGTCGGCAAGACCGAACTGGCCAAGACCCTCGCCGAGCTGCTGTTCGGCGCCGACGACCGCATGATCCGCTTCGACATGAGCGAGTTCCAGGAGAAGCACACGGTCGCCCGGCTGGTCGGCGCGCCTCCCGGATACGTCGGTTACGAGGAGGCCGGCCAGCTCACCGAGAAGGTCCGCCGCATGCCGTACAGCGTGGTGCTCTTCGACGAGGTGGAGAAGGCGCACCCCGACGTCTTCAACACGCTGCTCCAGATCCTCGACGACGGCCGTCTCACGGACGCGCAGGGCCGCACGGTCGACTTCCGGCACTGCGTCGTCATCATGACGTCGAACATCGGCGCCCACCGCATCCTCGCCCACGAGGGCGACGCGGCCGAGCTCAAGGACGAGCTGATGGGCGAGTTGCGCGGACGTTTCCTGCCGGAGTTCCTGAACCGCATCGACGACATCATCGTCTTCCACAGCCTCACCGAGGACGACCTCTCCCGCATCGTCGAGCACCTGCTGGACGGCAGCAGGCACCGCGTCCGCGCCCAGGGCCTGACCCTCGACGTGACCGAGGCCGCCAAGAAGCTCCTCGTCGCGCACGGCCACCAGCCGGAGTTCGGGGCCCGGCCGCTGCGCCGGACGATCCAGACGGAGCTGGACAACCGGGTGGCCTCGCTGCTCCTGGGCGGCGAGGCCGATCCGGGCGACACGATCGTCGCCGACGTACGCGACGACACGCTGTACTGCACGATTCGGAAGGGCGAGGGCGAGGGCGAGGACGCGCGGGCCGCCGGGGACGCGCAGGACGCGCAGGGGACCGGGGCCGGGCGCGCCGCCTGAACCGGGGCGCATCGGTGTCCGCCCGGGGGACGCCCGGGACGCGTTGCCGGTCCCGGGCGTCCGGGTGATGCTGGGGGAATGGCTGACCACCCCGGCCCCGAGCCCGTCGCCGCCGTGAGGCGTGCGCTCCGCCTGCTGGACGCGGCCGGGGCGCAGCACGGCGCGGCGACCGCGCGGCAGCTTGCGCACTCGGCCGGGCTCTCCCTGGCGGCGGTCGAGGAACTGCTGCCCGCGCTGGCCGGGGACGGCTATCTGGCGCGGCTGGGGGACGGCACCTTCGCCCTCGCCGAAAGCGGTCCGGGCGCCGGCGGCCACGCGGGCGGACCGGCCTCGCTGAGCCGGATCCGCCCCGCCCTGACGGCCCTGCGCAACGATCTCGCCGCCGCCGTCTACCTCACGCTGTACGAGGACGGCGAGATCCGGGTCATGGAGATCGTCGACAGCGCGCGCACCCCGAGGGTCGACCTCTGGGTGGGCTTCGAGGACGCCGGCCACGCCACGGCCCTCGGCAAGAGCGTGCTGCGCGAGCTGGACGAGGAGGCGCGCGCCGAGTACCTGTCCCGGCACACGCTGACGGGCCTGACCCCGCGGACCCTCACGCACCGCGACGATCTGCTCCGGGAGCTCGACTCCCCGGCCGCCCCGCCGCTGGTCATGGACCGCGAGGAGTACGCGCGGGGGACGACCTGCATCGCGGTGCCGGTGTACAGCGGGGAGCAGGTGGGCTCGCTCGGGATCTCCTTCCGGTCGGACCGGATGTACCGCTCCTCCCTGGTCAGGTCCGGGCTGATGTCCTGCGCGATCCGGGTCTCCCGGGGCCTGTCCCTGCCGGGCTGACCGCGCGGACGGCGCGCGGCCGTCCGCGGGAGCGGCGGCTACTCGACGACCAGCTCGACCGGGATGTTGCCCCGCGTGGCGTTCGAGTACGGGCAGACCTGGTGGGCCTGCTCGACCAGCGTGCGGCCGGTCTCCGCGTCGAGCGTGTCGGGCAGCTCCACGCGCAGGGTGACCGCCAGGGCGAAGCCCTCGCCCTCCTTGCCGATGCCGACCTCGCCGGTCACGGCGGCGTCGGTGACGTCCACGCCCGCCCGGCGGCCCACGACGCCCAGCGCGCTCGCGAAGCAGGCGGCGTAACCGGCGGCGAAGAGCTGCTCCGGGTTGGTGCCCTGCCCGTTGCCGCCCATCTCGGACGGAACGGCCAGCTGGAGGTCGAGACGGCCGTCGGAGCTGACGGCGCGGCCGTCGCGGCCGTGGGTGGCGGTGGCGACGGCGGTGTAGAGCGCGTCCATGGAAACCGTTCCTCTCGGTCCGTGCCGGCGGGGGTTCCGCCCGCACCCCTGAAGTGAAGCACACAATTAAATTGTGCACAATCAAATGGAGTCGGCGGAGCTATGCTGGGCCCATGACCGCCACACCCAGCCCCGCCCGCCCGGACCAGGACGGGGCCACCGCCGGGACCGAGGCCGACCACCTCCGTCTGGACCGGCAGATCTGCTTCTCCCTCAACGCCGCCTCGCGCGCCTTCGGCGGCGTCTACCGGGTGCTCCTGAAGGACCTGGGGCTCACCTATCCCCAGTACCTCGTGATGCTGGTCCTCTGGGAGCACGGCGAACTCCCGGTCAAGACCCTGGGCGAGCATCTGCGCCTGGACTCCGGGACCCTGTCGCCGCTCCTCAAGCGGCTGGAGGCGGCCGGGCTGGTCCGCCGCGAGCGCAGCGCCGCGGACGAGCGCTCGGTGCACGCGCACCTCACGGAGGAGGGCACCGCCCTGCGCGAGCGGGCCCTCTTGGTCCCCCGCCGCATCGCCGCCGCCACCGGCTTCGGCCTCGACGAGATCAACGACCTGCGCACCCGCCTCGACCGGCTCACCGCCGCCCTGGACGCGGCCGACCTCGACGAGGCCGCACCGCCCGTGTGAACGCGGTGCGGGACGGGGGCCGGTGCCCCGGTCCCGCCGCCGGTCTCAGTCCCGCCGCGCCAGCAGGAACAGCTGCGGCTCCGGCACCGCCTCCGGGAGCGCCGGGACGAACATGATGCTCTCCTGGTCCAGCACGGTGAACCCGGCCTTCTCGACCGCCGCGAGGAACGCGTCCTCGCCGAAGCTGGTCACATTGACCGACTGGCCCATGAACGTGCCGTCCACCCCCTCCACGTCCAACGGCACCGTCGCCACCGCCAGATGGCCGCCCGGGCGCAGCGCCCGCGCGGCCGTCCGCAGGATGCCGGTCTGCTCCTCGCGCGACAGCTGGAGCAGCGCGAAGTACACACAGACCGCGTCGAACGCGCCCTCCTCCAGCGGGACTTCGCGGATGTCGGCGCACCGGAACTCCGCCCCCGGAACCTGCCGGGTGGCCAGCTCCACCATCACCGGCGAGACATCCACCCCCAGCACCCGGTGCCCGGCGTCGGCCAGCGTCTGCGCCGTCGGCCGTCCCGTACCGCTGCCGATGTCGAGCACCCGGCTGTGCGGGCCGAGACGCGCGAGCAGCCGCTCCAGCGACGCGCGGTGTCCGGCCGAGGCGCCGAACGCCCGCTCGTAGTCGGCGCCGAGCGCGTCGAACACCGATGCGGCGGTGGGGTGCTGACCTGATTCCATCGAGGAATCCTTTCTCCCGTGACGGTCCCGCCACGGTACGCGGACCACGGCCGCCGCGGAGGGCTTCCGCCGGCGCCCCGGACCCGGACGTCCCCCGAAACCACCCGTGCGCAGTCACCGGCCCCGCACCGCGTGGCCGCTACTGGAGCGCCCGGACCGCCGTGCGGAACAGCGCCGGGGCCCGGTGCGCGGCGGGCACCACCAGCCGGGCCGTTCCCGGACGCCGGGCCAGTGCCAACAGGACGGCCGTCAGGACACGGTGACGCCGGGTCAGCCGTGCCCAGGCTGCCGGGTAGTCCTGCGGCCGTCCGGCGGCCACCGCGTCCACCGCCGCGCGCGCCGTCGCCACCGCCAGCGCGACGCCCTCACCGGTCAGCGCGTCGACGTACCCCGCCGCGTCACCGGCCAGCAGCACCCGGTCCGCCCACGGCGTCCGCGCCCGCCGGCGCAGCGGCCCCGCCCCGCGCACCGGTCCGTCCTCCCGGCCCGCCAGCACGGCGGCCAGCCCCGGGAAGTCCGCCAGTTGGTCCGCGTACGCGCGCCGCTCCTGGCTCAGGACGGCCACGCCCACCAGATCCCCGCCCAGCGGGGTCACGTACGCCTCCCCGCGTGCCGACCAGTGGACCTCCACGAACGGGGTCCAGGGCGCGACGCGAAAGTGCCGGCGCTGTCCGTACCGGCGCACCGGGGACACCGGACCGTCCAGGCCGAGCCCGCGGCGCACGGGGGAGTGCAGCCCGTCGGCGGCGATCAGCCAGCGCGCCGTCAGTCCGCAGGCCGTGACCCGGTCCGGACCCTGGTGGACCCCGGTGACCTTCCCCGGCACCACACGCACCCCTAGCCCCATGGCCCGCTCGTACAGCGCCGTGTGCAGGACGGTGCGACGGACCCCGAGACCGGCCGGACCGGTGAAGTCCGCCTCCGCGCTCCGGGTCCCGCGCACATAGCGGATGCCGCGCAGCGGATGACCGGCCGGCTCCACCCCGAGGGCGCGCAGGGCGGCGACCCCGCTGGGCATGATGCCCTCGCCGCACGCCTTGTCCACGGGCACCGGGCGTGGCTCCACCACCACCGCCTCCAGGCCGAGCCCGGCCGCCCGGACGGCGGCCGCCAGCCCGGCGGGCCCGCCGCCCGCCACGAGGACGTCGATCACGCGGCGGCACCCCCGCCGGACGCGGCGGCGAGCGCGGCGTCCTCGCACCGCACCCGCACCGCCATCAGCGCCCCGTTCAGCACGGTGAACACCACCGCCGTGACCCACGCCCCGTGCACCAGGGGAAGCGCCAGCCCCTCGGCGGCCACCGCCACGTAGTTGGGATGGCGCAGCAGCCGGTACGGCCCGCCCGTCACCAGCGGCAGCCCCGGGACCACGACGACACGGGTGTTCCACCGGTGCCCGAGCGTCCCGATGCACCACCAGCGCAGCGCCTGCGCCGCCACGACCACCGCGGTCATCGTCCAGCCCACCACCGGGACGAACGGGCGGTGGGCCAGGCCCGTCTCCACCAGACAGCCCGCCAGCAGCCCCGTGTGCAGGGCGACCATCGCCGGATAGTGGCCGCGGCCCGACTCGGTGCCGCCCCGGGCCCGCGCCCACCGCGTGTTGCGCAGCGCCACCGCGAGTTCCGCGAGCCGTTCGGCCGCCACGGCCAGCACCAGCGCGGCGTACCAGATCATCCGTCCCTCCGACCTACCAGCGCAGCAGCACCAGTTCGCAGCAGAAGCCGGGCCCCATGGCCATCATCAGACCCGGCGAACCCGGCTCGGGACGCCGCCGCTCCAGCGTGTCCCGCAGGACGTGCAGCACGGAGGAGGACGACAGATTGCCCACCTCGGCCAGCGAGCGCCAGGTGATGTCGAGCGCCCCCTCGGGCAGGTCCAGCACCTCGGAGACGGCCTCCAGCACCTTGGGCCCGCCGGGATGGCACACCCAGTGGGCGACGTCCTTCGGCTTCAGCCCGTGCTCCGCGAGGAAGTCCCGTACGTCGTCCGCCAGAAAGCGGCGCACCACGTCCGGGACCCCCGGATCGAGCACCACCCCGAACCCGGAGTTGCGGACGTCCCAGCCCATCACGTGCTCGGTGTCCGGATACATCCGGCTCCGGGTGGCCACCACCTCGGGGCCCCGGCCCGCCGCCCGGCCCTCGCCCACCGCCACGACGGCCGCCGCGCCGTCGCCGAACAACGCGGTCGCCACCAGGTTCGCGGGCGAACAGTCGCCCCGCTGGAAGGTCAGCGAGCACAGCTCCACCGAGAGCAGCACCGCGACGCCGTCCGGACGGCCGAGCAGATGGTCGTGCAGCCGTGCCACGCCTGCCGCCCCGGCCACACAGCCCAGCCCGAAGACCGGCAGCCGCTTCACGTCCGGGCGCAGCCCGAGCCGTCCCACGAGCCGGGCGTCGACGGAGGGGGCGGCCACTCCGGTGACCGAGGTGAACATCAGCAGGTCCACGTCCCCGGGCCGCAGCCCGGCCGTGCGCAGTGCCCCGCGCACCGCCTCACCGCCCAGATCGACGGCGGACCGGACGAACACGTCGTTGGCGTCCCCGAACCCCTTCAGCCCGGCGTACCGCTCCAGCGGCAGCACCATGTGCCGGGTCCGCACCCGCGCGTTCGCGTGCAGCCGGTCCAGGACCCGCCGGTCGGCGCCCGGCGGCAGACAGGTGCGCGCCACCATGTCGGTGACCTCGCGCTGGGTGTGGCGGTACGGGGCCAGAGTGCCGTGCACGGCGGCGATCCGGGTCATCCGGGGTCCTGCGGGGAAGACGTCATGGCCCCATCCCTGCCCCGCCCGCCCCACGCGCCACCGCAAACAACCCGTGCGGCTGTCACGCCCGCCGCCGCGCGGTGCCTACGCTCGGCCGATGGGCACTCCGGAACCCCCGCACGCCTGGGCCACGACGACGGCGGGGCCGCCGCGCCGGGCCGTGGCGCTCCTGCGCTCCTGCCACCCCGGCCCGGTCGCCGCCGTCACGTTCACCGCCGGCGCCCTCGGCGCGGGCGTCGGCCTGGACGCGGTCCGCACCGCGCTGCTGGTCGCCGCCGTGCTGTGCGGGCAGCTCTCGGTCGGCTGGTGCAACGACGCCTTCGACGCCCGCCGCGACGCGGCGGCGGGACGCCGGGACAAACCGGTGTCCGACGGCCGGGTGGGCCGTGGCACCGTCTGGGCGGCGGCCGTCTGCGCCGCCCTGCTGTGCGTCCCGCTCTCCTGGGCCTGCGGCCCCCTCGCCGGAACGCTGCATCTGGGCGCGGTCGCCGCGGCCTGGGCGTACAACCTGCGGCTCAAGGCCACCGCCCTGTCCTGGCTGCCCTACGCCCTCGGCTTCGGTGTCCTGCCCGCCGTCGCGGCCCTGACCCTGCCGGCCCGGCCGGCCCCGGCCTGGTGGGCCGTCACCACGGGCGCGCTCCTCGGCATCGCCGCCCATCTGGGCGACGTCCTGCCCGACATCGAGGACGATCTGCGCGAGGGCGTACGCGGTCTGCCGCACCGTCTCGGCGCCCGCACCACCGCCCTCCTCCTGCCCCTGCCCCTCCTCGCCGCCTCGGTGGTCCTCGCCCTGGGGCCGCCCGGTCCGCCCGGCCCCTGGGGCACCCTCACCCTGGCCCTCGCGCCCCCGGCCGCCCTCGCCGGTCTCCTCCTCGCCCCCGTCCGCCGCAAGGCCCCCCTCGCCGTCGCCGCCCTCCTCGCCGCGGCCGACGTCACCCTCCTCCTGGCGCGCGGGACGGCCCCGCTCTGAGGGACCGGAACCGGCCCGGTCACCGCGTCGGCTCCGCCGTCCGGACGGTCCGCCCGGTCACACCGCCCGGAGCCAGTCGCCGATCAGCCGCAGATCCCCGGCGGTCAGTCCCACGGCCGGTCCCACGCGGTGGAGCAGCGCGCGCCCGCCGTGCCGCGCGGCCACCCACCGCCGGTCCGCCCCGGTGATCTCGTCGTCCACCCAGACGAAGGACCGGCCCGCCGCCAGGGCCACCAGCGCCCGTGTCTTCCAGTGGAGTCCGGCCCGCGCGTCCGCCTCGTCCGTCTCCGACGGCGCCGGCCAGTGGACGACGGGCAGCTCCGGAAGCCCGAGACGCGGGGAGACCAGCGCGTTGGCGTCGTCCTCCCACGTCGTCGCCCACACGGGCTCGCAGGGCAGCGCCGCCAGCGCGGGCCCCAGCGCCGGGTCGATCCGCGCCAGCAGCGGATGGTCCCCGCCGCCCGGCGGCCACGGACCCCCGGGATACTCCGGGTGACCGCCCTCGCGCGGGCCGAACGGGATCAACGGCCCGTCGACGTCGAGGAAGAGCAGCGGCAGGCGCCCGGAGCCCGTCATCGGCTCACCGTCCGCCCGCCACCCGCAGCACCGTGCCCGTGGTGTACGAGGCGTCCGCCGAGAGGAGCCAGGCGACGGCGTTCGCGATCTCCTCGGGGGTGCCGGGGCGGCCGAGCGGGATACCGGCGGCGGCCTTGTCGGGGCGCTCCGGATCGGCGTGGAACCCGGTGCGGATGATCCCGGGGGCCACGGCGTTGACGCGGATGCCGGCCGGGGCGGCCTCCTTGGACAGGCCGACGGTGAGGGTGTCCACGGCGGCCTTCGCCGCGGCGTAGTGGACGTACTCACCGGGGCTGCCGAGGGTGGCGGCGGCGGACGAGAGGTTGACGATCGCACCGCCGCCCGTGGGCGTCATGTCGCGCACCGCCCGGCGGGCGCACAGCAGATAGCCGAGGACGTTGACGTCCAGGGCGCGCCGCAGGCCCTCGGCGTCGGCGTCGGCGAGCGGGCCCACCGGGCCGCTGATCCCGGCGTTGTTGACCAGGGCGGTCACGGGGCCGAGCTCCGAGGCGGCGGTGTCGAAGAGCAGGTCCACCGCGGCCTCGTCGGCCGTGTCGACCCGGACGGCCACGCATCGCCGCCCGGCCGCCCGGACCCGGGCGGCGACCGCCTCGGCCGCGTCGGCGTCCGAGCGGTAGCCCAGGGCGATGTCGTGGCCGTCGGCGGCGAGCCGGACGCAGACCGCCGCGCCGATGCCCCGGCTGCCGCCCGTGACGACGCTGACCTGCTGACGGCTCATGAGGACCCCCGGACTCACGCGCGGGGACCCTGCGTACCCGGCCGGGCCATCGTAGGCGGACGGCACCCCGGGGCAGGGGCGGGGCCGCCGCCCGTGGAGGAGGGCGGCGGCCCCGGGACGTACGCGGGGGAGCGGTCTACCGGGGGACCCCGCCCACCGGCAGGTCCGTGCCCCGCTCGCTGCGCTCCAGGAGGTTCCGGGACCGCTCCCGGAGCCGGCGCCGCTGCTCCGGGTCGCGGGTGCGCTCGGCGGCCTCGGCCATGTGCCGGGCCGTCTCCCGCAGCTGCGCGGCGGAGACGGTCGCTTCTGCAACGCTCATCGTTCACTCCTCGGACGGTGGGCACGAAACGGGTCCCCCCAGGGAAGCAGCGGCGCCCGACGGCCGCACGGCGAAGCGCTACGGACGGTGAGACCGGCAGGTCGGACGGGCCGCGACGGCCGCCGGAGGCCGGTTGTGCCGCGCACCCGGGTCCGGGGCCCGGTCCGGCGCTGGCATGATCGGGGGCATGAACGAGCGCATGATCGCCGCGTGTGACGGGGCGTCGAAGGGAAATCCGGGACCGGCCGCCTGGGCCTATGTGGTGGCCGGGGCCGACGGCACGCCGCAGCGGTGGGAGGCGGGACCGCTCGGGACCGCGACCAACAACATCGCCGAGCTGACCGCCCTGAAGGAACTGCTGGAATCCGTCGACCCCGCCGTGGCGCTCGAAGTGCGGATGGACTCGCAGTACGCGATGAACGCCGTGACCAAGTGGCTGCCCGGCTGGAAGCGCAACGGCTGGAAGACATCGGCCGGAAAGCCCGTCGCCAACCGGGAGCTGGTGGTCGCCATCGACACCCTGCTCACCGGCCGCGCCGTCGACTTCGTCTACGTCCCCGCCCACCAGGTCGGCGGAGACCCGCTGAACGCCGTCGCCGACCAGGCGGCCAGCGAGGCCGCCGTCGCCCAGGTCCCGGCGGGCACCTCCCGGGGCGCCGCCGAACCGCCCGCGCCCGCCCCGGGCCGCGCCACCGAGCAGCCCAGGACCCGCACCGCGCCGAAGAAGCGCTCCGGCGGCGCCGCCCGCTCCTCGACGGCCACCATCCGGGCCCGGTACGCGGGGCGCTGCCACTGCGGAAAGCCCTACGCGGCCCAGGAGACGATCGCCAGGAACGACCACGGCTGGGGCCACCCGGAGTGCCGGACCGCCGGCGCCTGAGCCCCCGCGGGCCCGCCCGGCGGGGACGTCCCCCGGCCACCTGGCGCCGATCCCGCCCGCGCGGCCCGGTCCGCGTGCCATGATGCGGCTCCGGCGGAGGGCGGCCACGGGCCGCGCCGCCGGAGCTGTGCGGGACCGCGACACGCTGGGGGGCGTATGGAAAGCACGGGAACGGTGCTGCGTGAGCTGCGCGGGGCGCAGAAGACCGCCAAGGGGGTGTCGCTCTACTCGCGGTACGTCAACCGGCCCGCCGGGCGGATCTTCGCCGCCGCGGCCTGGCACTTGCGGATGACGCCCAATCAGGTCACGCTGACCAGCGCGCTGTTCACCTTCTCCGGACTCGCGGTCGTGGCCCTGGCCCGGCCCGGGTGGGGGACCGCCGTCCTCGTCTACGCCGCCCTCGCCGTCGGATTCGCCCTGGACTCGGCCGACGGGCAGCTCGCCCGGCTCACCGGACGCGGCGGCCCCGACGGCGAATGGCTGGACCACGTCGTCGACTGCGCCAAGATGATCCTGGTCCACACGGTCGTCCTGATCGCGTTCCACCGCTTCTTCGCCCTGCAGGGCGACGGCTGGCTGCTCCTGCCGCTCGGCTTCCTCTTCGTCGCCGTGCTCACCTTCTGCGCCGGACTGCTGCGCGAACAGCTCGGCAAGGCCGCGGCCCGTACCGCTGCAGCCCCGGCCGCCCCCGCCGCCGCGGCGGCCCCCGTCTCCCGGCTGCGCGCCGTGGCGCTGCTGCCCGCCGACTACGGAGTGTTCTGCCTGGTCTTCCTACTGCTCGGCGACGAGACGGCGTTCCGTGCCGGATACGCCGTACTCGCCGCCGTGCACGCGCTGTTCCTCGTGGCGTTCCTCGCCAAGTGGTTCAGGGAGCTGAGAGCGCTCCGTCCGGACTGACCAGTGCGTCCAGCACCCGGCGCAGCTGGGTGCTGGACGTGTGCACGGTGTACGGGAAGTAGACGACCTCGACGCCGACCTCGGCGAAGTCCCGTTCGAGCCGCAGCCCCTTCTCCGTACCGCGCCAGTCGTCCCCCTTGAAGATCACGTCGAACCTGACCTGCTGCCAGGTCTCGACCTTGTCCGGGACCGTCTCGACGAACGCCGCGTCCACGTACCGCACGCTGCGCACGATCTCCAGCCGTTCCCGCAGCGGAATCACCGGCCGGTGGCCCTTGGCGAGCGCCGCCATCTCGTCCGAGACGACCCCCGCGACCAGGTAGTCGCACTGGCTGCGGGCATGTCTGAGGATGTTGAGGTGACCCACGTGGAACAGGTCGTAGACCCCCGGCGCGTAGCCGACCCTGTGCACCATCCGTTCTCTCCCCCCACGGTGTGAACGTGATGACCTCGGCCCACCGGTCGGTTTCCGGACATGACCTCCGGTCCGGTGGGATATCGGTATCGGTGTTGATGGTGCAACGACCTTACTGTGAAGACCACTTGCTCATCACGTGAACGGATAAGCTCACTTTTGGGGGCCGTTCCTTGGGGGGAACGCAGGTGGCTCCGGGGGGAAGGCGATCGTCCGATGCCGGAATCAGAGCACCGTGAACCGTGGAAGGGCCGCCGGCTGCTGGTGGTCTCGACGAACTACGCGCCGGAGGTGACCGGCATCGGCCCGTACGCCGCCCAGCTCGCCGAGCACTGGGCCGGCGCGGGGGCCGAGACGCATGTCCTCACCGGCATGCCCCACTACCCGTCCTGGCGGACCGATCCCGCCTACCGGGGCGTGTGGCGGGCCCGGGAGGAACGCGGCGGCGTCACCGTCCACCGGCGGCGCCACTATGTGCCGTCCCGTCAGACGGCCCTACGCCGGGCCCTGTTCGAGGCCAGTGTGCTCGTCCACGGGCTGACCGCCCCGCCCGGGACGCGGCCCGACGCGGTGATCGCCCAGCTGCCGAGCCTCGCCGGAGGCGTCATCGGCGCCCGGCTCGCCCGCCGCCACGGCGTCCCGTACATCCCCGTCGTCCAGGACCTCATGGGCGCCGCCGCCGCGCAGAGCGGCATCCGGGGCGGCGGCAGGGCGGCCGCCCTCGCCGCACGCGCCGAACGCCACGCCCTCACCGCCGCCACCCTCGTCGGCGTCATCCACGAGAGCTTCGTCCCCCGGGTCACCGCCTACGGCGTGCCCGTCGAACGCATCCGAGTGGTCCCCAACTGGAGCCATGTGCAGGCCCCTTCGGCCGACCGTGCCGTCACCAGGACCCGTCTCGGCTGGCGGGAGGACACCCCCGTGGTCCTGCACTCCGGGAACATGGGGCTCAAACAGGGCCTGGAGGTCCTGGTGGACGCCGCGCGGCTGGCCCCGGACATACGCGTCGTGCTGATGGGCGACGGCAACCAGCGCGAGGAACTGCGCGCCCGCGCCGCCGGACTGCCCAACCTGGACTTCCTGCCGCCCGCGGGACCGGACGAGTTCACCGACATCCTGGCCGCCGCCGATGTGCTCGCCGTGACCCAGCGCGCCTCCGTCCTCGACATGAGCGTGCCCTCCAAGCTCACCTCCTACTTCGTCTCGGGCCGCCCCGTCGTCGCCTCCGTCGCCGAGAGCGGCGGCACCGCCCAGGAGGTGCAGCGCTCCGGCGCCGGGCTCCTCGTCGCGCCCGAGGACCCGGCCGCCGTCCTCGCCGCCGTCCGCAAACTCGTCGAGGAGCCCGCGGCGGCGGCCGAACTCGGCGCCCGCGGACCCGGATACGTCGCGGCCCACCTGGGCCGCGAGGCCGCACTGGCCCGCTTCGACGCACTGCTCACCGAGGTACTCCAGGACGCCGATGGGAGACGCCCGCGATGACCCACCCGATCCGCGCCCTGGAGGACCAGGACGAGCCGGCCCTGCTCCGGGACCAGTTCCGCCAACTGCTGCGCTACCGGTCCCTGCTCGCCCTCGGTGTCGTCGTCGGCCTGCTGGGCGGCGGCTGGCTCGCCCTCGGCGGCGAGGACACCTACACCTCCACGGGTGAGGTGTCCGTGCGCTCCGCCACCTCCGACCCCTTCGCCGCGGGGGCCTCGGCCGACAAGGGCATCAACATCGGCTCCGAACGCCAGACCGCCGTCAGCGATGTGGTGGGCACCGTCGCCGTCGCCACCCTCGCCAGGAGCGGGGACCGGGTGGAGGTCCGCAGCCTGCTCTCCGGCCTCCAGGTCACCAATCCGCCCAACACCCTCGTGCTGCGGTTCTCCTACACCGGCCGCACGCCCGAACAGGCCAGGGCCCGCGCCCAGGCCCTGGCCGAGGCCTATCTGGAGATACGGCGCGAACGCACCGAGGACAGCATCGACAACATGGTCGACGGCTACCGCGTCCAGCTGGGACCGCTCACCGAGCAGCGCGACCGGCTGGCCCAGCAGGAGACCGGCACCACCGGCGACGACGTCAGCAGCGCGCGGGCCAACCTCATCGTCTCCATCTCCGAACTCAACCGGAAGATCTCCGAGTTGAGGGCCCTGGACACCACGCCCGGCTATCTCAACAAGAAGCCCTTGGCCCCCGAGAACCCCAGCGGCCCGGGACTCCCGCTGCTGCTCGGCCTCGGCGGCGTCGTCGGCCTCGCCCTCGGCCTGCTGCTGTCCTGGGTGCGGCTCGTCTTCGACCCCGCCGTCCGCTCCACCCGCGAACTCGTCCGCTCGCTCGGCGCCCCGCTGCTCGGCACCCTGCCCAGGGAACGGAGCACGCCCGGCAGCCTGCTCGCCATCGGCCGCGGCGGCAGCCGGCTCGCCGAGGAGTACCGGGCTGTCGCCTTCCGCCTCGCCTACGACCCCTCCTTCGCCGAACGCCGCCGCCTCCTCGTCACCTCCCCGCGCGGCGACAACGCCATGGCGACCGCCGCCGCCGCCAACCTGGCCGCCGCCTTCGCCGAGATGGGACGCGACGTCCTCCTCGTCGAGGCCGATCTGCGCACCCCCACCCTTGCCGACGCCCTCGGCGCCGCAGCCCGCAACGGCCGCCCCAGCTGGGCCGTCGCCCCCGGCGGCCGGGGCTGGCCCGCCGACAGCCGCAGCAACGTCGACGTACCCGGCTCCGGCGCCTTCACCCTGATCGCCGGCCGCCGCACGGACAACGTCCCCCGCGCCCTGACCTCCACACCGGTGGGCGTCATCCTCGCCGAGGGCGGCAGGCCCGGAGCCGTCGTCATCGTCCTGGCGCCGCCCGTCCTCGCGTACGCGGACGCCGTCGCCCTCATCGACCGCGTCGAGGGCGTCGTGGTCGTCTGCGAAGCCCGCGAGGTCCACCGCAGCGACCTGGAACGCATCCGCGAGATCATCACCGCCGCCGGTGGCACCGTCCTCGGCACCCTCCTCCACCCCGGCCACGGACGCCGCGAGCGCCGGGCCCTGCGCAAGGCCGCCCGGCGTACCGGAGCACGGCCCGCCGACCGCACCCGAGACGAGGGCCCGCACCCCCGGCCCGACGGACCCGGACGCGGCGGACCGCCCGGCGACCCCACCGAGACCCTCGGACTGCGCACCCTGGACCCGGGCGGCGACCACAGCGGCACCGCGGGACGCCGATGAGGGCACGCACGGCGGTCTTCTGCGCCGTCGCCGACCAGGGGGTCACCGCCCTCACCAACATCCTGGTCCTCGTGGTGGCCGCCCGGCTCTCCACCGTCGCCGACTTCGCCCGCTTCTCCGCCGTCTACCTCGTCTTCACCGTGCTCCTCGGGATCTCCGGCGCCTACACGGGCCAGCCCCTCGTGCTGCACCGGGGACAGGACCCCGCCACCCGCGGGGCCTGCCGCTCGGCCGTCGCGTTCACCCTGCTCGCCGCGGCCGCCGCCGGCGGGACGCTCGCCGCCGTCTGCGCCCTGCTGCCGGGGGAGACCGCCACGGCCCTCACCGTCCTCGGACTCGTCCTGCCCGCCGTCCTCGGCCAGGACACCGCCCGCTACGCCTTCGCCACCCTGCACGCCCAGCACCTGGCGCTGACCGCCGACGCGCTCCGGCTGGTCTGCGTGCTCGGAGCCCTGTCCGTCCAGCCGCACGGCGCTCCCGCCGCCCGGCTCGTCCTGGTCTGGGGACTCTCCGCCCTGCCCGCGCTCCTGCTCTCGCTGGCCCTCCTCCGGCACCGGACCGCCGGGACCCCGGTGCGCCTGCGCCCGCTGCTGGGCAGGGGCCACCTCGGCCGCCGCTTCGTCGTCGAGTTCGGCGTGGGGAACGCGAGCAGCCAGCTCTCCGTCCTCGGCCTCGGAGCCGTCGGCAACCCCCTGGTCGTCGGTGCGCTGCGCGGCGCCACCACCCTCTTCGGACCGCTGAACGTCCTCTTCACCTCCGCGACCGGCTTCGGGCCCCCGCTCCTCGGCCGCCTCGCCGGCCCGCGCCGCCAGGTCCGGGCCACCGCCGCGCTCGCCGCCGTCCTGGCGCTCACCGCCGCCGGCTGGGCGACCGTCCTCGCCCTGCTGCCCTCCTCGGCCGGCCGCCACCTCCTCGGCGACACCTGGCCGGCCGCCTCCGCCCTGCTCCCCGCGACGGGCAGCCAGTACGCCGCCATGGCCGTCGGCACCTGCGGACTCCTGGCCCTGCGGCTCCTGGACCCCCGCACCACCCTGTCCATCCAGGTGGTCTTCTCGCTCGCCGCCGTCGGCTTCCTCATCGGCGGCTATCTGACCGGCGGCATCATGGGCGCCGCCTGGGGGCTGTGCCTGGGCTCCGTCTGCAAGGCCGTCGCCACCTGGACGCGCGTGGCCCGCCTGACCCGCCGGGGCGCCCCCGAACGCCCCGCCGTCAGCGCGTCCGCCGCCGGCTCCGCTCCGTGAAACTCGTGACCAGAGCCAGACACAGCGCTCCGATCGCCAGCTTCCCCACCGCCTGGAGCAGCGGGCCGCGCAGCAGGATGAAGGTGTAGCCGGCTACCAGCGGCGCCACGATCGCCAGCACACTGCCGGGCCCCGGACCGTCCCGCATGACCGCGCGCGCGTACCGGCGGTCGGTGCGCGCGGCCGCGTACCCCACCAGCGCGAGCCCCCCGACCAGCCCCGGCGCCCCGAAGTCCACCCACAGCTCCGTCCACAGCGGCGCCGAGAGGTTGGTCATGTTCATCCCCATCCACTGGCCGACGCGCACCCCGGTGTCCTCCGGCTTGCCGCTCCACACCGAGCGCGGCACGAAGAACAGCGCCGAGCCCGCGAGCTGACGGCCGTAGGTGTGGCCCCGGGTGTCCACCCAGGAGATGGTGTTGGCGAACATCACCGTCTGGTCGTAGTCCTTCGTCGCCAGCGGCTCGAACACCGACGAGGACTGCACCGGGCGGTACCCCTCGTCGTCGTACCGGAACCGGTCCGCGTACGGGAACAGCACCAGCGCCCCGATCACGCCCATGGCCAGCACCGAGCGGTACATCGCCGCACTGCTCGGGAAGGCCGTGAACAGCAGCGAGACCAGCACCGTCAGGAACCAGTAACGGGCGTTGGAAACCGGGTTGTTCACCACCAGATTGAGCGCCGCCAGCGCGCACCACACCAGCACCGCCGCCGGCGAGCGACGGGCCCGGCGCGAGGTCACCAGCCGGCGGGTGCAGAACAGCAGCGCCAGCAGCGCCGGCACCGTGCCGAACCCCTTCAGGAACGCCGATCCCACATTGGACTGGGACGACGCCACCCCGCTCTCCGCGACCGAGGCGCTGATCTCCTGACGGCTGGTGAAGAACACCGCTGGACCGCCCAGCTTCAGCACGTAGTAGCCGCTCGCCGCGAACGCCAGCGCGATCAGCAGCCGCAGCCGCACCGGATGCGCGACCGCCGGGCCGCGCCCGGCCCGCACCGCCGCGCGCCGCCGCAGCGGTCGCCGGGACGCCAGCAGCGCCCCCAGGTCGAAGGCGGCGCACCCCACCAGGATCAGCGCGATCGCCATGACCAGATCGGCGCGCGGCCCCACCACCGGCGTCGGGGTCTGCCCGATCACCGCCTGCGCGAACGGCGCCACCCCCAGCGCGATGTACACGAACATCCAGAACACGCCCTGGAGCAGCCGCCGCCGGGTGGACAGGATCATCGTCGCCAGCCGGGCGCCCGCGTAGCACGTCAGAACGAGCTGGAGCCAGTACGCCGTGTCCCGGACGCCCGTGCCGGGCTGGGCGGCGATCAGCGCGGGCAGGAAGCAGACCAGCCCCAGGATCAGCGGCACGGCCAGCGCCCGGGACAGCATCGCCCAGGACAGCGGCCTGCCCACCGGCTCCACCGGGGGACGCGGACCGCCCCGCCCGGCGGGCGCGGACGGGATCGCCCCGTGCACGGACGTCATCTGCCCCCCGTTCCGTGAACCTGCCAACACCTTAACGAATCAACCCACTTGGGGTGATGTGATGACTAGTCTGTGAACAGTCGGACGAGGGCGAGGGGGACCCCGGTGAAGATCCTGCACATCGTCACACTGCACACTCCGGACCACGCCTTCGGCGGCCCGACCAGGGTCGCGCTGAACCTCTCCAAGGTGCAGCGCGCCGCAGGGGACGACGCCCGGATCATGGCGCTCGGCGACGGCTTCGAGGAAGCCCTGCCGGCGGACGTCGAGGGCGTGCCCGTCCACCTCTTCCAGGCCCGCCACCTGCTGCCGATGTTCGAGGTCAGCGGCATCACCTCGATGCCGCTGCTGCGCGCCGCACGCCGGATGATGCGCGGCGCCGACCTCGTGCACGTCCATCTGATGCGCGATCTGGTGACCCTGCCCGCCGCCCTCCTGGCCCTGGCCGGCCGTACCCCGCTGGTCGTCCAGACCCACGGCATGGTCGACCCCACCGAGAAGCGCGTCGCCCAGCTCACCGACCTGCTCGGCGTGCGGCGGGTGCTGCGCGGGGCCGACGCGGTGCTCCATCTGACCGAGGCCGAACGGCTCGATGTGAACGCGGTCGCCGCCCCGGTCGCCCTCACCCGCACCGTCCGGCTGGTCAACGGGGTCCGCCCCCAGGACTTCAAGCCCGCCCGCGATCCCGGCCGCCCGCCCACGGTGCTCTTCCTCGCCCGGATCCAGCAGCGCAAGCGCCCCGATGACTTCGTCGCCGCCATGCCCGCCGTGCTGGCCGAGCACCCCGACGCGCGCTTCGTCCTCGCCGGGCCCGACACCGGGGCCTTGCCCGGCACCCTGGCCCTCGCCGGGAGACTGGGCGTGCTGGGCTCCCTGGACCACGTCGGACCGCTCGGCCACGAGGAGGTCCTGGACGCAGGACGCCGGGCCGATGTCTATGTCCTGCCGTCGATCGAGGAACCGCTGGGCGTCTCGGTCCTGGAGGCGATGTCGGTGGGCACGCCCGTCGTCGTCACCCGCACCTGCGGACTGGGCCCCGATGTCGCCCGCGCCGGGGCCGGCCGGGTCATCGACAGCCGGCCCGGCGAGGACGCGGCCAACGCCGCGAAGGTGGCGCGGGCGGTCCTCGAACTCCTGGATCCCCGGGCCAACGCCGAGGCGGGGCAGGCCGCCTGGAAGCTCGTCAACGACGAGTTCACCATCGACGCGGTGACCGGGACGCTCCGGCGGACCTACGAGGACGTGGTCCGCCGGAGGCGCGCCGGCTCATCGCGCTGAACCCTCCCGGGACTTCAACGCGATCTGCCACCGGTAGAAGCTCATCGCCAGGGCGAAGTCGAACCCGGCCCGCCCGTCGAGGAAGCCCCTCCGGTACAGATACATGTACGCGAAGGACACCAGCGGTTTGAACGGCGCCTTGTGGAACAGCTGCCCCTGCCGGGACTTGACCCGGCGCACCTGCTCCTTGACGTCCGGATGGTGCTCCAGCCACGCCTCCCAGTCCGAGTAGCGGTTGTGCCGCTCGAACCAGGCCGTCACCGGGTCCAGGTCCTGGTGCTCGATCGGATGGCGCAAGGTGCCGGTGCTCTCGGCGACCGGCTGGTAGTGGCCCTCCACCTCGCCGATGCCCGGTGCGTCGAGGTCCCCCACCTCCGGATAGCGGGCCCTTGTCCGGTCGGTCAGGGACCGCTTGCGGATGGTGTACCCGTGCCGCAGCCGCTTCCCGGAGAACCAGTACCCGAGCGGGATGTCGTACGCGGCGGGCTTCGGCGCGGCCGGATCGGCGAAGACCTCCCGCAGTTCCGCCAGCAGCCCCGGGCTCAGCCGCTCGTCCCCGTCGAGGAGCAGGATCCACTCCAGGTCCGTGCGGACGTGGTCCAGGCACCACTGCTTCTTGCGGGGATGGCCGCCGTCCCAGGTGTACAGGACCACCTCGGCCCCGCACTCGGCGGCGATCTTGGCCGTGTCGTCGGTGCTGTGCGAGTCGACGACGACGACCGCCTCGAAATGGCCGAGGACCGACCGCACCGCCTCGGCGATGTTGAGCCCCTCGTTCTTCGTGGGGATCGCCACGGCTATCGGCAGTTTGCTCATCCCTTGTCCTTTGCGGGCAGCCAGGCGTAGCAGCCTGTGGAGGTGAAGGTGCGGGCCGAGACCGGAATCGTGAGCGTGCTCCGTCCGCCGTCCGTGGAGGATCCGGAGGCCAGCTCCTTGCCGCCGGCCCCGGTGACCTGCCAGGAGCAGGCCTTGGTCGGGCTGACGTCGCGGTAGCGCCCCGGGCGCAGGGCCCGGCCCTCGTACGTGCCGTCGGCGTAGCCCCCGGCGGCCCGGTCCACCAGGTCCTGGTGTCCGGTGCACAGATGCGCCACGGCCGGCTCCGCGTTCGCGATCTCTCCGGTGACGATCGCGCCGACGGCCACGTCCGGGTCGGCCTTGACCAGATAGGTGAGCCGGTCGCAGGTCTCCTGCCCGGTCTGGAGCACTGCCGCCGGGTCCATGCCCTTGGGCACCCGGTCGACCAGGTACTCCTTCTGCTTCTTGGTGAACGAGCCGGTGGCCGGGGTCAGTTCGTCGCTCGGGACCTTGGGGCCGGTGTCGGCGGGGGCGGCCGGACCCGCGGAGGCCGGCTTCCCGCCCCCGGCCGCCGAGCTCGTGGCCGGGGACGGCGAGGCCGCGGCGGCGGCGCGGGGCGTGCTCTCCGCTCCGCCGTCCTGGGACGGGGAGCCGCAGGCGGCCAGCGCCGCCGTCAGGACCACGACGGCGGCGCCGGCCGGGAACGGATATCTCATCCAGCCGTCCCCAGCGTGTAGTGGGAGGCGATCTGCGAGGCGCTGAGCGCGGTCGGGTAGACCGCCGTCTCGTCGATCTGCCCGGCGAAGAAGTTGCTCGTGGGACGGTTCGGCCAGTTGGCCAGGTTGTCCCCGCCGACCCGCCAGTACCCGGCGTAGGCCTGGTTGTTGGTGTACAGGGCGTTGGAGGCGCGCAGCTGGCCGTCGACGTAGAGGGCCATCCCCTGCGGACCCTGGGTGGCGACCACATGGTGCCAGGCACCGTCGTTGTAGGCGGCGCTCGTGGCAACCGTACGGCGGCCGCCCGAGCTGTACACGCCGAACATCAGCCGTCCGTCGTTGCGCATGTAGACGTGCTTGTCGAACGTGCCGCTGTTCTCCATGGTCAGATTGCCGAAGCCGATGATCTTCCCTCCTCGGACGGTCGTCGTCCTGATCCACGTCTCCAGCGTGAACGCGGTGGGCTGGGCGTGCCGCCGGTTGCTGTAGGCGTACTCGTCCGTGCCGTTGAAGCCGATCGCGGTGGACGGGCCGGGCACCGCGGCCGGCGTCTGCCGGTAGGCCGGGGCATTGCGCAGGAACCCGTTGTCCAGATTCCCGGAGGAGTCGGCGGCGAACGTCGAGACGCCCTCGTCGTAACGCCAGTACAACGAGGCCCCGTCGGCGATCACCCGGGTCGGATACGGCTCCGGGCCCCAGGCCACCACCGCCGTGGCCGCCGGTGACTTGGCGCTGGTGTTGGTGCCGTCGCTCGCGCTGATCCGGTAGGTATGGGTCTCGCCCGCCGCCACGTCCAGGTCCGTCCACGTCAGCTGGGGGCGGTCCCAGAAGACCGAGGACGCGGTCACGGTGTGCACGGGTGTGCTCGCCCCGTCCTTGTAGATCCGGTACGTGAGATCCCCGTCGTCGGTGTCGAAACTGGTCTGCCAGTTCACGTCCACCTGACCCGGGCGGACGGTGGAGGCGCTGACGTTGGGAACCCACGGCGCGCCCGTGTCCGGGCCGTCGGCGAACCGGGTCAGCCCCTGCTGAGCCGACCCGTTGACGGTGGTGAACTCGCCGCCCACCCACAGGTAGTGGTGTCCGCCCTTGTCCGTCTGCGCCATCACCCGGGGTCCGACGGGCTCGCCGATCCCGTCGTTGGTGTCCGGGAACCAGGGCAGCAGCTTCGGGTCGTTCACCGCCTGGGCCAGCAGATGCTTGCGCGGCTGGTCGGGGAACTCGCCCATGGACGCGCAGTCGTGGGCGTGGCTCCCGCTGTACAGCACCCCCGCGTGGACCAGGATCGCCTGGGTCGCGCCCAGGCAGGTGTCGCGCCACACCTGGTCGAAGGTGCCGAGGTCGAGCGCGATCCGGCCGTCGAACACCCCGCCGCCGGTGCCCTCGTTGGCGGTGTAGAACTGGGTGGCGTCCGAGGTGAGGTCCTGCACCGTCGAGGTGTTCGGGATGAACCCGGGATAGCTCCTGGTCACGGCGCCCGTGGTGGCGTCCACCACGGCCAGCGCGTGCGAGTTCGTCCCGTTGACGGTGAAGAAGTCCCCGCCGATCACCAGATGCTGCCCGTCCGGCGTCAGCTCGACGGCCCGGCCGACCTCGTCGGTGTTCGCGGTGAACGGCTTGAGCTGAGCGTCCGTGGTCACCGCGGCGAACTTGTTCCGGGTCTGCCCGGCGACGCTGTTGAAGTCGCCGCCGAGGTACACCGTGTCGTCGGTGACCGCGAGCGCCCGCACGGTCGCCGACACCGCGACCTTGAAGTCCTGCCGGGGCGTGCAGGTGGCCGTGTCGACGGCGGCGATATTGCTGACGCCGACACCGTTCACGGACCCGAACTGGCCGCCCGCGTACAGCGTGGAGCCGTCCGGCGAGAGCACCAGCGACCGCACCGTCGCGGTTCCCGAGGAAAGGGTGAAGGACAGGCTGCATCCGGTCGGGGCGCCCGTCGCCGCGTCGAAGGCGGCGAAGTTGACCGCGGGCTGTTCCGAGGTGCCCGCCGCCGCGCCGGGCGGCCGGACGGTGGAGAAGGTGCCGCCCGCGTAGACCGTGCCGTCGGCGGAGGCGGCCATGGACCAGACGATGCCGTTGGTCTGCCAGGTGGACAGATCGTCGGCGGTGAGGGAGACCGGCGGGGTGAGCGCCGATGCCGGGGATCCCGAGGCGGCGGCGCTCAGCGCGCTGGCGAGCAGACAGAGCGCGGCGGCTGCGGCCCGCAGCCGGCCGCGTCCCCGTCCGTGCCCCGTGGTGGGGTTCATCATTCAGCTCCGAAGGTGAGAACGAGCTGCGGCCGCCAGGCCGCGGTGGCGATCTCGCCCGACCAGATGCGCAGACTGTCCGTTCCGCTTCCGGTGAGGGCGAGTGAGTAGGCGGAGCCCAGGGCCCCGCCCAGGGCCGGCGCGTCCAGTTCCACCGAGTAGTCCGTGGAGACGGCGGTCGCGCCGGAGATGGTCCCCAGCACCGTCGCGGCGAGCGACGGCCGGGTGTTGTAGGTGACGGTCGACTCGCTCCACGCGCCGGTCACCGGCACGAGGGTGTGGGGTTCGGTCGAGCCGGCCGTCGGATCGGAGGAGGTGCGGAAGGTGAGCCGGGCGGAGGTGAGCCGCTGCCCGGCCGGTGCCGACGGGAGCGCGAAGCGCAGATAGCCGAGGTACGGCGTGCTGCCCCGGGAGGCGAGCTGGTTGTCGTCGTACGTGGTGTTCGGGGCGACGCCGTTCACATAGGCGTCCTCGGCCGGCGTCAGCGTGACCGTGGTCTCCCCGGGGCCCGTCGGAGTGTCCGCCAGCGCGTGGTGCGCGGCCACCTGCTCCGCGCTCAGCGCCGTCGGGTAGAGCGCGGTCTCGTCGATCCGCCCGGCGAAGTAGCCGCTCGTCGGGCGGTTCGGCCAGGCCGCGGACATGGCGTCCCCGCCCACCCGCCAGTAGCCGTTGTACGAGCGGTTCCCAGCGGTGGTGTTCGCGGCGACCTGCACCCCGTCCACGTACAGCCGCATCCCGGCCGGCCCCTGGGTGGCCACGGCGTGGTGCCAGACGTCGTCGTTGTACGAGGCCGCCGAGGTGAGCGTCGGACGGCTGGCGGTGCTGCCGGTCTGCACCCCGAAGGCCAGACGCCCGGTGTCGGTCAGATAGAGGATCTTGTCGGAGATGGAGCTGGTGTGGCCCTGCGCGGTCCCGATGTTGTTGCCGTATCCGACCAGCCGCCCGCCCCGGGTGGTCGCCGTGCGGAACCAGGTCTCGATGGAGTACGGCGACGGCGAGGTGTAGTGGTGCAACCGGTCGCTGTACACGTACTGGTCGGTGCCGTCGAGGGCCAGGGCGGCCGAGCCGGCCACGGCGGACGGGACCGAGCGGTACCCGGGCCCGTTCATGTACACGCCACCGTCGCCGCCGTCCGAGGCGTCCGCCGCGAAGGAGCCGCCCGCCTCGTCGTACCGCCAGTACAGCTCCGCCCCGTCGGCCAGCACCCGCGCCGCGTACGGACTCGCCGCACCGGCCGCGGTGACGGAGGCCCCCGGGGAGAGCGCGCTGGTGGTACGGCCGTCGCTCGCGGTGATCCGGTACGTGTAGGTACGCCCGGTCACCACGTCGCCGTCCGTGAAGGTGAGCTGGGGCCGGCTGTAGAAGAGGGACGAGGCGGTCGTGGTGTACACCGGCGTGGACCCGCCGTCGCGGTACACCCGGTAGGTGAGCAGGCTGTCGTCCAGATCCAGACTCGCGCGCCAGCTCACCCGCACCTGCCCGGCGCGCGGCGCCGACACGCTGACCACCGGCACCGAGGGCGCCCCCGTGTCCGGGGAGGTGGCGAACCGGGTCAGCGACTGCTGCGCCGCCCCGTTGACAGTGGTGAACTCGCCGCCCACCCAGAGGAAGTCCCGCCCGCCCCGCGAGGCGACGGTCAGCGCGCGCGGCCCCACCGGCTCGCCGATGCCGTCATTGGTGTCCGGCCACCAGCCGAGCATCGCCGGATCGTCCACCTTCTGCGCGGTCAGGTGCTTGCGGACCTGGTTGGGGAAGCCGCCCATGGTCGAGCAGTCGTGGACGTGGCTGCCCGCGTAGAGGACCCCCTGATACACCCGCAGCGCCTGGGTGGCGCCCTGGCAGGTGTCCCGCCAGCGCTGGCCGAAGCCGGTCAGGTCCATCGCCAGCCGGCCGTCGAACGAGGCGCCGCCCGCGCCCTCGCCCGCCGCGTACCACCCCCCGGAGGCGGAGTCCGTGACGATGTCCTTGATCACCGCCGACGCGGGGATGAAGTTGTCCGGGTACGCCCGGGCCACCGCGCCCGTGTCCGCGCCGGTCACCGCGAGCGCGTGCGAGGCCGTCCCGCCCACGGTGAAGAAGTCCCCGCCGATCAGCACATGGCGTCCGTCCGGGGTGACCTTCAGGGCCCGGCCGGGGTCGTCGGCGTTCGGATTCCACGCGGTCAGCGCGCCGGACGGCGTCACGGCCGCGAAGAACCGGCGGCCGGTCCCGTTCACGGTCTGGAAGTCACCGCCCGCGTACACCGTGCCGTTCGCCGACACGTCCAGCGCCCGCACGGTCGCCCCGAAGCCCGGCGCGAATCCGGGACGCGGGGCGCACGTCGCGGTGTCGATCGCCGCCAGACCGTTGACCGCCGTCCCGTTCACCGCGTTGAAGTAACCGCCCGCGTAGAGGGTCGACCGGTCCGGCGAGACGGCGAGCGCGCGGACCGTCGCGGTGCCGGAGGTCCGGGTGAAGGAGAGCGAACAGCCCGTGGGCGCGCCGGTGGCGGCGTCGAACGCGGCGAAGTTCACCGCCGGTGTGCCCTCGGCCGGGGCCGAACCCGCCGGGCGCACCCGGGTGAAGGTGCCGCCCGCGTAGACCACCCCGTCGGCCTCCGCCAGGGTCCAGACAATGCCGTTGGTCTGGTAGGTCGGCAGGTCGTCGGCGGTGAACGCGACCGGGGGAGTGAGCGCGGCGGCCGGGGGAGCGGTGGCGGCCGAGGCCGTCAGCACGCCCGCCGCCAGGGCCAGGACGGTGGCGACCACCCCGCAGCGCCGGGACCGCCCCCACGGTCTCACCGGTCCACCCGCACGGCCGCGCCCGTCAACTGGTCGGCCAGCTGCCGGACATCGGCGTCGACCATGATCCGGGCCAGCTCCCGGGCCCGCACGGCCGGCTTCCAGCCCAGCAGCTCCGCGGCCTTGGAGGCGTCCCCGATCAGCGCGTCGACCTCGCTGGGCCGCTCGTACTTGGCGTCGTACAGGACGTGCTCGCGCCAGTCGAGACCGGCGTGCTCGAAGGCGTACTCCAGGAACTCCCGGACGCTGACGCCCTCCCCGGTCGCCACCACGTAGTCGTCCGGGGTGTCGCACTGGAGCATCCGCCACATCGCGTCGACGTACTCCGGCGCGTACCCCCAGTCGCGCACCGCGTCCAGGTTGCCCAGGTGCAGATGGCTCTGCAGACCCGCCTTGATCCGGGCCACCCCCCGGGTGATCTTCCGGGTCACGAAGGTCTCGCCGCGCCGGGGCGACTCGTGGTTGAAGAGGATCCCGTTGACCGCGAACATCCCGTACGCCTCGCGGTAGTTGACCGTCGCCCAGTACGAGTAGACCTTGGCGACGCTGTACGGGCTGCGCGGGTGGAACGGGGTGCGCTCGTTCTGCGGCGGCGGGCTGGCGCCGAACATCTCCGAGGACGACGCCTGGTAGATCCGGGTCTCCACGCCGCTGGCCCGCACGGCCTCCAGCAGCCGGATCGTGCCGAGCCCCGTGACGTCGCCCGTGTACAGGGGGGCGTCGAAGGAGACCCGCACATGCGACTGCGCGCCCAGGTTGTAGACCTCGTCCGGCCGGATGTCGCGCAGCAGGTTGACCAGCGCCACCCCGTCCGCGAGATCGGCGTGGTGCAGCACGAAGGAGCGGTGCTCCTCCTCGGGCCCCTGGTAGATGTGGTCGATCCGCTCGGTGTTGAAGCTCGACGAGCGGCGGATCAGCCCGTGGACCGTGTAGCCCTTCTGCAGCAGCAGTTCCGACAGGTACGAACCGTCCTGCCCGGTCACACCGGTGATGAGCGCGGTCTTCCCCATGTGTCCCCCTTCTGTGGTCGCCGGAACGGCGATCGGTCACCGAAATGTCAAGACTTGAGCGTTCTGTTGCAAAACGTCACGACATCGGAACGGTGCTGGCAGAATCCGGGCCATGACGACTGATCTCCCCGGCCCCTCCCAGGAATCCGTTCCGTCCCTGCTACGTCCGGGCGCCCGGGTGTTCGTCGCCGGCCACCGGGGCCTGGTGGGCTCGGCGCTGGTGCGCCGCCTCACCGCCGACGGCCACGACGTCCTCACCCGGGGGCGCGAGACGCTCGATCTGCGCGACGCCGAGCGCACCGCTGCCTTCCTCCGCGACACCCGCCCCGACGCCGTGGTGCTCGCCGCCGCCCGCGTCGGCGGGATCATGGCCAACAGCACGTATCCGGTGCAGTTCCTGGAGGACAACCTCCGCATCCAGCTGAGCGTGATCGCCGGGGCGCACGCCGCCGGGATCCCGCGGCTGCTCTTCCTCGGCTCGTCCTGCATCTACCCCCGGCTCGCCCCCCAGCCCATCCCCGAGAGCGCCCTGCTCACCGGCCCGCTGGAGCCGACCAACGAGGCGTACGCCCTCGCGAAGATCGCCGGCATCGTGCAGACCCGGTCCTACCGGAGGCAGTACGGCGCCTCGTACATCAGCGCCATGCCGACCAATCTCTACGGACCCGGCGACAACTTCGACCTGGAGAGCTCGCACGTCCTGCCCGCGCTGATCCGCCGCTTCCACGAGGCGGAGCGGGACGGTGCGCCGGAGGTGGTGCTGTGGGGCTCCGGAAACCCCCGGCGCGAATTCCTCCACGTCGACGACCTGGCCGCCGCCTGCGTCCTGCTGCTGGAGCGCTACGACGCGGAGGAACCGGTCAACATAGGCACCGGCGAGGACCTGACGATCCGTGAACTCGCCGGAACCGTCGCCGAGGTGACCGGCTACCGGGGCGCCGTGCGCTGGGACACGGAGAAGCCGGACGGCACCCCGCGCAAACTCCTGGACGTCTCCCGGCTCACCTCCCTCGGCTTCGCCCCCCGCGTGCCGCTGCGCGAGGGCATCGCCCGCACCTACGCCGGCTGGCTGGAGGAGCGCGGCGCCCCGCGCTGACCCGTGCCGCCCGCCCGGCGCCCCCGCCGGACGGACCGCCGCCACCGCGCGGCGGTCCGTCCGGCCCGTTCCCGTTCCCCCCATCCGGCCCGCCGCCCTCAGTACGCGCCGCGGCCGTCGGTGACGGCGCGCAGGGTCCGGGCCATGAGCCCCATGTCCGTGGCCACCGACCAGTTGTCGACGTACCAGAGATCGAGCGAGACGGTCTCCTGCCAGGACAGGTCCGACCGGCCGCTGACCTGCCACAGGCCGGTGAGCCCCGGCTTGACCGCGAGCCGCCTCAACTCCCGCTCGTCGTAACGGGACACCTCGTCGGGCAGCGGCGGACGCGGACCGACCAGGGACATGTCACCACGTAACACATTGAAGAGCTGGGGCAGTTCGTCCAGGGACGAGCGGCGCAGCAGCCGGCCCACCCGGGTCACCCGGGGGTCCCGGCGCATCTTGAACATCGGTCCGTCGGTCTCGTTCGCGGCCGCCAGCCGGGCCCGGTGCCGTTCGGCGTCCGCCACCATCGTGCGGAACTTCCACATCGTGAACGGGCGGTTGTGCTGCCCCTGGCGCACCTGGCGGTGGAAGACCGGCCCGGCCGAGGTGAGCCGCACCGCGACCGCCACCGCCAGCAGCAGGGGCGCCAGGGCGAGCAGACCGAGGGCGGCGCCGGCACGGTCCACCGCCGCCTTGAGCGCGGGCTGCGGCCCGTGCCGCAGCGGCGGCGCGATGTGCAGCAGCGTGAGACCCGCGGCGGACGAGGGGCGGACCCGGCGCTCGGAGATCTCCGAGAGGTGCGAGAGGACGGACAGATCGAGCCCGCCGTCGTGCAGCGCCCAGGACAGCCGGCGCAACCGCTCCTCGGCGAGCCGGGTGCCCGGCACCACCAGCGCCAGATCCGCCTCGTACGCGAAGGCCGCGCCCAGCACCGTCGAGGCGTCGTCGTCCGCGGGCTCCGGAGCCAGCCGCCCCGGCACCGGGGCCTCGCAGCCCAGGGCCGCCGTGCCGACGGGCAGGGCCGCCACCACCCGGTAGCCGTGATCGCTCCGGGAGGTCAGCAGCCGCACCGCCCGGTCCACCCCCGCGGCCTCGCCGACCACCAGCACCCGGCGCACCGCGCTCCGCCGCCGGGACCACGGCAGCCGCCGCACGCCTCCGGCCGCCAGGGCCACCAGGAGTCCGGGCAGCAGCGCGACGACCACCGTCGCCGGGTCGACGGGGGCCCGGGTGGCGGTGCCGAGCACCGCCACCACGCCGATGAGCAGCAGCCAGTCCCCGGCGGCGGTCAGGGCGCCGGGCGCGGCATCGGCCGGTCGCCGTGCGTAGCGGCCGCGCGCGGCCCGCACGCAGCACCACACCAGTGCGGCCGTGGTCGCCGCAGTGGCCGGCGAGGGCTGGGCGCCGGCGCGGAGCACCAGCCAGCCGGGAACCCCCAGGCCCAGCAGGTCGGTGCAGACGACGAACGGCAGACGCCGGCCGGTCCCCGTTCGCGCCGTGGTCCGGGCCGAACGGTCGCGCTGTACGGTCGGGCCCTGCGGCGGCCGGTCGGAGGCCCGGCCGCAGAGCCGGTTCGAAGCGGTCCGCGGACGTGGCGCCCCTGCCAGTCCCACGGGTCCTGATATTTCGGATTCGGGTAGCTCGACATGCCCCATGAACCCCCCAGTCACAGTTGCATCGCCACAAACGGGGCGCATCCGCCGATCCTGTGGACTGACGGATGCGCCCTCGCTCGGTGCACGATATCCACACACGTGCCCTTTCGCTGCTGTTCCAGTGAAGTTCAGACAGGCGGAGGGGGCATGAACTCGTCCCGATCCGTACGGGATCTCAGGTTCTGTAGCCGGTTGTTGGTATGTGGGACGTGGGGGAACCGGATGCTGTGCGGATATGTCCGTCTGGGAGAATCGTGGTGCCGGGGCGGGATCGGCCCCGGTCACGAGCGAAAGAAGGACGCACGGTGACTCCCGCGGAGACGAACTGGGCCGGCAACATCACGTTCGGGGCGAAGCGGCTGTGCGTCCCCCGCTCGGAGGCCGAACTGCGGGAGACGGTCGCCGCCGCCACCTCGGTCCGGGCGCTGGGCACCCGGCACTCCTTCAACACGGTCGCCGACACCACCGGTGACCTGGTCTCCGTGGCCGGACTGCCCCGCGAGGTCGGCATCGACCCGGACACGCGCACCGCCACGGTCGGCGGCGGACTGCGCTTCGGCGAGTTCGCCGGGGATCTGCACGCGCGCGGGTTCGCGCTGCACAACCTGGGTTCGCTGCCGCACATCTCGCTGGCCGGCGCCTGTGCGACCGGCACCCACGGCTCGGGGGCCGCGCTCCCGTGCCTCGCGGGCGCGGTCCGTTCCCTCGACCTGATCACTGCCGACGGCGCGAAGCTCACCCTCGGCCGTGGCGACGCGGGCTTCGACGGCGCGGTCGTGGCGCTGGGCGCGCTCGGCGTGGTGACAAGGCTGACGCTCGACCTGGTCCCCGCCTTCGACGTGCGGCAGTGGGTGTACGAGGATCTGCCCGAGTCCGTTCTGACCGACGGCTTCGACGCGGTGACGGGCGCCGCGTACAGCGTCAGCGTCTTCACGGACTGGCGGCCGGGACCGCTCGCCCAGGTCTGGGTCAAGGAGCGCGTCGGCGACCCGGGCGCCGAGGACGTGCCGGCCCTGCTGCCGGGCGCGCGCCCGGCCGACGGTCCGCGCCACCCCGTTCCCGGCATGGACGCCGGCCACTGCACGCGCCAGGGCGGTGTCCCCGGCCCCTGGCACCGCCGGCTGCCGCATTTCCGGCTGGAATTCACCCCGAGCAACGGCGACGAACTCCAGTCCGAGTACTTCGTGGCCCGTGAGGACGCGGCCGCCGCCTACGAGGCCCTGGCCCGAATCCGGGACCTGATCGCCCCGGTGCTCCAGATCTCCGAGATCCGCACCGTCGCCGCCGACCGGCTCTGGCTCAGCCCCGCCTTCGGCCGCGACTCCGTCGCCTTCCACTTCACCTGGGTCCCGGACGGCGCAGCGGTCGCCCCGGTGCTCGCCCGGATCGAGGAGGCGCTGGCCCCCTTCGGCGCCCGCCCGCACTGGGGCAAGGTCTTCGGCACCCCGCCCGACGTGCTGCGCACGCTCTACCCCCGCTACCGGGACTTCGAGGCGCTGATGGCCCGCCACGATCCCGAGGGCACCTTCCGCAACGACTTCCTGGACCGCCACTTCGCGCGCTGAGCCCCCGCGCGGCGCCCGGTCAGCGGCTGTCGCGTTCGTCCTCCGCCCGCGACGGCCAGGCCGCGGCCGACCGGCCGGGGGCCAGCTGGTCGACCAGTTCGGCCAACTCCTCGCAGGCGCGCTCGATCCGCCGCCGGACCGTCTGCTGTTCGGTCACGACGGCCGCCAGCAGCAGCGCGGTCAGCGCGACGGCACCGTTCAGGACCGTCAGGTTGATCATGTCCTCGACCATCGTGTGGCCGGCGAACGGCCCGACCCGGTCCGTCGCCGCGACGGTCGCCAGGACCGACACCAGCAGCGCGCACGGGGCGCTGCCCGCCAGCCGGAAGCGCAGGGCCGCCCAGACGACGATCGGGAAGACCAGATAGAGCATCGACAGCGGGCTTCGGGTCGCCTCCAGCGTGCCGGCGACAGCGACCACCGTGAGCGCGCCGGCCTCCGCCCAGCGGTCGTCGGCCCGGGGCATCCGCAGCCGCCGCAGCACCAGCACCACCGGGGTGACCACCAGCACCCCCATCACGTCCCCGGCCCACCACGCCGCCCACGCCGACCAGAATCCGCTCGACGGCAGCTTCTCCACCACCAGCAGGGACACCGTGCCGGTCGTCGCGCTGATCAGCATTCCGGTCAGCGCCCCCAGGAAGACCAGCAGGATGCCGTCGCGCAGCCGGGCCAGGTCCGTACGGAATCCGGCCCGGCGCAGCAGCAGATACGCGAGGAAGGGGGCGAGCGTGTTGCCCGCGACGACGAACGCGGTGGACCCCGACACCGAACCGCTGAGCGTCGTGATCACGAGCAGGGAACCCAGCGCGATCCCCGGCCAGACCCGCGCGCCCATCAGCAGCAGCGCGGCCAGCGCGATGCCGGTGGGCGGCCACAGCGGGGTGATCACCGCCCCGTCGACGATCACCTGCCGGGTCAGTCCCAGGGCCCCGGCCGCGTAGTAGGCACCGGCGACACCCAGGACACGGAGTAACGCCACGGCCCGGCGGCGGTTGTTCTCGCTGCGGATCACGCCTCTCATCAGACACCGGCGCCCGGGGTGACGGCCGCGTGACACGCCCCCGCCGCCCCGCGCCCGGTGGCGCGGCGCCGTCTCAGCCGGCGGCCGGGGCCCCGGTGTGGCGCAGCACGAGGACCGCGGCGTCGTCCTCGTGGCCGGTGCGCTCGGCGGTGCCGAGGACGGCGTCGGCCACCGTGTCCGCGTCGTCGCGCGCATACGCGCGCACCACCCGCTCGACCGCTTCCATCCCCTCCGTGATCGGGTACGAGGGGCCCTCCACCACCCCGTCGGTGACCAGGACGAACACCCCGTCGCCGGTGAGGCGGCGGGCGGTGACCGGATAGTCCTCGCCGGTCTGGATCCCGAGCGGCAGTCCGCCCTCGTCCTCGGTGACGCCCGAGGCCCCGCCGGCCGTGGCCCAGACCGCGCCCACATGGCCGGCGCGGGCGATCAGCAGCTCCCGGGTGCCCGGTTCGAGCCGGACGAAGGTGCAGGTCGCCAGGAGGGCGGAGTCCACGGCGAGCAGCAGTTCGTTCGTCTGCCGCAGGACCTCGCCGGGATCGGCCGCCGTCGTCGCCAGTGCCCGCATGGCGATGCGGACCTGGCCCATGAAGGCCGCCGCCTCGACGTCATGGCCCTGGACGTCCCCGATGGCGAAGGCCAGCGCACCGTCCGGAAGCCGGAAGCCGTCGTACCAGTCGCCGCCGATGTCCAGGCCGCTGCGGGCCGGTGCGTAGCGGGCGGCCGTGCTCAGCCCGGGTGCCGAGGGCAGTTCGGGCGGCAGCATCTCGCGCTGGAGGGCTTCCGCCAGTTCCACCCGGGCCTGGTGCAGCTCCACCTCGTGCCGTGCGCGCGAGGTCAGCCGATGGAGGGTGGTCAGCAGCTCCTCGGCACTGGCCGAGCGGGGACGCCGGTTCATGGGCCGCTCCGCGGTGCGTGGGGTCGCCAGGAAGCATCGTATTTCGGACCGGGGTCCGGCGCAGGCCGAGCCGGGGCCGCCCGTGCCGGGAACGGGCGCGGGCAGCCGGATGGGTGGATGCTGGAGATGACCCGTACGACGACGGCGGCGCCCGCCCACCGGTAGCGGGCCCGGGAGGTGTGCGATGAACCGCACGATGGAATGGACGGTCCGCGTCGATCTGTCGGAGGTGGACGGAACGACGAAGGCGGAAGCGGTGCTGGACACCGGAACGGCGAAGCTCACCGGTCACGGCATCGCCCGGTGCGCTCCCCAGGACCCGGACGTGCCCACCATCGGGGACGAGCTGGCGGCGAGCCGCGCGATGCGCGATGTCGCGGGTCAGCTGATGAGCGTCGCCGACCGCGAGATCGGCCGCGCGGGCGCGGGCTCGTCCGACGAACCCGTGCCGCCGCCGTACGCCTGGTCGGACGGAACGGCCTGATGTGAAGCGGACCGGACGGACGGACCCGCCCGCCCCGGTGGCCGGGGCGGGCGGGCGCGACGGCTCCGTGCGCGTCAGTCGGCGTAGGTGATGTCGGAGCCGGAGTAGATGCAGTTCGTGCCGTCGGCGCCGGTGCCGATCTTGCTGGGCTCGCCGCTGGTCACGCCCTTGTACTTGGTGCAGATGTCGATGTCGTGGTCCGCGTCGTCGTAGATCGTGACGCCGGAGAAGCGGGCCGTGTCACCGTAGTTGGTGTTGATCCCCACCAGGGTGTCGCCCGGAGCGGTGACCCAGACGTTCTGCACCTGGACGTGCCGTCCGTACTGGGTGGAGCAGTTGCCGCAGGAGCGGTAGAGCTTGCCGAAGTCCTCGACCTGGAAGTTCTTGATGACGAGGGTGCCGCCGCCGTTGTGCTGGAAGACCTTGTCGTCCGCAAGCCTCGCGCCGCCGCCGTCGACCGTGCGCACCAGCGAGGAGGAGCCGCCGAGGAAGGTGGCGGCGTCCTCGCCGACATCCTCCCACCACACGTTCTTCAGCGTGCAGGTGCCCGCGCAGTGCACCCCGTCCGCGGCGGGGGAGCCGAGGATGACGTTCTGCAGGGTGGCGCCGTCCGCCAGCTCGATCAGGGCCGGCTGGTCCTCGTCCTGTCCGCCGCTGCCCAGGTCCCCACTGCCGTAGAAACGCTTGAGACCGCCGTCGTAGCTGCCGGAGACCTTCATCGTCGAGGTGAGCGGCTGGCTGCTCGTGGCCTTCGGCCAGGCCGGCGGGGCCCCGGGGTCGGTCGGCGGGTCGGTCGGGTCCGTGGGCGGGTCGGTCGGGGTCGATCCGGCGGCGGTGAACGTCCAGCGCTTGCTGGTCACCGAGTCGCAGGAGTTCTGCTGGACGAGGGCGCCGGCCGCCGTCGAGCTGTCCTTCACGTTCAGGCACTTGCCGCCGTTGGCGTTGACGACCTGGTACGTGGCGCCGCTGACCTGCGTCAGCGTCCACACCTGCCCGGCCCCGCCGGTGCAGCCCTGCTGCTCCACGGCCTTGCCCGCGCTCGTGGAGGCGTCGCGCACCCCGGCGCACCGTCCGCTGTGGGCGGCGGTCAGGGTGTAGCCGCTGCCGGACGCCTTGAGCTGCCAGGTCTGGGCGGCGGCCCCGGAACACGCGCGCTGGGCGAGCTGTACTCCGTCGGAGGCCGCGGAGCCGGGGACCTCCAGACACAGTCCGCTGTTCGCGTTCGACAGGCTGTACGAGCCGGTCGCGGGGGCCGCCGTCGCGGAATCGGTCGCGAAGAGCGCGGTGAACCCGGCGAGGAGGAGTGAGGCACCGGCGACGAAGACGGCGGCTGTGCGGCCGCCCCTCCGTTCGGCATGCTGATTTCTGGTACGCACTGGGTATTCCTTTCACCGCCCGCGGTGTTCCCCGCGGGCACCAATGAGGGGTTCGGTCCGGTGGCAGGCAATCCCTCGGCCAGGGGAACGGCAGGGGAGAGCGTTCCGTATGCTGACCTGAGTTCTTGTATGCGAACGACGGTGACGGTACGTCAATGGCATGGACCGGTCAAGGAGTCGGTGTGTCACAGTCCGCGACCCGGCCGGCGGGCCGTACCGTGACCGGGGCGGCGGCCGTGGTCCGGCGCGGCCGGCGGAGACGAGGAACCACGGGGTGAGCCATGTGCTGGAGCGCCACCGCCGATCTCGTCGCGGGCACCGCGGTGGCCGCGACCGGCGCCGTCTGCGTCGCACGCACCCGCCGGCCGCGCGATCTTCCGCTCGCCGCCCTGCCGCTCCTCCTCGGGGCGCACCAGATCGTCGAGGCCGCGGTCTGGCACGCGGACGGCGGCAGCGGCCCGGCCACCCTCGCCTGGGCGGTCATCGCCCTGCCGGTCCTGGCGCTCTGGGTCCCGCTGGGCGTGCTGTGCGCCGTCCCGCCCGCCGCCCGCCGCCGCCAGGCCGTGCCGCTGGCCGCCGGGGTCCTGACCGCCGCCGTCCTCGCCTACGCCCTGGCGACACGGCCGGTGACGGCCCACATCCGCGGCCGCACCGTCGGATACGTGCTCGGCCTGCCGCTCCCCGGACCGATCGTGGCGGGCTACCTCCTCGCGACCGTCGGCGCGCTGCTGCTCTCCGGCGACCGGTGGCTGGTGCGCCTCGGCGTCCTGGCGGGCGTCGGAGCGGCGGTCTGCGCGGTGCTGTGGCGCACGGAGTTCGTCTCCACCTGGTGCGCGCTCGCGGCGGTCTGCTCGGTGGTGCTGCTCGCCCGGTCCGGCGTCCGGCCGGCTCCCGCCTGAGGCCCGTGCGCGACCCGCCTCACCGCCCGGCCGCCCGCTCCTCGTTGAGGGCCGCCACCGCCCCGCGCACATCACCGATCGTCGTGTAGTCGACGGCCACGAAGTTCACCGGCCGGCCCCGCTCCCGCTCGCAGCGGCGGGCCCGGTCGAGCACCCAGTCGCGGGCGTTGACCTTGCCCGCGTCCAGCCGGCTGCCGCCCGCCACCGTGATGAAGTGGTTCAGCAGGAACAGCCGTTTGCCGGTGCCGCCCCGGTGCGGCACACAGCTCATCGCGTCCGGCGAGCGGAACGCGAACGGCGTCTCCATCCCGTACCGGTAGAAGTTCCGGTACCAGGGCGCGGGCCCGTCCGC
This sequence comes from Streptomyces sp. NPDC057682, assembly GCF_042799575.1. Taxonomy (NCBI): domain Bacteria; kingdom Bacillati; phylum Actinomycetota; class Actinomycetes; order Kitasatosporales; family Streptomycetaceae; genus Streptomyces; species Streptomyces sp. NPDC057682. The sequence goes on along the minus strand of NZ_JBHVIN010000003.1, from coordinate 381,399 downwards.
CTCCTCGGCGAAGACCACCAGCCGCCGCCCGCTGTCCACCATCGCGCCCAGGGTCGGCCACGGCGCGTCCGGATCGGGGTCCGGGGTGTGCAGCAGCTCGTCGAGGCCCGCCTCCCGGAACGCCCGCGCGGTGTCCTCGCCGCTGATCGCGTCCTGCACGATCAGCGTGACGACCTCGTCCGGGTGCTCCCGCATCCACGTGCCCAGCGCCTTCAGCGCCGGCACCAGCTCGATCGCGCCCGCCCGGCACACCGCGTGGCAGAGCCACAGCCCCGGACGCGGCGGATTGACCCGGTCGATCGCCGAGCCGACGAGCCGCCGCTGTTCGGGGGTCAGATCGGAGTCCGCCAGCCGTCCGGTGATCTCCTCCGACGTCTCCCAGCGGTAGGTGTCGATCTGGAGCGCCCGCGCCCCCGCGTCGAGCTGTGCGGTGATCCCGGGGTCCTGGAGCGGTCCGATGAACCGGTCGTACGTGGTCGCGTTGGCATTGTGCGACGTCACGTACGCCACCTCGTCGTACCGCAGCGCGCAGAGCCGGACGCCGCCCTCGCAGGCGCGCGGCGGGGCCGCGTTCACGCCCGGCGGCACCAGGAGCACCCCGGCGATCGCGGCGCACCCCACCCCGGCCGCCAGCCCCCGGACCCGGGGCGCCGTGAACACCGCCCGGGGCCGCGTCCGCAGCAGCCGTCCGCCCACCATCAGGAGCGCCCCGCACACGAACGGCACCAGGGCCGTCGTCAGCGCCGTCACCACGATCCGGGTGAAGGCGGCCCCCTGCACGTCGTCCACCAGCGCGGACACGCTCGACGGCCAGGAGTCCGGCGGATCCACCACCCGCCCGCCGGTCACCACCCAGGCGATCAGCACCGCGAGCGCCGTCAGGAGCGCACCCGAGACCAGCGCCCCGCCCAGGAACGCGGACCGCCGCGCCGTCCCCCCGGCGCAGGCGAACCACAGCACCACCAGGGACGCCGCGCCGAGCACGGTCGCGATCGCCTCCGCGAGGCCGAGGCCCCCGTGCGTGACGGCCCGCGCCCGGTGGACGGCGTCCAGCCCGTTGCCCGACGCCGCCAGCGCCTGTGTCACGTCCCAGGTGCCGTCGCCGGCCATGTCCCGCAGACCGGCCGCCGAGGCCCGGGTCCGCTCCGACACGGCGGCCGGGGCGACGGCGGCCAGCGCCGTGGCGACATCGCCCTCCTCCAGCGCGACCAGGACCTCGGGCCGCAGCGCCGCCCGCTCCGCCTCCGGCACCGCTCTCAGCAGGGCGTCCGTCGCCGCGCCGGCCTGCGCCGCGGAGAGCGGCAGCTCCGGCAGTCCGGCCGGGCCGCGGCCGGCCACCAGATCCGCCAGCGCCGCGTTCAGATCGGCCGAGAACGCCGCGAAGTCCGGCTCGTCCCGGTCCTGGAGCGAGGCCACCAGATCGCCGAAGTAGATCTGCGTCAGCTCACCCAGACCGGCCGCGACCGGCCGCAGATCGACCGTCAGGCGCAGCGTGCCGACATCACCGCGCAGATAGCCGACCACGCTGTCGATCTGCTGGTGCGCCAGGTACCGGACGGTCTCGGGCGGCAGCACCACCTTGATGTTCGAGGTGACCACCGCCTCCGGGACCGGCAGCCGGGCCAGCAGGTCCCGGGTGACGCCGGACGCCTCGGGGTCCACCAGCACCTCGTCGTACAGCCGGGTGTAGACGTGCGAGCCGTCCAGGACCGAGCGGTGGAAGGCGGGGGAGAGCACCGTGGAACGGGCCGTCGCGGTCAGCGCCATGACCAGGGTGCACAGGGCGGCCAGGACGAACGCCGCGTCCCGCAGGAGACGCGGCTCCCCGCGCGGATTCTCCATGGCCATCCCCTCATGCTCCGTCCGCGCGGTGCGTGTCGCGAGCGGGACGCACCGCCGCTCCGCTCCTCAGGAATGCGCGTCGTGGCCGATCTCCTGCTCGGTCCAGAGCGCCTTCCCGCCGGAGCTGTACCGAGTGCCCCAGTGCGCGGCGAGCTGGGAGACGATGAACAGCCCGCGCCCGCCCTCGTCCACGGTGCGGGCGTGGCGCAGATGCGGAGCCACCGGACTGGTGTCGTGGACCTCGCAGGTCAGGGTGCGGTCCAGCAGGAGCCGCAGGGTCAGCGGCGGGGTGCCGTAGCGCACCGCGTTGGTGACGAGCTCGCTCACGATCAGCTCGGTCGCCTCGACCGTCTCCTCCTCCAGGCCCCAGCCCTCCAGCCGGTCGCGGACCAGGGTGCGGGCCACGGCTGGGGTGGTCCGGTCGTGCGGCAGCTCCCACGTCGCCACGCGGTCTGGCGGGACGACGCCCGTCCGGGCGAGGAGCAGCGCTGCCCCGTCCGGGTGCGTCCCGGGCGGCAGGTTGTACACGATCGCGTCGCACAGCGCCTGCAAGGGCCGGTCCGGATACGCGAGGGCGTCCTGCACCTTCGTCACCGCGTCGGCGTCGGTCAGCAGCGAACCGGTCAGGAAGGCGAGCACACTGCCCTCGTCCAGCTCGACCGTGGCGGTGGCGAACGGGGCGCTGTCCTCGGAGAACAGCGGGGGGCCCTCGGGGACGTCGAGCGGGACCGGGCGGCCGTCGGGGTCGACGACCACCGGCGCCGGATGCCCCGCCCGCGCCACCGTGCAGCTCCGGCTCAGCGGGTCGTAGACGGCGAACATGCAGGTCGCCGTCAGCGGCTGGCGGTGCAGCGCGTCGCCCGGCGGCAGCGCACGCCGCTCCTCGGCGAGCCGGTCGGCCGTGTCGTTGAGCCGGGCCAGGACCTCGTCCGGCTCCAGGTCCAGGCCGGCCAGGGCGTGCACGGCCGTGCGCAGCTGCCCCATCGCGATGGCGGTCTGCAGACCGTGCCCGGCCACATTGCCGATGACCAGCGCCGTACGGGCCCCGGAGAGCCCGATGGTGTCGAACCAGCAGCCGCTGTTGCGCCCCGGCAGCAGCACCTGGGCGGTTTCCACGGCGACCCGGGCCCCGTCGGACTGCGGCAGCAGCCGGCGCTGGACGGTCGAGGCGATCACATGGTCGTGGGCGTAGCGGCGGGAGGTCTCGATGCTCAGCGCCACGTGCGCGGCCGCGGTCTGGGCCAGGGTGAGATCCCGTTCGTCGAAGGGTTCGGAGCCGGTGCACCGGTAGAGGCTGACCAGTCCGAGGAACGCGCCGTGCAGTTTCAGGGGCGCCACGATCAGGGAGTGCGCACCGGTCGCCTCGACCATGTGTGTCGTCACCGGGTCCGAGTCCAGCCAGGGGGCGTCCCGGCCGAGCGCCAGCAGCCGGGGCCGCAGATCGGCGGCGGCGAGCGCCGAGGGAGTGCCCTCCGGCAGCCGCCGCAGCTCACCGACCGGCGTGTCCCCGTCGACCCCCAGCTGCGCCGCCCTGCGCAGCGGGACCTCGCCGCCCACCGGGCTGAGCGGCGCGTGCGAACCCCGCAGTACGTCGTCGACCACCTCGATCACCGCGAAGTCCGCGAACTTCGGCACCAGGGCGCGGACGAAGCCCTGGCTGATCGCCTCCATGTCGAGCGAGTGGCCCACGTTCCGGCGGACCGAGGCCAGCGCGTCCACCCGGGCCCGCGACTTCTCCCGCTCGTGGACGTCGACGACGGCCGCGAGCAGCCCCAGCGGACGGCCCGAGGCGTCGTCCAGGCGGTGCACGGTGACCATCACGTTGTGGCTGGGGCCGGTGCTTCCGGCGACCCGTCCCCGCAGGACCGTGTCGAGTACTGGTGTCCCGCTCTCCAGGACCCCGCGCAGCAGCCGCTCGGACTCCTCGGGGTCGTCCAGCACATAGGCGTCCGTGAAGCGCAGGCCCACGATCTCCTCGGGGGAGACCTCGTCGGTGAGGGTGTTGACCCGCTCCACCCGCAGGTCCGTGTCCAGGACGTGGAGGCCCACCGCGGACTGGCTGAACAGGGTGTCCAGGAGCGCGGCCGCCATGCGGTCGGCCGGCGGAGTCCCGTGGTCGCGTGGACCGGTGTCCGGCACGTCGTACCCCCATCACCCTCTGCCGCCGGTCGGTCGGCGGCACTGGCCCACAAGCCTGTTCCCGGCAAGCCGGGGCCGCCACCGCGCTGCGGCGAACGGGTGAATTCCGCGTGACACACGGCGGCAACCTTTCCGTGACCGGCGGGCACTGAGGGGTACCCCACCCGTCCCCACTCCGGAAGGCACGCACCGTGGCTCCTGAGCAACCCCGTTCCCCCCGCAGACACCGCTCCACCCGGACCCGCACCCTGCTCGGCGCGCTCACCGCGGGGGTGCTGGCCGCCACCGCCCTCGTCGTCACCGGCCAGACCTCGCAGGCGGCGACCGCGCGGCAGGCCGAGAAACTGGACCGCGGCCTGGTCAGCGTCCACACCGACACCGGCAACCTGATCAGCTGGCGCTGGCTCGCCACCGACGCCGACGACGTCTCCTTCAACGTCTACCGGGCGGGTACCAAGGTCAACGCCTCCCCGGTCACCGGCTCGACGAACTACTTCCACGCGGGCGCCCCGAACTCCGCCGACTACACCGTGCGTGCCGTCGTCGGCGGAGTGGAGCAGGGCGACTCCGTCCACGCGATCCAGTTCCGCGCCGGATACAAGGACGTGCCGATCAGCCCGCCCGCCGGCGGCACCACCCCCGACGGCGTCGCGTACACCTACGAGGCCAACGACGTCTCGGTCGGCGACCTCGACGGCGACGGGGCGCTCGACTTCGTCCTGAAGTGGCAGCCCACCAACGCCAAGGACAACTCCCAGTCCGGCTACACCGGCAACACGGTCGTGGACGGGATCCGTCTGGACGGCACCCGGCTCTGGCGCGTGGACCTGGGCCGCAACATCCGCTCCGGCGCCCACTACACCCAGTTCCAGGTGTACGACTACGACGGCGACGGCCGGGCCGAGGTCGCGATGAAGACCTCGGACGGGACCGTCGACGGACGGGGCACCGTGATCGGCAGCTCGTCGGCCGACCACCGCAACTCGGCCGGCTACGTGCTGTCGGGTCCGGAGTACCTGACGATGTTCGACGGCAGGACCGGTGCGGCCATGGGCACGGTCGACTACGTTCCGGCCCGCGGCACGGTCTCCTCCTGGGGCGACAGCTACGGCAACCGGGTCGACCGCTTCCTGGCCGGAACCGCCTATCTGGACGGCTCCCGCCCCTCGCTGATCATGGCCCGGGGCTACTACACCCGCACGGTCGTCGCGGCCTGGGACTGGCGCGGCGGGGCCTTCACCCGGCGCTGGACCTTCGACACCAACAGCTCGACCAACAAGGGCCGGGGCTACGACGGCCAGGGCAACCACCAGCTGTCGGTCGCCGACGTGGACGCGGACGGCAAGGACGAGATCGTCTACGGGGCCATGGCCGTCGACGACAACGGCAACGCGCTGTGGACCACGGGGAACGGCCACGGCGACGCCCAGCACGTCGGCGATCTGGACCCGTCACGGGCGGGTCTGGAGGAGTTCAAGGTCGACGAGGACGGATCCAAGCCGTCCTCCTGGATGGCCGACGCGCGCACCGGACAGATCCTCTGGTCGACACCGGCCGGCGGCGACAACGGACGCGGTGTCAGCGGCGACATCTGGGCCGGCAGCGCGGGCGCCGAGTCGTGGTCGTCGGCCGCCGACGGCGTACGCGACCCCCGGGGCACCGTCGTCGCGAGCCGCAAGCCCTCCAGCACCAACTTCCTGTGCTGGTGGGACGGCGACCTCACCCGCGAACTGCTGGACGGCACCCACATCGACAAGTACGGCACCGGCGGTGACACCCGGCTGCTGACCGGCGCGTCGGTCCACTCGAACAACGGGACCAAGGCCACGCCCGCGATCTCCGGCGACCTGTTCGGGGACTGGCGCGAGGAGGTCGTCTGGCCCACGACGAACAACACCGCGTTGCGGATCTACTCCACGCCGTACGAGACCGACACGAAGATCACCACCCTGCTCCACGACACCACCTACCGCACCGCCCTGGCCTGGCAGAACACCGCCTACAACCAGCCACCGCACCCGGGCTTCTTCCTCGGCACCGGCATGGCGAAGGCCCCGAGGCCCGCGGTGACCACCCCGTAGCCGCGTACCCGCGGCACGGGATCCCCGGCAGGAAGGCGGTCGGAGTCGGTTGCTCCGGCCGCACCGCCGGTCAGGAACCGCCCGAGGTGACGCCCGGTCCCGGTGGGGCGATCTCGGCGAGGAGTGCCTCGACCAGGGTCCTGATCTCGTCGCGGATCGGACGGACGGCCTCGACGCCCCGGCCGGCCGGGTCGTCGAGCTTCCAGTCGAGGTAGCGCCTGCCCGGGAAGACGGGGCAGGTGTCGCCGCAGCCCATCGTGATGCAGACGTCCGACGCGCGGACGGCGTCGGCGGTGAGGACCTTCGGGACTTCGGCGGAGATGTCGATGCCGACTTCGGCCATGGCGGCGACGGCGGCCGGGTTGACGGCGTTGCCGGGGCTGGACCCGGCCGAGCGGACCTCGACGCGGTCTCCGGCCAGGTGGGTGAGCCAGGCGGCGGCCATCTGGGACCGCCCCGCGTTGTGGACGCACACGAACAGGACGGACGGCTTGTGCCGGGCCTCGGCCATGGTGATCGCTCTCTCTCGTCGCGGGATGGCACACGGTCACCAGCACATCAGTTGTCGCTGGTATCAGTGGGAGGTGATGTGACAGTATCAGTGCATGATGACTTCAGTCGATCCTGATGTGATCCGGGTGCTGGGCGATCCCCTCCGCCTGAGGATCGTGACCCTGCTGGCGCGGGAGACCTTGTGCACGACGCATCTGGTCGAGGAGACCGGTGCCAAGCAGACCAATCTGTCCAACCACATGAGGGTGCTGCGCGAGGCGGGCGTGGTGGAGACGGAGCCGTGCGGCCGCTTCACGTACTACCGGCTGCGCCCGGAGGTTCTGGCCGGTCTGTCCGAGCAGTTCGCGGCGCTGGCGGAGTCCGCCCGTACCGCGGCCGGGAAGAAGAGGGCCTGTCCGTGACCTCCGTCGAACCCGCCACGGCCGGGGCGGCCGGAGACGACTCGATCGTCCGGAAGCTCTCGACCCTCGACCGGTATCTGGCGGTGTGGATCCTGCTGGCCATGGCCGTCGGCCTGGGGCTGGGCCGTCTGATTCCCGGGATGGACGACGCGCTGGCGAAGATCGAGGTCGGCGGCGTCTCGCTGCCGATCGCGCTCGGCCTGCTCGTCATGATGTACCCGGTGCTGGCCAAGGTCCGCTACGACCGGCTCGACACCGTCACCGGTGACCGCAGACTGATGGTGTCCTCGCTGGTCGTCAACTGGATCGTCGGCCCGGCGGTCATGTTCGCGCTGGCGTGGATCTTCCTGCCCGACCTGCCCGAGTACCGCACCGGCCTGATCGTCGTCGGCCTGGCCCGCTGCATCGCCATGGTCATCATCTGGAACGACCTGGCGTGCGGCGACCGCGAGGCGGCCGCCGTGCTGGTGGCCCTGAACAGCGTGTTCCAGGTGATCGCGTTCGGTCTGCTCGGCTGGTTCTACCTCGATCTGCTGCCGAGGTGGCTGGGCCTCGGGGACGGCCAGGGCCTGGACGTCTCCGTGTGGCACATCGCCGTCAACGTGATCGTGTTCCTCGGTGTCCCGCTGCTGGCCGGGTTCCTCACCCGCCGTATCGGGGAGCGGCGGATGGGCCGGGAGAAGTACGAGACCGCGTTCCTGCCGAGGATCGGGCCCTGGGCCCTGTACGGGCTGCTGTTCACGATCGTCGTCCTGTTCGCCCTGCAGGGCAGGACGATCACCTCGCAGCCGCTGGACGTGGTCCGGATCGCGCTGCCGCTGCTCGTCTACTTCGCCGTCATGTTCTTCGGCACGTTCCTGCTCGGCAAGTCCCTGGGGCTGGCGTACGACCGCACGGCGACCCTGGCGTTCACGGCTGCGGGCAACAACTTCGAGCTGGCCATCGCCGTCGCCATCGCGACGTTCGGCGTCACCTCCGGTCAGGCCCTGTCCGGGGTCGTCGGCCCGCTCATCGAAGTGCCGGTCCTGATCGGGCTCGTGTACGTCGCGCTGGCCTGGCGCAGGGCGTTCGCACCCGAGGCGCTCACCACCCCGGGAAGGGGCGACTGATCCACTGCCCCGGCCGCGGCACCACGCGAACCGGCAGCCCCGCCGCCGGGGTCTGCCGGTTTCGCGTTGACGGGGTCCGCGCGGCCTCGCGGCATCAGGCCGCGGACGCCTTCGTCAGCAGCGCGCCCATCGCGGCCAGCACGGCCGGCTCGACCCGGTAGTACACCCAGGTGCCGCGCCGCTCGGAGGAGAGCAGCCCGGCCTCCTTCAGCTTCTTCAGGTGATGGGAGACGGTCGGCTGGGACACACCGACGTCGGAGATGTCGCACACGCACGCCTCGCCGCCCTCGTGCGACGCGACCGCCGAGAACAACCGCAGGCGGACCGGGTCGCCGAGCGCCTTGAACATCTTCGCCGTGCGCTCGGCCTCCTGTGCGGTCAGTGGCCGCTCGTTCAGCGGCGGGCAGCACGGCTCGACCTCGGGCTGAAGCAGGGGAAGCGCCTTCACGTTCGACATATGTCTATGTTGACACATATCGAACCAAGAGGGCTGCGAGCCCCATGGTTCGACGAATGTCTATGTTGACGCCTGTCGATATCGGGTGCATGCTGAACGCGCAAGAGATCGACGGACGTCGAAATACAAGGGGACTCGTCATGAACGCCACCGCCACCGAACAGCTGCCCGTCGTGGTCGTCGGAGCCGGACCGGCCGGCCTGGCCGCCGCCGCCCACCTGGTCGACCGGGGTCTTCGGCCGCTGGTTCTGGAAGCCGGTGCGCAGGCGGGCACGGCGGTCCGCGCGTGGGCGCACGTGCGGCTGTTCTCCACCTGGGGCGAGGTCACCGACCCGGCCGCCGAGAAGCTCCTGGCCCCGACCGGCTGGGTGAAGCCCGACCCCGCCACGTATCCCACCGGCGGCGACTGGGCCGAGCGCTACCTCCAGCCGCTGGCCGACGTCCTGGGAGACGCGGTCCGCCTCGGTGCGACCGTCACCGGAATCTCCCGCGCGGGCCGGGACCGGATCGTCGACGCCGACCGGGCCGCCCAGCCCTTCGTCGTTCATGTCACCCACGCCGACGGCCACGAGGAGCGGCTGTTCGCCCGCGCGGTCGTCGACGCCTCCGGCACCTGGACCACCCCGGGCCCCGCCGGCGCCTCCGGCCTGCCGGCCCTCGGCGAGAAGGCCGCCGCCGACCGGATCTCCTACCGCGTCCCCGACCTCCAGGACCCCGCCGTCCGCGCCCGCTACGCGGGCAGGCGCACCGCCGTCGTCGGCACCGGTGCCTCCGCGTTCACCGCGCTCGCCTCCCTCGCCGACCTGGCCAGGACCGACGGCGCCACCGGCACGCACGCGGTATGGGTCCTGCGCCGGGGCATCTCCGGCTCCACCTTCGGCGGCGGCACCGCCGACCAGCTCCCCGCCCGCGGAGCCCTGGGCCTGGCGGCGAAGGCCGCCGTCGACGAGGGCCACGCGGACGCCGTCACCGGATTCCGCACCGAGGCGATCGAGCGCGCCGGGGACCGACTCGTGCTCGTCGCCGAGGACGGCCGCCGCCTCGACCCCGTGGACGAGGTGATCGTGCTGACCGGCCTGCGCCCCGACCTGTCCTTCCTCGGCGAACTCCGCCTCGGCCTCGACGAACGACTCCAGGCACCGGTCGCACTCGCACCGCTGATCGACCCCAACCAGCACTCCTGCGGCACCGTCTACCCCCACGGCCACCGCGAGCTCTCCCACCCCGAGCCCGGCGTCTACCTCGTCGGCATGAAGTCCTACGGCCGCGCCCCCACCTTCCTCGCCATGACCGGCTACGAACAGGTCCGCTCCGTCGCCGCCGCCCTCGCCGGCGACACCGAGGCGGCCGACCGCGTCGAACTCACCCTCCCCGAAACCGGCGTCTGCGGCGGCGCCGGACTCTTCGACGCCCCGGCCACCGACCAGGCCGACGGCACGGGATGCTGCGCGGCCCCGGCCACCGACCAGGCCGAGAGCGCCGGATGCTGCGCCGCCCCGGCACCCGCCCCCGTCCGGATCCCGGTCGCGGTCCCCGCACCGCTCACGGCCCCTGGCGGCGCGGCACCGTCCGAGGGCTGCTGCGGATCCTGAATCCCGGCGCCCCGGCCCCGCCGGGGCACCGCCACCCCGTCGAAGCCGGTGGCCGCGGGCAGGGCCGTCCGGTCCGCGGGAAACGGGGGAGGGGCGGCGGGGCCGGTGCCCGGCCGCCCCCGTGCGTCAGGCGCCGAGGGCCGCCGAGACCACGGCCCTGGCCTCCTCCTGGACAAGGGCCAGGTGGTCGGCGCCCTTGAAGGACTCCGCGTAGATCTTGTACACGTCCTCGGTGCCCGAGGGACGCGCCGCGAACCAGGCGTTCTCGGTGGTCACCTTGATCCCGCCGATCGCCGCCCCGTTGCCCGGTGCCGAGGTGAGGACGCCGGTGACCGGCTCGCCCGCCAGGGTGTCGGCGGTGACCTGCTCGGGCGAGAGCCGGGCCAGGACCGCCTTCTGCTCACGGTCCGCCGGGGCGTCGATCCGCGCGTACGCCGGTGCGCCGAAGCGACCGGTCAGCGCGGCGTAGTGCGCGGACGGGGACTCGCCCGTCACCGCGAGGATCTCTGAGGCGAGCAGGGCCAGCAGGATGCCGTCCTTGTCGGTCGTCCACACCGAACCGTCCCGGCGCAGGAACGAGGCCCCGGCCGACTCCTCGCCGCCGAACCCGAGCGAGCCGTCGACCAGTCCGTCGACGAACCACTTGAACCCGACGGGCACCTCCACCAGCCGCCGCCCCAGATCGGCGGCCACCCGGTCGATCATGCCGGAGGACACCAGCGTCTTGCCGACCCCGGCCCCCGACGGCCAGCGGTCGCGGTGCGCGAAGAGGTACTGGATGGCCACGGCCAGATAGTGGTTGGGGTTCATCAGCCCGCCGTCCGGCGTCACGATGCCGTGCCGGTCCGCGTCGGCGTCGTTGCCCGTGGCGATCGCGAACCGGTCGCGCCCCTCGATCAGCGAGGCCATCGCGTACGGCGACGAGCAGTCCATCCGGATCTTCCCGTCCCAGTCCAGCGTCATGAACCGCCAGGTGGGATCGGTGAGCGGATTGACGACGGTCAGATCGAGCCCGTGCTGCTCGGCGATCCGGCCCCAGTACGCGACCGAGGCACCGCCCAGCGGATCGGCGCCGATCCGCACCCCGGCCGCGCGCACCGCGTCCAGGTCCAGCACGGACGGAAGGTCCGTCACATAACTGCCGAGGAAGTCGTACCGGCCGGTCGTGGCAGCGGCGAGCGCCCGGGTGTACGTCGTCCGCCGGACGTCCTTCATCCCGCCCGTGATGATCTCGTTCGCCCGGTCCTGGATCCACCCCGTGGCGTCGGAGCCGGCCGGCCCGCCGCTCGGCGGGTTGTACTTGAATCCGCCGTCGCCCGGCGGGTTGTGGGACGGGGTGACGACGACGCCGTCGGACAGGCCCGTGGAGCGGCCCCGGTTGTACGTGAGGATCGCGTGCGAGACCGCGGGCGTCGGGGTGTAGCCGTCGGCCGAGTCGATCAGCACGCCCACGCCGTTGGCGGCGAACACTTCGAGGGCGGTGACCCGCGCGGGCTCCGACAGGGCATGGGTATCGGCACCCAGGAACAGCGGCCCGTCCGTGCCCTGTCGCTCCCGGTACTCGCAGATCGCCTGGCTCGTGGCCGCGATGTGGTCCTCGTTGAACGCGGTGGCCGTCGAGGACCCGCGGTGCCCCGAGGTGCCGAACGCCACCCGCTGCCCGGGGTCCGCCGGATCCGGATGGAGCGCGTAGTACGCCGTCACCAGCCGTGCCACATCGGTCAGGTCCTCCGGACGCGCCTGCTGTCCGGCTCGTGCGTGCGGCATCTGCCACTCCTCCGTATCGGTCGGTCGGTGCGGTCGGGCCCGCCCCGTCATCTTCGCCGGTCGGCGGGGCCGGCGGGCGCCCGCCCCGCCGCGCGGACCGCCACCGCCGCCGCGTAACCGTCCGGTACGCGGACGTCGGTGACCACCCATCCGGCCGGGCCGGCGGCGGGCTCCGGGCCGGTGCCCACGTAGCCGGCGGCCAGCCCCTCGGCCAGGCCGATGCCCTCGCCCTTGAGGTAGGCCTCCTTGCGCGTCCAGACCCGGCCGAACGCCACCGGCCGCTCCGGCCCGGACAGCTCCGCCAGTTCCCGGACCTCCGCCGGGTGCAGCTGGCCGGAGATCTCGGCGATCACCGAGGGCCGCTGGAGGAGTTCGACGTCCGCCCCCACCGGCACCCCGGCGAAGGCGAGCAGGACCAGCCCCCGGGTGTGCGAGAGCGAGAAGTGGACGCCGCCGCCGGTCGCCGGGCGGCCGTGCGGCCCGCCGCAGGACGGACACGGCTCACGGGTGAGGGGCACGTCCCGGGGGGCGACGCCGAGCCGGGCGCCGAGCAGCAGCCGCAGCGCCGTGTGCGCGGTGAGGTAGCAGGCACGGTCGGCAGGGGCCACCAGCTGCGCGGCCCTGGCGCGTTCGGCGGCGTCGAGGATCCCGGGGGCGAGGCGGGCCGCCGCGCCGCCCTGGGCGGCCACGTCGACCAGCCACAGCGAGGGGGCGCCGTCGCCCGGACGCGGAACCGGTGCCCGGTGGCCGTCCTCGGGAAACGTGAAAGTCTCGGGCTGGTACACCGGTACGTCGATTCCTTCGCGGGGCGGCTGACTCGGGCGGCCCGGGGCGGGCCGGGTCATATCCTATGGAGGTCCGCGGGGTGTCCGGCGTACGGTCGGCCCCGAACGGCCGAGTCGCCCCGGACGTACGGGAGTTCCGGAGGCGTGGTGGCCACCGCCCCCTTCGGACAGGAGAACCGATGCCCTCGCACGTCCCCGCACGGCTGCGGAAGGGACGGACGCACGACGCGGACGCCCTCACCCGTGTCTTCCTCGACGCCCGCGCCACCGCGCTGCCGTATCTGCCGCGCGTGCACAGCGACGCGGACACCCGGGCGTGGATGGAGCACGTCGTCCTGCCCGGTACCGAGGTGTGGGTGGCCGAACTCCCCGGGACCGGGGGAGCATGGGAACCGGCCGGCTTCGTCTCGCTCGACGGCCAGGAGCTCGAACACCTCTACCTCCGGCCCGATGTGCGCCGGCGGGGCATCGGGACCCTGCTGCTGGAGAAGGCCAGGGAGCTGAGCCCCGGAGGGCTCGCCCTCCACACCTTCCAGCGCAACACGGCGGCGCGCTCCTTCTACGAGCGGCACGGATTCACCGCCGTCGCCTTCGACGACGGCGGGCGCAACGAGGAGAACGAACCGGACGTCCGCTACCGCTGGAGCCCCTCCGGCTGAACCGGAGGACGTACCGGAACGGAGAAAGGGGCGGGGTCCGCGGACGCGGACCCCGCCCCTTCGTATGCCCGGATACGGCGTCGCCGGGCCGCGCCTCCGAGCTGGGAGCTTTCAGCGCCTTTCATCATGACGCAAATTTCTTGCATTCACGGACCGGGGATCGGCCCTGGTCAGCGTGGTGTCAAATGCCCTGAATGTGCCGGAGGTTGAGGCGGAACGCCGCCATCGCCCGTGCTTTCTTCTTCTGTCGGAACAGTGGACTCCCCTTCAATTCTCTGCAACTCTCTGACCGCAAAACGCAAAAGTCCATCCTGCTGGTTGCAGGAATCCATGCCAGCAGGGACGCAGACAGAGCCGCGCCTCGGCCGTCCCCTGCGCCGAGGCCGAAGATCGGGGACATATGAGAACGCAACGCCGGCGATGGCGGGTCCTCTCCGCCGTCGTCACCACGAGCCTGCTGATGGTCGGCTGGCCGGCGCTCCAGGCGTCGGCGGCGGGCGGGCCCGACATCGCCGCCGGGCACCGGACGGCCGCGAGCGGCGCCCTGAGCGGCAGAGGCGCCGCGAACATCGCCGACGGCGACCCCTCCACGTACTGGGAGGGCTCCGGCAACGACCTCCCCCAGTGGGTCCAGAGCGATCTGGGCAAGGTCACCCGCATCGACCGGGTCACGCTGAAGCTCCCGGCCGGCTGGAAGAGCCGACGCCAGACGCTCTCGCTCCAGGGCAGCGCCGACGGCACCGGTTTCACCACCCTGAAGACCTCGGCCGCGTACACCTTCGCGCCGGGCAGCTCCAACACGGTGACCATCGACATCCCGGCCACCCGGACCCGTTACGTCCGGGCGGACATCACCGCGAACACGGTCGCGAAGAACGGCCAGCTCGCCGAGATGGAGGTCCGCGCGGCCGCCGAGTCCTCGGTGAACCTCGCGGCCGGCCGGACCCTCACCGCCAGCAGCCACACCCAGGACTACGTCGAGTCCCACGCCAACGACGGCAACACGGCGACCTACTGGGAGAGCCGCAACAACGAGCTGCCGCAGTGGATCCAGGCCGACCTCGGCTCCTCGGTCCGCGTCGACCGGGTCGTCATGCGGCTGCCCGACGGCTGGGAGACCCGCAGCCAGACCCTGAAGATCCAGGGCAGCGCCAACGGCACGGACTTCAACGACCTCACCCAGGCCAAGGCCTACACCTTCAGCCCCACCGCGGGCGAGACGGCCACGGTCTCCTTCGACGCCACCACCACCCGCTATGTGCGCGTGCTCGTCAGCGCCAACACCGTCCAGCCGGGCGCCCAGTTCTCCGAGCTGGAGATCTACGGCCCCGACGGCGGCGACACCCAGGCACCGACCGCGCCGGCGCAGCTCGCGTACACCGAACCGGCCACCGGGCAGATCAAGCTGACCTGGAAGGCCTCGACGGACGACACCGCCGTCACCGGCTACGACGTCTACGCCGACAACCAGCTGCTCACCGGCGTGGCCGGTGACGTCACCACGTACACCGACACCCGGCCCACCGGCGCGACCGTGTCGTACTACGTCCGGGCCAGGGACGCGGCCGGCAACGTCTCCGCGAACAGCAACACCGTCACCCGCACCGGGGACACCGGGGACACCCAGGCACCCACCGCGCCGGCCGGCCTGGGCTTCACCGAGCCCACCTCCGGCCAGATCAAGCTGGTCTGGCAGGCGTCCACCGACAACAAGGGCGTCACCGGCTACGACGTCTACGCCAACAACGTGCTGCGCAAGAGCGTGGCGGGCGACGTCACCACGTACACCGACACCCAGTCCGCGGGCACGACCGTGTCGTACTACGTCCGGGCCAGGGACGCGGCGGGCAACGTCTCGGGGAACAGCAACACCGTCACCCGCAACGGGAGCACCGGAGCGGCCTCCAACCTGGCGGTCGGCAAGCCCATCACCGCGTCCTCCGTGGTGCACACCTTCGTCGCGGAGAACGCCAACGACAACCAGGTGACCACCTACTGGGAGGGGGCCGGCGGCAGCTACCCCAACACCCTCACGGTGAAGCTGGGAGCCAACGCCGACACCGAGAACGTCGTCGTCAAGCTCAATCCGGACAGCAGCTGGGGGGCCAGGACCCAGATCATCCAGGTCCTCGGCCGCGAGCAGAGCGCCACGTCGTTCACCGGCCTGGTCGCCGCGAAGGAGTACGCGTTCAGCCCGGCCACCGGCAACACGGTGACCATTCCGGTCTCCGCCCGCGTCGCCGACGTCCAGCTGAAGTTCACCGCCAACACCGGCTCCGGGGCCGGCCAGGTCGCCGAGTTCCAGGTCCTGGGAGCCCCGGCACCCAACCCGAACCTCCAGGTCACCTCGCTGACCGCGGCCCCCGCCGCACCGGTCGAGTCCGACCCGGTGACCCTGACCGCGACGGTGCGCAACAGCGGCGCGGTCGCCGCCCCGGCGAGCAAGGTCGAGTTCCGGCTCGGCGGTTCCAAGGTCGCCACGGCCTCCGTCGGCGCACTGACGGCCGGGGCCTCGGCCCAGGTGAGCGCGGACATCGGCGCGCGCGACGCGGGCACCTACGCGCTGAGCGCGGTGGCCGACGCGGCCGGTGAGGTCATCGAGCAGAACGAGACCGACAACACCTACACCAGCGCCACCGGCCTGGTCGTCAAGCCGGTCGCCAGCTCGGACCTGGTGTCCACGGGCGTCAGCACCTCCCCGTCGGCGCCCTCGGCGGGGAACGACGTCAGCTTCTCCGTCGCGCTGAAGAACCAGGGCACGGTGGCCTCCGCCGCCGGCGCCCACGCCGTCACGGTGACCCTGCTCGACGCCAAGGGCGCCACCGTGAAGACCCTGACCGGCAGCTACAGCGGCGCCGTCGCCGCGGGTGCCACCACCGCCCCGGTGAACCTGGGCAGCTGGACGGCGGCCAACGGCTCGTACACCGTGCGCACGGTCGTCGCGGACGACGCCAACGAACTCCCGGTCAAGCGCGAGAACAACACCACCACCAGCTCGCTCTTCGTCGGCCGCGGCGCGAACATGCCGTACGACATGTACGAGGCCGAGGACGGCGTCACCGGCGGCGGGGCCCAGGTCGTCGGCCCCAACCGGACCGTGGGCGACGTGGCGGGCGAGGCGTCCGGCCGCAAGGCCGTCACGCTGAACAACACCGGCAACTACGTCGAGTTCACCACCCGGGCCAGCACCAACACCCTGGTGACCCGTTTCTCGATCCCGGACGCGCCCGGCGGCGGAGGCATCGACTCGACGCTGAACGTCTACGTCGACGGCACCTTCCTCAAGGCGATCGACCTCACCTCGAAGTACGCCTGGCTGTACGGCGCCGAGACCGGTCCGGGCAACTCCCCGAGTGCGGGATCGCCGCGGCACATCTACGACGAGGCCAACGTGATGCTGGGCCGGACCGTCCCGGCCGGCAGCAGGATCCGCCTCCAGAAGGACAGCGCCAACACCAGCACCTACGCGATCGACTTCGTCAGCCTGGAGCAGGCGGCCCAGATCGCGAACCCCGACCCGGCGGCGTACGCGGTTCCGGCCGGCTTCACCCACCAGGACGTCCAGAACGCCCTGGACAAGGTGCGCATGGACACCACGGGCACGCTCGTGGGCGTCTACCTCCCGGCCGGCGACTACCAGACCGCGAGCAAGTTCCAGGTCTACGGGAAGGCCGTCCGGGTCGTCGGAGCGGGCCCCTGGTACACCAGGTTCCACGCCCCCTCCGGACAGGAGAACACCGACATCGGCTTCCGCGCCGAGGCGAGTGCCAAGGGATCGACGTTCGCGAACTTCGCGTACTTCGGGAACTACACCTCCCGCATCGACGGCCCCGGCAAGGTGTTCGACTTCTCCAACGTCTCGGACATGGTCATCGACAACGTCTGGAACGAGCACACGGTGTGCCTGTACTGGGGCGCGAACACCGACGGCATCACCATCAAGAACTCCCGCATCCGCGACACCTTCGCCGACGGCATCAACATGACCAACGGCTCGACGGACAACCACGTCGTCAACAACGAGGCGCGGGCCACCGGCGACGACAGCTTCGCGCTGTTCTCGGCGATCGACTCCGGCGGCGCGGACATGAAGAACAACGTCTACGAGAACCTCACGGCGATCCTGACCTGGCGCGCCGCGGGCGTGGCCGTCTACGGCGGCTACAACAACACCTTCCGCAACATCCACATCGCCGACACCCTCGTCTACTCGGGCATCACGGTCAGCTCGCTGGACTTCGGCTACCCGATGAACGGCTTCGGGACCGATCCCACGACGGTCGAGAACGTCTCCGTGGTCCGTGCGGGCGGTCACTTCTGGGGGTCGCAGACCTTCCCCGGGATCTGGCTGTTCTCGGCCTCCAAGGTCTTCCAGGGCATCCGGATCAACCACGTGGACATCGTCGACCCGACGTACAGCGGGATCATGTTCCAGACGAACTACGTGGGGGGCCGGCCGCAGTTCCCGATCAAGGACACGATCCTGACCGACATCTCGATCACCGGCGCCCGCAAGAGCGGTGACGCCTACGACGCCAAGTCGGGCTTCGGCCTGTGGGCCAACGAGATGCCGGAGGCGGGCCAGGGGCCGGCCGTCGGCGAGGTCACGTTCAACGGGCTCAGGCTCAGCGGAAACGCGCTGGACGTGAAGAACACCACCTCCACCATGAAGATCGACATCAACCCGTAGCAGGGCCTGTTCCCAGGGGCGCCGTCCGGTTCGCCGGGCGGCGCCCCGCGCTGCGCCCGCACCGGACGACGCATGCCGCGTGCGAACGACTGTCAAACTTTTACGAAAACTGCGCGAGATATTGCGTTCACATGTCGGCGCTGGTTGAGTGTGCCTCGCCCCGGCAGAGAGCCGGCCGAGGGCCTTCCACGCTCATGCCCGAAGGGGACCATCGATGAGAAGTGCCGGGTTGCACCGCACACGCCGTATCAGCCGTGCCTCCGCGGCTGCCCTTGTCACCGCCCTTGCCCTGACCTCGCTCGCGGCCTGCGGCACGAGCAGCAGCAAGGACAGCGACTCGAACAGCACCTCGAAGGGGTCGTCCGACCCTTCGGCCCCGCTCGACCCGAAGACCAAGGTCACGATCTCGATCGACTGCATGCCGCCGGCGGCCAAGGCTGCGGAGCTGCGCGAGTGGAACGAGGACATCAAGACGTTCAACAAGACCTACCCGAACGTCACGATCAACGGGAAGTCCACCCCCGGCCAGTGCAACGAGCCGCCCCGGTTCACCGCCATGCTGAAGGGCAAGTCCCAGCCCGACGTCTTCTACGCCTACTTCAGCGACCTCCAGCAGGTCCTGGACAACAACGGCGCCGAGGACATCTCCGCCTACGTCACCGACAAGACGGTCCCGGCGCTCAAGGACATCCAGCCCCAGGTCGTCGACGTGGCGCGCAAGGACGGCAAGCTCTACGGCCTGCCGACCAGCAACTACACCATGGGCCTGATGATCAACCGGAAGCTGTTCACCCAGGCCGGTCTCGACCCGAACAAGCCCCCGGCCACCTGGGACGAGGTCCGCGCGGCCGCCAAGAAGATCGCCGGCCTCGGCAAGGGCATATCCGGCTACGGCGAGTACAGCGCCGGCAACAACGGCGGCTGGCACTTCGCCGCCACCCAGTTCGGCCTCGGCGGCGAGATGGTCGACGCCTCGGGCAAGAAGGCCGCCTTCAACAACGACACCGGCCGGCAGGTCCTCCAGCAGCTGCACGACATGCGCTGGGAGGACGACAGCATGGGCAAGACCCAGCTGCTGAAGTGGGGCGACCTCCAGAAGCAGATCGCCAGCGACAAGCTCGGCATGTTCCTGGCCGCCCCCGACGACATCGCGTACATGGTGCAGCAGCTCGGCGCCTCGTACGAGAACTTCGGCCTGGGCCCGATCCCCGGCGCCAAGGGAACCCTCTTCGGCGGCAACAACTACCTGATCAAGAAGGGCAGCTCGCCCGACCAGATCAAGGCCGCCGTCGCCTGGCTCAACTTCAAGAACCTCACCCCGGGCAAGGGCCAGTTCGACTGGGCCCGCACCAAGGCCGACAAGCTCCCCGTCGGTCTCCCGCAGCCGAACTTCTTCCTCGGCGACAGCAAGACCAAGGACGACGCCGCACGCGCCGAGAACGCGACGATGCCCGTCGAGAACTTCAAGGCCTTCATGGACAACCCCGTCCCCGGCAAGGCCGAGCCGCCGAAGGCCCAGGAGATCTACAAGATCCTCGACAACGCCATGTCCGGCGTGCTGACCAACAAGGGCGCCGACATCGACAAGCTGCTCTCCACCGCCGAGCAGCAGGTCAACCAGGTTCTGGCGAACCAGTAAGGGACGCGAGGGGCCGGGTCCCCCGGACCCGGCCCCGCACCCGCCCCGCTCAGTTCAACGGCACCGAGGAGACACCATGTCGGCCCCAACCCTGTCCCCGCGCAAGGCGACCAGGCCTCGCCACGGACATCCGGACCCCGCCCGCCGGACCTCCGGCCGGGAGGAGTTCCTGCGCGCCGTGCGCCGCAACATCTCGGCCCACGGCTTCCTCATCGGAGCGGTGCTCTGCTTCTCGCTCTTCTCCTGGTATCCGATGGTCCGGGAATTCGTCCTGGCCTTCCAGAAGACCGAGGACGGCACGACCACCTGGGCCGGCTGGTCCAACCTGACGTACGTCTTCAACGACCCGGCCTTCTGGCAGGCCTGGCGCAACACCCTGCTGTTCACCGTCCTCGCGCTGCTCCTCGGCTTCGTCGTCCCGTTCGTCGTCGCCGTCGTGCTCAACGAGTTCCGCCACGGACAGGGCTATCTGCGGCTGCTCGTCTACCTCCCCGTGATGCTGCCGCCCGTCGCGTCCGTCCTGCTCTTCAAGTACTTCTACGACCCCGGATACGGCCTGTTCAACCGCATCCTGGACGTCTTCCACCTGCCCGCGCAGCAGTGGCTCCAGGACACCGACACCGCCATGCTCTCCGTCGTCATCGCGGCGACCTGGATGAACATGGGCGGCGCCACGCTCATCTACCTGGCCGCCCTCCAGGGCATCCCCGGAGAGCTGTACGAGGCCGCCGAACTGGACGGGGCGGGGCTGCTGCGCAAGATCTGGCACGTCACCATCCCGCAGACCCGGCTGATCCTCTCGCTCCTCCTGCTCATGCAGATCATCGCGACGATGCAGGTCTTCACCGAGCCGTTCCTGCTCACCAACGGCGCCGGCCCCGAGGGCTCCACCACCACCGTCGTCTACCTCATCTACCAGTACGCCTTCAACTTCAACAACTACGGCAGCGCGGCGGCACTCGGCCTCGTCCTGCTCGTCGTCCTCGCGGGATTCTCCGCGGTGTACGTACGACTGAGCCGCAGCAGCGAAGACTAGGACGGGAGCCAGGACCATGGCATCGAACACGTTTGTCTCCCGGCGCGGGAGCGCGCGCAAGGAACGGCGCGGGGCCTCCAAGGGACGCGCCGAACTCGGCCGCCAGCGGACCCTCGTCTCGCCGGCCCAGCTCGCCCGGCCGCGCGGCCGGGCCGTCTACTGGACGGTCTTCGCCCTGGTGATCATCGTCTTCACGGCGGTCTTCCTCGGGCCGCTGTACTGGATGGTCACCGGCGGCCTCAAGACCACCCAGGAAGTCGTCCAGAGCCCGCCCACCTTCTTCCCCGGATCGGTCCACACGGAGAACTACAGCCAGGCCTGGAACGTGATGGACCTGTCCAAGCTGCTGTTCAACACGCTCTACTACGCCTTCGGCGCGCTGGCCTTCCAGCTCGTCTTCGACGTGGCCGCCGCCTACTCGCTCTCCAAGCTCCGGCCGGTCTTCGGCAAGGCCATCCTCGGCATGATGCTGGCCACCCTGATGATCCCGGCGACCGTGCTGGTCGTACCCCAGTACCTCACGGTCCTGGACGTACCCGTCTTCCAGCGGAACCTGGTCAACTCGCCCTGGGCGATCTGGCTGCCGTCGGTCACCAACGCCTTCAACATCTTCCTGCTGAAGCGCTTCTTCGACTCGATCCCGCGCGAACTGCTGGACGCCGCCTCCATCGACGGGGCCTCACCGCTGCGCACCCTGCGCTCGATCATCCTGCCGATCTCCCGGCCGATCCTCGGCGTCGTCTCCATCTTCGCCGTGGTCGGGGTCTGGAAGGACTTCCTCTGGCCGATGCTCACCCTGCCCGACCCGTCGAAGCAGACGCTCAACGTGGGCATCTACTCCCTGGCCAGCGGTGTGCCCGAGAACGTGCTCATCGCGGCCCTCACCATCGCGTCGATCCCGACGCTCCTCATCTTCCTGCTCTTCCAGCGCAACATCATGAGCGGTCTCACCGCGGGCGGTCTCAAGGGCTAGCCCCTTCCCGGGCCGCGCCCCGCGACCCGGGGTCCCGCCCGGCCGCCCTCCCCCCAGCACTCCGCCGCCGGCTCTCCCATCCTGCCCCGCCCGACGGGCCGGCGGCGGAGTCCCACCTGCCCGAAAGGAACGTCACGTGGCAGCCAACCGTCCGTCCGACGCCACCACGAACTGGTGGCGGGACGCCGCCATCTACCAGGTCTACCCGCGCAGCTTCGCCGATGGCGACGGTGACGGCACCGGCGACCTCGCGGGGGTCCGGGCCAAACTGCCCTACCTCGCCGAACTCGGCGTGGACGCGCTCTGGTTCACGCCCTGGTACCTCTCGCCCCTCGCCGACGGCGGCTACGACGTGGCCGACTACCGCACCATCGACCCCGCCTTCGGCACCCTCGCCGAGGCCGAGAAGCTGATCGCCGAGGCCCGTGCGCTGGGCATCCGCACCATCATCGACATCGTGCCCAACCACGTCTCCGACCAGCACGCCTGGTTCCGGGCCGCCCTGGCCGCCGGACCCGGCAGCCCCGAGCGCGAACTGTTCCACTTCCGCGCCGGGCGCGGCGACGACGGCGAGATCCCGCCCAACGACTGGGTCTCCGAATTCGGCGGCACCCCCTGGACCCGGCTCGACGACGGCCAGTGGTACCTCCACCTCTTCGCCACCCAGCAGCCCGACCTCAACTGGGCCCACCCGGCCGTCCGCCAGGAGCACGAGGACGTCCTGCGCTTCTGGTTCGAACGCGGCGTCGCCGGCGTACGCATCGACTCCGCCGCCCTGCTCGCCAAGGACCCGGACCTGCCCGACTTCACGGAGGGACGCGACCCCAACCCCTACGTCGACCGCGACGAACTGCACGACATCTACCGCTCCTGGCGCGCCATAGCCGACGAGTACGACGGGGTCTTCGTCGGCGAGGTCTGGCTCCCGGACACCGAACGGTTCGCCCGCTACCTGCGCCCCGACGAACTGCACACCGCCTTCAACTTCAACTTCCTGGCCTGCCCCTGGGACCCCGCGCGGCTGCGCACCGCGATCGACGACACCCTCACCGAGCACGCCTCGGTCGGCGCCCCGGCCACCTGGGTCCTGTGCAACCACGACGTGACCCGCACCGTCACCCGCTACGGCCGCGCGGACACCGGCTTCGACTTCGCGGCCAAGGCCTTCGGTACCCCGACGGACCTCGCCCTCGGCACCCGGCGGGCCCGTGCCGCCGCACTCCTCTCATTGGCCCTGCCCGGCGCGGCCTACCTCTACCAGGGCGAGGAGCTGGGGCTTCCCGAGGCCGACATCCCGCTGGACCGCATCCAGGACCCGATGCACTTCCGCAAGGGCGGCACCGACCCCGGCCGGGACGGCTGCCGGGTCCCGCTGCCGTGGCGGGCCGGGGAGCCGCACGCCGGCTTCGGCGGCGCCGCCGAACCCTGGCTGCCCCAGCCCGAGGGCTGGTCCGCCTACGCCGCCGACCGGCAGAGCGGCGACCCGGACTCCATGCTCACCCTCTACCGCGAGGCCCTGCGGCTGCGCCGCACCGAACCCGGGTTCGCCACCGGGGGCGAACCCGGGATCCGCACACTGACCTGGCTGGACGCGGCGCCCGGCGTCCTCGCCTTCGCCCGCACCGAGGGCCTGGTCTGCGTGGTCAACCTGGCCGCCGATCCCGCCGGGCTGCCGCCCCACCGCGCGCTCCTGCTCGCCAGCGGCCCGCTCGACGAGGACGGCCGGCTGCCCCGGGACACCGCCGTCTGGCTGCGCGTCTGACCGCCGCGCCCTCACCCCGCCGGTCCGGCCGCGCCCCGCGCACGGCCGGACCGGCAGGATCGCGGGGGAGCGGGGGCTGCGGCACAGTGGGCACATGGACGCACCCCATGACCTGAACGCCCTGGCCGACGAACACCTCGCGAAGGCCCGCACCTCCCCGCACGGCCGGAGCGCCCATCTGCTCCTCCACGAGGACCCGCTGCGCCAGACCGTCATCGCGCTGACCGGGGGCAGCGCGCTCGACGAGCACAACGCCCCGCCCGCGGCCACCCTCCAGGTGCTGCGCGGCGCGGTCCGGCTCACCGCCCCCTCCGGGGACGTGGAACTTGCGAGCGGACGGCTGCACCCCATCCCCCAGGAGCGGCACGGACTGCTGGCCCTGGAGGACGCCGTGGTGCTGCTGACGACCGTCAACGGCTGACCGGGCTCACTCCTCCGCGTCCCCCTCGAAGGCGCGGACCTCGACCGGGAGCCCGACGGCCGGCGCGGCCCCGGTCCGGCGCGGTGCCGGCCCCCGTCCTCTCTGCGCGGCTCCGCCGCCCGGCCCGGTCCGGCCGTTCGGTGGATGCGGCGGGGGCGGAGCCCGGGCGCACCCCTTGTGGGAGCGCTCCCAAGGTCGCAGGATGACCGCATGACCTTGCTTCCCGGCCCACGCGCCTACCACCCGGACGACCGCGCCGCCCTCGACGACATCTGCGTCCGCACCGCCGACAACGGCGGCGACTCCCGGCACCTCTACCCCGACCACGCCCTCATGTCCACGATCTTCGCCGCGCCCTACGCGCACCTCGAACCGGAGCTGGCCTTCGTCCTCGACGACGGCACCGGCCGTGCCGTCGGCTACATCCTGGGCACCGCCGACACCCCGCGCTTCGTACGGGACTTCAGGGAGCGCTGGCTGCCCCTGGTGGAGGACCGCTACCCCCAGCCCGACCGGACGCCGGTCACCCCCACCGAGGAGATGATCGGCCTCCTGCACGACCCGGAGCGCATGGTCCTGTCCGAACTCGCCGGCCACCCCGCCCACCTGCACATCGACCTGCTGCCCGACTGGCAGCGCAAGGGATGGGGCAGACAGCTCATGCGCACCTTCCTCGCGGCCCTCGCCGCCCGCGACGTCAAGGGCGTGCACCTGTCCATGCTCACGGCCAACACCCCGGCCCGGCACTTCTACGACCGGCTCGGCTTCACGGAGATCGCCGTCCCCGACCCCGGACCGGTCACCTACCTGGTGCGCTCCACGGAGCCCGGCCTCTGACCCGTCCCCGTGTTCTCCGGCCGGAGGCTGGGCAGGAAGACCTCGACGAGACCGCGACGGGGGGCGGACGGCCGGTGGCGAGAGGTGGATGGCATGGGTGAGCGGACGGCATGGCAGTTCTCCGACGACCGGGGGCAGGTGTCGGCCTCCGGGCGGCGCCCGGAACGGGTCCTCGCCTACGTCCAGGCCGGGGCGACCTTATGGGACCACGGCATCCGCCCCCGGGCGATATTCGGCTCCGGCCACGACGATCCGGCCGTACCGGACCCGGCCAAGACCGGCGCGCTGCCGTCCGCCGATGTCGCGTACATCGGCGCGGGCGCCGCGCTCGACGTCGACACCCTGCTGGAGGGGGCGCCCGAACTCGTGGTCGCCGTCACCTACGGCGGCGGCCAGGTCTACGGCCTCGACCCGGAGGCCGCGAAGCACCTGGAGGGACACGTCCCGGTCGTGGTCATCGACGTGGGCCAGGGGCGCACCCTCGCGGAGATCACCGGGCGGTTCGCCGAACTGGCCCGCTCCCTGGGCGGCGCGGAGCCCGGCAGCGCCGGACGGGAACGGGACGCCGCCAGGGACCGGCTGCGCGCGCTCACGGCGGCGCCGCGCCGCCCCCGGGTCCTCGCCCTCTCCCCGGACGGCCCGGACCGCGTGCACCTGGCCCGCCCCCGGATGTGGCCCGAACTGCGGGTGCTGACCGAACTCGGCGTGGAGCTGGTGGAGCCGCCCGAGGGACCGGGCGCCAACTGGTTCACGGCCGGCTGGGAACAGGCCGCCGATCCCGTGCCCGACGTCGTCCTCGCCGACTCCCGGGCCCACGCCACCCCGCTCACCTCCCTCCCGCCCGGCGGACCGTGGGCCGCGGCCGGCGGGAACGCGGCCCGGGTGGTGCCCTGGAACCCGGAGCCGGTGTGCAGCGCCCGCGCCCACGCCCGCTTCCTCGGCCGGGTGGCCGACGCCCTGGAGGCCTGACCGGCACCGCCCGCCCCGTGCGGCGGTGCCCCGTACGGACGCGTGGGGATCGCGCGGACGGCCCGGGTTCGCGAGGCTGGCCGGGAGGTCCCGCGCCCGAACCCGTACCTTCCCAGGAGCAGGCATGCAGCAGGACAAGCATCCGACCTACCGCCCCGTGGTCTTCCGCGACCGTTCGGCCGGCTACGCCTTTCTGACCCGGTCCACCGCGTCCAGCGACCGGACGATCGACTGGGACGACGGCAACACCTACCCCGTCATCGACGTGGAGATCTCGGCGGAGAGCCACCCGTTCTTCACCGGCAAGGCACGCGTCGTGGACACGGAGGGCCGGATCGCCAAGTTCGAGCGCCGTTACGGCGAGGAGGGCGGCGCCCCCACCTCCTGAGCCCTGTCCGTGCCGGAGCCCTCCACCCACCGGGGCGGAGGGCTCCGGCACGCCCCGGGTACGGCAGGATCGGGGATCGACCCGACGTCCTCCAGGGCCCCCGCGCCCGCCCGGACACCGACGCCACCGCACCCCGGGAGACCCCGCCCATGCCCGACGGAACCGACCTGCTGGTCATCGGCGAGTGCGTCGCCGACATCGTGCGCCTGCCCGGCTCGGCCGACCGGGTCCACCCCGGCGGCAGCCCCGCCAACGTCGCCTGCGGACTGGCCCGCCTGGGACACCCGACGACGCTGCTCACCCAGCTCGGCGCGGACGGGCACGGGCGGCTGATCCGCGGTCATCTGGCCGGCGCGGGCGTCGAGGTCCGTACCGACGGTGCCGACGTCGCCACCCCGTCCGCCGCCGTGACGCTGGACGGCGCGGGCCGGGCCTCGTACGCCTTCGCGATCGGCTGGTCGCTCGGCCCCGTCGCGCCGGACCGGACACCCGGGCACGTCCACACGGGATCGATCGCGGCCGTCACGGCACCGGGGTCCTCGACGGTGCTCGCGGCGGTGGAGTCGCTGCGGGCGGCGGCGACCGTCAGCTACGACCCCAATGTGCGGCCGGTGCTGATGGGCGACCACGCGGAGGCCGTGCGCCGGGTCGAGCACTGCGTCGCGCTCGCCGATGTGGTGAAGGCCAGCGACGAGGACCTCGCGTGGCTCTACCCGGGGGAGGACCCGGTGCGCGCCGCCGGACGGTGGCTGGGCCGGGGTCCCCGCCTTGTGCTGGTCACCCGGGGCGCGGACGGCGCGTGCGCGCTCCTGCCCGGGGGCCCGCTGACCGTACAGGCGCCGCCCGTCGCGGTCGCGGACACGGTCGGAGCGGGCGACGCCTTCATGTCCGGCGTCCTGCACGCGCTGGCCGGCCGGGGGCTGCTGGGGGCCGCCGCCCGGGAACGGCTGCGGTCGCCGGACCGGGCCACCGTGACCGACGTCCTTCGGTACGCGGTGGCTTCGGCGGCCGTGACCGTCTCCCGGGCCGGCGCCAGCCCGCCCGACGCCGCGGAACTGGAAGCGGCGCTGGGCGGTGTCACGGGATCCTCCGGACACGGCCCACGGCGGGAGTGAGGGCGACGGTGCCACCGCCACCCCCCACGGGGACGGCGGCACCGTCATCGTGCGGCGAGACGCTGCCGGAGCGGTGGCTCCGGAGAATGCTGCAC
The DNA here is from genome assembly GCF_042799575.1 of Streptomyces sp. NPDC057682. Lineage (NCBI taxonomy): Bacteria > Bacillati > Actinomycetota > Actinomycetes > Kitasatosporales > Streptomycetaceae > Streptomyces > Streptomyces sp. NPDC057682. The sequence goes on along the minus strand of NZ_JBHVIN010000003.1, from coordinate 354,129 downwards.
CCCTCACCGCCCGGCGTCGCCGCACTGCGGGAGTTGTATCCGCCCCCCCGTTACCGAGGCATTACTGGACGACCGGGACATGACAGATCGGCCCGGGCGGTACCGTCAGACCGGGGCCGCCAGGCGGGGCGCCCCGTCGTCGTCGAGGAACTCGACCACCGCGAGGGCGACCAGCGCGCACAGCGTGATCCACACCGTGACCAGCCCCGTCGGCCGGTCCCAGGCCACCAGCACCGCGACCGCCACCACGACCACCGTCCAGTTCAGCGGCCGCCGGGCCCGGTGCACCCAGCGCCCGACCGGGCCCCCGGCGAAGCCCGCCGCCTGCCGCACCGCGCCGATCCCGCCGCTCCACATCGCCAGCACCCGGGTGGCCGCCCGGCCGCGGCCGGTGAGCCAGGCGGCCAGCGCCACCACCACGCCGACCGTCACCACCAGCCGGACCCCGGTGCGCAGGAATCCGGCCAGCGCGTCGAAGACCGCGCCCGCGGCCGGCTGCGACACGTCCGAGGGCAGGCTGTCGAGATAGAACGCGCGCCCCGCCCACACCACGACGCCGAGCAGTGCGGCACCCGTCGCGACCGCCAGGGCCGCGGTGACCAGGGCCCGCCTGCGGCGTACCGCGAGCAGCACCCCGCCCGCGGCGATCACCAGCGTCACCACCGGGAGCCAGAACCCGAGGATCTGCAGGGCGCGGAACCCCTTCTCGGCCCGGCCGACCGCGTCCGAGGTCAGCAGCGTGTAGTCGGTGTGGATCTCGGGGATCTTCCCCGCCACCGTCAGGCCCCGGTCCACCAGCCGTTGTTTGACCTGGTCGATGACGGGGGCGAGGTCGAGCGTCACGGTGTCGTCGGTCAGCTTCACCGCCCCGCCGCCCTGCCCCGTCAGGGCCTTGACCACGGAGGCGTGGGCCCGCGCGTTCACCTCGTGCCAGACCTGCTCGAAGGCGTCGCTGGTGACGAAGCGGTCCACCGTGCCGCGCACCAGCGAGGTCACCCCGGCCGTGAGCGGATCGCCGAGCCTGCCGAGCGCCTTGTCGACGACGGGGCGGTCGGCGGGGGCCACGTCCGCCAGCAGCGCGTCGAGATCCAGATGGTCCATGACCGCGGCGGTGACCCGGTCGGTCACCGCCGCCTGGACGTCGGGGTCGGAGGCGAGCGGATCCATCATCGCCGTATACCGGTCCGTGTCCCCCGCGACGTCGCTCGCCCAACTCGACACGATGCTCAGCGGGGTGAGCACGGCGGCCACGAGCACCAGCAGAACCGCGAAGAAGGAGCGCACGCGGTGCCCGTGGCTCCGCGGGGCCCCGGCCTCCAATTGCGCCACCCGGACGCGCAGCGCTTCGAGTTCGGCGTGCTCGCCCGCCGCGTCCGGCTTGTCGGGGTCCCGTTCCATGAACCCAGGGGATGCCCTGGGCGGGCGGCGGGCGCGGCGGACTGCTGCAAACAGGTGAGGCGGAGGGCGGAGGGTACCCGACACCCACGGGTGTACGGAAATCGCTCGCTTATGCAGGTTTCCGGGTGTCCTGGCCGATTCCTGCTCGTTTTCATCGTATGACCACCCTTCTCGACACCGAGGGTCCGGCGCAGGCCGTGGCCCGGCCGGTCACGGACCGGCTCACCCGGGTCCTCCTGGGCCCGGACGCCCACCGCGAACACGGTTTCTGGCGGCGGCTCGTGGCCACCGAACCGTTTCGCCGCCCGACCGGCCCGGCCCCCGGGCCCACGCCCGGGGAACGGCTCGCCCTCGCCCACCGACGGCTCCGCGTCCTCAACAACGCCCTGGACAGCGCCGCCCGCCCGGCGAGCGACGCGCGCGCCCTGGCCGCCATGCACGAATGGCTCGCCCCGGTGGACCCGGCGCTCGCCACCGTCGCGGGCATCCACTACAACCTGTTCCTCGGCAGCCTCCTGGACCACGACTCCGACCACCCCCGCGATCTCTCGGACTTCCTCGCGCTGCGCCGCATGGGCACCTTCCTGTGCACGGAGGTGGCGCACGGGAACGACGCCGCCGCCGTCGAGACGACCGCCGCCTACGACCCCGACCGGGACGGCTTCGTCCTGCACACCCCGCACGCCGGTGCGCAGAAGTTCATGCCGAACACCAGCCCGGCGGGCGGCCCCAAGTCCGGGCTCGTCGCCGCCCGGCTCGTCGTCGAGGGCGTCGACCAGGGCGTCTTCCTCTTCCTGGTCCCGCTCACGGACGCCACCCGGGCCCTGCCCGGCATCCGGGTGCGGCTGCTGCCCGCCCGGATGGGCAGCCCGGTCGACCACTGCCTCACCTCCTTCGACAGCGTCTTCGTCCCGCGTGGGGCGATGCTCGGCGGAGTGCAGGGACGGATCGGCGAGGACCGGGTGTTCCGCAGCGACACCGAGGGCCGCAGGCGCCGATTCCTCGTCTCCATCCGCCGGGTCACCGCCGGCCGGATCTGTATGAGCGCCAGCGCGGTGGGCTCGGCCCGCGCCACGCTCGCCGTCGCCGTCCGCTACGGCGGACACCGCTTCGTCTCGGGCGGGCGCGGCGCCCCGCCCGTCCCGGTCTCGGTCCACCGCAGCCACCACGGCCCGCTCGCCGAGGCCATGTCCACCGTCTTCGCGATGAGCCTGCTGCACCGCCGCGCCCTCGACCGCTGGGAGCGGGCGGAGCGGGCCGGCGCCGCCGACCGCGCGGCGGCGGAGCGCCTGGTCGACGTCGCCAAGGGCTGGATCACCTGGCAGGCCCGTTCCGTGATCGTCGAGAGCCGTGAACGCTGCGGCGCCCAGGGGCTGCTGGAGCACAACGGGATGACCGAACTGGTCACCGGGGTCGAGGGCGCCATCACCGCCGAGGGCGACAACCTGGCCATCCACTCCCGCGCCGCCGTGAGCCTCCTCATGGACGCGGTCACGGGCGCCCGGCAGGAGCCCTCGGACCTCCCGGTGCCGGGCGACCTCGCCGATCCCCGCTTCCTGGGCACCCTGCTGGAGCGGATCGAACAGCTCTGGTTCGCACGGGCGGCCGGCCGCACGGCCCGGGTGGCGCACGAGGACCCGAAGGAACGCTGGAACGCGGCGTCCGGCCCCGCCCTGCGCGGTGTCGAGGCCCATGCCTACCGCCACGCGGCGGAGGCGTACGCGCAGGCCTTGGAGGAGCTGCCCGAGGGGCCGGCGCGCGACCGGCTGGGCGAACTGGCCCGGCTGTTCGCCCTGCGCTGGATCGCCCGCAACAGCGGTGACCTGCTCGCCGACGGACGGCTGACCGCCGCCCAGGTCGAAGGGCTGACCGACGCCGTCGAGCAGCTGATCGCCGCCGTGGCCCCCCATCTGCAGGAGCTGGCCGCGGCCTTCGCGCTGCCCGGCGAACTCCTCGCGGACTGGCCCATCGCGGGTCCTCGGTACACCGACGCCTACGACGACCCGGAGGCCTCCTGGAACACCCGGTCCGCCGAGACGCCGACGGGCCTGTCCGGGACATTCCGCGAGGAGACACCCGGCTTCGGTGGCGAATCGGTTCGCCCCAAGGGGTGACCGGGCAGAGGCGCTTTGTCGCGCATCCCGCCCACCGCCCCGGCGGTGAGCTGCGGGCCCTGCCGCGACCGGTGCGTCCCGATGCCCGCGCGGTGGCCGGTGGCAGGGGGCCGTGCTCCCCGGCCACCGGCCCGCACCGCCACTGAGCTGCGCGGAAGCTCGTGGTAGCGTGCCCGGTGCCAGTCGAACTCCAGCCTGGAGTCAGGGAATCCGGTGCGAATCCGGAACTGACGCGCAGCGGTGAGGGGGACGGGCGGGGCCACGGCCACTGGGAGACCACGGTTTCCCGGGAAGGCGCCCCGTCCGCGTGAACCCGAGTCCGAAGACCTGCTGGCACCCGCGGTCCGGACCGGGCCGCGGAGTCCGTACCCCGGGCCCCGCGCATGGGCCCCGAGACGACGAGGTACTCCGTGCCGCCCCTGTCCGGCCACGCCCGCACCGCCGCCCTGCTCACCGCCGCGCTCGTCCTGCTGACGGCCTGCGGCACCGGAGGGCGCACGCCCGCCGCCCGGAACGGGGACGCCGCCGGCTACCCCGTGACCCTCGGCAACTGCGGACGCACCGTCACCGTGCACCGCGCCCCCGAACGTGCCGTCCCCGTCGACCAGGGCTCGGCCGAGATCCTGCTCGCGCTCGGCCTCGCCGACCGGATGGCCGCGACCGCCACCTGGACCGATCCGGTGATGAAGGGCCTGGAGAAGGCCAACGCCACGGTCCCCCGGATATCCGACAACCGGCCCTCCTCCGAGAAGGTCCTGGACCGGGAACCCGACTTCGTCAGCGCCTCCTTCGCCTCCACCCTGGCCAAGGGCGGCGTCGCCCCGCGCGAACAGTTCGAGAAGCTGGGCGTCCCCACCTACGTCTCGCCCGCCGACTGCACCGCCAAGGACAACAGCAAGGACGGCGACGGGGTGCGTACCGGCACCCTCGGCATGGACAGCGTCTACACCGAAGTACGGGAACTGGCCCGGGTGTTCGGCGTCCCGGAACGCGGCGAGAAACTGATCGCCGCACTCCGCGCACGGATCCGGAAGGCCACGGCGACCGTCGACGCCTCCGGCACCACGCTGATGTACTGGTTCGCCAACTCCACGTCCCCGTACCTGGCCGGCTGCTGCGGGGCCCCCGGCATCATCACCCGCGAACTCGGCGCGAAGAACGTCTTCGACGACACCCACGAGGAATGGCCGCAGATCAACTGGGAGACCGTCGCCGACCGCGATCCGGCCGTCCTGGTCATCGGCGACCTCACCCGCCGCTCCCAGACCGCCGAGAGCGCCGCCGGAAAGATCGCCTTCCTGGAGTCCCACCCCGTCACCCGGACCATGGACGCCGTACGCCACAAGCGGTACGTACTGCTCAGCGGCCAGGCCATGAACCCGTCGATCCGCACCGTCGAGGGAGTGGAACGCGTCGCGGCCGCGCTGCGCTCCTTCGGGCTCGCGGGATGAGCGGCACCGCACCGGCCGCGGCCGCGCGCGAGGCCGCCGGCCCGGCCGTCCGCGGAGCGGGGCGGGCGCTGCGCGCCGGACTGGGCTGGACCGCCGGACTGCTCCTGCTCGCCCTGTCCGTCGCCGTCGCCGTCACGATCGGCCCCGCCCGGATCTCCGTCGCCGACGTCTGGTCCGCCGTCGGAGCCCACCTCGGCCTCGGCACCCCGGAACTCTCCCCGATCCGCGACGGCATCATCTGGAACCTGCGCATGCCCCGGACGCTGCTCGCCGCGGTGTGCGGCGCGGGGCTCGCCGTCTGCGGCACGGTCATGCAGTCGCTGCTGCGCAATCCGCTCGCCGACCCGTTCGTCCTCGGCGTCTCCTCGGGGGCCTCCACCGGAGCGGTCGCCGTCGTCGTCCTCGGGGCCGGCGGGGGAGCGGTGTCGCTGTCGGCCGGTGCCTTCGCCGGGGCCCTGTGCTCCTTCGCCCTGGTCATGCTGCTCAGCCACAGTCTCGGTGGCAGCACCGACCGGGTCGTCCTGTCCGGGGTCGCCGCCATGCAGCTCTTCTCCGCGCTGACCTCCTTCGTCGTGATGACGGCAGCCGACGCCGAGCAGACCCGGGGCGTGCTCTTCTGGCTGCTCGGTTCGCTCGGGGGCGTCGGCTGGACCGAGACCGGGACGTGCGCCGCGGTCCTCGCCGCGACCCTGGCGGTCTGTCTGGGCCACGCCCGTACGCTCGACGCCTTCGCCTTCGGCCAGGACGCCGCGGCGGCCCTCGGCGTCCGCGTCGGACGCACCCGGATCGTGCTGCTGTGCGCGACCGCGCTGCTGACCGCCGCGCTGGTGGCGGCGGCCGGGGCCATCGGCTTCGTCGGCCTCGTCCTGCCGCACGCGGCCCGCGCGCTCACCGGATCCGGGCACCGCAGGCTGCTGCCCGTCACCGCGCTCGCCGGTGCCGTGTTCCTGGTCTGGGCCGACACCCTCGCCCGTACCGTTCTCGACCCCCAGGAGGTCCCGGTGGGCGTCGTCACCGCCCTCATCGGCGTCCCCGCCTTCGTCCTGGTCCTGCACCGCACCCGGCGGACGCCGTGAGCGCGGGGGAGCCGGGCGGTCTGCGGGCCGACCGGGTGGCCCGCCGGGCGGGCGGCCGGCTCGTCGTGGACGGCGTCTCGCTCGCCCCGCCGCCCGGCGGCACCACCGGACTGATCGGCCCGAACGGCTCCGGCAAGTCCACCCTGCTGCGGATCCTGGCCGGGGTGCTCGCCCCGGAGACCGGCGTGGTCACCCTCGACGGCGATCCGCTCGCGCGCGTCGGCCGGCGCGCGGCCGCCCGGCGCATCGCCGTCGTCGACCAGCACGCCGCCACCGAGGCCGATCTGAACGTCGTGGACGTCGTACGGCTCGGCCGCATCCCGCACCGGCGCGCCTGGTCGGCCCCGACGCCCGAGGACGAGGCCGCAGTGGACGCGGCGCTGGAGCGGACCGGCCTCACCGGGCGGCGCGCGCAGTCCTGGCACACCCTGTCCGGCGGTGAGCGCCAGCGCGTGCAGATCGCCCGCGCGCTCGCCCAGGGCCCGCGCGAACTCCTGCTGGACGAACCGACCAACCATCTGGACATCCAGCACCAGCTCCAGCTGCTGTCCCTGATCACCGCCCTGCCGCTGACCGCCGTGATCGCGCTCCACGACCTCAACATGGCCGCGATGTTCTGCGACCGGATCGCGGTGCTCAGCAGGGGCCGGGTGGTCGCCGCCGGCACCCCCGCCGAGGTCGTCACCGAGGAACTGATCGCCGAGGTCTACCGGGTGCGGGCGGTCGTCACGCCCGAGGGACCGGAGAACCGGCCCTCCGTGCGCTTCCTGCCGCAGACGGTGTGAGCGCCGGGACGGCGTGGAGAAGCAGGACGGCCCGGAGAGCCGGGGCGGCGCGGAGAGGCAGGACCGCAGGGACGACCGGACGGTGCGAGCACGGGACGCGGGGGCGGACCCGGTGCGGGTCCGCCCCCGCGTCAGCGCGGAGCGCGGCGGCCGGTGGCCGCGGTGGGGTCGTCAGCGGTGCCGCCCCTTGCCCAGGTCACCGCCCGTGTCCCTGCCGGGCATGTCCTTGCCCGGCATGTCCTTCCCGCTCTTGCCGGTGCCGTCCGCGTAGTCGATCTGCTCCTTGCGCAGTTCGGCGGAGACCTCCTTCTGCTCCGTCACCCTGGTCGTCTCCATCCGCACCCGTTCGACGGGCACGGTCTCCTTGCGCATGGTGGCGCGTTCGGCGTGCAGCGTGACCTCCACGTCCTGCTCGGAGAGGTCCGACCGGGCCGCCTTGTCGCCCGGACGCAGCGGCTCGCGGACCACCCGCACCTCCTCGTGCGTCACCGGCACCGTCCTGGTGACGTTCTCGGTGACCACGTACTTGTGGAGGCGGGCCCTGCCGCTCTCGTACTCCTCGGTGCCGACGTGCAGCTGCTCCTCGGAGCGGATCATCTCCTCCTTGCCGCCGAGGTCACCGGCGGACCGCTCGGCCCCCGCGCCGACCAGCGGCCTGGAGGTGTCCGCCGCCGCGGTGTCGCGGTGCTTGCCCGTGCCCGTGCCGGTGCCCATGCCCGCACCGGCGCCCGCGGTGGTCCCGGTGCCGGTGGTCGCGGTGCGGTCGGTGTCCGCCGCGCCCATGGCGCCTGCCCCGGCCGCCGCACCCGCTCCGGCGCCGGCCGCGCCCATCGTGCCCGTCCCTGCGGCCGTCGGGGCGTTCGCGCCCTTCGTGCCGCCGGACCCGGCGCGGTCCTGCATCGAGGCCGTGGTGTTCCTGGTCAGGCCGTAGTGCCGGTAGAGCTCCTCCTCCTCGGCGACGGACAGATGCGCGTCCGCGTCCACCCGGGGGGCTTCCTTGACCTGGTCCTTCGTGTGCGAGATGTGGAGGTCGGAGCCCACCCGGCGGGCTCCGGCGAGGGGCACGAAACTCTCCTTCATGCCGAACAGACCGGTCTTGACCGTGACCCAGTCCGGCCGGCCGGTGTGGTCGTCGACGTACACCCGCCCGACGTTGCCGATCTTCTCACCCGCGGCGTCGTACGCCGTCAGGCCGTCGAGCTCTCCGGAATCCGTGAAACCGTCAGCGGCTCCCATGGCCGATTCCTCCTCGCTCGGGCGCGTCCTGTGGGTGGGTCCAGCAGGGGAGGCGCGTCCGGCTTCCATCGCGCCTCACCCGGATGGACGCTGCAACCGCCCGTGCCCCCGGCACCGGCGGGCGCACCCGCGCCGCGTAGGCACAGGCCCCGCAGGGCGGAGGCGCGGCGGGGCTCGCCGAATTACGCCGAACGGGTGAACGGGTGGGGTGTCGGCCCACACCCGGGGGAGTGGGGACGGCCCGCCGGAACACCTCGGTCCGGATCTTTCCGGGAAACCCTTGACACCTGCCCGGGGCGCCCGCATCCTTTCGCCAGAAATCGCAACGGCGTTGCGATTTCCGCACCGATACGCGCACCACCTGCACGAAGGAGGCCCGGCCCATGGCGGAGAAGGGCGCGGACACCACCCCCGAGGCCGCTGCCGGACGGCAGGCCCCCGGAGTCCTCCAGACCGTGGACCGGGCCCTGCTCGTCCTGCTGACCTTCACCGAGCAGCGGCCCGAATGGGGCGTCAGCGAACTGGCCCGTCACCACGGCTGGGACAAGGCCGTCGTCCAGCGCCTGCTCACCACCCTGAGCGCGCGCGGCTTCCTGCTCTGCGACGAGAACAGCCGGCGCTACCGCCCGGGACCCGCCCTCTCCCGGCTGGCCCGGGTCAGCGAACACAGCGGAGTGCTCTCCTCGCTCGCCCGCCCGATACTCGCCGGGCTGCTCCGCGAGACCGGCGAGAGCGTCGTCCTCAACGTCCCGCACGGCGGCAGCTACCGCTGCGAGGCCGCCGTCGACGGCACCGGCCCGGTCCGCTACACCGCGATCATCGGCGCCGTCATGCCCGGCCACGCCGGAGCCTCCGGCCACACCCTCTTCGCGTACCACCCCGAACGCGAGATCCGGCAGATGTTCGGCGCCACCGGACTGACCCGGTTCAACGACCGCACCATCACCGACCTGGACGCGCTGCTCGACTGCTACGCCCGGGTCCGGACCGACGGGTACTGCATCAGCCACGGCGAGTACGACGAGGCCGTGACCGCGGTCTCCGCCCCCGTCCTCCAGGGCGACGGCGTCGCCGCCTCCCTCACCGTCATCGGCCCCTCCCACCGCGTGGACCGGGCCGTCGACACCCTCGTGCCGCTGGTACGCGCCGGAGCGGCGGACATCACCGCCGCCCTCGGCGGCTGACCCGCGCCCGCACACCGCTTCCGCCGGCCCCCGCCGTACCGCCGGGGCCCGGCCCCACCCAGCCCTGCTCACCGAAGGGGGTGCCCCATGGCGCACCATGTCTCCGCGCCGCACCCTGCCCCGCCGCCGGGCTCCGAAGAGCCCCGGTCGCACCCGCGCGTGGCGGAACCCGTCCTGCTGGTCGTCCTCGTGGTGCTCGCCGCGGTGGGCGCCGTCATCGGCATCGACCTGGTGTCCAAGCTCGGCATCTCCGCCAACACCTCGGTGGTCGGCGCCCTGGTCGCCATGCTGATCGGCCGCATCCCGCTCGGCTTCCTGCGCCGGATGCGCTCCGTGCACCGGCAGAACCTCGCCCAGAGCGCCATCTCCGCCGCGACCTTCGCCTCCGCCAACGCGCTGCTGACCTCCGTCGCCGTGCCCTATGTCTTCGGGCGCGAGGACCTGGTCTGGCCGATGCTGGCCGGCGCCACCATCGGACTCGTCGTGGACGCCTGGGTGCTCTACCGCGCCTTCGGTTCCCGGCTGCTGCCCGCCGACGCCGCCTGGCCGCCCGGCACCGCGGCGGCCGAGACCATCAAGGCCGGCGACCGGGGAGGACGCCGCGCCCTGATCCTGGCCGGCGGCACCGCCGTGGGACTCGTCGGAACCCTCTTCAGCCTGCCGCTCTCCGCGGCCGGCGTGGCCTTCCTCGGCAACGTCTGGGCCCTCATGATGTTCGGCATCGGGCTCATGCTGCGCCAGTACAGCCCCGATCTCTTCCACACCGACCTCGGCGCCGGGTACATCCCGCACGGCATCATGGTCGGCGCCGGCATCGTCGCCCTCGGCCAGGCCGTCCACATGCTCGCGGGCCGCCGCGCCCGCAAGCGCGACGAGGCCGGCCGGGAGGCGGAGGAGAGTGCCGCCACGCTCCGGCAGGCCGACCCCACCACCGCGTACACCGTCGACGAGCGCGCGCTGCGCCTCTCCCTGATCCGCGGCTACGCGCTCTTCACCGCGGGTGCCGTCGTCCTCGCCGTCCTCGGCGGACTGGTCGGCGACATGAGCCCGCTCGGCATCGTCGGCTGGGTGCTGTTCGCCGCGTTCGCCGCCCTGGTCCACGAGCTGATCGTCGGCCTCGCGGCCATGCAGTCGGGCTGGTTCCCGTCCTTCGCGGTCACCCTGATCTTCCTCGTCCTCGGCCTCGCGATGGGCATCCCGTCCGTCCCGCTCGCCCTGCTCATCGGCTACGTCTCCGCCACCGGGCCCGCCTTCGCCGACATGGGCTACGACCTCAAGGCCGGCTGGCTGCTGCGCCGCGAGCACCGCCCCTGGGACCCCTTCGAGCGCGAGGGCCGCCGCCAGCAGTTCCTCGCCGCGCTGATCGGCTTCGGCGTCGCCCTCGTCGTCGTGGCCGTGGCCTGGCGCTCCTACTTCGGCCAGGGCCTCATCCCGCCGGTCGCCAAGGTCTACGCCGACACCATCAAGAGCGGACTCAGCGACCCCGACGCGGTGCGCACCATGCTGCTCTGGGCCCTCCCCGGCGCCGCCGTCCAGCTGATCGGCGGCACCCGCCGCCAGATGGGCGTCATGCTCGCCACCGGGCTCCTCATCCTCACCCCGCAGGCCTGCTGGCTCGTCCTCGGCGCCCTCGTCGTCCGGGTCGCCTACCGCAGGTTCCGCGGTCCCTCCGCCGACGAGGAACTCAACCTGGTCGGCGCCGGACTCATCGCCGGCAGCTCGCTCGGCGACTCGGCCCAGATCCTCAAGACCTGACGGCCGCCCCGCAACCACCTTCCGCACCACACAGCACCACCCGCATGGCAAGGAGAACCCCCACCGTGGACATGTACAGCAGGCTCGAACCGCGCCCCGAGTACCTCGGCTTCGAACTCGCCCTGGCCGCCCGCAAGCTCGTCGAGGAGGTCATGCTCGTCAAGCGCGGCGAGCACGTCGTCCTCACCGGTGACACCAGCAGCGACCGCCGCGTCGTCGAGGCCACCGCCCAGGCCGTCGCCGCCGCCGGCGCGCACCCCGTCATCGTCTGGTACGAGACGCTGCCCGGCGCCTCCATGGAGCCGCCCCGGCCCGTCGCCGGCGCCATCGCCGACGCCGACGTGTGGATCGAGTTCGCCGTCTCGTACCTGATGCACTCCGACGCCTTCCGCGCCGCGATGGCCAACGGCTGCCGCTACACCAACCTCACCGCCATGGACGTCCAGATGCTGGTCGCCACTGTCGGCCGCCCCGACTTCCAGGGCGTCATCCGCCTCGGCAAGGCCCTGGTCGCCCTGCTGGAGGCCGCCGACGAGGTCCGGATCACCTCCGCCAACGGCACCGACCTGGTCGGCCGCAACGGCGACCGCCCGATCAACCTGCGGGGCAAGCCCGCAGAGAAGCCCGGCGAGACCGTCATGCTCTCCGGCCAGATCTCCTGGAACCCCCTTGAGGAGACCCAGGACGGCGTCCTCGTCTTCGACGGCGCCCTGTGGCCGCCGGACGAGATCGGCCTGCTGCGCTCGCCGGTCCGCTGCACCGTCGAGAAGGGCGTCGTCACCAGGATCGAGGGCGGCGCCGACGCGGACACCTTCCGTCGCTGGATGGAGTCGTTCGACGACCCGAACATGTTCCGCATCGCGCACTGGTCGCTCGGTTTCAACCCCGGCGTCCTCGCCCCGACCGGCCGCATCGTCGAGGACGAGCGCGTCTTCGGCTGCGTCGAACTCGGCATCGGCACCAAGGGCGCCTGGATCGGCGGCGAGCCGTGGGTCGCCGCCGCCCACACCGACGGCAGCGTGCTGGGCCCGTCCATCTACCTGGACGGCGTCGCCATCGAGGAGAACGGGCGCTACGTGCACCCCGAACTCGTCGAGATCTGCCGCGACCTGGGCGTCGCCGGCTACTGACCGACCCGCCGGGCGGGCCGCACCCACCGGGGGGGGGCCCCCCCGCCCCCCCCCCCCCCCCGGGGGGCGCCCCCCCCCCCCCCCCCCCCCCCCCCCCCCCCCCCCCCCCCCCCCCCCCCGG
>NZ_JBHVIN010000003.1:158282-341869 GCF_042799575.1 Streptomyces sp. NPDC057682 | reverse complement strand
GGGGGTGTACGAGCTGCCGAGTGAGAGCAGCACGACCTTGCGGCCGTCCGGCGGCGGCCCCCCCCCCCCCCGCGGGGGGCGGGGGGGCCCCCCGCCCGGCCCCGCACCCGCACGGGCGCGGCCCCACCCCCCCCGTGACCCGCACCGCCACGCGCAAGGAGCACAGCACCATGACCGCCCCCGCCCCCGCCCCCGTCTCCTACCGCCACGGCGGCCTGGTCTGCACCGACCACACCCTTTCCGTCCCTCTCGACCACGCGGACCCGGCCGGCCCCGCCATCGGCCTCTTCGCCCGCGAGGTGGTCGCCGAGGGCCGCGAGCACGAGGACCTGCCCCGGCTCCTGTGGCTCCAGGGCGGCCCCGGAGGCCGCGCCGAACGCCCCAACGCGGCCGGAGCCTGGCTGCGCCGCGCGCTCGCCGGCCACCGCGTCGTCCTCATGGACCAGCGCGGCACGGGCCGCTCCACCCCCGCGGACCGGACCACCCTCGCCCGCTTCGGCGACGACACCGAAGCCGCCGCCGCGTACCTCGCGCACTTCCGCGCCGACTCCCTCGTCCGCGACGCGGAACTGCTGCGCCGCCACCTCCAGGGCGACCGCCCCTGGTCCGTCCTCGGCCAGAGCTTCGGCGGCTTCACCACCCTGACCTATCTCTCCCTCGCCCCCGAAGGGCTGACCCGGGCGTTCGTCACCGGTGGTCTGCCCACGCTGACCGGCCACGCCGACGACGTCTACCGCGCCGCCTACGCCCGCACCCTCGCCCACAACGAGCGCTACTTCGCCCGCTACCCCGGCGACCAGGCCCTCGCCGAGGCCGTCGCCGCCCACCTCGACGCCCACGACGTCCGGATGCCCACCGGCGAACGCCTCACCGTCCGCCGCTTCCAGACCCTCGGCATCACCTTCGGCACCGCCGCCAAGTTCGACTCCCTCCACTACCTCCTGGAGACCGCCTTCACCGACGGCGCCCACGGACCCGCCCTCACCGACACCTTCCTGCGCGGCGTCGACGCCGCGGTCTCCTTCGCCGAACGCCCCCTGTACGCCGCGCTCCACGAGCCGATCTACGCCCAGGGCGGCCGCCCCACCGACTGGTCCGCCCACCGGATCCGCGCGGAGTTCCCCGCCTTCGACGCCACCGCCGGCGGCCCCCTGCGCTTCACCGGCGAGATGGTCTACCCCTGGCAGTTCGACGAGGACCCCGCGCTCGTCCCGCTGCGCGGCACCGCCGAGGCGCTCGCCGCCCGCACCGACTGGCCGGCCCTCTACGACCTGGACCGGCTCGCCGCCAACGAGGTCCCCGTCTTCGCGGCCGTCTACCACGACGACATGTACGTCGACCGGGACCACGCCCTCGTCACCGCCGACCGGGTACGTGGCCTGCGCACCTGGGTCACCGACGCCTACGCGCACGACGGGGTCCGCGCCGACGCCGCGGTCCTGGACCGCCTGCTCGCCATGGCCGACGGCGCGGCCTGACCCGGTCCGGGGGCCGGGCGGGGCGCCCCGGGGGAGCGCGGCCCCGGCCCCTATGATCGACGGGTCACCCCGGCCCACGGCCGTCCCGTCGCACACCCCCGGGAGCATCCCATCGGTTCCGTACGCGTCCGGCTGCCCGAACAGCGCGGCGAGCTGCTGGCCCGGCACGAGGACGGGGCCGAACTGCACCATCTCGTCTGGCGGCTGGGGCCCGGCTGGCGGGTGTGCAGCAGCGCGGTCCTCGGCGGCGGCATCGGCCCCCGCTCCTGGATCCTCAACGCCCAGGTGCCCGGCGGCTATCCGCGGATGGACCCCGACCGCCACCTCGCCGAGATCGCCGCCGCCGAAGGGCTCGCCGGACCGGGCGCGGGGCTGATGACGGCCGCCGACGTCACCGCGTACACACGGCGCACCGACGAGGCGGTCACCGCCACCGCCACCTGCGGTCTCGGTGTGAGAGGCTGGGCGGCGGCACCGGCCGAGGGCGAGCCGGGCCCGCACCTCCCGGGTACGGTCAACATCGTCGTCACCGTGCCCGTGGCCCTGTCCGACGCCGCGCTCGTCAACGCCGTCGCCACCGCGACCGAGGCCAAGGTGCAGGCACTTCTGGACGCCGGACTCGACTGCTCGGGCACCCCGACCGACTCCGTCTGCGTCGCCGCCCCCGCACCCGACGGCGGCGGGGGAGAACCCTTCGCGGGCCCCCGCTCCCGCTGGGGCGCCCGCCTCGCCCGAGCCGTGCACGCCGCAGTCCTGGACGGCGCGCTGCGGCAGTCCTGAGCACCCGCGCCGCGCCCGCGCGCGGCCGACGAGAGGAAGCATCCCCATGACCTCGGCACCCGGCACCCCGGACCGCCCCGCCACCACCGTCGCCGTACTCGGCACCGGGATCATGGGCGCCGCCATGGCCCGCAGCCTGCTCCGCGCCGGACTCGACGTCCGGGTCTGGAACCGCACCCACGCCAAGGCGGCCCCGCTCGCCGCCGACGGCGCCACGGTCGCGGACACCGCCGCCGACGCCGTGCGCGGCGCCGACGTCGTCGTCGCCGCGCTCAACGACGGCATGGCGGTGGCCGCCGCGCTCACCGCCGCGTCCGACGGAGTCCACCGGGGCCAGATCCTCCTCCAGACCTCCACCGTCGGCCCGGACGCCACCGTCGAACTGGCCCAGCGCGCCGCCGACCTGGGCCTCGTCTACCTCGACGCGCCGGTCGCCGGCACCCGGGAGCCCGCCGAACGGGGCCTGCTCACCGTGCTGGTCTCCGGGCCGTCGACCGCCCGCGCCGTGACCGGCCCGGTGCTGGACGCGATCGGGCAGCGCACGGTCTGGGCGGGCGAGGAGCCGGGTGCCGCCTCCCGGCTGAAGCTCGTCCTGAACACCTGGGTCATCGCCCTGGTCGGCGGGGTGGCGGAAACCCTGAACCTGGCCCACGGGCTCGGCGTGGAACCGGAGGCGTTCCTCGACATCGTCCGCGGCGGCCCCCTCGACACGGGCTACCTCCAGGGCAAGTCCGCCGCCCTGCTCTCCGGCGACCTGACCCCGAGCTTCGCCGTGACCACCGCCCTCAAGGACACCCGGCTGATCCTGGAGGCCGCCGAGCGCTCCGGCGTACGGCTGGACCTCACCGCCGCGAGCGAGGCCCGCTTCGCCCGCGCCGAGGCGGCCGGACACGGCGACGAGGACATGATCGCCACCTACTACGCCGGCGTCCCCGAGGAGCACGGCACCCGCTGACCGGAGGTCAGACGACCCGCACCTCGTGACGGACCACCGCGTCGAAGAGATAGCCCTGGGTGTTGGGCGCGGCGACCGCCGGCTGGGTACGCCCCGACCGGTCGGTCGCCCGCGCCAGCAGCACGGCCGGGCCCGGGGTGCGCGGCACCCACGGTGCCGACCAGCGGACCCAGCTCCCGGCGCGCGGTACGTCGTGCAGCCGGGCGCGGTGCCACCGGGTCCCGCCGTCCGTGCTGACCTCGACCGAGCGCACCGGGGCCCCGCCCGACCAGGACCGCCCCGTCAGCACCTGGTGCCGCCCGGCCGGGAACTCCGCGCCCGGCGCCACCTCGAACGCGCTCTTCAGCGTCTGCCGTGTCAGCGGCGCACTGCCCTCCGCCGGGTAGCCCGGTCCGAACAGGCGGTAGAGACCGGTGTTCCAGGGGGAGAGCAGCGGACGGGTGCTCACCTCGATGTCGCCCAGCCACTTGATGTTGGCGATCCCCACCCAGGACGGCACGATCAGCCGCACCGGATGGCCGTGGTCGGGCGGCAGCGGCTCGCCGTTCATCTCGTACGCGAGCAGGACGTCGTCCAGGGCCTTCGCGACCGGCAGCGGCCGCCGCACCCGCCCCAGAACGATTCCGTCGCTGACGACCTCGTCGTCCAGGCCGCGCGGCAGGATGTCGACCGCCCGCCGGGTGAGGCCGGCGCGGCGCAGCACATCGGCGAGCCGCACCCCGCGCCAGCGCGCGGTCCCGATCGCGCCCAGGGTCCACGCGGTGCCGCTGACCTGCTGGTTCTGCTGCGTCGTGTAGTAACTGCGGGCGTTCCCGGCGCATTCGACGAACGCGGTCCTGGTCACGGACGGCAGCGCGCGCAGTTCGTCGTACGTGAACTCCACCGCCGGACCCGCCAGTCCGTCGCCCCAGACCGTGAGCCGCCAGTCGGTGGCGTCGATGCGCGGGGTGACCGTGTGGTTGCGGACGAAGAAGCGGTCGGCCGGGGTGAGCAGTCCGGTGCCGCGCAGCGCGGCGAAGTTGGTCTCCGCGTTGGTGCCGCGCACGGTGAACACCTCGGGCGGCAGCGGCTTCACGATCCCGGGGGCGGCCGCCGCCGCGTGCGCCGTCGCAGGGGCCAGCAGCGGGGCGAGCGGGGCCGCGGCCGACGCGGCGGCCACCAGCCGCAGCAGATCGCGGCGCGCGATCCCCGCGGAGCGCGCCGCGCCCCGGGACCACTGGCGCAGACGGAGGGCGTCGTAGGCGGCCTCGGACGGCGGAACGGGACTCATGGGACGGCTCCGGGGGACGGGGACGCCCCGCGGGCGTCCGGACCGGCGCGGCGCGGGGTGCCAGGGCCGCGGCCGCGGGCGACGCCGGTGAGCGTGTCAGCGGCCCGCGACGGCGTCAACGGCCCCCGAGACGGCCGGAACCCGTGTCCCGGGCCGGAGCGGGCCTGGCTCCCGGCCCGTACCCGGCCGCCCCGTACGGCCACGACCTGCGCGGACGCGCTGAACGCCGGGTCGCGTACGGGGCGGTGCGGCGGGCGGCGCGACCGGTGGGGCGGGCGCCGTGATTTCATCAGGCCGCAACGATCCGGTTGCTCCGAACGGCCCCGGACCCGTCCGGGGCTCACTCCTCGGGGAACATCCCGTTGCGGAGCTTGCGCAGGATCCGGCTGATCAGCCGGGAGACGTGCATCTGCGAGATGCCGAGTTCGGCGCCGATCTGCGACTGCGTCAGCTCCTGGCCGAACCGCAGGTCGATGATGAGCCGTTCGCGTGCGTCGAGGCCGCCGAGCAGCGGGGCCAGGGCGTGCAGGTTCTCCACCGTTTCGAGGGCGGGGTCGGGGCTGCCCAGCACATCGGCGAAGGTGCGTCCTGCCGTGCTCTTGCGGCCCGCGTCCGCCGGGGCCGCGGGCATGTCCAGGGAGCCGGCCGTATAGCCGTTGGCCGCGACGATCCCCTCGGTGACCTCGTCCTCGCTCAGGCCCAGGTGCTCGGCCAGTTCCGGGACGGTCGGGTCCCGGTCCAGCTCGGTGGCGAGGGTCTCCTTGGTCTTGGCGAGGTCCACGCGCAGTTCCTGGAGCCGGCGCGGGACGTGGACCGCCCAGCTGGTGTCGCGGAAGAAGCGCTTGATCTCGCCGGTGATGTACGGCACCGCGAAGGAGGTGAACTCGACCTCGCGGGACAGGTCGAAGCGGTCGATGGCCTTGATCAGCCCGATGGTGCCGACCTGGACGATGTCCTCCATGTCGCCGCTGCCCCGGTTCCGGAACCGCCCGGCGGCGAACCGGACGAGCGACAGGTTCATCTCGATGAGGGTGTTGCGCGCGTACTGATGGGCGGGCGTCCCCTCCTCCAGCGTACGGAGCCGGTCGAAGAAGAGCCGGGACAGCTCCCGCGCGTCCGTGGGGGCCACCTTCCCGGCCTCCTCGATCCAGGGAAGATCGCCGAGTTCCCCGGGGGACGGCGTGCTTCCCGCGTACTCCTCGTTGCCGCCGGCCGGTGCCGTGCCTGCACTCTCCGCTCGCTCCGCCTCGGCAGTCCGCGCAGTGTGCGCCGTCATGTCGTCACGCTCCCCTGGTGGTAGGCCATGAGGTCTGGGCGTCTGCCCGGCCAGGGCGTTCCCATGCGCGAAGAAATGAACTCGGCCATCTCATGGCCGGTTTTCGGCCGGTGCCCGCGGGCTCCCGAGCCGGGACGGTGTGTGACGTTCCGTCATATCAGGGAGGTCGCGGGCATACCGGTACGAAGAACCGCCCCACCGGTACGGGGGAGCCCGGTGGGGCGGTCCTCTCCAGAGTGCCACAGGCGGCCGGGCCCGGGGGACCGACCGGCGCATATCCGGTGGTAGTTGAGTCGAAATCGACCCCCGGCCGACGGGCCGCTGCCGGATCAGTCGCGCGGGTAGCCGACGACGGTGTGGGTGACGGCCGGGGAGTCCTCGGTCGTGTAGTAGTGGCTGTACTGCGCGGAGAACCGCGCGCTGTCGCCCGCCTCCAGGAGATGCGGGACGTCGTCGACCACCAGCGTCACCCGGCCCGACATCACCAGCACGTACTCCACGGACTCCGCCCCGTGCGAGCTGACCTGGCTCTGGGCGTGCGGGTGCAGCCGGGTCCGGTAGATCTCCATACGGCCCTGCTCATGGCCGGAATAGAGCAGGCTCACCGTGGTTTCGTCCTCCGGCTCGACGAGCGAGGAGGCCCGGACGATCTCCGGTTCC
The DNA here is from genome assembly GCF_042799575.1 of Streptomyces sp. NPDC057682. NCBI lineage: Bacteria > Bacillati > Actinomycetota > Actinomycetes > Kitasatosporales > Streptomycetaceae > Streptomyces > Streptomyces sp. NPDC057682. Next base: position 335,450 of record NZ_JBHVIN010000003.1, on the reverse strand, counting down.
AGCAGCGGCCGGCGCAGCAGTTCGGTGCAGTTGGTGCCCAGCACCTCGGCGATCCGGACCAGCACGTCCACGGTGGGGTTGGCCTCGGCCCGCTCGATCTGCGAGAGCAGCCCCTTGCTCACCCCGGTCGCCGCCGACAGCTCGCGCAGGCTCCAGCCGCGCGCCAGCCTGCGGCGGTTGAGGTTTCCGGCCAGCGCGGCCCGTACCCCGGAGGTGCCCGGTTCCCGGGTCCGCGGCGCGGGCACGGCCGCGGGCGGACGGGCGGTGATGGTCGGCTCGGACACCGTTCCTCCTCGCTCTCGGTGGTACGCGCAGGTCAGCGCCACACTCTACCCGTGCGGGCCGGGCCGGTTCAGAGAATCGGCCCGGGACCCGCCATCTCCGGCAGGGCCTCGATCATCCGCCGCGTCCACGGGTGCCGGGGCGCGTCCAGCACCTCGGCCGCGGTGCCCCGTTCGACGATCCGGCCGCGGTGCATCACCGCCACCCGGTCGGCGATCTGCCGCACCACCCCCAGGTCATGGGTGATGAACAGGACGGCGAAGCCCTCCGCGCGCTGGAGCGAGACGAGCAGATTGAGCAGTTGCGCCTGGACCGACACATCGAGCGCCGCCACCGCCTCGTCGCAGATCAGCAGCCGGGGCCGGGCGGCCAGCGCCCGTGCCAGCGCGACCCGTTGGCGCTCGCCGCCGGACAGCGCGGCCGGCCGCCGCGAGGCGTACGCGGCGGGCAGCCCCACCTGGGCGAGCAGCGTGTCCACCGCGGAGGGATCCACCCGGCCGCGCCCGCCGGAGGCGGCGGCCAGCGCCTCGCGCAGCGTCGCGCCGACCGTGCGCAGCGGGTTGAGCGAGGAGTAGGGGTCCTGGAACACGATCTGGACCTGCTCCGCCAGCCGCCGCCGGTCCGCGGTACCGGGCCGGCGCCCCCGGGGCAGCGCGATCCCGCCGACGGACACCTCCCCGCCGTCGAAGGTCTCCAGCCCGACCGCGATCCTGGCCAGCGTCGTCTTGCCCGAGCCGGACTCGCCGACCAGGGCGACGACGGTGTTCCGGGGGACGGTCAGGCTCACGTCGCGCAGGGCGGCGCGGTCACCCGCCGAGGAGGCGAAGGTGCGGTCGACGGCCGTGGCCACCAGCGCGGCGTCCCGGTCCGGCTCCTCGGGGGAGGGGGCGGGGCCCGGCCCGACGGGGGTGCGCGCCGAGGGCGCGGCGAGCCCGTCCCGGATCTCTGCGAGGCGCACACAGGCGGAGAGCCGGCCCTCGCCGCCCTCCGGCGCATCCGGCGCCAGCAGCGTCATAGGTGCGTCCCGGCAGACGGGCGCCGCGTGGGCACAGCGGTCGGCGAACGGGCAGCCGCCTCCCCGGGCGCCGGGAGCGGGCACCGAGCCGGGGACGGCCGGGAGTTCCGCGTACCGCTCACGCACCGAGGGCTCGGAGGCCAGCAGCCCGGCCGTGTACGGATGCAGCGGCGCCGACTCCAGGTCCCGGGAACTGCCCTGCTCCAGGACCTGCCCGGCGTACAGCACGTACACCCGGTCGCAGGCGGAGAACGCCACCCGCAGATCGTGGGTGATGAGCACCAGGCCCATGCGGCGGCTGCGCTGGAGACCGCGCAGCAGATCGAGCACGGCACGCTGGTTGGCGGCGTCCAGCGCGGTGGTCGGCTCGTCCGCGATGAGGAGTTCGGGATCGCCTGCGAGCGCCGCGGCGGCCGCGACCCGCTGGCGCATCCCGCCGGACAGTTCGTGCGGATAGCGGTCGGCGACGTCGGGGGAGAGCCCGACCTCGGCGAGCCGGCGCTCGACATCGGCGCGCACGGCCTTCTTCGCCCGGCGCCGGGTGTGCTCCCCGTCGAGGTCCCGCAGCCCGTCCGCGATCTGCCGTCCGCAGGTCAGCTGGGGGTGCAGCATGGTGAACGGGTCCTGCATCAGCAGCGTGACGCGCCGGCCGCGCAGGGCGTGGCGGGCGCGCGGCGACAGGTCCAGGACCTCCCGGCCGTCGATGCGCACCGAACCGTCCGTCACCGCGGTCCCGGCCGGCAGCAGCCCGGCCACCGCCCGCATGGCCAGCGATTTGCCGCTGCCGGACTCGCCGACGATGCCGATGCACTCGCCGCGGCCGACCTCCAACGAGACGCCGTCCAGGATCGGTACGGGACCGCCGGGCGCGGCGGTCGCCGCCACCCGCAGCCCTTCGACGGCGAGCAGCGGCCCGGCGCCGGGCGCGTCGGTGACGGTACGGCCTTCGGTCGCGGGCTGGGCCGCCATCAGGACCTCCCACGGTCGGAGAACGCCTCGAACAGCCGGTCGCCGAGGAGGTTGAGGGCCACGGCCGCCGCGACGATGAGCAGCGCGGGGGCCAGGGCCGCGGACGGGTTGTCGTAGAGCAGGGTGCGGTTCTCGGAGAGCATCCGGCCCCAGTCGGGGGCGCCCGGCGGCACCCCGAGCCCCAGGAAGGACAGGGAGCTGAGCGCGACGATCGCGCCCGCGAAGTTCAGCAGGGTGTTGGCCACCACGACCGGCAGGACGTTGGGCCAGATGTGCCGGGTCATCACCGTGAAGCGGGACAGCCCGAGCGTCTCCGCCGCCTCCACGTACGCCCGGTGCCGCTGCTCCAGCACGGCGGCGCGCACCAGCCGGATGTCGGCCGGGGAGGTCAGCACCACGAGCACGCCGACGGCCAGGGCGTAGCCGCCCCCGCCGATCCCGGCGACGACGATGGTGACCAGCAGCGCGGGCAGCGCCAGCAGCAGATCGGCCCAGCGCCGGACGAGGGCGTCGATCCAGCCGCCCCGGTAGCCGGCGAGCAGTCCGAGGACATTGCCGATGACCATCGAGCCGACCGCGACCAGCGCCGCGCCCACCAGGGTGCTCCGGGCCCCGGCGACCACCATCCGGGCGATGTCGCGGCCGAGTTCGTCGGTGCCGAGCGGATGGCCGCCGCCCGGCATGGCGGTGCCGGTGGCCAGGTCCTGCTCGTCCCAGCCGGGCAGCAGCGCCTGCCCGAAGGCGGCGGCCAGCGCGAACAGGACCAGCAGGACGGTGCAGCACAGGGTCAGCGGGGTGACCCTGCGGCGGGCAAGGGACCGGGACTTCATGCCTTCCCCTCCTCGTGGACGGGGGCCGCGGACGGCCTGGCCGCGGGCGCGGTCCTCAGCTGGGGGTCCAGCAGCGGCTGGGCGAGATCGGTGACGAGATTGGCCAGGCAGACCAGGGCGGCGATCAGCAGGGCCTCGGCCTGGACGACGGGGACGTCCCGGAAGGTGACGGAGTCGACGAGCAGCTGGCCGAGGCCGGGCAGCGCGAAGACCTGCTCCACCATGACCGTTCCGGCCAGCAGATAGGCGAGGACCAGACCGACGCCGGTCAGCACCGGAACGACGGTGCCGCGCAGCACGTACCGCAGCAGGATGTCCCGTTCGCGTACGCCCCGGGCGCGGGCGAACGTGACGTGTTCGCGCTCCAGTTCCCGGATCACGGCGGCCCGGGTCAGTTTCAGCAGGACGGCGGTGACGGCCAGACCGAGCGCCAGGGCCGGCAGCACCAGATGTCTCAGCCGGTCGGCGCCCTGGCCCTCGCCGGGCCCGTACGCGGGGAACCAGCCCAGCATCAGCGCGAACACGTAGATGAGCACCAGCCCGCCCGCGAACGCCGGGGTGGACAGGGCGACCACGCCGAGGCTCTGCACCGCCCGGTCGGTGGGGCGCCGGTTGCGCAGACCGGCCAGGACGCCCAGCGGCAGACCCAGCAGCAGCGCGACGGCGAAGCCCAGACCGACCAGCTGACCGGTGAGCAGCAGCCGGTCGCCCAGTGCGGCGGCGACGCTCTCGCCGGTGCGGATGGAGGTGCCGAGGTCCAGCCGGACCGCGTCGCCGAGCCAGTGCCAGTACTGCACCACCATCGGACTGTCGAGGTGGTGGCGGGCCCGGACGGCGGCCAGCGCCTCGGGCGTGGCGCTGCGCGGGCCGAGCAGGGTCTGTGCCGGGTCGCCGGGCGCCGCCTGGAGCAGCGCGAAGACGGCCACGGACAGGACGAGCAGCAGGGCCAGCGTGCCGCCGAGCCGGCGCACCACGAGGCGCAGGGGGAGTGCGGCGCGCAGCCGCGCGGAGCCGGTGGCCGTCATCGCGGGTCTCCCGCCGGGAGGGCGGCGGGGGCGGACGCCGGGAGGGAGGTGGCGGGACCGGAGGGCGCCAGGGGGGTGACACCGTCCGGTCCCGCCGGGGAAGCCGTGCCGGGGACCGGCCCGGGGGAGGCCTCCTCCGGCACGGCGGTCGTGGAGGCGGCCGCGGGGCGCGGCGCCAGGTGGGTGGTGAGCCAGTCGGTGACCCGGTCCGCGGCGTCCAGGAGATGCCCGGCGTCGGTGAACTCGTGGCCCTCGCCCGGGTAGACGTACAGCTCGGCGGGGGCGAGTCCGGTCCGGAGCAGCGAACGGTACAGCTCGTGCGCCTGGCCGACCGGGGTGACCCGGTCCTCGGCGCCGTGCACGAGCAGCGTCGGGGTGCCGCGCCCGCCGGTGGCGAACACCGGGGAGCGCCGGACCAGCTCCTGCGGGTCGTCCGGCGAGCCGATCGCGTACGCGCGGTCGTAGCCGCCGCCGATGCAGCTGGTGTGGGTGAAGCTCAGCCAGTCGGTCGGGGCGGAGACGACGACGGCCGCACGGAAGACATCGGTACGGGCCGCGGCCAGGGCCGCGAGGAAACCGCCGTAGCTGTGGCCGAGCACGGCCGCCCGGTCCGGATCGGCGAGGCCCGCCCCCACGAGGTGGCGCACCCCGGACAGCACGTCCTCCAGGTCCTTGCCGCCGGCGTCGCCGACGACCGCGCGGGCGTGGTCGAGCCCTCGGCCGTTGCTGCCGCGCGGATTGGGCAGCAGCACCAGATGGCCGGCGGCGGCCAGGGCGGGGGCCAGCCCCAGCACATCGCCCGGCGCGTAGCCGGCGGACCAGAGCCAGGCGGGGCCGCCGTGCACGAGGACGGCGAGCGGGCGCGGTCCCTCGTGCTCCCCGGTGGAGAGCAGCAGCCCCTCCACGGTCCGGCCGTCGGGCGCGGTCCACTCGGTCCGCTCGGTGCGGACGGCGGCGAGCGCCGGGTCGGCGGGGGTGTTCAGGGCGGTGACGGGCGTCCACTCCCAGGCACGCTCGCCGCCGGTCGGGGCGACGACGGCCTCGGGGGGCCGGCCGGGGGCGTCGAGTACCGTCGCGGCGAGCCGTCCGTCGGCGCCGAGCGACAGCTCCGGCTGGTAGCCGGCGCCGCCCAGCGTCACGGGCGCGGACCAGCGGGTGGGGGTGGGACCGCCGGTGCGGCCGACGCGCGAGCCGGTGCCGTCCCAGCCGGCGAACCACAGCGCGCCGGGCTCGGCGTCGTCGAAGCGCAGCCAGGTGGCGTCCTCGACGCCGGGGGCCACCGTGCTCGCGCCGGAGGCCAGATCGACCACGACGGGGCGTCCGGCGACGATGGAGATCCCCTCGCAGACCGCCGCGGTGAGGCCGTCGGCGGAGAGCGCGGGGGCGGCCAGCTGTCCCAGGGGTTCATGGACGGTCCGCGCGGTGCGGGCGTCCAGGTCCAGTACGGCGAACCGGGCGTCGTAGTACCCGGAGGGCAGGGTGTCCTCGCCGACGGTGGCGACGGCCGTCGCGCCGCCGCGCCAGGCGACGTTCCAGACGGTGAGCCCGGCCGGTCCGGCCTCGCGGACCGTGCCGTCGGCGAGGCCGACGAGGTGCAGGGTCCGGCGCCCGGTCCCCGGGGCGAACCGTTCCGGCGCGGGGGCGGGTCCCAGCCGCACCGGCAGCCCGAGGTGCATGCCGTCGCGGTCGGCACCGTCCTCGGCGCACAGCAGCAGGGCCCGCGTCCCGTCGTCCGAGACGAGCAGCTCCTCCGCCGAGCCGGGCACCCGGGCGACGGTGCGCACGGTCCCGGTCACGGTGTCCAGGGCGTCGAGCCGCACCTCGGTGCCCGCCGCGCCCCGCTCCTCGGCGAGGTGCAGCAGGGTCCGGGAGTCGGGCAGCCAGCGCGGGCTGTGCCGGTCCGCGGCGGTGTCCGGTCCGGACGGCGCCCGCATCGCCGCCACGGGGTCCGCCGCGTCGGGCCGCATCCCGGCCGGCACCGGGGCCAGGACCAGTTCGGACCGCTCGGGTCCGGCCGCCGCGACGGCCACGACGCGGCCGTCCGGGCTGATCCGGGCCTCGACGGGGTGGACCAGGCGCAGCATCGCCTCGCGGACGCGTCGCACGACGGTCTGCGCGCGCCGTCGTGGTGCGCCGGGCGGGACGGTACGGGACATGGGCATCCGATCCTCGGGACGGGGCTGGGCGGGCGGGACGGTCAGGCGGCCTTGCGGATGCGGGTCGCCCAGGGGCCGATGAACGCGAACGGTCCCTGGTCCAGCAGCACGTACCGCTTCGAGAGCGCGGAGGCGGTCTGCGCCCACCACAGCGGGAGGTAGGGCAGCTCGGCGCCCGCCGTCTGCACGGCCTTCATCAGCTCCTTGGCGCGCACGCTCCTGTCCGTCGCGGACTTCGCGGTGTCCAGCGCGGTGTTGACCGCGGCGTTGTCGTAGTGCGCGATGTCCGTCGCCGTGGCCGCCGCGTTGAGATACGGGTCCGCCAGTTCCGCCGGGTCGCCGGTGACGGGGAAGTACCACAGGAACTGCAGGGGCTGCTTGCCGGAGCCCAGTTCGGCCACCCACTGCTCCAGGGTGATCTCCTTGACCTTCAGCGTGATGCCGATCTTCTTCAGCGAGGCGGCGAGCGCGAGGGCCGCCTTGCCCAGCTGGGGGCCGCTGTTGGGGTAGTGCAGTTCGGCGGTGAAGCCGTCCTTGACGGAGGACTTGGCCAGTTCGGCGCGGGCGGCGTCCAGGTCGAAGGCCAGGGACGGGATCGCGTCGTATCCGGAGCGGACCTCGTCCGGCGTCATCAGATCGCCCCACATGTCGCGCGAGGGCAGCGCGTCGGCGACCTCGGCCCGGCCGTGCAGGATGCCCTTCACCATGCCCTCGCGGTCGGCGGCGTGCGCGATGGCCCGGCGGACGTGGGGGTCGTCGAACGGCGCCTTCGCCGTGTCGAAGGCGAGGGAGACCACGGAACGGTCGCCGGTGTACGTGACACGGGCGCTGGACTCCCAGCCCCGGGCCTCGTCCGAGGCGAGGCTCAGCGCACCGTCCACCGCGCCGGACTTCATCGCGACCAGCCGTGTACCGGCGTCCGGCACGAAGGACAGCTTCAGCTTCCGGACGGCGGGCTTCTCGCCCCACCAGGCGTCGTTGCGCTCCAGGAGGACGTGGTCGTCGGCGGCGAACTCGGTGATCCGGTAGGGGCCGGTGCCCAGCAGCAGCGTCTTCGCGGTGCCGACCCGGCCCTTGTTGCGGGTGAGGAAGGCGCGGCTGCTGACGAGGAGGCCGCCGGCCGTGGTGGTCCAGGCGAACATGGCGTCCGGCGCCTTCAGCCGGATGGTGACCTCGTGGTCGCCGGTGGCCTTCACGGACTGCACGCCCGCGTAGGCGTATCCGAGGGCGGAGCCGTTCTTCGGGTCCCGGATGGTCTCGATGGAGGCCACCACGTCGTCCGCGGTGAACCGGGTGCCGTCGGAGAAGGTCACCCCGCGGCGGAGCGTGTACACGTACGTCCGGGGGTCGGGCTGCTTCCAGGAGGTGGCGAGCCCGGGGCCCAGCTTGCCGGAGGGGTCGACCGACAGCAGCGACTCCTGCGCGAGCACGGCGACCAGGTAGTTGAGGACTCCGGACTCCCGGCCCACATCGAGGCTGGAGAGGGAGGACGGCAGCGCGAGCGTCAGCGTGTCGATGGCCGCGTCCGCGCCGAGCGCGCGGGCCGTCGGGTCCGAGGAGCCGTCGGCCGGGTCCTCGGCGGGCGGCGGCGCACACGCGGCGAGCACCCCGGACGCGGCGAGCACGCCGAGGCCGGCCAGGCCCAGCATGCGGCGTCGGCTGACGTTGCCACCCGGCTCCGAGATCATCAGGAACCACCCATCTCACTTTGTCCACTGGCACTGCCCAACTGGGCGTGGACAGTATCCGAAGGCTTTGGGGGCGTCAAAGGGTGGCTAATAACCGTCCACGGATTGGACATTGGGGCGCGTTGGATGCGAATAAAAGGGCGAAAAAGGTGCGGCTGATTCTCGAAGGGTGAATTGGTGGATCAGGGAAGGAATCACCGCGCACGGTGCACGTCATCCCGCCCGCTCCATGACGGCGGCCGCCGAAAACGGCATGCGCCCGGGGCGGCCGCCCTGGCACGCTGCGCCGGTGAACCGAGAACTGATCTCCGACCTCGCCCACGCCGGCCACCCCGTCAGGGCACCCCTCGACGACGACTCCGTGCGCACCCTCCTGGACCACGCCGTTCCGGAGGGCGAGGCGCGCGCCCTCGACCTGGGCTGCGGGGGAGGGGAGTGGCTGCTGCGGGCGCTGAACGGCCGCCCGGACCTGCGCGCCGAGGGCGTCGACCTCGCCGAGGACGCGCTCGGCCGCGCGGCCGACGCGGCCGGCCGCCTCGGTGTGCGCGACCGTCTCACCCTGCACCGGGGCGACGGCGCCGCCTTCCGCTCCCCGCACCCCTTCGACGTCGTCCTCAGCGTCGGCGCCGTGCACGTCTTCGGCGGGCTCCTGCCGACGCTCGCCGCCGCCCGCGAGCACCTCGCCCCCGGCGGCCGGGTGCTGATCGGGGACGGCTACTGGGAACGCGAACCGTCCCCCGAGGCCGTCGAGATGCTCGGGGACAGTGCCGACCTCGCCACCACCCTCGACCTGGTCGCCGCCGACGGCTGGACCCCCGTGTACGGCCACATCAGCGGCCGCGGCGAACTCGACGCCTACGAGTGGGCGTGCTGGGGTTCGCTGTCCGCCTGGGCCCTTGACCACCCCGGCCACCCCGACAGCGCCGAGGTCCTGGAACTGGCCGCCCGGCGCCGTACCGAATGGCTGCGCGTGTACCGCGACACCTGGGGCTTCCTCACGCTCGTGCTCCGCCGCACGGCCGGCTGACCCGCGCCCGCCGCGCGGCGGGTTCACGACGCTCCGGTGAACAGGCCCGGCCCGGGGAATACCCGCGCCCCGGGCGGACTTCCTGCTGCGGGGGCACACCGGCCACCGGCCCGCGGGCCCGCACCACGACCAGAGAGGGAACCGATGTCGAAGGCGTATGTGTTCACCCGCAACGGGGGGCCGGAGGTGGAAGCCCTCGTCGACCGGGACGTCCCGGCCCCCGGCCCCGGAGAACTCCTCGTCGCCGTCCGTGCGGCCGGGGTCAACCCCGTGGACTGGAAACTGCGCGACGGATACGTCCGGCCGGGCGCCGAGGCCGCCCCCTTCCCGGCCGCCTTCGGCAGCGAGGCCGCCGGAACCGTCGAGGCGGTCGGCCCGGACACCGAGGGCTTCGCCGTCGGCGACGAGATCTTCGGCAACCCGCTGACCGGCGGATATGCCGAGCACACGCTCTTCCCCGCCGCGGTGAGCGCCCACAAGCCGGCCGCACTCTCCTTCGCCGAGGCGGCGGTGCTCCCGGTGGCCGCGGCCACGGCCCACGACGGGCTGGTCCAGCTCGGCCTCGCCCCGGGTGCCACCCTCGTGATCACGGGCGCAGGCGGCGGTGTCGGCAGCGCGGCGGCCCAGCTCGCCCGGCACGCGGGCCTGCGCGTCATCGGTGTCGCGAGCGCGGCCAAGAAGGAGTTCGTCACCTCCCTCGGCGCCGTCCACATCGCCTCCGGACCCGGTCTCGCCGACCGGGTCCGGGCCGCCGCCCCCGAAGGCGTGGACGCGGTCTTCGACCTCGCCGGCGGCGATGCCCTGCGGGAGGCCGCCACGCTGGTCGCCGACCCCGCGGCCGCCCTGATCGGCGCGGGCGACAAGCCCTTGGTCGCCGAACTCGGCGGCGCGGCCGTCCGGCGCGCCCGCAACGCCGAGGTCCTGCGCACGATCGGCGGTCTCGCCGCCGCCGGGGTGCTCCGCGCCCCCATCGTCCGCATCCTCCCGCTCGACCGGGCGGGCGAGGCCCTGCGCGCGGTGGAGAGCGGCCACGCCCTCGGCAAGACCGTCATCGAGGTGTCGTCATGACTTTGCTCCCCGCCCCCGCCGCACGCGGTGCCCACCCGCTGGACGACCCGGTCGGCTCCGCGCTCCGCGGCCCGCACGCCCACTTCGCCGAGGGGCGCGGCCGCATCCTGCGCTACCCGCCGGACGTCACCCCCTGGGTCGCCCTGCCGGACGCGCCCGACGCCGCCGACTGGGCGGACGCCGCAGCGCTCGCCGGACCCGGCGGGGCCGTCACCGTCACCGCCTTCCGGGAGCCGCCGCCCCAGGACTGGGAGACCGTCTTCCACATCGAGGGCGTCCAGCTCGTCGACGGCGGGGTCGACGCGGCCCCGCTCCCGCAGGCCGTCCGGCTCGGTCCGGCCGATGTGCCCGAGATGCTCGATCTGGTCGCCCGCACCCGGCCCGGCCCCTTCGAGGCGCGCACGGTGGAACTGGGCACCTACCTCGGGGTGCGGCGGGAAGGGCGGCTCGTCGCCATGGCCGGCGAGCGGCTCCGCCCGCCCGGCTGGAGCGAGATCAGCGCCGTCTGCACGGACGAGTCCGTGCGGGGCCAGGGTCTGGGCGGTGGTCTCGTCCGCGCCGTCGCGCACGAGATACGGCTGCGCGGCGACACCCCGTTCCTGCACGCCGCCGCCTCCAACACCCACGCCGTACGGCTCTACGAGTCCCTCGGGTTCGTACTGCGCCGCCCCATCCCGTTCCTCTCGGCGCTGGTGCCGCCCGCCGTCCGGCCGGGCGCCGGCCACGAGGACGTGCGGGAGCCGGCCGCCCGCTGACCGGGCCCGGGACCTTCGGCCCGCCGCGCGCGGGGCGAAGGTCCCGGACCGCCTCGGCCCGGGACCTTCGGCGCCATGGGTGAGGCCGTAGGACTCGTGTGCCGCACGGACCGCCTCGGGTGCACTGGAAACGACCGCCGGCACCGGGCCGGCCGACCAGGAGGGGTGTCACGGGTGACGATCGGGCTCCACCACCGGCCGAGGACACGGGGCGTCGCGCTCCCGGGCGCGGACGCGGGTGAGGAAGCCGCCGGAGCGCAGCGGATCGGGAACGGGGCGCTCTTCGCCGCCGTCTCCCTGCTGACCCTCCTCGTCGTGGTCCTGGACGTGATCTCCGGCAACGATCTGCGGATCGTGCCGCTGCTCGTCGTGGTGCCCGCGCTCGTCTCGGTCTTCGGCACCGTCGCGCAGACGGTGGCCGTCGCCTCCGGGATCATGGTCGTGGCCGTCGTGTCGCGCCTGGTCAACGGCGGCACCTTCTGGGACGTCGCCAGCAGCATCGCGTTCACCGTGCTTGCCTGCTTCCTCGGCGTCGGCGCCTGCGCGCTGCGCATCCGCCACGCCACCGAGATAGCCAGGCTGCGCACCGCCGCCGTCGCCCTCCAGCGGCAGATCCTGCGCCCCCTGCCGATCCTGACCGAGCAGGTCGTCGCCCACGGCACCTACGCGCCGATCGAGGAGGACCGCCTGGTCGGCGGCGACATCTACGAGATCGTCCAGTCGCCGTACGGGACCCGGGTGATCATCGGGGACGTCCAGGGCAAGGGGCTCGCGGCGATCGGGGCCGGTTTCGCCGTGCTCGGTGCCTTCCGCGAGGCCGCCATCCGCGAACCCACGCTGACCGGGGTCGTCGACGCCCTGGAGGACGCCGTCGCCCGGCACAACGCCTTCTCCGCCCAGACCGGCGAGATCGAACGCTTCGTGACCGCCCTGGTGATCGGCTTCGACGACCACGGCGTCCGGGCGGTCAACTGCGGCCATCTGCCGCCCTGGATGCTGCACGACGGCGTGGCCTCCGCCGTTCCGCTGCGCCACGCGTCGGTCCCGCTCGGCCTGGCGGAACTCGGCGGCCGGGCGCGCGTCGCCGAGCGCCTGGACTTCCCGGACGACGCGACCCTGGTGCTCTTCACCGACGGGGTGACCGAGGCCCGTGACGCCCGCGGCGCCTTCTACCCGCTGGAGACCCGCCTCGGCCGCTGGGCCGACCGGGGTCCGTGCGAGGTGCTGGACGCGCTCCGGGCCGACCTGGAGGACTTCTCGGGCGGGGTGCGCCGCGACGACATCGCCGTACTGGCCCTGCGCCGCACCCCCGCCGGACATCCGGTCCGCCCGGTGCCCGACGGATACGGGGCACGCCAGGCCGCGGAGGTCTTCGGCTGACCCGACGAGCCCTGTGCATGTCCCGACGAGACTTCTGTCGCGTCGGGACATTTTTGGGTGTACGGTGCAGATATGAATCCGGAACGGAAGACTCCGGAACGGCGGAGCCGCAAGGCCCGCCGGACCCGGGACGCCCTCGCCCGTGCCGCCTTCGAGCTCGTGCTCGACCGCGGCCTGCGGGAGGTGACGGTCGAGGAGATCGCGGAACGCGCCGACGTCGACCGCCGTACCTTCAGCCGGTACTTCGCCGGCAAGGAAGCGGCCGTCCTGGACTCCGTACGGGACGACGGCGACCGGATCAACGACGCCCTGCGGGCCCGCCCGGCCGACGAACCCCCGCTCACCGCCTACCGCGCGGCCGTCCGGGACTGGCTGGAGGACCCCGGGGCCGAGGCCTGGCACCGCCGCCCCCGGATCTACGACCTGCTGGTCCTCGCCCAGCGGGAGCCGACCCTCTACGCGGCCTTCCACCACATCCGGGTGGAGGCCCAGGAGGACTCGGTGGCCCTGCTCGCCGACCGGCTCGGGGTCGACCCGGCCCAGGACATCCGGCCCGCCGTCGCGGTCGCCGCCGGAGCCGGAGCGCTGCTCGCCGCCCAGACCGCCTGGGTGCGCGGAGGCTGCCCCGACGACCTGCCCCGACTCGTCGAGCAGGCATTCGACGCCCTCGCGGGGGAGCTGTTCGCGCAGACCCCCGGTCCGGCGTCACCCAGCACCACGGAAGGAAGCGCACCATCATGAGCACCCACACCCCCACCGACCAGGAGTTCGCCGGGCGCACCGCGCTCGTCACCGGAGGGGCCTCCGGCATCGGCCTCGCCCTCGCCCACCGCCTCGGCCGCTCCGGCGCCTCGGTCGTCGTGGCCGACTACGACGAGAAGGCCGCCCGCGCCGCGGTCGCCGCCCTGGAGAACGCCGGAGGCAAGGCCGCCGCCGTGGCCATGGACGTCACCGACCCCGCCTCCGTCGAGGCCGGCGTACGGTTCGCCGTCGAGACCTTCGGCGCCCTGCACCTCGCCGTGAACAACGCCGGCATCGGCGGCCCGAGCGCCCCGACCGGCGAGTACACCATCGAGGACTGGAACCGGGTCGTCGCCACCAACCTGAGCGGCGTCTTCTACTCCCTGCGCTACGAACTCCCCGCGATCGTCGCGGCCGGCGGCGGCGCCGTCGTCAACATGTCCTCGATCCTCGGCACCAACGGCTTCGCCGGATCGCCGGCCTACGTCGCCGCCAAGCACGGCGTCGTCGGCCTCACCAAGACGGCCGCCCTCGAATACGCCGCGCGGAACGTCCGCGTCAACGCCGTCGGCCCCGGCTTCATCGACACCCCGCTGCTGCGCAACACGGAGGGACCGGCCCGCGACCACCTCATCTCCCTCCACCCGGCCGGCCGCCTCGGCACGGCGGAGGAGGTGGCCGAACTCGCGGCCTTCCTGCTCTCGGACCGCGCCTCCTTCATCCACGGCAGCTACCACCTGGTGGACGGCGGCTACTCCGCCCCCTGAGTGGCGGGACGGGGGAACGGGGGCGAGTAATAGAAGAGGACAGGTCGAGGAGGACCCCATGAAAGCCGTCCAGTACCGCGAGATCGGCGCCGCACCCGAGGTCGTCACCGTTCCGGACCCCGAGCCCGGACCCGGGCAGGTGCTGCTGAAGGTCAGTGCCGCGGGCGTCTGCCACTCGGACATCGCGGTGATGAGCTGGCCCGCGGACCAGTTCCCCTACCCGCTGCCGCTCACCCTCGGCCACGAGGGCGTCGGCACCGTAGCCGCGCTCGGCGACGGCGTCGAGGGACTCACCACCGGCGAATCCGTCGCCGTCTACGGCCCCTGGGGCTGCGGCACCTGCGTGAAGTGCGCCGAGGGCAAGGAGAACTACTGCCTGCGCGCCCAGGAGCTGGGGATCAACCCGCCCGGCCTCGGCTCGCCCGGCGCGATGGCCGAGTACATGATCGTCGACGACCCCCGCCATCTGGTGCCGCTCCGCGGGCTCGACCCCGTCCAGGCCGTCCCGCTCACCGACGCCGGCCTCACCCCGTACCACGCGATCAAGCGCTCGCTGCCGAAGCTGGTCCCCGGTGCGACCGCCGTCGTGATCGGCACCGGCGGACTCGGCCACGTCGCCATCCAGCTGCTGCGCGCCCTGACCTCCGTCCGCGTCGTCGCCCTGGACGTCACCGAGGAGAAGCTGGCCCTGGCCCGTACGGTCGGCGCGCACGAGACCGTGCTCTCCGACGCGCGCGCCGCCGACCGGATCCGCGAGCTGACCGGCGGCGTCGGCGCCCAGGTCGTCCTCGACTTCGTCGGGGCGCCGCCCACCGTGGCCACGGCCGGCGCGGCGGCCGCCATCGACTCGGACGTCACGATCGTCGGCATCGGCGGCGGCACCCTGCCCGTCGGCTTCGGCGTGCTGCCGTTCAGCACCACGGTGACCGCTCCCTACTGGGGGTCGCGCTCCGAACTCGCCGAGGTCCTGGAGCTGGCTCACGCCGGAGCCGTCGAGGTCCACGTCGAGACGTACGGGATCGACGAGGCCCCGCTCGCCTACGAACGGCTGCACGCGGGCAAGATCAACGGCCGTGCGGTCATCCTGCCCAACGGCTGAACCGCACCCGCACCGACGGCCCGGTGGGCCGGCGCGTCCCCGCGCCGCCCGCCGGGCCGTCGGCATGTCCCCGTGCTTGCGCCCTCCGCGCGGGCCCGGCGAGACTGCCCGGATGGGATTCCTCGCGCTGATGACGCTGCCCGGCCTGGTCATCGGGCTGACGGCGGCCGCATTCCTCGACCAGTTGCTGCTGCGCGCGGGCCGGGCCGGACTGCTGCCGTGGCGCAACAGCGCCAGGCAGGGGCAGATCTCGGCGACCGGCTTCGAGCAGCTGCACGCCACGTTCTCGCCCGGCAAGCAGAGCGAGCTCAAGGAGCGGCAGAGCGCGCTGCTCCTGCGCGACGACGAGGAGGACGGCGCCCCGCCGCACCGCTCCACCGTCGACCTGGACGGCGGCCGCGCGGTGATCCGGCTGCCGTGACGCCCACCGGGCCCGCTCACCCGATGCGGTGATCGTCGCCCGCCGATCAGGACCGCGCGCGACGCGTGCGGGGCGGCCCCGAACGGATGGACGTCCCAGGTCACGGGCCGTTTCGCGCCATCGGCGGACTGTGCTCCGGGACGGGCGCTGACAAGAACTTTACGCACCCGCGTGATTACGCTTCGCGGTCATGCGGGCACGGCCGGACTCACGTGGCATCCGCTCCGTGCCGGGGGCCGGAGCGGTCGTCTGCGTGCTCCTGGCCGCCCTGCTGCATGTGCTCGGCTGTGCGCACGGGCCGACCGCCGTGTCCCCCCTGCGCGCGGACACCCTGCCGTCGGCCGCGGCGGCCCAGGTCCTCTGCGGACCGGCCGCCCCGACGGTTCCGGACACCCCGGCCCCCGACGCGCACTGTCCGGGGCTCGACCAGCCGGTGCTCCAGGCGCCCCCCGTTCCGGGTCCGGCCGCGGCCGGACCCGGAGGGACATGGTCCGGTCCCGCCGCTCCCGCTCCGGTGCGCGCCGCCCCGGCACGGCCCCGCGACGTCCCCGGCCGCCCGGAGCCGCCCGCAGGGCGCGGCCGGGCGGCCCTCGGCATCTGGCGGACCTGAGCGGACCGGGGGCCGCCCCGGTCCGGGCCCCCGTCCGCCACCGGCCGCTCCGCGCCGCCCGTACCGCCGGGCCGCGCGCACCGGCCGTCCACCGACCCGTTCCCCGCTTCCTCGTACCGGCGGGCGGCCGACGACGCCCGCCCGCCGGGGGAAAGGCACGCCGTGAACCACCCCGTCCCACCGGCCCGGCTCCTCGCCGACGCCAAGCACCCGCTGCACACCCCCGCCGGCCTCGTCGGCGACACCCCGGTCCTGTGGATCGGTGATCCGTTCACCGCCCGGGGCCGCGGCTTCTGGGCCAAGCTCGAAGGCCACAACCCCGGCGGCATCAAGGACCGCACCGCCCTCCACATGGTCCGCGCGGCCCGGGAGAGCGGCCGGCTCGCCCCGGGCGCCCGCATCGTCGAGTCCAGCTCCGGCACCCTCGGCCTCGGCCTGGCGCTGGCCGGAGCGGTCTACGGACACCCCGTCACCGTCGTCTCCGACCCGGGCATGGAACCCCTGATGACGGGCCTGCTGGCCGCCCACGGCGCCGAGGTCGACCTCGTCACCGCCCCACATCCCGAGGGCGGCTGGCAGGAGGCCCGGCGGCGCAGGGTCGCCGAACGGCTCGCCGCCCGGCCGGACGCCTGGTGCCCCGACCAGTACAACAACCCGGACAACGCCGCCGCGTACGCCCCGCTCGCCCGGGAACTGGTCGCCCAGCTCGGCCGCATCGACACCCTCGTCGTCTCGGTCGGCACCGGCGGCCACTCCGCAGGCGTCGGCTCCGTCCTGCGCGCGCACTTCCCCCGGCTGCGGATCGTCGGCGTCGACACCACCGGATCGACGATCTTCGGCCAGCCCGCCGCGCCCCGGCTCATGCGCGGACTCGGCTCCAGCATCCACCCCGGCAACGTCGCCTACGGGCTCTTCGACGAGGTGCACTGGGTCGCCGCCCCCGAGGCGGTCTGGGCCGCGCGCAGGCTGGCCCGCCACCACTACGCCACCGGCGGCTGGAGCGTCGGGGCCGTCGCCCTGGTCGCCCGCTGGCTGGCCCGCACCCTGCCGCCGGAGAACCGGATCGCGGCCGTCTTCCCGGACGGTCCGCAGCGTTACGTCACCACCGTCTTCGACGACGCCTACGGCCGAGCCCACGCACTGCTCGGCCCGCCGCCCGCCGACGACCCCGACGAGATCGCCGACAGCCGGGAGCGGGCCGTCACCCGCTGGACCCGCTGCACACGGGTCACCGACCCCCTCGCCCGTACCACCGCCCCCGCGCGGACCCAGGAACCGACCGGAGCCGGCCGATGAAACGCCTGTGGACCCAGACCCGTTCGTTCCCGCCGGGCGCCCGCCTGATGATGCTCAACCAGTTCGCCGTCAACCTGGCCTTCTACATGCTGATGCCCTACCTGGCCGCCCATCTCGCGGGCGGGCTCGGCCTCGCCGCCTGGGCCGTCGGCCTCGTCCTCGGCGTGCGCAACTTCTCCCAGCAGGGCCTGTTCCTCATCGGCGGAACGCTCGCCGACCGCCTCGGCCCGCGGATGCCGATCATGGCGGGCTGTCTGCTGCGCACCCTCGGCTTCGCGCTGCTCGGGTGGGTGGACAGCCTCCCCGCCCTGATCGCGGCCTCGGCCGCCACCGGCTTCGCGGGCGCCCTGTTCAATCCGGCCGTACGGGCCCTGCTGGCCGCGGAGGCCGGTGACCGCAGGGTCGACGCCTTCGCCACCTTCAACGTCTACTACCAGGCGGGCATGCTCCTCGGCCCGCTCGTCGGACTGGCCCTGCTGACCGCCGACTTCCGTCTGGTGTGCACCGTCGCCGCCGCCGTGTTCGCGGTCCTGACCGTGTTCCAGTGGCGCCATCTGCCGCGGGGCCGCACGGGCGGACCCGCCGCGGCCCCGCGGGAGAGCGTCCTCGCCCAGTGGCGGACCGTTGTCGCCAACCGGCCGTTCCTGCTGTTCTCGGCCGCGATGACCGGCTCGTACGTCCTGGCCTTCCAGGTCTATCTGGCGCTTCCGCTCGCCGCCGCCGACTCCCTCGGCTCCCGGGCCACCGCCGTCACCAGCGGGCTGTTCGTGGTCTCGGCCGCCGTCGCGGTCGCCGGTCAACTGCGGCTGACGGCCTGGGCCAAGCGCCGGTGGCGGCCCGAGGAGGCCCTGGTCGGGGGACTGGCGACGATGGGCCTCGCCTTCGTCCCGCTGATGACCGGACCCCGCGACTCCGCGCCGGTGGTGCTCGTCGCCCTGGTGCTGGCCGTGGTCCTGCTCGCGGTGGGCTCCGCCGTCGTCTACCCCTTCGAGATGGACACCGTCGTCGCGCTCTCCGGCAACCGCCTGGTCGCCACCCACTACGGGCTCTACCACACCGTCTCCGGCCTCGGCATCACCCTCGGCAACCTCGGCACCGGCGCGCTGTGGGACTACGCCGCACGCCACCACGCCGGCTGGCTCACCTGGGCCGTGCTCACCGCCACCGGAGCGGCCTGCGCCGGGTCCGTGGCGGCCCTGGCCCGTACGGGGCGGCTGACCGCCCCCGAACCGCTGCCCGCCACGGCGTGACCCCGACCGCGCCCCCGGTCACCGGTCCACGGCGACCAGAGGGCGCAACGGGCCGGAGCGCAGCCGCTCCACGGCCGGGGCGCAGCGCCTGGCCGCCGCCGTCAGCGGCCAGGCGGTCAGGATGCCCACCAGCAGGGCGACCGCCACATCGTGCGGATAGTGCGCCCCGACCCAGACGCGCGAGGCGCCCATCAGCAGGGCGGCGGTCCAGGCCAGGGCGCCGAGCCGGCGGTCCACCAGCCAGATCGCCGTCGCCGCGGCCGCCGCGACCGTCGTGTGGTTGCTGGGGAAGGACCAGTCGCCGAGCGGCGGGCAGGCCTCCACCGTCACGACGGACAGCGTCCGGCACGGCCGCTGCTCCTGGACGAGGGACTTCACCACGTCGTTGACGAGGAACGCGGCCACCACGACCAGCGGTGCGCACAGGGCCGCCGCGGTCCTGGCCGGATCCCCGGAGCGCGAGCGCCACCAGGAGACCAGCATCAGCACCGCGAACACGACGAGGCCGTAGTCGGTCCAGAGCCGCACGGCGGAGTCCAGCGGTCCGGGGGAGTGCCGGGCCAGTTCGGTGACCCGGGTGTAGAGCCCGCCGTCGATCGAGGGGGCGGTGAACGCGAGAGCCGTCACTGGCTGTCTCCTTCGGGGGTCCGGCGGGCGCGGGCGCGCAGCAGTTCGGCGGCGAGCGGGATCAGTGAGACCGCGACGACCAGGGCGACGATCGGCAGGAGGTACCGGTCCACGTCGGGGACCGAGGAGCCGAGCGCGTATCCGGCGAGCACCAGCCCGACGGTCCAGACGACCCCGCCGACGGTCTGCCACAGCGCGAACACCCGCGCCGGTACGTTGAGCGCGCCGGCCAGCGGATTGAGCACCGTGCGCACCACGGGGACGAAGCGGGCCAGGACGATCGCGCGGCCGTGCCCGTAGCGCGCGAGCAGTTCCTCGGCGCGGACCGCACCCTCGTGGAGCCGTCCGGAGCTTCTGCGGGCGAGCAGCGCCCGTCCGCCGCGCCGGCCGATCCAGTAGCCGGTCTGGGCACCCACCAGCGCGCCGGCCACCGCGGCCGCCAGCACCTGCGGCAGGGACAGCGCGGGGCCGTGGGTGCCGGAGACGCAGAGCAGTCCGGCGGTGAAGAGCAGGGAGTCGCCGGGGAGGAAGAAGCCGACGAGCAGCCCCGTCTCCGCGAAGAGCACGACGGCGATCCCCAGCGCGCCGAAGGCCGACAGCAGCGAACCGGCGTCCAGCGGGTTCACCGCGAGCGGCAGCGGGGCCGAGAGCGGAACGGACACGGTGAAGGGCCTCCCACCGGGGTGACGGGCGGCCCAGGGGAACGCCCGGACCGACTACATGGGTGTAGTCGGTCTACGTCACTGTAGACGCTCAAGCGGTGGGGAGGGTTCCGCGACCCGGCGGACGGAGGGCGGAGAGGCCGTCCGCCCCCGCCGGTACAACGCGCGGCGGCGGAGCCGGATGCGGGCCGAACCGGTGACACCCCGGCAGACCCGCCCCCGCAGCCCGCCGGAAAAGGACCGGACCGCGCGAAGGGCCGCGGCTACACTGACCGCATGGGTTCGTCCTCCTTCTTCCGCTGATTCCGCCGGGGCCGCCGCGCCGCCCCGCCCCGCGTCCGGAATCCCCGTCGCGCCGCGCCCCGTACCGGGCCGGTCCGGCACGCACCCCCGAGGAAACCCGTACCCATGCCGCTCCCGCACGACCGCTCCCAGCTCGCCCTCCAGGACGTCTCCAAGGCCTACGGCGACCGCACCGTCCTCGACCGGGTCTCCCTCACCGTCCGTCCCGGTGACCACGTCGGCGTCATCGGCGAGAACGGCTCGGGAAAATCCACCCTCCTGCGGCTGATCGCCGGGGCCGAGATCCCAGACGGCGGCGAGATCTCCGTCCGCTTCCCCGGCGGCGTCGGCCACCTCTCCCAGACCCTCGCGCACGACCCCGGGCACACCGTCCAGGACGCCGTCGACACCGCCCTCGCCGTGCTCCGCGCCCTCGAACGCCGGATCGCCGTCGCCGAGAGCGCCCTCGCCGCGCCCGGTGGCGCGACCGACGCGGAACTCGCCGCCTACGGCGAGCTGCTGACGGAGTACGAGGAACGCGGCGGCTACCTCGCCGACGCCCGGGTCGACCGGACCCTGCACGGCCTCGGACTCGCCCACCTCACCCGCGACCGCGCCCTCGCCGGGCTCTCGGGCGGGGAACGGTCCCGGCTCGCCCTCGCCTGTGTGCTGGCGGCCGATCCCGAACTGCTCCTGCTCGACGAACCGACCAACCACCTCGACGCGGACGCCGTCACCTGGCTGGAGGACCGGCTGCGCGCCCACCGGGGCACCGTCGTCCTGGTCACCCACGACCGAGCGTTCCTGGAACGGACCACCACCGTCATCGTCGAGGTCGACCGCGACCGGCACGGCGTGGTCCGCTACGGGGACGGCTGGGAGGGCTACCGCACGGCCAGGGCCGCCGCACGCCGCCGCTGGGCACAGGACCACCAGGAGTGGCTGGACGAGGTCGCGCGCACCGAGGAACTGGTGGACGCCGCCGGCCGTCGGCTGCGCGCCACCGGCAAGGACCCGCACGAGGGCTACGGCAAGCACCGCCGCTCGCACGAGGCCAAGCTCTCCGGCCGCGTGGCCGCGGCCAGGTCCCGGCTGGAGGAACTGCGCGCCCGCCCCGTCCCCGCACCGCCGGTGCCCCTGCGCTTCACCGCCGGTCTCGCGCTCGCCACCGGGGGCGCACCCGCCTCCGGACCGCTCGTGGAGCTCTCCTCCGTAGCCGTGGGGGACCGCCTGGAGCTGCCCGGACTCCGGGTGGAGGCCGGGCAGCGGCTGCTCGTCACCGGTCCCAACGGCGCCGGGAAGACGACCCTGCTGAGGGTGCTCGCCGGAGATCTCGCCCCCGACGCGGGCACGGTGCGCCGCCGGGCCCGGATCGGCTACCTCCCGCAGGAACTCCCGGCCCGCGTCACCCGCCGCACCCTGCTCGCCACGTTCGCGGCCGGGCGCCCCGGACACGCCGAGGAGTACACCGAACTGCTCCTCGGACTCGGCCTGTTCCGCCCCGCCGACCTCTCCGTCCCGGTCGCCTCGCTCTCCGTCGGGCAGCAGCGGCGGCTCGCACTCGCCCGGCTGGTCACCCGCCCCGCCGATCTGCTGGTCCTGGACGAGCCGACCAACCACCTCGCGCTCTCCCTGGTGGAGGAGACGGAGGAGGCCCTGGCGGCGTACGAGGGAGCCGTCGTGGTCGTCTCGCACGACCGCCGCTTCCGCGAGCGCTTCGGCGGCGACCGCCTGGAACTGCGCGACGGCCGCCCCGCCGGGCCGGTGCGCGAGGCGACCTCCTCAGGAAGCCGGACCCGGCCGGTCCGCGAGCACCTCGGCCAGCCGGTCCAGGAAGACCCGCTGCCCCGCGACGAGACGGCCGGCCGCGACCTCGGGTGAGCACCAGGCGAACCGGTCGATCTCCGGGAACTCCCGCAGCTTCCCGGACCCCCGGGGCCACTCCAGGGTGAAGGTCCCCGGGACGGCCGTCGCCGGATCGAGGTCGGCGGCCACCGCCCACACCGTCACGGTCTTGCCGCCGGCCTGCCGCGACTCGCCCAGCTCCAGCCACTCGCCGTCCGGGACCGGGCGGCCGAACTCCTCCTCGAACTCCCGCCGGGCCGCCGCCCGGGGCCCCTCCTCCGGTCCGTACTCGCCCTTGGGGACCGACCAGGCGGCCGCGTCCCGGCGCGCCCAGAACGGCCCGCCCATGTGCCCGATCAGCACGTCGAACCCGTGCGCGCCCGTACGGAACAGCAGCAGCCCGGCGCTGCGCCGCGTGGACGGGGACGAGGAGGGCGCGTTCATGCCCTCAAGTCTCCGCGCGCGGGGCGCGGGGCGCACGTCCTGCCCGCCCCACCGCCGGCCGCACGGGCGCGGGACGCCCCGGCCGTTCAGGCCTTGCGGTAGTCGTACGCCTCCGAGGCCGCGGCGGCCACCGCCGCCAGGTCCCCGCCGGCCGACGCGGTGACGAGCGCCGCCACCGCGCCCTCCAGGAACGGCGCGTCCACCAGCCGGGTCCCGTCCGGGAGTTCGTCCCCGTCGGCCAGCATCGCCTTCACCGTCAGCACGGCGCTGCCCAGATCGACCAGGACCGCGACGCCGGCGCCCCCGTCCACCGCGCGGGCCGCCTCGGCGATCCGTTCGGCGCTGGTGCCCAGACCGCCCGCCGGGGTGCCTCCGGCGGCGGCCACCGGGGCCGTCGCGCCCCCGGCAGCCAGCCCCCTGGCCAGTTCCGCGACCGCCTCGGCCACCGGAGCGCTGTGCGAGACCAGCACGATGCCTACCTGCCCGCCCGCGCTCATGCCGCCTCCCGCGCGGTCCGGGCCAGCGCGTCGATCAGCAGCGCGGCGGACGTGGCCCCCGGATCCTGGTGCCCGACGCTCCGCTCGCCCAGGTAGCTCGCCCGGCCCTTGCGGGCCCGCATCGGTACGGTCGCCAGCGCCCCCGCCTCGGCCGCCTCCCGTCCCGCCGCGAAGGAGGTCCCCAGCGCCTCGGCCGCCGGGATCAGCGCGTCCAGCATCGTCTTGTCACCGGCCCGCGCCCCGCCCAGCCGGCCCACCGCCGCCACGCCCTCGCCGAGCGCCCGCGCCAGGTCCTCGCCGGAGACCTCCGGGGCGTCGCCCAGGGCCTTGCCCGTACGCCGCAACAGCGTCCCGTACAGCGGTCCGGAGGCGCCTCCGACGGTCGAGATCAACTGCCGTCCCGCCAGAGCCAGTACGGCCCCCGGAGTGGTGGGCGGCTCCTTCTCCAGGGCGGCGGCGACCGCGGTGAATCCCCGCTGCAGATTGCTGCCGTGGTCGGCGTCGCCGATCGCGGAGTCGAGTTCGGTCAGACGCGCGGCCTCGCGGTCGACCGAGGCGGCCGTCGTGGTCATCCAGCGGCGGAAGAAAGCGGCGTCGAGCACAGGCGTCTCCAGAGTGGGGCGGAAGGGAACGGCGGGCGGGCGGAGGCGGAAGGTCACCGGCCCCAGCGCAGCGCGGGGGTCTCCACCGGGGCGTCCCAGAGCCGGACCAGCTCCTCGTCCACCTGGCAGAGCGTCACCGAACAGCCCGCCATGTCCAGCGAGGTCACATAGTTGCCCACCAGCGTCCTGGCCACCACGACCCGGCGCTCGGAGAGCACCCGCTGCACCTCGGCGTTGAATCCGTACAGCTCCAGCAGCGGGGTCGCGCCCATGCCGTTGACCAGGACCATCACGGGTGCGTTCGGCTTCAGGTCCGCCAGCACCGCGTCGACCGCGAAGTCGGCGATCTCCCGCGAGGTCATCATCGGACGCCGCTCCCGGCCCGGCTCGCCGTGGATGCCGATGCCCAGTTCGAGTTCGCCCGGCGGCAGGTCGAAGGTGGGGGAGCCCTTGGCGGGCGTGGTCACCGAGGTCAGAGCCACCCCGAAGCTCCGAGACGAGGTGTTGACCCGGCGGGCCAGTTCGGCCACCCGGTCCAGCGGCGCGCCCTCCTGCGCCGCCGCCCCGGCGATCTTCTCGACGAACAGCGTCGCGCCCGTGCCGCGCCGGCCCGCCGTGTACAGGCTGTCGGTGACCGCCACGTCGTCGTCCACGAGGACCTGGGCGACCCGCAGCCCCTCCTCCTCGGCGAGTTCGGCGGCCATCTCGAAGTTGAGGACGTCGCCGGTGTAGTTCTTCACGACGAACAGCACCCCGGCCCCGCTGTCGACGGCGGCGGCCGCCCGCACCATCTGGTCCGGGACGGGCGAGGTGAACACCTCACCGGGGCAGGCCGCCGACAGCATGCCGGGGCCCACGAACCCCGCGTGCAGCGGTTCGTGCCCCGAACCGCCGCCGGAGACCAGGGCGACCTGGCCCGCGACGGGCGCGTCGCGGCGCACGACGACCCGGTTCTCGACGTCCACGACCAGCTCCGGATGGGCGGCGGCCATCCCCCGCAATCCGTCGGCGACCACGGTTTCGGGGACGTTGATCAGCATGCGCAACGGTTTCTCCCAGGCGAGTTGTCGAGACGTACGCGGTGTGCGGGGTCCGGTGGGGCGCGGGCCGCCCACCACCGTAGGACGCCGGAGGGCACGTTGCGAAGAACCGGACCCGCACCGGTGCGAAGTTCCGGGGCACGGCCGGGCATTCGCGGGAGGCGGTTGCGCGGCGCGGCACGATGTGCGTCGGGCTACGCTGGCGGGCGCGGCCGTGACTCCTCCACCGACGGACAGGTGAACGCTTTGCTGTACATCGCATTTCTGCGCGGGGTGAACGTGCCGGGCCGCTCGGTGAAGATGGACCGGCTGCGCGGACTCTTCCGGGACATGGGCTTCGCCGGCGTCCGCACGTACATCCAGAGCGGCAACGTCTTCTTCGAGTCCGACGAGAGCGACCGGGCCGCGCTCGCCGCGCGGATCGCGGAGGGTCTGGAGCGCGAGCTGGGCTACGAGGTGGCCGTCTGTCTGCGCACGGTCCCCGAGCTGGAGGCGCTGATCGCGCTGGACCCGTTCAAGGACGTCACCGTCACCGACGACCTGCGCTGCTGCGTGGTGTTCACGACCGAGCGGATCGATCCGGACCTGTCGCTGCCGATGCGGTCGGCGAAGGAGGACATGGAGATCATCGGGCACACCGACTACGACGCCTTCGTCGTCTGGTACCTGATCAACGGACGGGCACCGGCCGCCAAGGGCTTCCAGGAGCGGGTGCTCGGCCATGACGCGACCACCCGCTTCTTCCACACCGTGATCAAGATCCTCGACGCGGCGAAGAAGGGCGCGGCCTGAGGCCCGTGCCCGCGCCCGGAGGACCGCTCAGGCGCGGTCGATGTGCACGCTGGTGGACTTCACCCGGGCGGTCGCCTGCATGCCGACCTCCAGCCCCAGTTCCTCGACGGCCTCCCTGGTCAGCAGGGACACCAGCCGGTGGGGACCGGCCTGGATCTCCACCTGCGCCGCCACGTCGCCGAGTTTGACGGCGGTGACGATGCCCGGGAAGGCGTTGCGCGCGGAGGTGTACGAGGCCTCCTCCTCGCCCGTGGCGCCCTGGGCGACCTCGACCGAGAAGGCGGCCAGCGCGCGGCCGTCGATCAGCCGCCGGCCGCCCTCGTCGCGATGGGTGGCGACCCGGCCCGCGTCGGCCCAGCGGCGCGCGGTATCGGGACTGACGCCGAGCAGACGGGCGGCCTGCCCGATGGTGTAGGACTGCATATCATAGAAAATAAGCCATTCACGCTTGCATATGCAAGTCTATGCATGAAAAAGCCTTGCATATGCGTGAAAGGTGATCGGTGCTGGGCCGGGTGGCCCTGCCGGGATGAGGATCCGCGTCCCGCCGCCTAGGGTGCGAGCCATGGCGGAGAGTGCGGCACACGGGGGCCCCGCGGGGCCGGGCGCGAGCGCTGCCGCGAAGGACGACGGCGCCGATCCACGGCGCTGGCGGGCCCTCGCGGTCTGTCTGGTCGCCGGCTTCATGACCCTGCTGGACGTCTCCATCGTCAATGTCGCACTGCCCTCCATCCGCGAGGGGCTGCACACCCCGGAGTCGGATCTGCAATGGGTGCTCTCCGGCTACGCCCTTGCCTTCGGGCTCTTCCTCATCCCCGCCGGCCGGCTCGGCGACGCCCGGGGCCGCCGCCAGGTCTTCATGACCGGACTGGCGCTCTTCACCCTGTCGTCCGCCGCCTGCGGAGCCGCCCAGTCCAGCACCTGGCTGGTCGTCGCCCGGCTCGTCCAGGGACTCGCCGGCGGCCTCGTCTCGCCCCAGATCTCCGCGCTCATCCAGCAGATGTTCGCGGGCCCGGAACGGGGCCGCGCCTTCGGCATGTTCGGCACCGTGGTCGGCATCTCCACCGCCGTCGGCCCCCTGCTCGGCGGCCTCCTCATCCAGGCGGCCGGGGCCGAGGAGGGCTGGCGCTGGGTCTTCTACGTCAATCTGCCGCTGGGCGTCGTCTGCCTGCTGCTCGCCCGGCGGCTGCTCCCGGACACCCCCTCGGCCGGCTCCGTACGGCTGCGCGACCTCGACCCGGTCGGCGTGCTGCTGCTGGGCGCCGGGGTCCTTGCGCTGCTGCTCCCGTTCGTCCAGGCCCACCAGTGGTCCGGCAACGCCAAATGGCTCCTGCTGCTGCTCGCCGCGGCCCTGCTGGCCGTCTTCGTCGGCTGGGAGTCCCGGTGCGGGCGGCGCGGCACCACACCCGTGGTCAGCCTCGCGCTCTTCCGCGTCCGCTCCTACTGGCTGGGCTGTCTGCTGATCCTGCTGTACTTCGCCGGCTTCACCTCGATCTTCTTCATCACGACGCTCTACCTCCAGAGCGGACTGCACTACACCGCCCTCCAGGCCGGGCTGTCCATCACCCCGTTCGCGCTCGGCTCCGCCGTCGCCGCCAGTCCGGGCGGGCGGCTCGTCGGACGGTACGGGCGCCCGCTGGTCGTCGTCGGGCTGGCCGCCGTCGCGGTCGGCCTCGCCGCCACGGCCCTCGCCGTCCACCTCGATACGGGCCGGGGCGTCGGCTGGGCCATGGCCGCCCCGCTGCTCTTCGCCGGACTGGGCAGCGGCCTGGTCATCGCCCCCAACCAGACCCTCACCCTGTCCCAGGTGCCGGTGGCGGGCGCGGGCAGCGCCGGCGGCACCCTCCAGACCGGTCAGCGTGTCGGCTCCGCGATCGGCATCGCCGCCGTCGGCTCGGTCTTCTTCGCCCAGGTGGGCTCCGCCGCCTGGTCCACCGCCTACGACCACGGGCTCGTGGTCTCCGTCGCCTTCGTGGTCGCCGCACTTCTGGTGGCCCTCGCCGACGTGGGCGGCGACAAGCGGGGCAGGAACCGTACGGCGCACTCCCCGTCCGCCGCCACCGACCGCAGGGAATCGAGATGAACGCACCCGGCCCCACCGCCCAGGACGGCAACAGCTCCTACGGGCACAAGCCCTTCAAACGCTCCCGGAGCCACTTCGCCGACCGCATCACCGCCGACGGCCGCGACGGCTGGCCCGTCGAGGCCGGGCGCTACCGTCTCGTCGTCAGCCGCGCCTGCCCCTGGGCCGGCCGCGCCCTGGTCTCCCGCCGGCTGCTCGGCCTGGAGGACGCCCTCTCGCTCGCCGTCGCCGACCCGCTCCAGGACGACCGCAGCTGGCGCTTCACCCTGGACCCGGGCGGACGCGACCCGGTGCTCGGCATCCGGTACCTGAGCGAGGCGTACGACGCCCGGGAGCGCGACTACCCCGGAGGCGTCAGCGTCCCCGCGATCGTCGACGTCCCCAGCGGCCGGCTCGTCACCAACGACTTCCAGCGGATCACCCTGGACCTCGCCACCGAATGGACCGCGCTGCACCGGCCCGGCGCGCCCGACCTCTACCCCGAGCCGCTGCGCGAGGAGATCGACGAGGTCATGGAGGGCATCTACCGGGACGTCAACAACGGCGTCTACCGGGCCGGGTTCGCGGACGGCCAGAACACCTACGACAGCGCCTACGAGGCACTGTTCCGCCGCCTGGACCAGGTGTCCGAGCGGCTCGCCGGACAGCGCTACCTCGTCGGGGACACGATCACCGAGGCGGACATCCGGCTCTTCACCACCCTGGTCCGCTTCGACGCCGTGTACCACGGCCACTTCAAGTGCAACCGCGCGAAACTGAGCGAGGACCCCGTCCTGTGGGCCTACACCCGGGACCTCTACCAGACCCCCGGATTCGGCGACACGGTCGACTTCCACCACATCAAGCAGCACTACTACCGGGTCCACACGGGCATCAACCCCACCGGCATCGTGCCCGCCGGGCCCGACCTCGCGGGCTGGCTCACCCCGCACCACCGCGAACGGCTCGGCGGCCGCCCCTTCGGCGACGGCACCCCGCCGGGCCCGGTCCCGGCGGGCGAGGAGGTCCCCCGCTCGCACCGGCCGTGAGCGGGGTCACTCCACCTCGTCCAGGCGGTCCGCGTAGTGCACGACGGCCGGCGCGTACGCCCGCAGCCCGGGGTCCGCGCCGGTGGCGGCCACCACCTTCAGCAGCAGCCCCACCGACTCCCGGGCCTCGCCGAGGTTGTACAGCACCATGGCCAGGAAGGTCCGCAGCGCGGCGTCGTCCGGGAACTCCGCCAGCCCGCGCTCCAGCACGGCGCGCGCCCCGGCGTACCTGCCCAGCACCCGCAAGGTGCTGCCGAGCCCCAGGAACGCGCCGTGGCGGTCCTCGGGGGCGAGCCCCGTCCCGTCCACCGCCCGCTCGTAGTACGGCACGGCCCCGGCCTCCAGGCCCAGCGCGTCATGGGCCCAGGCGGTCTGATACGCGATCCCGGCATGACCGGGGTGGCGGGCCGCCAGGGCCACCAGTTCCTCGCACGCCTGCGACGTCCGCCTCTCGCGCAGCCGTACCGCCTGCTCAAGGGCCTCGTCGGGCCCGCTCTCCGTATTCATGCGGTCGCACGCTGCCAGCCCCGCGCGGCATGCGCAAATCCCGGACACGGGGGCGGTACGGCCGGTTCCGGACTGGACGGGGCGGGGCCCTGTCGAGACAGTGGCGATCACGAGATATCTTGATGTCAAGCAATGTTGCAGACGTGGAGCGGAGCACAGGGTGACTGACTCGACCATCATCTATACACACACCGACGAGGCCCCGGCCCTGGCGACGTATTCGTTCCTGCCCGTGATCGAGGCCTACGCCTCGAAGGCCGGTGTCACCGTGGAGAGCCGTGACATCTCCCTGGCGGGCCGGATCATCGCCAGCTTCCCGGAGCGCCTCCAGGAGAGCCAGCGCATCGACGACGCGCTCGCCGAGCTGGGCGCCCTGGCCACCACGCCCGGCGCGAACATCATCAAGCTGCCGAACATCTCGGCGTCGATCCCGCAGCTCAAGGCCGCGATCGCCGAGCTCCAGGCGCAGGGCTACGCCCTCCCGGACTACCCGGACGACCCGCGGACCGACGAGGACAAGGACGTCCGGGCCCGCTACGACAAGGTCAAGGGCAGCGCGGTCAACCCCGTTCTGCGCGAGGGCAACTCCGACCGCCGCGCCCCCGCCTCGGTGAAGAACTACGCGAAGACCCACCCGCACCGCATGGGTGCCTGGTCCGCCGACTCGAAGACGAACGTCGCCACCATGGGCGTCGACGACTTCCGCTCCACGGAGAAGTCCGCCGTGATCGCCGAGGCCGGCGCGCTGCGCATCGAGCTGGTCGCCGACGACGGCACCACCACCGTGCTCCGCGAGTCCGTCCCGGTCCTGGCCGGCGAGGTCGTGGACGCCGCCGTCATGCGCGTCGCCGCGCTGCGCGAGTTCATCACCGCGCAGATCGCCCGCGCCAAGGCCGAGGGCGTGCTCTTCTCCGTGCACCTCAAGGCCACGATGATGAAGGTCTCCGACCCGATCATCTTCGGCCACGTGGTCCGCGCCTTCTTCCCGAACACCTTCGCCAAGTACGGCGACGTCCTCGCCGCCGCGGGCCTCAGCCCGAACGACGGCCTCGGCGCGATCCTCTCGGGCCTCGACTCCGTGCCGCACATCGGCGCCGAGATCAAGGCCGCCTTCGAGGCCGAGCTGGCCGAGGGCCCCGCCCTCGCCATGGTCGACTCCGACAAGGGCATCACCAACCTGCACGTCCCCAGCGACGTCATCGTCGACGCCTCCATGCCGGCCATGATCCGCACCTCCGGCCACATGTGGGGCCCGGACGGCCAGGAGGCCGACACCATCGCCGTCCTCCCGGACAGCAGCTACGCCGGTGTCTACCAGGTCGTCATCGACGACTGCCGCGCCCACGGCGCCTTCGACCCGTCCACGATGGGCTCCGTGCCCAACGTCGGCCTGATGGCGCAGAAGGCCGAGGAGTACGGCAGCCACGACAAGACCTTCGAGATCCCGGCCACCGGCACCGTCCGCGTCGTCGACGCCGAGGGCAACGCCGTGCTGGAGCAGGCCGTCGGCGCCGGCGACATCTTCCGCATGTGCCAGGCCAAGGACCTCCCGATCCAGGACTGGGTCAAGCTCGCCGTGACCCGCGCCCGCGCCACCGGCGCCCCGGCCGTGTTCTGGCTCGACGAGGACCGCGCCCACGACGCGCAGCTCATCGCCAAGGTGAAGACGTACCTCGCCGACCACGACACCGACGGTCTGCAGATCGAGATCATGTCGCCGGAGAAGGCCACCGCCTTCTCCCTGGAGCGCATCCGCCGCGGCGAGGACACCATCTCGGTGACCGGCAACGTGCTGCGCGACTACCTCACCGACCTGTTCCCGATCCTGGAGCTGGGCACCAGCGCCAAGATGCTGTCCGTCGTCCCGCTGATGAACGGCGGCGGCCTCTTCGAGACGGGCGCCGGCGGCTCCGCGCCCAAGCACGTCCAGCAGCTCGTCAAGGAGGACTACCTCCGCTGGGACAGCCTGGGCGAGTTCTTCGCGCTCGCGGCCAGCTTCGAGCACCTGGCCACGACCACGGACAACGCCCGCGCCCAGATCCTCGCGGACACCCTGGACCGGGCCACCGCCACCTTCCTCAACGAGGACAAGTCGCCGAGCCGCCGCCTCGGGGGCATCGACAACCGCGGCAGCCACTTCTACCTGGCCCTCTACTGGGCCCAGGAGCTGGCGGGCCAGAGCGACGACGCCGCGCTCGCCGAGGCCTTCGCCCCGCTCGCCAAGACGCTGACCGAGCAGGAGTCGACCATCGTCGACGAGCTGATCGCCGTCCAGGGCAAGCCGGCCGACATCGGCGGCTACTACCAGCCCGACCCGGCCAAGGCCACCGCCGTCATGCGCCCCTCGGCCACGTTCAACCAGGCGATCGCGAGCCTCGCCTGATCCGGCCGGAGCACACGGACGACGGCGGACCCCCGCTCCGTCCGTGAGCCCCGCGGCCATTCCGCCCCGGCCGGCCCCGCGCCGCGCCGGGGCGGAGCCGTGTCCGGGCCCGGTCCCGGCCGCTGTCCGCCGCCCGGCGACGACGGGGACCCCCTGACGGGTGAAACCCGCCCCGTGACGGGCGGCGGGCCGCCCCCGGCGGGCCGCCGGCTGGTTTGCTGCAACCGGCAACCAGGCACGGTGACGAACGAGGGAGCGCCCAGTGACGACGACGGGCACGGCAGGGCCGGCGGAGGAGGAGGCGGACTACGCCAACGAGCTCCCGGTGCGCGGCAGGCAGCGCGGCAAGGTGGTCGTCACCTGGCTGACCTCCACCGACCACAAGACCATCGGCACGCTGTACCTGGTCACCTCGTTCGCGTTCTTCCTCCTCGGCGGCATCCTCGCGCTCGTCATGCGCGCCGAACTGGCCCGCCCCGGGCTCCAGCTGATCTCCAACGAGCAGTTCAACCAGGCGTTCACCATCCACGGCACGATCATGCTGCTGATGTTCGCCACCCCGCTCTTCGCCGGCTTCACCAACTGGATCATGCCGCTCCAGATCGGCGCGCCCGATGTGGCGTTCCCGCGGCTGAACATGTTCGCGTACTGGCTGTACCTCTTCGGCTCGCTCCTGGTGGTCGCGGGCTTCCTCACCCCCAACGGCGCCGCCGACTTCGGCTGGTTCGCCTACTCCCCGCTGACCGACGCCGTCCGCTCGCCCGGCATCGGCGGAGACATGTGGATCATGGGCCTTGCCTTCTCCGGCTTCGGTACGATCCTCGGCTCGGTCAACTTCATCACCACGATCATCTGCATGCGCGCCCCCGGAATGACGATGTTCCGGATGCCGATCTTCGTCTGGAACGTGCTGCTGACCGCGGTCCTGGTGCTCCTGGCCTTCCCGGTCCTCGCCGCCGCCCTGCTGGCCCTGGAGGCGGACCGGAAGTTCGGCGCCCAGGTCTTCAACCCGGCGAACGGGGGCGCGCTGCTCTGGCAGCACCTCTTCTGGTTCTTCGGCCATCCCGAGGTCTACATCATCGCGCTGCCGTTCTTCGGGATCGTCAGCGAGATCATCCCGGTCTTCAGCCGCAAACCGATCTTCGGCTACATCGGGCTGATCGGCGCCACGATCGCCATCGCGGGCCTGTCCATCACCGTGTGGGCGCACCACATGTACGTCACCGGCGGGGTGCTGCTGCCCTTCTTCTCGTTCATGACCTTCCTCATCGCCGTGCCCACCGGGGTGAAGTTCTTCAACTGGATCGGCACGATGTGGCACGGCTCGCTCTCCTTCGAGACGCCGATGCTCTGGTCCGTCGGCTTCCTCGTCACCTTCCTCTTCGGCGGGCTGACCGGCGTCATCCTCGCCTCGCCGCCGATGGACTTCCACGTCTCGGACACCTACTTCGTGGTCGCGCACTTCCACTACGTCGTCTTCGGCACCGTGGTCTTCGCGATGTTCGCCGGATTCCACTTCTGGTGGCCGAAGTTCACCGGCAAGATGCTCGACGAACGGCTCGGGAAGATGACCTTCTGGACGCTCTTCGTGGGATTCCACGGCACCTTCCTGGTGCAGCACTGGCTCGGTGCCGAGGGCATGCCCCGCCGTTACGCCGACTACCTGGCCGCCGACGGCTTCACCGCGCTGAACACGATCTCGACGATCTCCTCGTTCCTGCTCGGCCTGTCGATGCTGCCCTTCCTCTACAACGTCTGGAAGACCGCCACCCAGGGGGAGATGGTCGGAGTGGACGATCCCTGGGGCTACGGCCGTTCCCTCGAATGGGCCACCTCGTGCCCTCCGCCGCGCCACAACTTCGTCACCCTGCCCCGGATCCGCTCCGAGTCCCCGGCCTTCGACCTCCACCACCCCGCCGTACGCGAACTGGACGAGGCCATGAACCGTACCGAGCACTCCATGACCGTGGCTCCGGGGGACCGGCAGGCGTGAGGCGGGGCGCACGGGGAGAGGAGAGGCCGATGCGCGGGGACCACGACGGGGAATGCGCCCGGGGCCTGGCCCGGATGGAGGGCTATCTGCTCTGGAGCGCCGAACTGGAGCAGGCCCGCCGGGAGGCGCGCCGCTTCACCGACGCGCTGCCGTGGCTGACCACGGCCCAGCGCGAGGACGTCGAGCGGGTCTACGCCGCCGACCGCGCCGCCGTCGCGCGGACGATGCTCGTCCGCGTCGCCGACCGGTCCGCCGAGCTGCGCGGCGAGTACACCGAGCGCTACCGCCTCCTCAGGGCCCGCTGCGTGGCCGCC
The DNA here is from genome assembly GCF_042799575.1 of Streptomyces sp. NPDC057682. NCBI lineage: Bacteria > Bacillati > Actinomycetota > Actinomycetes > Kitasatosporales > Streptomycetaceae > Streptomyces > Streptomyces sp. NPDC057682. The sequence continues at coordinate 301,972 of NZ_JBHVIN010000003.1, read as the reverse complement.
GCACTGCTCTGCGCCGCCACCGCTGTCGGGGCCGGCGCCGTCGTCTGCGGCCTCGCCCGCTGACCCGGCCCCGTCGTCCGTTCCGCCGTCCCGGGAGGCGGACTCGCCGCGGCCTCGTGAAGATGAGGGGGTGACGGGCGCGTGTCACGGGGCAGGCGCACGGACGACCGTGCAGACCCGAGAAGGGACGAAGACTGTGGCACGACCCAGGATTCTCGTTGTCGGAGCAGGTTTCGCCGGGGTCGAGTGCGTACGCCGTCTGGAGCGCCGGCTCCGGCCGGGCGAGGCGGACATCGTGCTCGTCGCCCCGTTCTCGTACCAGCTCTATCTGCCCCTGCTGCCCCAGGTCGCCTCCGGCGTTCTCACCCCGCAGTCCGTCGCCGTGTCGCTGCGCCGCAGCAGCCGGCACCGCACCCGCATCGTTCCCGGCGGGGCGATCGGTGTGGACGCCGAGGCGAAGATCTGCGTCGTCCGCAAGATCACCGACGAGATCGTCTACGAACCCTACGACTACCTCGTGCTCAGTCCCGGGAGCGTCACCCGCACCTTCGACATCCCCGGACTCCTCGACCACGCCCGCGGCATGAAGACGCTCGCCGAAGCGGCGTACGTGCGCGACCACGTGATCGCCCAGCTGGATCTGGCCGACGCCAGCGACGACGAGGACGAACGGGCCTCCCGGCTCCAGTTCGTCGTCGTCGGCGGCGGCTACGCGGGCACCGAGACGGCCGCCTGCCTCCAGCGCCTCACCAGCAGCGCCCTGCGCCACTACCCCCGGCTGGACCCGCGGCTCATCAAGTGGCACCTGATCGACATCGCCCCCAAGCTCATGCCCGAACTGGGCGACAAGCTGGGCGAGAGCGCACTGCGGATGCTCAGGGACCGGGGCATCGAGGTGTCGCTCGGGGTCTCCGTGGCCGAGGCCGGTCCCGAGTCGGTGACCTTCACCGACGGCCGGGTGCTGCCCTGCCGCACCCTGATCTGGACGGCCGGAGTCGCGGCCAGCCCACTGGTCGCCACCTTCGGCGCGGAGACCGTGCGCGGCCGGCTCGCCGTCACCCCGGAGATGACCCTGCCCGGCTTCGACGGCGTCTTCGCCCTCGGCGACGCGGCCGCCGTACCGGACCTGGTCAAGGGCGACGGCGCGGTCTGCCCGCCCACCGCCCAGCACGCGATGCGCCAGGGCCGCAAACTCGCCGACAACCTGCTGGCCACCCTGCGCCACCAGCCGCTCCAGCCCTACGTCCACAAGGACCTCGGGCTCGTCGTCGACCTCGGCGGCAAGGACGCCGTCTCCAAGCCGCTCGGCATCGAGATGCACGGCATCGCCGCCCAGGCCGTGGCCCGCGGCTACCACTGGTCGGCGCTGCGCACCAATGTGGCCAAGGCCCGGGTGATGACCAACTGGCTGATCAACGCGGCGGCCGGCGACGACTTCGTCCGTACCGGATTCCAGTCCCGCAAGCCCGCCACGCTCCGGGACTTCGAGTACACCGACGCCTATCTGACGCCCGAACAGGTCCGCGAGCACACCGCGGCGCTCCACGCCCGGACCTGACCGGACGCCGGCCCCCGGAGGGCGCCGGCGTCCGGGGGCGGGGGGATCAGCGGGCCGCGCCGGCCCCGTCCCCGCCCCGGAACACCGCCAGGATCCGCTCGGCCGCCGAGGTCGCGGGCAACGTGCCCTCCCGGACCTGGCGTTCGACCTCCGGAGCCAGGGCGCGCACTCCCGGATGGGCGCGCAGACTCTCCAGCAGCTCGTCGCGCACCATCGTCCAGGCCCAGTCGACCTGCTGCTCGCTGCGCCGGGCCGCGAGCGCGCCCGTCGACTCCAGCAGGGCCCGGTGCTGCTCCAGCCGCTCCCACAGGGTGTCCAGACCGGTGGACTCACGCGCACTGCAGGTGAGGACCGGCGGCGTCCACGCCGCGTCGGCCGGGTGCATCAGCCGCAGCGCGCCCGCCAGTTCGCGCGCCGCCGCACGGGCGTCCCGCTCGTGCGGCCCGTCGGCCTTGTTCACCGCGATGGCGTCCGCGAGCTCCAGCACCCCCTTCTTGATGCCCTGGAGCTGGTCACCCGTACGGGCCAGGGTCAGCAGCAGAAACGTGTCGACCATCTGGGCGACCGCCGTCTCCGACTGGCCGACGCCGACCGTCTCCACCAGCACCACGTCGTAGCCCGCCGCCTCCATCACCACGATGGACTCACGGGTCGCCTTCGCCACCCCGCCCAGCGTTCCCGCGGTGGGGGAGGGGCGGACGAACGCGGCCGGATCCACCGCGAGGCGCTCCATCCGGGTCTTGTCGCCCAGGATGGAGCCGCCGGTCCGGCTGGACGACGGGTCCACGGCCAGCACCGCGACCCGGTGCCCGAGCCCGGTGAGCATCGTGCCGAGCGCGTCGATGAACGTGGACTTCCCGACCCCGGGCACCCCGCTGATCCCGATGCGCCGGGCCCGGCCCGAGTACGGCAGCAGCGCCTTGAGCAACTGCTGCGCCAGGTCCCGGTGATCGGGCCGGGTGGACTCGACGAGCGTGATGGCGCGCGCGATGTGCGCCCGCTTCCCGTCGAGCACCCCCTTCACATATCCGTCGAGATCGATCCTCGCCGCCATCGGATCAGCGGCTCACAGCTCGTGGCCGAGCGAGGCGCCCAGCCGCGTCACGAGATCATGGGCCGCGTCGGGGATCACCGTCCCGGGCGGGAACACGGCCGCGGCGCCCGCCTCGTGCAGCGCCTCCACGTCCTGCGGCGGAATGACCCCGCCCACCACGATCATGATGTCCTCGCGCCCCTCCGCGGCCAGCTCCTCGCGGAGCGCCGGAACGAGCGTGAGGTGGCCGGCGGCCAGCGACGAGACGCCCACGATGTGCACGTCCGCCTCGACCGCCTGCCGGGCGACCTCGCCCGGCGTCTGGAACAGCGGGCCCACGTCCACGTCGAAGCCCAGGTCGGCGAAGGCGGTCGCGATCACCTTCTGCCCCCGGTCGTGGCCGTCCTGGCCCATCTTGGCGACCAGGATGCGCGGACGCCGCCCCTCCGCCTCCTCGAACGCGTCGACCAGCGCGCGGGTGCGCTCCACGGACGGCGACTCCCCTGCCTCGTTGCGGTACACACCGGAGATCGTACGGATCTGGCCCGCGTGCCGGCCGAACACCTTCTCCAGGGCGTCGGAGATCTCGCCGACGGTGGCCATCGCGCGCGCCGCGTCGACGGCCAGCGCCAGCAGATTGCCGTCGAGCCCCGGACCCGGTTCGCGCCCGGCCGCCTCCGTCAGCGCGCGCAGCGCGTCCTGGCAGGCCTGCTCGTCGCGCTCCTCGCGCAGCCGGCGCAGTTTCTCGATCTGCTGGGCGCGCACGGCGGTGTTGTCGACCTTGAGCACATCGATCTGCTCGTCGGTCTCCACCCGGTACTTGTTGACGCCGATCACCGGCTGGCGGCCGGAGTCGATCCGGGCCTGGGCGCGGGCCGCGGCCTCCTCGATGCGCAGCTTGGGGATGCCGGCGTCGATGGCCTTGGCCATGCCGCCCGCCGCCTCGACCTCCTCGATGTGCTGCCACGCCCGCCGCGCCAGGTCGTACGTCAGCTTCTCCACGTACGCGCTGCCGCCCCACGGGTCGATGACCCGGCCGGTGCCGGACTCCTGCTGGAGGAGCAGCTGGGTGTTGCGGGCGATGCGCGCCGAGAAGTCGGTCGGCAGCGCCAGTGCCTCGTCGAGCGCGTTGGTGTGCAGGGACTGGGTGTGGCCCTGCGTGGCGGCCATCGCCTCGACACAGGTGCGCGTCACGTTGTTGAACACGTCCTGCGCGGTCAGCGACCAGCCCGAGGTCTGCGAGTGGGTGCGCAGCGACAGGGACTTGGGGTTCTCGGGGCCGAACTCCTTGACCAGCTTGGCCCAGAGCAGCCGGGCCGCCCGCAGCTTGGCGATCTCCATGAAGAAGTTCATGCCGATCGCCCAGAAGAAGGAGAGCCGCGGCGCGAACGCGTCCACGTCCAGCCCGGCGTCCCGGCCCGCCCGCAGGTACTCCACCCCGTCCGCCAGGGTGTAGGCCAGCTCCAGATCGGCCGTCGCCCCGGCCTCCTGGATGTGGTAGCCGGAGATGGAGATCGAGTTGTAGCGCGGCATCTTCTGCGAGGTGTACGAGAAGATGTCGGAGATGATCCGCATCGACGGCTTCGGCGGATAGATGTAGGTGTTGCGGACCATGAACTCCTTCAGAATGTCGTTCTGAATGGTCCCGGCCAGCTTCTCGGGCGGTACGCCCTGCTCCTCGGCGGCCACGATGTACAGCGCGAGCACGGGGAGCACCGCGCCGTTCATCGTCATCGACACGGACATGCGGTCCAGCGGGATGCCGTCGAACAGCTGGCGCATGTCGTAGATCGAGTCGATCGCGACCCCGGCCATGCCGACGTCGCCGGTCACCCGGGGGTGGTCGCTGTCGTAACCGCGGTGGGTCGGCAGGTCGAAGGCGACCGAGAGACCCTTCTGCCCGGCCGCGAGGTTGCGCCGGTAGAAGGCGTTGGACTCCTCGGCCGTGGAGAACCCGGCGTACTGCCGGATCGTCCAGGGCTGGTTGACGTACATGGTCGGGTAGGGCCCGCGCAGATACGGGGCGATGCCCGGGTACGTGCCGAGGAAGTCGACACCCTCCAGGTCCCGGCCGGTGTACAGCGGCTTGACCGCGATCCCTTCCGGGGTCTGCCAGAGCAGATCGTCGTCGGAGGTCCCGGAGGACTCCTTGACGGCGGACCGCCACTGGTCCTCGGTCACCCCGGCGCCGTCGCCCGGCCCGAGGTCGATGTCGGAGAAGTCGGGGATCCGCATTACGCCACACCCATCCGGTCGAGAAGGGAAGAGAGCACGGCCACCACGTCGCAGCCGACGTGGACGTACTCGTCCACGCCCCGGTACGTGCCGGGCCTGCCCGCCAGGTACACCCGTCGCGCACCCGCGCCGACCAGTGCCCGCGCGACCTCCTCCGCCTGCTCGGCGTAGAGCGCGTCACTGGAGCACAGGCACGCCACCTCGCTCCCCGAGGCCGCGAAGGCCTCGGCGACCGTGGCCGCGTCCACCTGAACCGGCTCGTGGACGGGCTCGATGCCGCCCGCCCGGAAGAGGTTCGCGGCGAACGAGGCGCGCGCGGTGTGCACCGAGGCGGGGCCGAGCGCGGCCAGGAAGACCGTCGGCCGGCTGCCGCTCCCGGCCAGCCGGGCGTCGGAGCGGGCGCGCAGGGCCTCGAAGGCCTCGTCCCGGCGGACCACCGGCAGACCGCCGCGCGCGGCGGGGCGTGGCAGCGGTGCGCGCTCCACGGGGCGCTCGTCGAGCAGCGGGAACTCGCTGACCCCGGTGATCGGTTCCTTGCGCCGGGCCAGGTCCTTGCTGCGGGCCGCCCAGGTGGCGGCGATCCGCTCGGCGACCATGCCCGAGCCGAGCGCCGCGGCCTGGCCGCCGGCCCGCTCGATCTCCTGGAAGAACGCCCAGGCGGATCCGGCGAGTTCGTCGGTCAGCCGCTCCACGTACCAGGAGCCGCCCGCCGGGTCGATGACCCGGGCCAGGTGCGACTCCTCCAGCAGGATCGTGGAGGTGTTGCGCGCGATGCGCCGGGCGAAGGCGTCCGGCAGACCGAGGGCGTGGTCGAAGGGGAGCACGGTGACCGCCTCGGCCCCGCCCACCCCCGCGCCCAGACAGGCCAGCGTGGTCCGCAGCATGTTCACCCACGGATCGCGCCGCGTCATCATGACCGGCGAGGTCACCGCGTGCTGGTGCTGCGCCCCGGACCCCGGCGCCCCGCAGACCTCGGCGACCCGTGCCCACAGCCGGCGCGCGGCGCGCAGCTTGGCGATGGTCAGGAACTGGTCGGCGGTGGCCGCGTACCGGAACTCCAGCTGACCGAGGGACTCTTCGGTACTCAGCCCGGCCTCGGTGAGCGCGCGCAGATAGGCGACGCCCGTGGCGAGGGACGCGCCGAGTTCTTCGGCGGCCGAACCGCCGGCCTCGTGGTACGGCAGGGCGTCCACGGTCAGGGCGCGCAGCCCGGGGAATCCGGTGGCGCAGTGACGCGCCCAGCGGACGGCGGACGTCGGGTCGGCGTCCTCGCCGGTGCGGGCGGCGAGGCCCAACGGGTCGGCGCCGAGACCACCGCGCAGGGCGTCGGCCGCGAGTCCGCGCTCCTCCTGGATGCGGAACAACTCCGCTGCGGCGGCGTCGAGTTCGCCGCCGGCGTCCAGGACGAGCGGGGCCAGGTCGAGGTGGACGCCGGCCAGGGCGCGGGCGAGGCCGGAGACCGGGACGCCGTCGGTGCCGCCGACGGCGAGCCACAGCGACGTGGCGCCGTTCTCCAGATCGGTGAGCAGGGCCTCGTTGAGCTTCCCGGGATCGGTCGAGGCGTGCCGCTGACGTACGCCCCACCCGCCTTCGGCGCCACCCTGGGGCGTGCTGCCGCGGGTGTACGGGGCGAAGCCCGGGAGGCCGGCGTCGGGCGCGTCGTCGCGCGCGGTGTAGAGGGGGCGCGTGATGAGCCCGTCCTCCACCGTGGTGGACAGTGCTTCCTCGGCGGCCGAACCCGTCAGGTCCTTGCCCGATTTGCGCAGCACGCCTTCGACGAGGCTCTGCCACTGCTCAGGGGCGGGATCGGGGAATTCGGCGGCCAGCGAAAGCCCGTCGGCAGGTTGGACCGTCATGCCCAGATGCTAGGACAGGTCCCGGAGGGGCTGCAGAGGCTCGACCTGTGACCTTTCCCTCCCTCCGCGCACGTGATCCCTTACATACCGTCGCGTAACCCCGGATCCGGCTCCAGTGAGAATCGAGCATTTCTAGATGATTTCTCGCAGTGCAGCCGTAAATGTCCGAAGTTATGCTGCTGGCAATCCATCCATCCGGAGAGGACACACCCGTGGCTGTGGGACCTGTGGAGTACCTCGTCGTCGCCTTCCCCGGGAGCCGGTTCACCGGAGCCATCGCCCCCGCGCTCGCCGAGGCGGTCGCGTCGAAGGCCGTGCGGATCATCGATCTGACCTTCGTGCACCGCGCGGAGGACGGCACGGTCGAGACGATCGAGCTGGAGGACCTCGACCCCGACGACCTCGTCTCCTTCGAACCCGTCGACGGTCGTGTCAGCGGCATGCTCAACGACGAGGACATCGCGACGCTCGGCGCGAGCGTGCCGCCCGGCAGTTCCGCGGCGCTCGTCGTCTGGGAGGACCTGTGGGCGGTGCCGCTGACCGAGGCGGTGCGCGAGGCCGGCGGGCTGCTCGTCGCCCACGAGCGCATCCCCGCCGAGGTGGCGGAGGCCGCCCTGGCCGCCGCGGCCGCAGACTGACCCCCGCCCCCGCACCGAAAGGCGTGTCGACATGCCGATCCTTCGAGGACCTGGAATGAACCGCCGAGGCCCCGGCCTGCTCGGCACGGTGGCGCGTACCGCCGTGGTGGCGGGCACCGCCTCCGCCGTCAGCGGCCGCGTCCAGCGCCGCCAGCAGGCACGGTTCGCCGAGGACGAGGCCCAGCAGATGGCCGACGAGCAACTGCGCGCGCAGATGCAGGCACAGGCCGCTCAGCAGCAGGCCGCCCCGCAGCCCGCAGCCGCGCCGGCCGACGATCTGATCAGCCGGCTGGAGCGCCTGGCCGAACTCAAGAAGCAGGGCGTCCTCACCGACGCCGAGTTCGAGGCGCAGAAGGCGAAACTGCTGGCCGGCTGAGCGCACGCGGCTCCGGCCCGGCGTCTCGCGTTTCCCGTCGGACGACGGCCCGATCGATGATCATCGGCGTTTTGTCCCGTCGTTTTCTCGACATCATGCGATTTTTATCCGGCCGGTCCGCCGTGGACACGGATACGGGCCGGGAAAAGGGGACGTTCATCGTGCACACCGCCAGGGCCCTTCCGGCAGCCTCCGTTCTCAATCTGCGGGATCTGGGCGGCATCGCCCTCGGACCGGGCAGACAGGTACGCGCCGGCGTGGTGCTGCGCTCCGGCCAGCTCAACGGACTGGACGCGGCGCACGACGCGACCCTCGCGTCCCTCGGCATCCGCACCGTCGTCGACCTGCGCACGGCGGACGAACGCGGATCGGCCCCCGACCGCCTGCCGGAGGGCGCCCGCCTGTTCGTCGCCGATGTCCTCGGCGACGACCCGGGCGTGGCCCCGGCCCGGCTCCGCGCGCTGCTCGGCGATCCGGCCGAGGCCGAACGGCTGCTGGGCGGCGGCCGGGCGCAGGAGCTGTTCGCCCAGACCTACCGGCAGATGGTGCTCTCGCCCCGGGCCGCGGCCGCCTACCGGGCCTTCCTGGAGACGGCGGCGGACGACGCCGCGCGCCCCGTGCTCTTCCACTGCACGGCCGGCAAGGACCGCACCGGCTGGGCCGCCGCCGTGCTGCTGCTGGTGCTCGGCGCCTCCCGGGACACCGTGCGCACGGAGTTCCTCGCGGTGAACCCGGTGGTCCGGGTCGCCTTCAGGCCGTACGTCCAGGGCTATCTCGACGCGGGCGGCGACCCGGAGATCGCCTCCGCGATCGTCGAGGTCCGCCCCCGCTACCTCGACACCGCGCTCGACGCCATGGACGAGCGCTGGGGCGGGCTGGACGGCTATCTCCGCAACGGGCTGCGCGTACCCGACGCGGCGCTGCGGCGGCTGCGCGAGGAACTGGTGGTGGCGGCCCCCGGCTTCGGCCCGGCGTTCCGGGCGCCCGGCAGCGCGGACGTCCACCCCAACTGACCGGGACGGCACCGGCCGGCCCTGTCGTGGAGGGACGGCAGCACCCGAGCCCTCCCGAAGCAGGCGGCGGGCCGTCGTGCCGGGCACCGATCCCGCCCCCGGCGGTCCTGGGCCGCCGGGGACGCGCGTCATACTCGTGACGTGGGATCACGTACGAGGGACCGCGCCCGGCGCGCGCTGGGCGAGGACATCCGCATCCGACGGGCCGGGGCCCGGGACGCCGGGCGGCTGAGCCGGCTGGTCCGCGGCTCCGGGGCGTACCGGGGCCCGTACGCGCCCATGGTCGCCGGATACCGGGTGGGACCCGACTACATCGAGACGCACCGGGTGCACGCGGCCGTGGGGGAGACCACCGGCCGGCTGTTCGGCTTCTACGCCCTCGTGCTGGACCCGCCGGAGCTCGACCTCATGTTCGTCGCGGACGCCGCCCAGGGCGCCGGGATCGGCCGCCTGCTGATCGGGCATCTGCGCGCGGAGGCACGCGGAGCGGGTCTGGACGGCGTGCGCGTCGTCTCGCATCCGCCCGCCGAGGGCTTCTACGCCGGCATGGGCGCCCGGCGCACCGGCACGGTGCGGGCCGCTCCGCCCGCCGTGATGTGGGACCGCCCCGAACTGCTGCTCCCCGTCGACGTGCCGTGACCCCGGGGCCGGTCAGTGCCCCGCGGCCGGCTCCCCGCTGAGCGTGCCGTGGATCCGGGCGCTGTGCCCCTCCAGTCCGGTGATCTCGACGGTCTTGCCGCGTTGCGCGTACTTGGCGGTGACCGCGTCCAGCGCCGCGACCGACGAGGCGTCCCAGACCCGGGCGGCCGACAGGTCGACGACGACACGGTCCGGGTCGTTCGCCACGTCGAACCGGGTGACCAGATCGTTGGCGGAGGCGAAGAACAGGTCCCCGGTGACCGCGTACAGCACGCTGCCGCCGTCCGGGTCGGCGACCGAGGTCACCGAGACGACGCGGGACACCCGCCGGGCGAAGACCGCCATGGCGCAGAGCGTGCCGACCACCACGCCGATCGCCAGATTGTGCGTCGCCACCACGCAGACCACCGTGACGACCATGACCCCCGTCTCGCCGAGCGGCATCCGGCGCAGCGTCGCCGGTGCGACGGAGTGCCAGTCGAACGTCCCCACCGACACCATGACCATCACCGCCACCAGCGCGGCCATCGGGATGTCCGAGACGACCGGGCCGAAGACGATGCAGAGCACCATCAGGAACGCCCCGGCCAGGAAGGTGGAGAGCCGGGTGCGGGCGCCCGACACCCGTACGTTGATCATGGTCTGGCCGATCATCGCGCAGCCGCCCATGCCGCCGAAGAACCCGGTCACCACGTTGGCGACGCCCTGGCCCACCGATTCGCGGGTCTTGCTGGAGGGCGTGTCGGTGATCTCGTCGACGAGCTTCGCCGTCATCAGCGACTCCATCAGCCCGACCAGGGCCATGGCCAGCGCGTAGGGCGCGACCGTCGTCAGGGTGTCCAGGGTGAACGGGACGTCCGGCAGCCCCGGGACGGGGAGCGAGGAGGGCAGGGCGCCCTTGTCGCCGACGGTGGGCACCGCGATCGAGGCGCCCACGGTGATCACGGTGAGGACCGTGATGGAGACGAGCGGCGCCGGGACGACCCGGGTGATCCGGGGGAAGAACACCAGCAGCGCGAGCCCGCCCGCGATCAGCGGGTACACCTCCCACGGCACGTCGCGCATCTCGGGCACCTGGGCCATGAAGATCAGGATCGCCAGCGCGTTCACGAAGCCGACCATCACGCTGCGCGGCACGAAGCGCATCAGCCGGGCGACCCCCAGCGCGCCGAGCACGATCTGGAAGACACCGGCGAGGATCACGGCCGCCACCAGGTACCCGAAGCCGTGCTCGCGGTTGAGCGGGGCGATGACCAGGGCGACCGCCCCCGTCGCCGCCGAGATCATGGCGGGCCGGCCGCCCACGACCGAGATCGTCACGGCCATGGTGAACGAGGCGAAGAGACCGATGCGCGGGTCGACGCCCGCGATCACCGAGAAGGAGATCGCCTCGGGGATCAGGGCCAGCGCGACCACCAGACCCGCCAGGACCTCGGTATGCAGCACTCGGGGGGACCGGACGGAGGCGGTGAGGCCCTTCAGGGACGGTATGGGGGAGGACAGCAAGGGAAACGACCCGTCGTGTCAGGTCCGGGCCGCCGGGCGGCGGGCACCCGGACGCGTGCGGAGCGGAACAACTCTACCCTCACGTTAGGGTAGAGATGGACCTCGCGCGGGCGGGGCGCGGGAGCGGGGAACGGACGGACATGGGCGACGGACACATGCAGATCGGTGAGGTCGCGGCACGCACCGAGCTGTCGCTGCGCACCATCCGCCACTACGAGGAGGCCGGGCTCGTCATCCCGTCGGCCCGGTCCCAGGGCGGATTCCGGCTCTACACCGAGGTGGACGTCGCCCGGCTCATGGTCATCCGCCGCATGAAGCCGCTCGGCTTCACCCTGGAGCAGATGGGGGAGCTGCTGGACGCCACCGACCGGCTGGACGCCGCGGTTCCGCTCGGACCGGAGGAGCGCGAGCTCCTGCTGGAGCGGGTGCGCGGTTTCGAACGGGCCGCCGGGGAACGCGTCGTGACGCTCCGCACCCAGCTGGCCAGGGCCGAGGAGTTCGCCGCCGACCTGCGCGCCCGGCTGGACCGCTCCTCCCGCCTCCCGGGAACCGGGGACCCGATGCCCTAGGTTGTCCGGCAGTCGATGAGGTGTGCCGATCGCACATCGGAACGGAGGCCCAGGTGAGCCGGACCCCCGCCGGGCGGCACGGCCCGGATCCGGAGTGGGGACGCCACGAGACGCCGGAGGAGCGCGCCGACCGCCGGTGGTCCGACCTGCTCCAGGAACTGCGCGTCGCCCAGACCGGCGTCCAGATCCTCTTCGGCTTTCTGCTCGCCGTCGTCTTCCAGCCCCGCTTCACCGAACTCTCCGGCACCGACCGCACCATCTACGTGATCACGGTGATGCTGGGCTCCGCGACGGCGGGCGCGCTCATCGGCCCGGTGACCTACCACCGGCTGCTCACCGGACGCCGGCTCAAGCCCCAGACCGTCACCTGGGCCTCCCGGCTCACCGTGCTCGGTCTGGGGCTGCTGTTCTGCACGATGTGCGCGGCGCTGCTGCTGATTCTGCGGGTCGCCCTGCACAACGCGCTCGCCCTCTGGCTGGTCGGTGCGATGGCCCTGTGGTTCCTGGTCTGCTGGCTCGTCTTCCCGGCGTGGGCACTGGCCCGCGCGCACGGGGGAAGGGACGGGTGACGGCGGGCGTCTCAGGAGGAGCCGGAGTCCGTGAGCGTGAAGAGCCCGCCCTCCGGATCGACCAGGGTCGCCTCGTGTCCCTCGGGGCGGGACAGCTCCTCGACGAGTGAGCCGCCGCGGTCCCGGGCCGTGGCGACGGCCGCCGCGAGGTCGTCCACCGGGAAGTTGACCTGCCAGTGCGGCCTGACCAGCGGGTCGGGGGCCGCCTCGACCGCACCGGAGCCGATCCGGGCCAGCTGCCGCCCGCCGCACCGGACGATCACCTCGTCCTTCTCGTACCCCACCTCGCAGGCACCGGGCCGTCCGCTGGCCCACTCCAGCACCTCGCCGTAGAAGATCGCGGCGTCGAAGGCGTTGCGGGTGCGCAGCCGCAGCCAGGCGTGCGAACGGCCGTGGGGGGACGGCGGCGGGGTGGTGGGCGCGGTGCGCTCCCAGATGCCGAAGGACGCCCCGTCCCGGTCGGCGGCCAGGGCGCCGCGTCCCTTGCTGAGGGTCAGCGGGCCGACCGCGACCGTACCGCTGCGCTCCCGGATCCGGCCGGCCGCCGCATCGGCGTCCCGGACCGCGAAGTACGGCGTCCAGGCCACCGCGACCCGGTAGGCGGTGGCCACGGCGCCGAGCCCGGCCACCGGGACGTCGCCCCGGCGGGCCACCGCGAACTCCCGGCCGAGCCGGCCCTGCCGGAAGGTCCAGCCCATCACGGCCCCGTAGAACTTCTGGGCCGACTCCAGGTCCCGGGTCATCAGATTGACCCAGCAGGGAGCCGTGGACCCGGTCAGCGGCGCGCGCAGGCCGGAGCCCGTGGTGTCTCCCGTCATGACGCCACCGCCTCGCCTGCCCGCCGGCGCCCGCTCATTCCCGCCGCTCGTCGTCGCGGCGGAGGGTCTCGCTGCCGTGGTCACCCAGTTCGTACGGCGACAGACCGCGGCCGTCGGCGGGGAAGCTGTCGTCGCCGTGGACGTCGCGTTCCTCCACATGGGTGCGGTGGTCCGGGGGGACCGGCTGCTCGTCGGGGCGGGGCGGGGGCAGTTCCTGCGCGCGCCGCTTCCGGCCCAGCCAGACGGCACCGATCAGCAGGGCCACCAGGATCACGCCGATCACGGCCATCACCACCCCGGTCGCCCCCCGACCGTCCGCGAGCGTGGTGGCCAGGGTATTCAGGGCTCCATCCGATACGTCCATATCTGCCGGATACCCCGGGGGTGGGCCGTCACTCGGTATTCAGCGGTAATTTCATGTTTTAAGTGGATATTGCCCAGCATTGCGTTTCGAGCGCTCCGGCGAAGACGCGCCCGTACCCGCAGGACGGGTCGGTCGCCCGTGTCGCCGCGCCCCCGCCCCGGGGCGAGCCTGGAAGGGAACCGTCTACGGAGGGATGCCCGGTGAATATGACACAGGAGAAGCCGCGCACCGAGGAGAGCCGCTACGGCCGCGAGGTCTCGGTCGTCGTCAGCGGCTGCGACAAGGGCGACGCGGGCACGGTGTTCGACGTGCTGCGGGCCGCCTTCACCACCGACCGCGCCTCGGTCGACGTACCGAAGGACCTCACCGGTCCACGGCCCACCGCCTGGGCCGTGACCGTCGACGTCGACGAGGCCCGGGTGGTGTCCGGGACGGTACGGCTCGGCGGACCCGTCACCCTCGACGTGCAGGGCGGCTACTGGGCCGTCGACCGGCTCCGCCAGGGGCTCGCCGGAGCCTTCGACGTGACCGTGACCGGCACCGTCTCCGGCGACCAGGAGGAAGAGGTGCGCCTCCGGCTGGAGAACCGCTAGGGTCTCCCGTCGCATCGGGCCGGATCGGGCGGCGGGGCACTCGCACCCGAGGCATATGCGCCGGTCACCGGGGGTGGGCACCCATTCGTGTTGCGTGACCGGCCCAGGAGGTTCACCCTGAGGAGTGACCCAGAAGTGACATCTGCTCACTGTTCGTATTCGGGGGTCGTTGGTTCAGACGGGCGAAGCGGTGGGCCTCGATGTGAGGAGCCTCGACGATGACCGTTCCACTCGACCGGCACTATCTGGTCGAACTACAGGTTTCGGCAGAGCGTGTGCCCCAACTGCGACGGATCGTCGCCGCACACCTCCGCCACTGGCGTCTCGAACCGCATGTACGGCCCGTGTGCCGCGCGGTGGAGGAGCTGCTGACCAACGTCCACCGGCACGTCGGCGACGACAACGACTGCGTCGTCGAACTGCGCTGGTCCGGACGGCACCTGACGGTCTCCGTCGCCGACAACGGCTCCGAGATGCCGCGTCTGCTGCACGAGGGCGGCGGCCTCAGCCGGGTCATGGCCCTCAGCGACAGCTGGGGCACCTGCCGGACCGCCGAGGGCAAGGTCGTCTGGTTCACCCGCTACGCGCAGGAGCCGCAGCACATCGAGCGCGTGCCGCTGCCCCCGCTGCCGGGTGTGCGCGAATTCCGCCGGACCCCGGCCGCGGTGACGGACCTCCCGCCGGCCGCCCCGGCCCGGACCGGCACCCCCGCCCTCGTCTGACCCGGGCCGGAGCCCGGCGGCCCCGCCGCTCCCGGCCCCCGGAACCCGCGCCACGGCCGGCGCGGACCGCCCGCCCCGCGCGGGCACGGTCCGCGCCGGCCGTGCGTGCGGGTGGCGCACCCCGCGTTTGCGTCGCCGGGCGAGGCGCGGCACGGTCGAAGTACCGAGGCAAGGAGGACACCGTCATGCCCATCGCGACGGTCAACCCGGCGAACGGCGAAACCCTCAGGACGTTCGACGCCCTGGACGCGGACGGCATCGAACAGCGGCTCGCGGCGGCCGACGCGGCCCGGCGGGAGTACCGCACCACCGGATTCGGCGAACGGTCCCGGCTGCTGAACCGGGCCGCCGACCTCCTCGACGAGGACCGCGAGGACATCGCCCGCACCATGACCCTGGAGATGGGCAAACCCCTCAAGGCCTCCCGCGCCGAGGCCGCGAAGTGCTCCAAGGCGATGCGCTGGTACGCGGCCCACGCCGAGGAACTCCTCGCCGACGAACACCCCGCCCCCGCCGACGTCGAGGACTCCGGCGCCTCCCGCGCCTACGTCCGCTACCGGCCGCTGGGCACCGTACTGGCGGTGATGCCCTGGAACTTCCCGCTCTGGCAGGTCGTCCGCTTCGCGGCCCCCGCGCTGATGGCCGGGAACACCGGACTCCTCAAGCACGCCTCCAACGTGCCGCAGACCGCGCTCTACCTGGGCGACCTCTTCCGCCGGGCCGGATTCCCCGCCGGCTGCTTCCAGACCCTCCTGATCGGCTCCGGCGCCGTCGAGGACGTCCTGCGCGACCCGCGGATCGCCGCCGCCACCCTCACCGGCAGCGAACCGGCCGGCCGCGCCGTCGCCGCCGTCGCGGGCGACGAGGTCAAGCACACCGTCCTGGAACTCGGCGGCAGCGACCCCTTCCTGGTCCTGCCCTCGGCCGACGTCGCCAGGGCGGCCCGGACCGCCGTCACCGCCCGGGTCCAGAACAACGGCCAGTCCTGCATCGCCGCCAAGCGCTTCATCGTCCACTCCGAGGTGTACGAGGAGTTCGCCGAACGGTTCACCGTGGGCATGCGGGACCTCGTCGTCGGAGACCCGATGGAGGAGTCCACCGACATCGGCCCGCTGGCCAGCCGGCAGGGCCGCGACGACCTCGCGGAACTCGTCGACGACGCGGTGCACCGGGGCGCCCGCACCCTCTGCGGCGGAGGCGTGCCCGAGGGGCTGGGCGGAGGACTGGAGCACGGCTGGTTCTACGCCCCCACCGTCCTGACCGGCATCACCCCCGCCATGCGCGTCCACCGCGAGGAGACCTTCGGCCCCGTCGCCACGCTCTACCGCGCCGAGAGTCTGGACGAGGCCCTGGAGATCGCCAACGACACGCCGTTCGGCCTCAGTTCCAACGTCTGGACCAGGGACGCCGAGGAGCAGCGACGCTGCGTCCGCGACCTGGAGGCCGGCGGGGTGTTCTTCAACGGCATGACCGCCTCCCACCCCGCGCTGCCCTTCGGCGGGGTGAAGCGCTCCGGCTACGGACGCGAGCTGGCCGGCCACGGCATCCGGGAGTTCTGCAACGCCACCACCGTCTGGTACGGCCCCGAACCGCACTGAGCGCCCCGCCCCGACCGCCCCGAGAGGTGACCATGAGCGACGTCCCGCCGCCCGCCCCCCTGACCGACGAGGAGGCGGCCGCGCTCGACGCACACTGGCGGGCGGCCAACTACCTCGCCGTCGGACAGATCTACCTGATGGACAATCCGCTGCTCACCCGGCCGCTGGTCCCCACGGACATCAAACCGCGGCTGCTGGGCCACTGGGGCACCTCACCCGGCCTCAACCTGGTGTACACCCACCTCAACCGCCTCGTCCGCGCGCGCTCCGCCGACGCCCTGTGCGTCTGGGGCCCCGGCCACGGCGGCCCCGCCGTCCTCGCCAACTCCTGGCTGGAGGGCAGCTACTCGGAGACGTACCCCGACGTCGGCAGGGACGCGGCCGGGATGGGCCGGCTCTTCACCCAGTTCTCCTTCCCCGGCGGCGTCCCGAGCCATGTCGCCCCGGAGACCCCGGGCTCCATCCACGAGGGCGGCGAACTCGGCTACGCCCTCGCCCACGCCTACGGCGCCGCGCTCGACCACCCCGGTCTGCTGGTCACCTGCGTCATCGGCGACGGCGAGGCGGAGACCGGCCCGCTGGCCACCTCCTGGCACGCCAACAAGTTCCTCGACCCCGTCCACGACGGGGCGGTCCTGCCGGTCCTCCACCTCAACGGCTACAAGATCGCCAACCCGACGGTGCTCGCCCGCATCCCCGAACCCGAACTGGACGCACTGCTGCGCGGCTACGGCCACGACCCGCTGTACGTCGAGGGCGACGACCCGGTCACCGTCCACCGGGCCATGGCCGGGGCCATGGACACCGCGTACGACCGCATCCGGGAGATCCAGCGGGCCGCCCGCGAGGGCGGGACGACCGAACGCCCGCGGTGGCCCGTGATCGTCCTGCGCACCCCCAAGGGCTGGACCGGCCCCTCCGAGGTCGACGGCGTCCCGGTCGAGGGCACCTGGCGCGCCCACCAGGTCCCGCTGCCCGGGGTCCGGGACAACCCGGAGCATCTGCGGCAGCTGGAGGAGTGGATGCGCTCCTACCGGCCGGAGGAACTCTTCGACGCCGGCGGACGCCCCACCGCCCAGGTGCTCGCCTGCGTCCCCGAGGGCGCGGCCCGGCTGGGCTCGACCCCGTACGCCAACGGCGGGCTGCTCCTGCGCGATCTGCCCGTGCCCCCGCTGGAGGACCACGCCGTCGAGGTGACCGCGCCCGGGAAGGTCCTGCACGAACCGACCCGGGTCCTGGGCGGACTGCTGGAGGCCGTGATGGCGGCCACGGCGGACCGGCGCGACTTCCGGCTCGTCGGCCCCGACGAGACCGCGTCCAACCGGCTGGACGCGGTGTACGGGGCGAGCGGGAAGGCCTGGGAGGCCGCCGTCCTGCCGACCGACGAGCATCTGGCCCCCGGCGGCCGGGTCATGGAGGTTCTCTCCGAGCACCTGTGCCAGGGCTGGCTGGAGGGCTATCTCCTGACCGGCCGGCACGGCCTCTTCTCCTGCTACGAGGCCTTCGCGCACATCGTCGACTCCATGGTCAACCAGCACATCAAGTGGCTGCGGACCTCCCGCCGGCTGCCCTGGCGCCGTCCGATCGCCTCCCTCAACTACCTGCTGACCTCGCACGTATGGCGCCAGGACCACAACGGCTTCTCGCACCAGGACCCCGGATTCGTCGACCACATCCTCAACAAGAGCCCCGAGGTCGTGCGCGTCTATCTGCCCCCGGACACGAACACCCTGCTCTCCGCGGCCGACCACGCGCTGCGCAGCCGGGACTACGTCAACGTCATCGTGGCGGGCAAGCAGCCGAGCTTCGACTGGCTCACCCTGGACCAGGCCCGTGCGCACTGCGCCCGCGGCGCCGGGGTCTGGGAATGGGCGGGGACCGAGGACGGCGCCCGCGAACCCGATGTCGTCCTCGCCTGCGCCGGCGACGTCCCCACCCTGGAGACCCTGGCCGCGGCCGATCTGCTCCGCCGTCATCTGCCCGAACTGGCGGTACGGGTGGTCAACGTCGTCGACATGGCCCGGCTGATGCCGCACGGGGAGCATCCGCACGGGATGCCGGACTCCGAGTACGACGCCCTGTTCACCCGGGACAAGCCGGTCATCTTCGCCTACCACGGCTATCCGTGGCTGATCCACCGGCTTGCCTACCGCCGGGCCGGCCACCCCCATCTCCACGTCCGCGGCTACAAGGAGGAGGGCACCACCACCACGCCCTTCGACATGGTGGTCCGCAACGACCTCGACCGCTACCGGCTCGTCATGGACGTGATCGACCGCGTTCCCGGGCTCGGCGTCCGGGCCGTGGCGGTGCGTCAGGCGATGGCGGACACCCGCTCCCGCCACCACGACTGGATCCGCGTCCACGGCACCGATCTCCCCGAGGTGGCCGACTGGACCTGGCGGGGCTGAGGGCGTACGGCGAGGGCCCGGACGGAGGAATCCGTCCGGGCCCTCGCCTTCGGCTCGCGGTCAGTAGCGCAGCGCCGCCGCGATGCGCCCGTGCTCCTTGAGCGCGTCGTCGGCGACGAAGACCACATCGGCACCGCTGTCCAGCGCCGCCTCCACGAGTTCGTCGACGATGTCCTCGCGGTAGCGGTGGTCGGCGGGGTCGGCCGCGGCGGCGTCGACCGGCACCAGGTGCTCCTCGTCCACCCGGACGGTCTGCTGGTAGTTCTCCTCCACCGCGACCAGGCCGGCGCGGCCCTCGCGGACGGCCGCCCACACCTCGTCCAGGCCGCCGGCGAAGGCGCGCCGGCCGCGCGCCTCGTCCAGCTTGCCGTCGATCTCCGCGGCGAACCGCTTCCGCCGGGCCTCCAGCGCTGGGCGCAGTTCCGTGAGCAGACCGCTGGGCGTGGTCTCGGCCGGGGCGCCCTTGGTGACGCGGCCCGCCGCGTCCCCGCCCGTCTCGCCCACCTCGTCGAAGAGCGCGAGGGCCGGGGCGAGACCCACCAGGTAGAGGGGGCGCGGATCGCCGGCCAGCACGCCGCGCAGGGCCTCGTCCACGGTGCGCAGGAACTGCCGGGTCTCCTCGTCGCTGAAGGTGCTCGGGGTGTCCCCGATGCGCTCCTCGCGCTGCGGGTTGGGCTCCTCGCGCGGGGCCGTCATCGGGAAGCCGCCCAGGTGCTCCTCGTGTGCGGTGTCGGCGGTTCCGCTGTAGAGGGCGGCGTGGTCGGCGGCGACGGTGAGCGCCCAGAAGGGCCGGGCCTGGGCCTTCGCGGCGACCAGGTTGCGGGTCAGATAGGTGTCGCTGAGCACCACCCGTTCGGGTGCGGTGCGCGGCAACTGCCAGATCTGGTACTCGTCGGCCGTGACGAGCAGGACGAGCGCGTCCAGCGCCCGCCGGGGGTCGATCTCGGCGACGGCCCGGTCCAGCTGGGCGCGGACCGCGGCGCCCGCCTCGCGGCTGACGGCGGGGTCGGCCTCCAGCCGGGCGGCGGCCTCGGAGACCAGGTTGCGCAGCCGTACGGCGTCCTGGGCGTTGTCCGGGGCCTTGCGGTGGGTCGGCATGGTCAGGGACAGCGCCGGATAGGTCTTGGCCGCGCGGAGTTCTCGCAGCAGACCGGCGGTCAGGGCGTCCGTATCCATCAGTTCCCTCCCGGGACTTGCGCGCACTGCCGTGCGGGACGGGTGATTCGACGGGTCAATTCATACCTTTTGATCCTAATATGGGCGAGTTGGTCTTCCGCCCTCATGAGCAGACGGAGCGTCCGTGTACCAGACCAGTCCCGTCCGACGCGCCCCCGGCCGCCGCGCGGCCCGCACCCTGACCGCCGCCGTGCTCGCGGCCGCGCTCGGCGCCACCGCCGCCGCCTGCGGCGACTCCGACACCTCCTCGCAGGGCACGGCCCGCAGCATCCGCACGGTCTCGGCGGCACCCGCCGCATCGCCCTCGGCCAGTGAGAGCCCACGCACCCAGCAGGACTTCGCCGCCTCCGTCTCCGCCGACGTGGAGCGCAACCGCCAGCGGGCGGTGGCCCTGCTCAAGGGGGTCCAGGGCAAGGGCGACGCCGTCGACGACGTATCGGTCAACGGGCTGCCCGTCGCCGCGTCGGAGCAGTTCCGCAGTGCGCTCGTCCGGGTCACCAACTCCAGTGACAAGGCCGCCTTCTACGCCGTGCGGGTGGAGTTCGTGGACGCCTCCGGCACGGTCCTCGACTCCGTGGTCCTCGGCTTCGACGACGTCCGCCCGGCCACCACCGTGAGCCGGCACGCCAACAGCCGCAAGGCCGCCGGAGTGAAGTCGTTCCCCCGGATCGCCCAGGCCGAGCGCGGCTGACGGCCGGCGACGGTGAGTCCCGCCACCGGCGCGGTCACGGAAGCGCTCGGCGAACTGCACGCCCGGTACGCGGACGTCGGCGACGGCGAACTCGCGGACTACATCCCGCAACTGGCCCTCGCCGACCCGGACGACTTCGGCCTGGCCCTGGTCAGCATGGACGGCCACCGCTACAGCGCCGGCGACGCCGACGTGCCGTTCACGGCCCAGTCCGTGTCCAAGCCGTTCGTCTACGCCCTGGCGCTGTCCCTGCTCGGCCTCGACGAGGTCTCCCGGTGGGTCAACGCCGAACCCAGCGGCGAGGCGTTCAACGGGATCAGCCTCGAACGCACCACCGGCCGCCCGGCCAACGCCATGGTCAACGCGGGCGCGATCGTCACCACCGCCCTGATCCCCCACACCCCCGGCACGCCCCGGTTCACCCGTATCCTGGACTGTCTCAGCCGTTTCGCCGGCCGGAGCCTCGACGTCGACGAGCAGGTGTACGCGTCCGAGTCCTTCACCGGCGACCGCAACCGCGCCCTCGCCTACCTCATCCGCAGCACCGGCCCGCTGCCCGTGGACCCGGTCGCGGCCGTGGAGACGTACTTCCGCCAGTGCGCGGTCCGGGTCACCGCGCTGGACCTCGCCGCGATGGCGGCCACCCTCGCGCACGGCGGGGTCAATCCGCTCACCGGCGAGCAGGTGGTGAGCGAGGCCGTCGCCGCCCAGGTCCTCGCCGTCATGGCGACCTGCGGGATGTACGACTCCTCGGGCGCCTGGCTGCTGCGTGTCGGCCTGCCGGCCAAGAGCGGGGTGTCGGGCGGGCTGATCGCCGCCGGACCCGCCCGGTTCGGTGTCGCGGCGTACAGTCCGCCCCTGGACACGACCGGAACCTCCGTACGCGGTCGCCTCGCGATCGGGGAACTCTCCCGGCGGCTCGGTCTGCACCTGATGCGCAACCCCGCGCTCGCCGCCTCCACCGTCACCCTGGTGACCACCGCCGGCGACCTGCCGACTGCCCCGGCCGCCGGGCACGAGCGCGCCGCCCACGAGGACGTCGCCGTCGTGGCCGCCCAGGGAGCCCTCGACTTCACCGCCGCCGAGCGCGTGCTCCATGCCCTGGACGAGGCGGGACCGGAGGGGACCGGCGCCGTGCTCGACCTGGTGCGGGTGACCGGCATCGGCGGGGTGGCGCGCGCCATGCTCCGCGACGGCCTGATGCGGCTGACCGCCGACGGCCTGCGGACCGCGGTGGCCGATCCGGACGGTCTGCTGCGCCGCCCCGGCCACGAGGACGGCGACCCGCGCATCTTCGCCACCCGCGAGGAGGCGGTGGACTGGTGCCTGGGGCGGGGCGCCGGCTGAACGCGGCGCCCCGCCCGGCCGGGCTCACCAGATGGCTTCCACCCACTCCGGGTGGTCGATGAACGGGTTCCGGTTGTGCTGGTAGTCCTCGAATATGACGTCGTTGCGGTGCTTCTCGAAGGAGTCCGGCGGGTCCTCCTGGCTCCAGGCCTTCAGTACGGAGAGCCGGCCGATGTGCGGCGCGGAGCCGTTGTTCACGAGCTCGTTCGGTTCGAGGTCGGCGAAGGCGTCGTCGCCGTCGTAGCGGACGGCCATGTAGAGGATCATCCGGGCGACGTCGCCCTTGACCGCGTCGCGCGGTTCGAAGGAGTCGCTGTCCGTGTAGTTGCCGGGCGCGTCGCTCAGCTGTGTGCCGCCGTTGTCGAAGTCCTTGTTGCCGCGCTTGGAGTTGACGACCACGTCCTCCGGGCGCAGATGGTGCAGATCGGTGCCGGGGCCGGTGGCGGTGCCGAAGTCGCCGTGGGACTTGGCCCAGACGTGCTCGCGGTTCCACTGGCCGACGTTGCCGCCGTTGTCGTTCTTGGACTGGGAGCGCCCGGTGTAGAGCAGGATCACGTTCGACGGGTTGGCCGGGTCCTCGTCGGTGTTCTTGAGCGCGTCCCAGACCTGGCTGTAGCTGACCGTGGACTGGTCGCGGACGATCGTGTGCAGGGCGCTCTTGAGCGCGGTGCCGGTCTTGCCGAGCGCGTCCTGGTAGTAGGTGTCGTCCAGGGCGGAGAGCGGGGTGGCCGCGGCCGGCGCGGACGGCGGTGTCGCGGCCGGTGCGGCGGCCGCGGTCCCGGCGAGCACCGCGAAGGCCGCGAGAGCGGTCAGCAGCGGGCGCCGGGGCGAAAGGTGACGACGGGACATGTGGGGTGTCCTCTCCGGAAAAACGACCACCGCGGCGCCGTCACAGGGTGGGGGACGGTTCCGCGGTGGTCGCGCAGCTGGGTGGTCAGCCGGAGCCTTCCACACGCACCGTGACGCAGGTGTGAACGCTCCGTATCTATCATGTGCAGGTCAAGTGAGGGTGTGGTCCCGGTCCTCCGGCCCTCGGATGCGAGCCCGTCGGGGCGGAGCGAGAATTGGCGCAAGGACGAGGAGGGCGGCATGAGTGACGATCCCGAATCCGTGACCCCGGACGGTCTGCTGCACACCGGTGCCAGCGACCACCCGACGGCGGAGGACGTGGTGCTCGCGTCCGGACGCGACCTGACACCCGGCAATCTGGCCTGGGCGGAACGCCGGCTCGCCGAGGAGGGCCGTGCGGCGATGGACAAGCTGCTGCCGTAGACCGGGTACGGCACCGGACCGCGTCCCGACGGCCGCAGCCGGCCGGGGGCGCGGTCCGCGCGGACCGTACGTGTACGGGCAGGGCTCCGCGCTCGGCTAGCCTGAACGCGCTATGAACCGTTTGACGACGTCAACGGGCGGATACGACCTCGCCCGATTCCCCGAGCACCCGCGCGACCCGTTCCGGGCCTGGGACGCTGCCGACGCCTATCTCCTGCGCCATCTGGAGGGGGAGGGCGAGGGCGGTCCCGTCGACCTGTCCGGCAGCGTGGTGATCGTCGGCGACCGCTGGGGCGCGCTCACCACGGCGCTGGCCGCGCACCGCCCCGTACAGATCGGCGACTCCTATCTGGCCCGGCGGGCCACCACGGCCAATCTGGAGCGCAACGGGACCGATCCCGCGACCGTGCGCCTCCTGTCCGTGCGCGACATCCCGCCGGCCCGCATCGACGTGCTGCTGGTGCGGGTGCCCAAGAGCCTCGCGCTCCTGGAGGACGAGCTGCACCGGCTGGCCCCGGCCGTCCACGCCGGGACCGTCGTCGTCGGCACCGGCATGGTGAAGGAGATCCACACCTCCACCCTCGCCCTGTTCGAGCGGATCCTCGGCCCCACCCGCACCTCGCTCGCCGTCTCCAAGGCCCGGCTGATCCACTGCACCCCGGACCCCGCGACCGACCCCGGGCCCAGCCCCTGGCCGTACCGCTACACGCTGCCCGGGGACGCCGGGGCCGTCGCCGGACGCACCGTCGTCAACCACGCCGGGATCTTCTGCGCCGACCGGCTCGACATCGGCACCCGCTTCTTCCTCAAGCACCTCCCCGACCGCACCGGACCCGACCGGGTCGTCGACCTCGGCTGCGGCAACGGGGTTCTCGGCCTGGCCGCCGCGCTGTCCAACCCCGAGGCCACGGTGACCTTCGTGGACGAGTCCTACGGGGCCGTCGCCTCCGCCGAGGCGACCTTCCGGGCCAACACCGGCTCCGACGCGCGGGCCCGCTACGTCGTCGGCGACGGGCTCACCGACGCCGAGCCCGGCAGCGCCGACCTGGTGCTGAACAACCCGCCCTTCCACTCCCACCAGGCCACCACCGACGCGACGGCCCGCGCGATGTTCCAGGGGGCGCGCACCGCGCTGCGCCCCGGCGGGGAGCTGTGGGTGGTGGGCAACCGCCACCTCGGCTACCACACCCGGCTGCGCCGGATCTTCGGCAACTGCACGACGGTGGCGGGCGACCCGAAGTTCGTCGTCCTCAGGGCCGTCAAGCGCTGACCGGGCCGGGGGCGCCCCCCGGCCCGTGCCCCTTCCGGATTCTTGCAACATGTTCTACTGTGTGCGCCGCCGCAGACGGTCGACGCGAAGCGAGACTCCTGGAGGGGCCGTGCACCTCGAATACACGCCGGAACAGCAGCGGCTGCGCGCCGAACTGCATACGTACTTCGCCGCCCTGGTCCCCGACAACGCCTACGCCCGCTACGCCGATCCGGCGGCGCAGAAGCGCTTCTACCGCGAGACGATCCGCCGGCTCGGCGCCGACGGCTGGCTCGGCGTCGGCTGGCCCACCGAGTTCGGCGGGCGGGGCCTGTCCCCGATGGAACAGTTCATCTTCTTCGACGAGGCGGCCCAGGCGGGCGTCCCCCTGCCCCTGATGGCGCTCAACACCGTGGGTCCGACGCTCATGCGGTTCGGCACCGAGGAGCAGAAGGCCCGCTTCCTGCCGGGAATCCTCTCCGGCGAGATCGACTTCGCGATCGGCTACAGCGAGCCCGACGCCGGCACCGACCTCGCCGCCCTCAAGACGCGCGCGGTGCGCGAGGGGGACACGTACGTCGTCGACGGGCAGAAGATCTGGACGACCAACGGCGACACCGCGGACTGGGTCTGGCTCGCCGCCCGCACCGACCCGGACGCCCCGCCGCACAAGGGCATCACCATGCTCCTCGTCCCGACCTCCGACCCCGGCTACTCCTGCACCCTGATCAACACCCTCGCCTCGCACGACACCACGGCGAGCTACTACGAGAACATCCGCGTCCCCGTCTCCCACCGCGTCGGCGAGGAGAACCAGGGCTGGCGCCTGATCACCAACCAGCTCAACCACGAACGCGTCACCCTGGCCGCGCACGGCACCATGGCCATCCGCGCCCTGCACAACGTCCGCCGCTGGGCCGCCGAAACCCGCCTCGCCGACGGCCGCCGCGTCATCGACCTCGGCTGGGTCCGCGCCCGTCTGGCGCGCACCCACACCCGGCTCGACGCCATGAAACTGCTCAACTGGCAGATGGTCGGCGCCGTCCAGAACCACACCCTCACCCCCCAGGACGCCTCCGCCGTCAAGGTCTACGGCTCCGAGGCCCGCCGCGACGCCTACGCCTGGCTCATGGAGGTCGTCGCCGCGGCCGGCCCCCTCAAGGAGGGCTCCGCCGGCGCCGTCCTGCACGGCGAACTCGAACGCGGCTACCGGTCCGCCGTCATCTTCACCTTCGGCGGCGGCAACAACGAGATCCAGCGGGAGATCATCTCCTGGATCGGCCTGGGGATGCCGAGGGTGCGGCGCTGAGCGGA
The DNA here is from genome assembly GCF_042799575.1 of Streptomyces sp. NPDC057682. Lineage (NCBI taxonomy): Bacteria > Bacillati > Actinomycetota > Actinomycetes > Kitasatosporales > Streptomycetaceae > Streptomyces > Streptomyces sp. NPDC057682. The sequence goes on along the minus strand of NZ_JBHVIN010000003.1, from coordinate 276,425 downwards.
CGCGCCGGCGGAAGGGGAGCCCGCCGGCGCGCCGTGCCCCTTCTAGTCGATGAGGTCGACCCAGACGTTGGCGACGTAGGACGGGCCCCACGGGTTGGCGGCGGTGGAGGTCTGGCCGACCGCGGCCCAGTTACCGAGGACGATGCGCTGGGGGAGTCTGGGGTCGAGGGGGTTGAGCACGGCGTGGATGCGGTGCAGACCGGTGCCGCTGGTGCAGAGGCTGGAGACGGAGCCGCTCGTGGACGAGACGGTGCAGTCGCCGGGGGCCGCGTGGGCGGCGGGGGCCAGGGCGAGCGTCATGCCCGCGGCGGTCGCCGCGACTGCGGCGAGGCCGGTGACGCGGCGCCGGTGGGTGGGGGGCTTCGTGAACATGGGAACTCCTTCGTCCATTGACGATGCGTAAGAGCGGGAGGCGCATGTACGAGGAGTGCGCGGCCCCCGGGGTGCCGGGGGCGGTGCGCACACCGAAGTGCGACAAGACAGGAGAAGTCGAGTGATGTCCTGCTTGATCGCGAGTCGAATCCTGCCCAGGGGCGGCGTTTCCGGCAAGGGCTTCGACGGATTTGGTACAGACCAATTGCCGGGGCGCGCGGATCGCACGGACGAGCGAACCTTTAGGGACGAGGCGGGTGCGCCGGTACGCTGCTCGGCGGGAGGGACGAGTACATGACCGACGCCGACCCCGGCCTCTTCGGCCCCTCATCGGTCACCTGGCAGATGCACGGTGACCCGATGATGTGGGTCGCGGGCGTGCGCGCCCTGTACCTCCAGGCGCTCCACCCCCGCGCCGTGCGCGGCGTCATGCAGAACTCCGACTTCCGCAAGGACGCCTGGGGGCGGCTGATGCGGACGGCCGGGTTCGTCGGGACCGTCACCTACGGGACCACCGAGGCCGCCGAGAAGGCCGGCGCCCGGGTCCGCAGGATCCACCGCCTGCTGAAGGCCACCGATCCGGCGACCGGGGAGACCTACGGGGTCGACGAACCGGACCTGCTGCTGTGGGTGCACTGCGCCGAGGTCGACTCCTACCTCCGGGTCGAACGCCGCTCCGGCTTCCTGCTCACCGACGCCCAGGCCGACCGGTACGTCGACGAGCACCGCCACAGCGCCCGCCTCGTCGGTCTCGACCCGGCCGGCGTCCCGGCGAGCGTCGCGCAACTGGAGGCCTACTTCGCCCGCGTACGGCCGCGGCTGGCCGGATCGCCGGAGGCCGCGGAGGTCGACGCCTTCCTGAGCAGGCCGCCCGTACCGCCGCTGCTCGTCCCCGCGCGCGCCGTGCTCTGGCGGTGGGTCGCCGGCCTCGCCTACCAGTCGCTGCCGCCGTTCGCGCACGAGCTGTACGGCCGCCCGGCGCCACGCCCCGCGGTGGTCGACCGCAGGCTGCGCGCCACCGGGGCCGTGCTCCGGGCGATCCCCGCCCGGCTGCGCTGGAGACTGCCGCCCGGACATATCGTGAACGCCATGGCGCGGCTCGGACCCGGCAGCCGCCCCACCCCGTACACACGGAAAAGGCAGGCGGCCATACTGGACGGGCCGGGGAGGGCGCAGGGACAGCAGGCGGAGTGACGGGGGCGACAGCGGGGATGGCGGAAACCAGGCTGATCCAGAGCCGGTACCGACTGCTCGATCTGATCGGGCGCGGAGGCATGGGCGAGGTGTGGCGTGCCCGCGACGAGTCGCTGGGCCGCCAGGTCGCCGTCAAATGTCTGAAGCCCATGGGCCCGCAGCACGACCAGGACTTCACCCGGATCCTGCGCGAACGCTTCCGCCGCGAGGCCCGCGTCGCCGCCGCCCTCCAGCACCGGGGCGTCACCGTCGTCCACGACTTCGGCGAGTACGAGGGCGTGCTCTACCTGGTGATGGAACTCCTCGAAGGCCGCAACCTCAGCCAGCTGCTGGAGGACAACGAACAGCACCCGCTGCCCGTGGACGATGTCGTCGACATCGCGGAGCAGGTCGCCGACGCCCTCGGCTACACCCACCAGCAGGGCATCGTCCACCGCGACCTCAAGCCCGCCAACATCATGCGGCTCACCGACGGCACCGTGAAGATCTGCGACTTCGGCATCGCCCGGCTCGGCCACGACATCTCCGTCACCTCCCGCCTCACCGGCGCGGGCATCGCCATGGGCACCCCGCACTACATGTCGCCGGAGCAGATCAGCGGCGGCCAGGTCGACCACCGAAGCGATCTGTACTCCCTGGGCTGCGTGCTCTACGAGATCGCCACCGGGGCACCCCCCTTCGACCTCGACGACGCCTGGGGCGTGCTCGTCGGCCACCGCGACACCGCGCCCGAGCCGCTGCGCTCCCACCGCTCCGAACTGCCCGGCTTCTTCGACCGGGTGGTCCTGGAACTGCTCGCCAAGACCCCCGAGCAGCGCCCCGCCGACGCCCGCGACCTGCGCCGCCGCATCGCGGTCGGCCGCACCGGCGGCCACCCCCGCCCGGACACCACCGGACGGGTGCTGCTCGCCCCGCCGGTCCCCGTCGCCGACCCCCGGCTGCCCGCCTGGACCCAGGGCATGACCACCGGTCACAAGGCGACCGGCACCGCGGCCGTCCCGCCGGAACGGATCGACCACTCCAACGGACTGACCGGTGCCTGGACCCTCGGCGCGGGAGCCGCACGCCCGGCCGGCGCCGAACGGCCCACTCCGGGGCCCGATCTGCTGTCCACCCTCGCCAACCGCCACAGCGCCGGCCTCAACCTCGGCCGGCTCGGGCACTGGGAGGAGGCCGGCGAGGTCCACCGCGCGGTCGCCGCCGAACGTGCGAGCGCCCTGGGCTCCGACCATCCCGACACCCTCTCCAGCCGCTACGAGGTCGGGTTCACCCTCAGCCGCACCGGCCGCGCCGCCGAGGCGCTGCGCGAGTTCGGCCAGGTCGCCCAGGGCCGCGAACGCCGCTTCGGCCCCGACCATCCCGAGACCCTGGCGGCCCGTCAGGAGATGGCCTACGTCCTGGGCCAGCTCGGCCGGCACTTCGAGGCCCATCAGCTGTACGCCGCCGTGCTGGCCTCCCGGGAGCGCTCCATGGGCCCGGACCACCCCGACACCCTGCGCTGCCGCCACAATCTGGCGTTCAACCTCAGCAGGCTCGGCCGGCTGGAGGAGTCGTACCGGATGGCCGCCGAGGTCGCCGCCGCGCGCGCCCGGCTGCTCGGCGCCACCCACCCCGACACCCTCGTCACCCGCTACGAGGTCGGCTACACCCTGGGCCGGCTGGAGCGCTGGACGGAGGCGCTGCAGATCTACCGCGAGGTGGTCAGGGACCGTACCCAGGCCCTGGGCGCCGACCACCCCGACACCCTCGCCGCCCGCTACGAGGTCGGCATCAGCCTCGGCCGGCTCGGCCGCAGCGCCGAGGCGCTGGAGCTCTACCGGGGACTCGTCGAGGACCGCACCCGGCTCGGCGGGCCCGACGATCCGGAGACGCTGCGCGCCCGCCACGGACTGGGCGTCAACCTCGGCCGGCTGGCCCGCTGGGAGGAGGCCCTGGCGGAGGCGCGCGAGGTCTGCGCGGTCCGCGAACGCGTCCTGGGCGCCGACCACCCCGACACCCTGGTCAGCCGCCGCGAGGTCGCCGTCGGCCTCGGCTGGCTGGGCCGCTGGGCGGACGCCCTCCTCGCCTACCGCCAGGTCGCCGAGGCCCGCACCCGGATCCTGGGCGCCGACCACCCCGACACCCTCGCCGGCCGCAACGACGAGGCCCACTGCCTGGAACGGCTGGGCCGGGGCCCCGAGGCCGTCGAGCTCTACCGTCAGGTCGCGGCCCTCCGACAGCGCCACGGCATCCCCTCCGGCTGACCGCGACACCCCGCCGGCGCCCCCTGGTCCGGGCCGCCCGTCCGTGTTACCAAGGGGCATGACCGTACGCGACAGCTATGACGCGGTGATCGTCGGCGGCGGCCACAACGGCCTGGTCGCCGCGGCCTATCTGGCCCGCGCCGGACAGTCCGTCCTCGTCCTCGAACGGCTCGCCACGACCGGCGGCGCGGCCGTCTCCACCCGGCCCTTCGCCGGGCTCGACGCCCGGCTCTCGCGCTACTCCTACCTGGTCTCGCTGCTGCCCGCGACGATCGTCCGCGACCTCGGCCTGGACTTCGCCGTCCGCCGGCGCACCGTCTCCTCGTACACCCCCGCCGTCCGCGGCGGACGGGCCACCGGGCTGCTCGTCGGCGCCGGACGCACCCGGGACTCCTTCGCCGCCCTCACCGGCTCCGACCGGGAGTACGAGGCATGGCGGCGGTTCTACGCGCGCACCGCCCACGTGGCCGCACGGGTCTTCCCGACGCTCACCGAACCGCTGCCCGCCCGCGAGGCGCTGCGCGAGCGGATCGGTGACGAGGAGGCCTGGCGCATGCTGTTCGAGGAACCCGTCGGCGTCGCCGTCGAGGAGCACTTCTCCGACGACCTGGTGCGCGGGGTCGTCCTCACCGACGCGCTGATCGGCACCTTCGCCGACGCCCACGACCCCTCGCTCGTCCAGAACCGCTGCTTCCTCTACCACGTGATCGGCGGCGGGACCGGTGACTGGGACGTGCCCGTCGGCGGCATGGGCGCGCTCACGGACGCGCTCGCCGACACCGCGCTGGCGGCCGGGGCGCACCTGCGCACCGGACACGAGGCCGTCCGTCTGGCCACCGACGGGACGCATGCCGAGGTGACCGTGCGCACCGACGACACGGAGTTCACCGTCGGCGCGCGCCGGGTCCTGGTCAACGCCTCGCCGCAGGCCCTCGCCGCCCTCCTCGGCGAGCAGCCGCCGGCCCGGCCCGAGGGCGCCCAGCTGAAGGTGAACATGCTGCTCACCCGGCTGCCCCGGCTGAAGGACCGCGACGTCGACCCGCACGAGGCGTTCGCCGGGACCTTCCACATCGCGGAGGGCTACGGACAACTGGCCACCGCCCACCGCGAGGCGACGGAGGGCCGGCTGCCCGCCTCCCCGCCCTCCGAGATCTACTGCCACTCGCTGACGGACCCCTCGATCCTCGGCCCGGACCTCGCCGCACGCGGCCACCACACACTGACCCTCTTCGGCCTGCACACCCCGGCCCGGCTCTTCGCCGCCGACAACGAGGGGACCCGTGCCACCCTGCTCGCCGCCACCCTCGCCGAACTCGACGCCCATCTCGACGAGCCGATCGCCGACTGCCTGGCGCTCGACGCGGACGGAGCCCCCTGCATCGAGGCGAAGACCCCACTGGACCTGGAACGCGAACTGCGGCTGCCCGGCGGCCACATCTTCCACCGGGACCTGGCCTTCCCGTACGCCGCGCCCGGCACCGGCCGCTGGGGCGTGGAGACCGCGCACCCCAACGTCCTGCTCTGCGGCGCGGGCGCGGTGCGCGGCGGCGGGGTCAGCGGGATCCCCGGCCACAACGCCGCGATGGCGGTCCTGGGCCGGTGACCCGGCCGGTCGGCCCGGGGCCTGTCCAGACGTCACGGCTGCCCGGCGCTCCCCCCGGAACGCGGCCTGAGGCGTGCCTCGTAACTGCTGGTCACGGAGCTGCCAGGGTACGCAAACCGCGTAGCCACCGGGTGCACGGTGCCGGTATCGTCCGGTCTCTCGACACGCCGCACCGGCGGCCTGGGTTCAGAGAGCGATGCACATGACCAGCCGGCAGACAACGACGACCCTGTGGCGCCCCACCGGGCCCGAGGAACTGGATCTCGTTCGCGCGCTGGACTGGCGTGCGTGGCCGCCCCGGCTGCCCGAGCAGCCGATCTTCTACCCGGTCCTGAACGAGGACTACGCGGTCAGGATCGCCCGGGACTGGAACGTGAAGCACGACGGTGCCGGCTTCGTCACTCGTTTCGAGGTCGAGTCGGAGTTCTTGAACCGGTATCCCGTCCAGCAGGCCGGCGGGCAGACGATCCTTGAGCTCTGGGTTCCGGCCGAGGAGCTGGACGACTTCAATGCACACATCGTCGGCGAGATCCAGGTCGTGCACGAGTTCCGCTGAGGCGGGGAGGCGGCTGGGGCGGCAAAATGGCCGGTTCTTCGCAGTCGCGTCCAGTTTGCTGCCTTTCTTCGTATCCGGGGAATCGGATCGGTGCGCCGTCTCCGCAGCGTTTCCTGCGCCGGTCGATGTCGCGGGCGGTAGCGGTGGCTGCGACGGGCGCGGCTGAGGCCATTGCCGCCGTGACCACAGCGAACGCAACGAACGCACCGTGCGTGGCCGGGAGCCGCCTGTGGCGAGGGGCCGGTTTTCCTCTTGCGTGGGAATGCAATGGATTCGGATAATTCAGCTCCGCGTGACGGGGGAGCCTCATGGATATAGGGGAGATCGCACAGCGATCCATCGAAATCGTTGTCGCGCAGGGAAGTGCGGCTATCGGCGACTTGGTGTTCAACGCGCTGTCGGCGCGACCGGAGGGTGAGCCGGCGGCGGTGGCGTTGCGTGACAGGCCCGACGACTCCGCCGCCCAGGAAGCCGCTTCCGGTGTTCTGGAACGGATCCTGGAGGAGAACCAGGTCCTCGCCCGCATGTTCCAGACGGAACTGGAGAAGCTGGAGCCGTCGCATGTCACCGCAGTCGGCTTCGGATCGGGTCATACGGTTGTCACTCAGCAAACGGGCAAGGGCAACCGCAGCCACGTGGGTGATGTGAACAACCGGACCACCAAGCACGGCGGGGCTTTCTGGGGCATCGTGGCCGCGGTGGTGGTGGTCATCGGTGCCGGATCGACCCTGCTGGTCGTCCAGAACGAATCCGAGCCGACTCTTCAGGAGCAGGCGGAGAAGACCGCGTTGGACTTCACCAGAGCCTCTTTCGGTGGCGATTTCGTCACCATGTGCGGGCTCAGGGCCAAGGAATTGGACATGGAGGGGTGCGAGAGCGCGGAAGGAATGGAGAGCTCTCAGGCGGAAGCCGACGAGGCCAAGGCCGATATCGAGCGCTCAGGAATCGCGAAGAACTGGACCGTTTCGGACTCCAGATTTCCCAGCGACAACCGTGCGATCATCAGTCTGAAGCACGACAGCCCGCGGCGATCCGTGGTGGTGGACATGACGCACGACACCGGGGCCTGGCGAGTTGTCAAAGTCCAGCGCGGCGAGTGACACCCCCTCTCACCGGCCACACCCAATTCCGTCGCGCTGTGCGGGAATTGGATCCAGCCGTGCAGGAGTCACGTTCAGCAGGGTCTTGACCGATCCGCACCACCCGGGCCGATGCCCGCGCGTACGCACGGGAGCCGGCCCGGAACCAGGCGTCGCACAAGGACGACCGACTTGCCCAGCGGCATCGGCGCGGCCGGTCCGCACCGAGCCGCACCGATTCCGTACGCGGCACCCACGGGTTCGTGGCCCGGCTCGCCGGCGCGGCAGATGACTGCCGTACTCGGCCGGGACGACCGGCGCCGAGCGGATCCACCAGGCTGTCCCGAGGTCTCCGCCACCGCCCGGACGCCCGCGAGGGCAACCGTGGGTGCCGGCCACTCGGCCCGCACCCACAGCCGCCGCCGGAAGTCGCCGGGCGCGCCGTGGTCCGCGCCGCGCGGCACTTCTCCGGGCTCACCGGACGATCTTTGCGGGACAGCCCTCAGCGGCCGAACACCCCACGCAGCGCCGCGATCTTGCGCGGCAGGTCGTACTCCGCGCCGCCCTCGTGCCCGTTGTACGGGAAGACCTCGATCCGGGCCGGTCCGGCGTACCGGTGATAGGCGGCGTACACCGTGGACGAGGGGCAGATCCGGTCCATCAGCCCGACCGAGAACCACGCCGGGGCGGTCGCCCGCGCGGCGAAGTTGACCCCGTCGAAGTACGACAGCGTCTCCATCGCCTCGTCGATCCGGAAGCGGTGGCCCGACAGCCAGCGGGCGATCTCCGCGTACGGCCCGGCGTCGGTGATCTGCGAGGCGCGCCGGTAGTGGCAGAGGAACGGCACGTCGGCCACGGCGGCGGCGACGTCGTCGCGGAGCCCCGCCACGGCCAGGGCCAGCCCGCCGCCCTGGCTCCCGCCGAGCACCGCGACCCGTGAGGCGTCCACCGCCCCGTGCGCCTTCGCGGCGTCCACGGCGCGGACCGCGTCCGTGATCAGCCGGCGGTAGTAGTGCCGGCCGGGGTCCTCGATGCCCCGGGTGAGGAATCCGGGGGAGGAGGAGCCGTTGCCCTCGGGGGCGAGGTCCGGGGTGTCGGCGGTGTTCTTGCCGCCGCCGCCCTGGCCCCGGTTGTCCATCACCAGATGGGCGTAGCCGAGCGCGCTCCAGGTGAGCCAGGAGTACGGGATGCCGCGCCCGCCGTTGTAGCCGATGTACTGCACGACCGCGGGCAGCGGTTCCACGCGTTGCCGGGGGAGCATCAGCCATGCCTTGACGGGCTGGCCTTCCCAGCCCCGGAAGGTCACGTCGAGCACGTCGACGGTCGCGAGGCCCGTCTCGTACGGCACGAACGTGGCGTCGATCGCGTGCCGGTCCGTCTCGGCCAGCGTCTTGCTCCAGAACGCGTCGAAGTCGGCGGGCTCCTCGGGTTCCGGCCGGTACGCGGTCAGCCGGTCCAGGGGCATGTCGAACAGCAAGGCTCTAGCTCCACTTCAGGGTGAGGGTGAGGGTCGCTCCGCGGCGGCCGGCCGTGTCGGCGGTGATACGGGTGCCCGTGGCGGTCGGGGCCACGGTGACGCCCGGATCGGCGCGGACCACGCGCAGCCCGCGCCGGGCCAGGTCCAGCACGACCGCCGGCCGCAGTTGGGTGGGGTCGGACAGCGCCAGGTGCAGCGTCCTCCCGGCCGGCCGGACCAGCACCGAGGCCGGTCCGTCCGAGGCCAGCTCCCGGACGGCGCCGGCCGTCCAGAAGTTCGCGGCGAGCAGCCCGTCCGCGTCGCGGCGCACCGCGTGCACCGCCGTGGAGTCGGCCTCCAGCACCACCGGCGGCGCGTCCGACCAGCGCTTCGTCAGCGCGGCGGACGCCATCGGGGCCTGGAACCAGAAGTAGCGGCCCGCGTCGGGCGCGGCTCCGTGGTCCTGCCACAGCGTCAAATACGGGCGGGTGACGGGGGTGTCCGTGCCGTACTTGAGGTTGATCTCGCGCCAGGTCGCGGTCCGCTCCTCGCGCAGCCCGTGCACGGTGGCGGTCTCCGGGAAGACATAACCGCCGGTCCCCTCCAGATGCAGCCAGCGGACCCCGTCCAGCCGCTGCGACCAGCCGGTGTCCGCGGGGGCCTGGCGGCCGTCGACGGTCAGCGCCGCCGCCGGATCGCGCAGCTTGCGGTTCTCCACCACCGTCTCCGCCCGGCCCTCGCCGGAGGCGATGCCTGAGCCCACGCAGGCGATCACGTCGTCCAGGCAGAACCAGCTCTTGAACCCGTGCAGCGAGCTGCCGAACGCCCGCAGCTCCATTCCGTACGCGCCGAGCGTCGTGCCCGGCAGCGCGGTGCCGCCCGCCCAGTCCGCGGTGCTGGTGGTGCGCTGGCCGGCCGCGTCGGCGGGGCGGCCGACCAGGACCGTGGTGCCGGGCAGCCGCGTGGGGTCGACGGTGGGCCAGTAGTCCTCGCTGTAGTGGCCGAGGTCGTCGGTGTACAGGAGCACCATGCCGTCGGAGAGGTGCCAGCCGTGCAGGTTCTCGTTCTGGATGGACTCGTAGCCGTAGATCCGCGAGGAGTACGCCGAGATCCCCAGCGCGAACGAGGGCCGGTGGTGGGCCGCCTTGTCCATCCCCGGGTGCTGCTTGTGCGTGACCAGCGGGCCGCGCGCGGGCACCGGGGAGGCGAGGAGCCGCTGGGCCGCGACGAGCGAGGCGAGATCGGTGGCGCCGAGGAAGTCGCGGTAGGTGTCCTCGGCGATCCACTGCTTGACCAGGGCGGTGAACCGTTCGGCGGTCTCCCCGGGGAATCCGGGGATCAGCCGGATCACGGCCTCGATCACGGTCTGCGCCGAGGCGTGCCCCTGTTTGCTCGGCCGGGCGATCTCGCGCCCGCAGACCGACGCCATCACGTCGCCCCGCACCAGCAGCGGGTCGAAGCCCTCGTCGACCCAGAGCCGGACGTTGTCCAGATCGGGATCGGTGACCGTCCACGCCGTACCGGCGAGCAGGTTCAGCAGCCGGGACAGGGTGTTCAGCAGTTCCTTGCCGTAGCCGCCGTTGTAGGGGTGCTTGTAGTGCTGGAGGAAGGACCCGTCGGAGGAGAAGCCCTCGCCCGTGCCCCCGGCCGCTGCGTTCGCGTCGTTGAAGGCGAGGACGCTGTTGGCGCCGGAACCCTCGACGTCCGAAAGAGCGTCGCGGACCCGGGCGAGATCCTCGCCGCTGCCGCGCAGCACCGCGTTCACCGCGACGACCGTGGAGATCCACACCCGGTTGGCGCCGGTCGCGATCTGCCGGTCGGCGCGCCAGAGATTCGGGTCGGGGGTGTAGCTCCGCACGGCCTCGTTGATCCGGGTGAGCCGTTCGTCGCCCAGCTCCTCGTGGAGCAGTACGGCCGCGTCGTTGAGCGCGAGCGCGGAGCCGATCTCCCAGTCCCAGTCGTTGTCGAACCGGGTGTGGGCGGGCCCGTAGCGGTGGTCGAGCATCCAGTCGAGCCCCGCCAGGAGCAGATCGCGCAGCGCCTCGTCGCCGTACTGCGGGGTGCCGGGCACGGCCCAGGCCGTCGCCGTCGTCGCCAGGCGCTTGAACGAGGTGGTGACGTGGTTGGAGAGCACGGTGCTGGTCAGATCGGGGAAGAGCCCGTCGGTCGCGGACGGGTCGAGGCCCTTCGCGGCGGTCGTGGCCGCCCGGCCGACCCGGGCCACGGCCGAGGCGATCCGCGGGTCCGCGAGGTCGAGGCCGGGGCCTCCGGTGAGCAGGGTGTGCCAGCGGGTGCGCAGCGCTGCGGCGTCGGCGGCCGGTTCCGCGGCGTGCGTGCTGCCCGCCGCCCCGGTGAGCGGCAGGGCCGCCACCGCGCCGAGCGCCGCCGCTCCGGCGAGTACGGTGCGGCGGGTGGTGCCCCTGGTGGTGCCTGGGTTCATGGCGCTGCCCCTCACAGAAGGTGTCGTCGGTCGACGGCCGCGGCGAGCGCCGCGTGGCCGGATGGATCGGGGTGCAGTCCGTCCCCGCTGTCGTACGCGGGCAGCAGCCGCTCGGGGCGGTCCGGGTCGCGCAGCGCGGCGTCGAAGTCGGCGACCGCGTCGAAGACCCGGCCGGTCCGTACGGCGGCGTTGATCCGCTGCCGTACGGTCTCCAGCTCGGGGGTCCAGCGGGTCCAGCCGCCGAACGGGGCGACGGTCGCGCCGACCGCGCGCAGTCCGGCGCCCCGGGCGCGCAGGACGAGCTGCCGGTAGCCGGCCAGGACGAGCGCCGGGTCGGTCTGGCTCGGCGGCTGCTGGAGGTCGTTGACCCCGAGGTGGACCAGGACGGTCCGCAGTCCGGGCCGGGCGAGGACGTCGCGGTCGAAGCGGGCCTGTCCGCCCGGTCCGAACCGGGCGTCGTCCAGCAGGACCCGGTTGCCGCTGATCCCGAGGTTCGCGACGGCCGCCCCGGGGAGCCGCCGGGCCAGCTGGTCGGGCCAGCGCAGATCGGCGTCGTCCGGGGTGCCGACGCCCTCCGCGATGGAGTCGCCGAGCACCGCGACCACGGGGCCGTGCGCCCCGGTCACCTCGACGCCCGTCAGCAGGAACACCGAGGTGGTACGGACCCCGTCGACGTCGTGCGAGGCATGGGTGTTGCGGTGGAACGACAAGGGTCCGGTGGGGCCGGGCAGTTCGGTGCGCACGGTGAGCAGGGAGCCCTCGGCCACCTCCAGGCCGGGCACGGCGTCGCTGGTCAGCGAGGCGCCCGCGGCGATCAGGGCCTGGCGCCGTCCGCCGAAGGTGACGGGCCGTCCGGCCGCGGTGACCGGGCCGATCAGCACGGGGACGGTCCCGAAGGCGTGCCCGTAGCGCAGTCGGACCCGGCCGCCGGCCGAGAGCCGGACCCTGGCGGTGAACACGCCGTCGGTCAGTCCCGTGCTCGCCACGGTGTCGGTGGGGGTCGGCGCGGTCTGCGCGGTCGCCCAGGACGTCGTCCAGCGCGAGCGCGCGGCCCCGCCGCCGGGCGCGTCGGCGGCGCGGGCGGCCGGGGCCGAGGCCGCGGCCGCGGCCAGTGCGGCGGCCCCTGTCAGTACCCCGCGTCGCGCGGGGCCGCGCCCGGTCACTGGGGGCACGCACCCGTCGGGTCGTAGGAGCCGCCGTAGGTGCCCACCGCGTCGCCGCCGGTGTTGCCGCTCATCGTGTTGGTGCAGACCGGGCCCTGCGGGGTGCGCATGAACTTGATGCCGCCGCCGGCGTTCCCGGTGATGGTGTTGCCGTAGACGCTGGTGTCGATGCCGTCGGTCTCGGTGTCGCCGCCGAGCCGGATGCCCGCCCCGGCGTTGTCGTGGACCGTGTTGTACCGGAAGATGTTGCCGCTGCCGCGCGCGTCCAGCCCGCCGGAGCTGGGGTCCTTCTGCCGGCTGCAATCGTTGTACTCGACGTAGTTGTGCGTCGCGTTCTCCTTGATGTCCACGCACTCGTTGCCCCGGGTGGCGATGGTGTTGTGGTGGATGCGGTTGTTCCTGCTGATGTCGGGGGCGGCGTCCGGGGCGCCGTTCGCGCCCTGCTGCTCGGGGGCGGTGCCGAGGTAGATGCCCTCGCCGTTCTTGCCGCCGCCGCCGAACCGGAAGTCGGCGACCCCGCAGTCGGTGATGGTGTTGTCCGAGATCTCGGCGCCGGTCACCAGATAGCGCACCCGCAGGCATTCGTCGGCGGCGTTCTTGAGCGTCATCCCGGTGATCCGCAGGGCGTTCACCCCGTTCCCGGGAGTCGTGCTCATGACATATATGAGCTTGAGGCGGTACCCGGACACCTCGGTGGACGAGCCGTGCAGCCCGTCCACGGTGAAACCGCTCAGTGTCGTGGCGTCGTGCCGCACCTGAATGATCCGTGCGTCGCCCGCCCCCTTCACCACCGCGTTCGCCGGACCGGTGATCGTGACGCCTTCGCGTACGGTCACCACGTCCTGCCGGTACGTACCCGCCGCGAGGTTCACCACCGCGCCCGTCGGCGCCAGGTCGAGCGCCTTCTGGATGGAGGCGAGCGGCGAGCCCGCCGACGTACCGGAGTTGGCGTCGCTGCCGCCCGGTGCCACGTAGTACGCGGTCGCCGACGCGGTGGCCGAGGCCGGCGGGGGGAAGGCGAGTGGGGCGCCGGCGGCGAGCGCGGCGACGAGGACGGTGCGCAGTGCGTGGCTCATGGGGTGTACCTCCTGGGATCGGCGAAGGACAGAGCGAGCAGTACGGGAACGCTCGGGCCCAGCAGCAGCGGCCCGAGCGGGACGACGAGGGAGAGGAGCACGGCGGAGACCACCGCGCCGAGCAGCGCGGTGCCCCGGGCGGCCGAGCCGAAGCCGAGCGCCAGCGCGCCCCGGGTCCAGCCGCCCACCGAGCCCTCCGGCGCCCGGCCGGCCTCGGCCGCCAGCGCCACGTGATGGATGACCAGCACGGCCGCGATGCCGGCCTGGGCGGCGAGCAGCGGAAACGTCCACGGCTCCTCACGGCCCAGCAGATGGACGATGTTGGCGGCCAGGACGGCACCGGCCGCCGTCGAGGCGAGCCCGTGCCGCCACAGCGCGCGCCAGTAGCGGGGGAAGGCCGCGAAGGTGCGGACGAAACAGCGGCTGTCCCCCTCGGCCCGCCACCGCTGGAGCCCGTACGCCATCGCGGCGAGCGCGGGCAGCCAGGTCACCACGCCCAGCGCCAGCACCGTGAACGCGGCGCCGGCCGCCGCGGGGTAGGCCACGAACTCCAGCCGCCGCAGCAGCAGCGCGGGCCGTCCGGAGGTGAGGGATGCCGCCATGGGTCAGCCGACCTTTCCTGTGTACGGTTCCGCCGTGTCGAGGAGTACCGTGCCGTCGCGTTCCAGCCGGGTCGCCGCCACCACGTACGGGGCGCCGCCGTCGAGGAGGACGGCGGCCGCGTCGGCGTTCACCCGGCCGGTCCGGATCCGCCGGGCGACGGGGGAGAGCAGCACGGTCTCCGCACCGATGCTCACGCCCTCGCCCTCGGCGCACACCACCCGCACGGCGTCCGGATCCGTTCCCGGCACCAGCGCCGTGAGGAACCGGCCCGTCCGTGCGCGTTCCGTGGTCGCGCGCAGGGTGTGCAGGGTGCGGGTCAGCCGCAGTCCGGGGGTGCTGGACGTCGGGTTGGCCTCCACCTCGGTGGCCCGGCCGGTGATGCGCGCACCGGCCGGGAGGAACTGCCGCAGCCGGGCCGTGGCCGCGCCCGCGCGGATCAGCCGTGCGCCGTCCGCCTCCGCCTCGGTGGGCCGGTCGGTCTGGAGCAGGAACGTCCACTCCCGGGGTGCGTCCGCCTCCGCCAGATCCAGCAGCACCAGGCATCCCGACGGGGTGAACACCAGAGTCCGGTCCAGTCTGCGCACCCCCAGCCCCGGGTCGTACATCGCGGCGATCTCGGCCGTGGAGTGCGCCCAGCCGCAGTCGGCGGACAGGAGCACATCGCGCTGGCGGGCCTGCCGCTCGAAGGGGATGTCCCGGTACACGTGGTACCGGTCCTCGTCCGCGTACCCCTGGCCGTCCACCAGCAGCAGATTGTGGTGCGCGGCCCGCTTGCGGTTGCTGTACCCCTCGTCCACGGCCAGGAAGGCGCCCTGCGAGACATAGACGAAGGAACCCGAATCGGGGTGGTGGTGCCCCTGGTTGAGGGTGTCCCAGCCCTTCTCCGTCCGGTGCTTCTCCGCCGTCTCCCACGCCCGGTGACCGCCGCCGGGACCGGCCTTGAACGACACCAGCGTGGCGTCGTCGTCCCAGCCCGTGCGCGCGGCCAGCAGCCCCAGGTCCGGGAAGAACGCCCGGGTCCCGGTGGGCCGGGCGGCCGGAACCGACGGGTCGTACCAGAGGTATTCGAGGTACGCCTCCGGCAGGATGCCCGGCCGCACCCCGCTCTCCGCCGCCTCCCGCTCCAGCAGCTCGCCCGAGGCCAGATCGCCCATCCACTGGGCCTCCGGGATGCCGTACTGGGCGGCGAGCCGGTAGTACAGCCCCGCGCTGTGGCCGCTGCGCCGGTCGTGGCAGTCGCCGTGGTCGACGTTGAACGCGAAGCCGGGCGCGGTCTGGTGCAGCCGGTAGTGGAAGGTACGGGACATGAACCCGCCCCGGTCCCACCAGTCGACGCCCTCCGCCTCCTGGAGCAGGTCCAGATGGGCGGCGAGGAACGGCACCCCGTACCGCCAGTAGACGACGCCCTCGGCGTGCGAGCCGTCCTCGGGCATCAGGTCCAGTACGGTGCCCAGATTGTCCTTGGCCCGCTCGGTCCACTCCTCCTTGCCCAGGACGTAGCCGGCCGTCGCCAGGCCCGCGTAGCAGATCCAGTTGTGGTTCTGCCAGTACGACGAGGACCACCAGGAGCCCTCGCTCGCCACCGCGAACTCGTACATCCGCCGCCCCTGGAGCAGCAGTTTGTACCGCAGCAGCGCGGCCACGTCCTCCGGCAGGTCCTCGCCCAGCCAGCGCAGCGCCAGGGAGAGGTGGTGCAGCAGCCAGCCGGCGTCCAGGTCGTGGTCCGGCATATGGGCCCGGCCCCAGTGCGGCAGCCGCGCCGCCGCCTCGATCCAGCGGACGCTCTCCGCCAGATGGGCCGGATCGCCGGAGATCCGGTGGGCCAGCGCCGGATTGGAGGCGGCCGGGCCCAGCCAGGTGATGCTCGCCAGGGGGTGAGTGGCGGGCGGGGTCAGTCCGCGCAGCCGGCCGGCCTCCTCGTACAGCCGTCGCTCCCGCGCGGGACGCGGGCCGGGCGGCGGGGTCGCCGAGAGCAGCAACAGTCAGTCCTCCGGGACGAAGTGTGCGGTCGAGCCGTCGGCCAGCCGGACCGTCAGCCCGGCGCCGTCGGCCGTCACCCCGGTCACGGCGGGCCCGGCCGACGCGGCCTGGTACACCGAGGCGAAGGTGACGCGGTCCGTGTCGGCGGTGAGGTCCACCCGGGTCCGGGCGCGCTGCGGATCGTCGGCGGTGCCCGGACCCGGACGGCTCACCGGACGCATCGGCACACCGGCCAGGGCGGTGTGCCAGCCGTGCAGGGTCTCGTCGCCGTACCAGGTCGTCCGGGCCGCACCCCCCGACTGCGCCGCCACGTCCAGGGCCGTGCCCGGCCGCAGCTGTGCGGTGATCCGGCGCGGCGCGTCGGCCGTCACGGTCAGCAGGTCCACCAGATAGCCCTCGCCCGCCACGATCCGGCGGACCCCGCGCACCCCCGCGTACGCCTCCGTCACCTCGGCGGTGACGGACCGTTCGTCCGCGGCCAGCAGCCGGCCCGCGCACTCGGCCTGCTCCAGACCGTCCACCCGGAACGCGGGATGGGCGTCTGTCGAGGCGTACAGATCACGGAACTCGGCGTGCGCGTACGGCACCTGACCCGGGTCGGGCTGCCAGGGAGTCGTGTCGCCGTAGAGACAGAGCGACAATTTGTCGCGATGGCCGTGCGATCCGCCGTGCGGGCCGAAGTCCAGCAGGGCGTGGATGCCCGCGACCCGCAGTACGGCGTAGCCCGCGACCGCGAACAGGGTGAGCGGACCCGGCGCCGGGCGCTCCGGCAGCGGCGGGCCGGCGAACCAGCCGCCCAGCTCCCGGTCCAGACCGTCGTCCGCGCCGCCCAGGTCGGCCCGTGCCCGCCCGGCCACCGCGTCCAGCGCCGTGGACGGCACCAACTGCTGGGCCAGAGCCACGAGTTCCAGCCACTCCAGGGCGAGCGGCGCCCGCAGATACGGGCCGTCGTGCAGGGCGGGCAGGATGCCGCCCGGCGTGGCGACCGCCGCCAGCGCGTCCGTCATCCCGGCCAGCACCCCCGCCACATCCGTGGGCAGCTCCGCCGGATCCGTACCGCGCAGCGCCAGCAGCGCCGCCCGCAGGACGAACCCGTGGTAGTAGGTGCTGCCCTCCCACTCCCAGCCGTCCTCGGCGACCGCGACCCGCAGATGCGCGTACAGACCGCTGTCCCCCTCCAGCCACTCCTTGCGCCCGTCCCACTCCCGGCCGCGCACCGCGGCGGCGGCGCGCCCGGTGGCGGCGCCCGCGGCGTTCAGCCAGGCCGTGTAGTTGGAGGCGAGCTGCCCCTGGCCGGTCAGGACCGCGCGGGCGTCGAGCGCGGCCCGCTCCAGCGAGTCGAGCAGCGGCAGCACCGGCTGCAGGTCCCCGGTGCCCTCCTCGGCGAGCGTCAGGACGGTGTGCCCGATGTTCACCGCCCAGATCGCGTCGGTCAGCGCCTGGTGGAAGAGCCGGCCGCGCAGCATCCAGCCCTGCGCCTCGCCGTGCCGCTCCACCGCCAGCTCCTCGTACAGCGCGGTGTACTCCACCAGCCGGGCGACCGCCTCGGCCCGCTCGCCCCGGTGGGCGAGCACCCGCAGATGCCGCGCCCACGCCTGGTGCGAGAGCACCAGCCAGGCGCCGCGCACCGCCTCGTCGTCCACCCGGCAGCCGTACGCGCACCGCGCCCCGCCCTCGGGGAACGCCCCGGCGAGCAGATCGCCGTGCTCCAGCTCCACCCCGTGCGCGGGGCAGACGTACGCGTGCCACCAGCCGCCGCGCTCCCGAGCGATCCGCCTCAGCGCGGCCATACGCCACCGTCGATGTCGAGGGTGATCCCGGTGAGGAAACCGGAGGCGGGCGACGCCAGGTGGACGACGGCCGAGGCGACGTCCTCGGGCGTCCCGGCCCGGCCCACCGGGATACCGGCCTCCATGGCGAGCTGTGCCTCGGGGGCGGTGAAGGTGTCGTGGAAGGCGGTGCCCTTGATGAAGCCGGGGGCCACGGTGTTGACCGTGATGCCGGTGCCGCCCAGCTCCTTGGCCAGGCCCTTGGTGAAACCGCGGACCCCGGCCTTGGCGGCGGCGTACGCGACCGAGCCGGGCCCGCCGCCGTTGTGCGCGGCCAGCGACGACATGGTGACGACGCGTCCGGCGGCGGACTCCTCGAGGTGCGGCAGCGCCGCCCGTACCGTGCGGAACGTCGAGGTGAGGTTGGTGTCGACGACCCGGCCGAAGTGCTCGTCGGACATCTCGGCGATCGTCGTCCGGGCGATCAGATGGCCGGCGTTGCAGACGAGGACGTCCAGTCCGCCGAGGAAGCCGGCGGCCTCCTCGACCATGCGGTCGACCTCGGCGGTCACGGTCACATCGGCCTGGAAGGCCTTGGCGCGGCGGCCCAGGGCCTCGATCGCGGAGACCGTGTGCGCGGCCTCGTCGGCGGAGGAGCGGTAGTGGACGGCGACATCGGCGCCGGCCTCGGCGAGGGCGACGGCGACGGCGCGGCCGATGCCGTGTCCGGCGCCCGTCACCAGGGCGCGGGAGCCGTTCAGATCAGCGGACATGGGGGGTAACCCTTTCGGTATCCGGCCGCGTGCGGCGGCCGGCCCCGGTCACTTGAGACCGGCGGTGGCGAAGCCCTGCACGAAGTAGCGCTGGCCGATGAGGAAGAGCACGACCATGGGCAGGGTGGCGAGCGTGGTGCCCGCCATGAGGAAGTGCCACTGGGGGCCGTTCTCCGTCTTGAAGACGGAGAGCCCGACCTGGATGACCCGGAGATGGTCCGAACGGGTCACCAGCAGCGGCCACAGGAAGTTGTTCCAGGACGATTCGAAGGTCAGCAGGGCCACGGTGGTGAGCGCGGGCTTGACCTGCGGCGTCATGATCCGGGCGTAGATCCGGAACTCGCCGAGCCCGTCGAGCCGGGCGGCCTCCTCCAGCTCCACCGGAAGGTCCAGGTAGAACTGCCGGAAGAGGAAGACGGCGAACGGGGTGACCGCCCCGGGCACGATCAGCGCCCACCAGGAGTCGAGCCAGCCGCTGCCGCCCTGGCCGAACAGGTCGTTCCCGCCGGCCAGCGGCATGAAGCGGACGATCAGGAACTCCGGCAGCACCTTGGTGTACGTCGGGATCATCAGCGCCGCGATGAACAGGTAGAAGATGACCTCGCTGCCCCGGAACCTGATCCGGGCCAGCGCGTACCCGGCCATCGAGGCGATCACCACGTTCAGCACGGTGTGGCTGACCGCGATGACCAGGCTGTTGCGCGCGTACGTGGCGAAGGGCGCGGCCTTCAGCGCCTCGGCGTAGTTGCCGAACTCCCAGTGCTCCGGCAGCAGACCGGCGTCCTGCGAGGCGATCTCCACCGGCGTCTTCAGCGAGGTCAGCACCATCCAGACGAACGGCACCACCATCAGCAGCGAGACCACGCCCAGCGTCACGTAGAGCGCGATCCGGCCGGGCCGGACCGGCCTGCGCCGGGCCGCCGGACGCGGCGGGCGCACGGGCGCGGAACCGCGCAGCTCAGTTGTGGCCACGGGTGCCTCCCATCATCCGCCGGTTGACCAGGGTGAAGCCCATCAGCAGGACGAACAGCACCAGGGACTGGGCGCAGGCGTAGCCGACGCGGAACTCCCGGAAGGCGGACTTGTAGATCTCGTACGTCATCATCGTGGTGCTGTTGGCGGGTCCGCCGTCGGTGAGGATGTAGATCTGGTCGAAGGACTGGAACGCGCTGATCATCGAGGTGATGAGCACGAAGAACGTCGCGGGCTTCAGCAGCGGCAGCGTGATCGAGAAGAACTGCCGCACCCGGGACGCCCCGTCCACCGACGCCGCCTCGTACAGCTCCTTCGGCAGGGACTGGAGGGCGGCCAGATAGATGAGCATCTTCATGCCGATGCCCTGCCAGATGCCGACGAGGATCACCGAGGGCATGGCCCAGGTCGTCGAGGAGAGCCAGGCCGGCCCGTTGACCCCGACCAGCGAGAGCAGGGTGTTGAAGAGCCCGTTGCCCGGGTTGTAGATCCACAGCCAGACCAGGGCGATCGCCACCGTGGCGGTGACCTGCGGCAGGAAGACCGCGGTGCGGAAGATGCCCCGCGCCTTCAGCCCGGTGTGCAGCGCGAGCGCCGTCAGCAGGCCGAGCAGCATGCCGAACGGCACGGTGAAGAAGGTGTAGATCACGGTGTTCACGACGGACTTGCGGAACACCGTGTCGTGCATCAGCTCGGTGAAGTTGGCGAACCCCACGAACCGCGGCGGCGTCAGCACGTCGTACGTCGTGAACGCCAGGACCACCGAGGCCACGACCGGCAGGCCGATCCAGAGGGCGGCGTGCAGCAGCGCCGGCGCCACCATCAGCATGCCGGCCCGCCGCCTGCGGCGGCCCGGTCCGGCCGGGGCGCGGCCGGTGCGCCGCCGGGCGGGCCCGACGGGCTCAGGAGGGGAGGGCGGCCGC
The DNA here is from genome assembly GCF_042799575.1 of Streptomyces sp. NPDC057682. NCBI lineage: Bacteria > Bacillati > Actinomycetota > Actinomycetes > Kitasatosporales > Streptomycetaceae > Streptomyces > Streptomyces sp. NPDC057682. The sequence goes on along the minus strand of NZ_JBHVIN010000003.1, from coordinate 256,223 downwards.
GTGGGCCGCGCCTTCAGTACCGATGTCGCTCCCACGGCGGTGCCTCACATCCGCCCGATGGCGGCTTCGGCGAGACGGCCGAGCTCCGCGATGGCGTCCTTCGCGGACTGGCCGCCCACGACCGCCGGCTCCAGGGTCGGCTTGATCTTCTCGCGGATCTCCATCCAGGCCGCGGTGCCGCCCTCCGAGCAGGCGTGGGCCATGTTCTGGAGGGAGAAGTCGACGAACTTGTTCTCCTTGACGTAGCCGCTGTCGTTGAGGTCCTTGAGACCGGGCACCGAGCCGCGCTGCTTCGCCGCGCCGAGGATCGAGTCCGGCGTCGCCAGGTACTCGACGAGCGCACGGGCCGCGGCCGGGTGCTTGGACCGGGCGGACTGGGTGACGAGCGTGCCGCCCTGGAGCATCGCCGGCCGACGGTTGGCCAGGACGAACGCGCCGAGCCTGTCCTCCTTCAGCAACTCCGGGTTCTGGGTGCGGACCTGCTCCCACAGGGCGCTGGTCGTCATCATCATCGACGCCTTGCCGGTCTGGACGTTCGAGGGCGCCCCGGCGTCCGTCTTCTTGGCGTAGCTGGCCGAGCCGTCCTTGATCAGGTCCTTGAAGAACTGCAGCGCCTCGACGCCCCGGTCGTCGGTGAACAGGACCTTCTTGCCGTCCTCGCTGAACAGCTGACCGCCGTTGGCGAAGAGGAAGGTCTCCCAGCACTGGCGCAGATCGATGGAGAACGGGTCGAAGCCGACCCGCCCGCCCGTGGTGAGCTGCTTGGCCACGGCCCGCAGTTCGGGCCAGTTCGCGGGCGTCTTCCTGATGCCGGCCTCGGCGAAGTGGTCCTTGCGGTAGACGACGATCCGGGTGTCCAGCACCACCGGCAGGGCGTACAGTTCGCCGTCGTAGCGCGAGGGCTCCAGCACCCGCTCCTCGTAGTCGTGCGCGGTGGCGAACTTCTCCGGCAGCGGGGCGATCGCCTTCTTGGCGGCGAAGGGGGGGATCCAGCCCACGCCCATCATCAGCACGTCGGGCAGCAGCCCGCCGGCCAGACCGGTGGTGATCTTCTCGTTGAGCTGCGCGTACGTGGTGTAGTCCACGTTGACCTTGACGTCCGGGTACTTCTTCCGGAAGCCGCCGAGGATCTGCTTCTCCAGCAGCGTCTTGCCGTTCGCCCCCTCGTAGATCGGGGTGAGGAGCGTGATCTCGCCCTCGGCGGGACCGTCGGCGGAACCGGCCGCCGTGGAGGAGCCGGTCCCGCAGCCGGCCAGCGCGGCCGCGGCGGTACCGGCACCGAGGGCAGCGAGCAGCGACCGTCGTGTGAGTTCCATGGGGCACCCCTTTTGAGGTGGAGGAAGTGGATCGATCCAGCGATGGCAACCCGGCCATGGCTAGGAAGTGCTGGTAAATCGATGCACTGAGACTAGGAACGCCCCGAGAGGCGCGTCAACAGCTGATGCACAAGAATTTTCGGGCACGTTAACGGGTGTACCGGTGAAGAGGATCCAGTAAATCGGTACACTAGACTGGCCGAACACGTTCCGAACCGGAGGTGGCATGAGCGGGGTTACGATCCATCAGGTCGCGGAGGCCGCGGGGGTGTCCGCGAGCACCGTGTCCAACGTCCTCAACGGACGCACCGACCGCATGCAGGCGGCCACCCTGGCACGCGTGGAACAGGTGATAGAGCAGCTGAGCTACCGCCCCAACCGTGCCGCGCGGATGCTGCGCACCGGCCGGATCAAGGTGATCGGCCTCATCGTGCCGTCCGTCGCCAACCCCTTCTGGGGGGCGCTCGCCCGCGAGCTGGAGGCCATCGCGCTGGCCGAGGGCTACCACGTGCTGCTCTGCAACAGCGAGCGCGATCCGGCCAGGGAGCTGAAGTACGGCGAGGAGCTGCTGGCGGACGGGGTGAGCGGGGTGGTCCTCTGCTCCTCGCTGCCCTCGCTCGACCATGTCGCCCCGCTGCTCGGCCGGGGCCTGAAGATGGTCGCCTTCGACCGCACCGCGCAGGCGGGCGATCCCGCCTCGCTGGCCTCCATCAGCGTGGACAACGCGATGGGTGCCGAACTGGCCACCCGCCATCTGCTGGAACTGGGCCACCGCCGGCTGGCCTTCGTCTCCGGTTCGGTCAACAGCGTCAACCGCCGCGAGCGGCTGCGCGGATTCCGCGCCGCCCTGGAGTCGGCGGGGCTGGACCCGGCCGACGCCATCGTCTGGCCCGGCGCGGACACCTCGGAGTTCGGGGACAAGGACGCGGCCGAGCTGGGGCGCAGAGCGGCCGTCGAACTGCTGGGCGGCCCCCGCCCGCCCACCGCGTTCGTCGCGATCAACGACATGTGCGCCATCGGGATCTGCCGGGGCGCGCGGGACGCGGGGCGCAGCGCCGGACAGGACGTGTCGGTGGTCGGCTTCGACGACATCCTGCTCGCCGACCTCTTCGAACCGCCGCTCACCACGGTCCGCCAGCCGCTGCCGGAGATGGCCGCCGAGACCTTCCAGCAGTTGCGCGCCCGGATCGACTCCGCCCCGTCCGCCGGGCGTTCGCTGCTGATCAGGCCGCGTCTGGTGGTCCGGGAATCGACGGCCCCCGCGCCCGCCGCCGCGTCCGGGTGACCCCGCCGAACGGCGCGCGCACGACGCGAGGACACCGCCACAGGACGGTGCCCTCGCGCTGACGGGCCCGGTGCGGGGCCCGCCGGGGTCAGGACGCGGTGCAGGCGCCGATCGCGGGCGCCGAGGTGTTGCCGTTCGTCATGACGGTGAACCCGAAGGAGGTCGAGGCCCCGGCCGCCAGACCACCGTTGCCGTTGGGGCGCATCGTCATCACATTGCCGCTGCCGTCCCAGGACGGCGAGCCGTTCCAGGTGGCGGAGACCTTCTGCGGCGAGGAGACCGTGACCGCGACCGTCCAGGTGCTGATCGCCTTGCTGCCGGCCGTGATCGTCACCTGTCCGTTGAAGCGGTCGCCCCAGGTGTTCGTCCTGGTGTACGTGGCGGTGCAGGTCGCGCTCCCGCCGCTGCCGCCGTCACCGCCGCCGCCGCTGGTGCCGCCGAGCGCGGTGAGCACGGCGGTGTACGCGGGCTTCTTCCCGTAGTTGTCGTCGAAGAGCAGCGGGGTGCCGCTGCTGCGCCACGAGTACTTGTCGGGAATGCCCCAGACGGTGATGCCCGCGCACCGCGACACGGCGAGACAGGCGTTCACCACCTTGGTGTAACTGGCCGCCTGTGCCGAACCCGAGCCCTCGATGTCCAGTTCGGTGATCTGCACGTCCACGCCGAGGTCGGCGAAGCGCTGCAGATTGGCCTGGTAGTCGGAGGGGACGGGCGAGTTGGCGTTGAAGTGCGACTGGAAGCCGACGCAGTCGATCGGGACCCCGCGCTGCTTGAAGTCCTTGACCATGGCGTAGACCGCGTTGCTCTTCGCGTTCTGGCCGTCGGTGTTGTAGTCGTTGTAACAGAGCTTGGCCGCGGGGTCGGCCGCGCGGGCGGTGCGGAAGGCCTCCTCGATGAAGCCGTTGCCCAGCTTGTCCTGGAACGGGGAGCTGCGCCGGGCGCCGCTCCCGCCGTCCTGGAAGGCCTCGTTGACGACGTCCCAGGCGTAGATCTTGCCCTTGTAGTGGCCCATCACCTGGTTGATGTGGTTGTTCATCGCCGAGCGCAGATCGGTGGCGTTCAGTCCGCCGACCCAGCCGGGCAGCTGGGAGTGCCAGACCAGGGTGTGGCCGCGGAGCTTCATGCCCTTGCCCTGGGCGTGGCTGACGATCTGGTCGGCGGAGCCGAAGGTGAAGCTGCCCCGGGAGGACTCGACGGCGTCCCACTTCATCTCGTTCTCCGGGGTCACCATGGTGAACTCGGTGTCGAGGGTGGAGGCGTACGCGGCCTCGCCGAGGTGGTTCGCCGCGACGGCGGCCCCGAAGTAGCGGCCCTTGGCGGCCGCGGAGCCCCCGAGGGTCGTCGCGGCCTGGGCGGTGCCCGCGAGCGAGAGGACTCCCGCCGCGGTGAGCAGCCCGGCGGTGGCGAGCACACCGGCTCTCCGTATCGGTGAACTTCTCCGGGGACGGGCGGCGGTGCCGCCGTGCGAGGGGGTGACGATCACTTTCCAACACCTTCTTCCGGTCGCCGGACGGCATGGGAGGGCCGCCCGCGGGGATGGGGGCTGATCGGTGACGCAGGGAGCGAGGGAGAGTATGCGCGCGGCCGGACGGCTCGTCAACGCCGGATTTCCGAAATATTTCGAGAAGGTAAACGGCTTTCCCGTTCCTTGAATGCCATGTGACCTGCACAGATGTGGTCGACTGATCGGGCGGAGGAGGTCTGCTGGGGGACGCATGGGTACATTCGGCTCTGTCCGCTACGAAAGCATTCCGAATGTGAGGGCGATGCATTGCGGCTTCCTTGATGGTCGTCCCGTCAAGCCCAGCCGTGGGCATCTCATTGACCTGGATGTTTCCGCGCGATCGCCCGGAGAAGCTTGGCCGTTGAACCGAAAATGCAGCCCATCCGGAGCGAAATATTTCGGCGTAAAAAAGAATCTTGAAATGACTGAGCGGGGGGACGCGCCGACGCGTCCCCCCGCTCGCGGTCCCTACCGTCCGAGGGCCTGCCGCACGCTGCGGCCGTGGTACCGGCCCAGGCGGTACAGCTCCCAGCAGGAGAGCACCGTCACCGACACCGGCGCCCCGAGCAGGAAGACCACCCGGGCGACGACGGGAACCTCGACGTTCTCGTTGCCGACGACGTCGAGCACGGCCATCACCCACACCAGAAGGGTCGCGAGGACGGGCGGCAGGACCTCGTGGATGTCGGCCGTCCGGAACACGTGCATCAGGCTGAGACCGATGCCGTACAGGGCGAACCCCAGCGACCAGGCGCACATGACGACCAGGACGACCATGCCGGGTACCCCGATGGCGTCACGGAACCCGCGCGTCGCCGCGTCCGGCGCGACGGCCAGCGGGAACGTCGCCATCGAGCCCATCAGTGCCGCCACCGCCCCGAACGACTTCAGCGACCGGCGCAGATAGAGCCCCCGCAGCGCACCGCGCGCGGCGCACGCGAACAGGGCGATCACGAACGGGAAGGCGCACACGAGGACGAGGGTGCTGATCCAGCTCTGGTCGAACTTGTCGCTCGCGACGCTCTCGGCACCCCGCGCGGAGTCCACCGGCTTGTAGGACATGACGAGCACCAGCCAGGCCGCGATGCCGAGGCCCGTCCGCCACATCTGGAGCCTCCGGACCGTCGGATCCTCCACGACGTCCGGCCGCGAGGGCCGGAACGCCCGCTGGGCCGCGTAGAACGGGTTGTACACGCACTTCCGGATCCGCTGACCGCGCGTCAGCGGCGGCCGGGGCCGCGGAGGCGGCGGCTGGGGAGGATACGGCTGCGGCGGGTACGGCTGTGGCGGGTACGGGCCCCAGCCCTGCGGGGGAACGGGGGCCGGCTGCGGGGGATACGGGCCGGGGCCGGGACCCGTGGGGTGGGGGACCGGGCCGGGGGCCGGATGCCCTCCGGGGCCGGGGCCGTTCGGCCCCCAGTGGCCGTTGCCGTGCGTGCTCATGCCCTGTGCCCTCGATGTCGCGGTCGGTGCCGTGGTCGCGACGCGGCTCGGGCCGCCCGCTCGGCGTGGGGCGCGAGCCTATCCGTCACCAACACCCGGACGCGTGCGTTCCGGGCCTCGGCGCGCCCGTCCTCACCGCACCCGCCGCAGTTGTTCGCCCCCGCTTCACGTACGGTCGGCGGGCGGCGGGACCGCCTCGCGCCCGCCCGTGGTGACCAGGCCCGTCTCGTACGCGGCGATGACGGCCTGGACCCGGTCGCGGAGCCCCAGTTTGGCGAGGATCCGGGCCACGTGCGTCTTGACCGTCGCCTCGGCGAGCCGGAGCCGGGCGGCCAGTTCGGCGTTGCTCAGGCCCCGGGCGAGCAGGCCGAGCACCTCCAGTTCGCGCGGGGTGAGCGCGGCGAGGTCGCGGTGCAGGCCGGCGGTCTCCCCGTCGTGCCGGGCGAACCGCTGCACCAGCCGGCGCGTGATGGCCGGGGCCAGCAGGGCGTCGCCGTCTCGCACCGTGCGCACGGCCACCGTCAGGTACTCCGGCGTGACGTCCTTGAGCAGGAAGCCGCTGGCCCCCGCGGACAGTGCCGCGTACACGTACCGGTCCAGGTCGAAGGTGGTGAGGATGAGGACGCGCGGTTCGCCGGGCGCGCCCGTGAGGATCCGACGGGTCGCCTCCAGACCGTCCGTCCCCGGCATCCGGACGTCCATGAGCACCACGTCGGGGCGGGTGCGGCGGACCGCCTCCACGGCCTCCTCGCCGTCGGCCGCCTCGGCGACGACCTCGATGCCGGCGGCCCCGAGGATCAGCCGGAACCCGGTGCGTACGAGGGTCTGGTCGTCGGCGATCACGACGCGCAGGGGATCGGTCACGGCACATCCAGGGGGATCAGGGCCTCCACGCGGAAGCCGGCGGTCGTTCTCGGTCCGGCGTGCAGCGTGCCGCCGTACACGGCCAGGCGTTCGCGCAGGCCGATCAGCCCCCGGCCGTTGCCGCCGGCCGCGCCCGCGCCCGGCGGGCCGCCGGTGTCGGTGACCTCCACCCGCAGCCGGTCCGGGGCGTGGGCGACGGTCACCGAGGCCGCCGCCCCCGACGCGTGCTTCACCGTATTGGTCAGGGCCTCCTGGACCACGCGGTAGGCGGCGAGTTCGACACCGGGCGGCAGGGCGCGCGGCGTGCCGGTCACGGTCAGGGCGACCGGCACTCCGGTGGACCTGACCCGGCCGACCAGCGCCTCCAGCCGGTCCAGTCCGGGCTGCGGGGCCAGCTCCGCGTCGGCGTCGTCCAGGTCCTCGCCGCCGCCGGGCCGGCCGTCCCCGTCGGGCATCGTGAGCAGCCCCATCACGTTGCGCAGTTCGGTCATGGCGGCGCGCCCGCCCGCCTCCACGGCGAGCAGCGCCTCACCGGCCTGCTCCGGCGACGTCCTCATGACGGTGCGCGCCGCCCCCGCCTGAATGAGCATCACACTGACGTTGTGGGTCACGACATCGTGCAACTCGCGCGCGATCCTGGCCCGTTCGTGCTCGACGGCCCGGCGCAGCGCCTCGTCCCGTTCGCGCTCCAGCGCGGCGAGCCGGGCCCGGCCCTCGTCGGTGCGGAGCTTCCACGTACGCAGTCCGACGGCGGCCAGGGCCATCGGCACCAGGATCAGCAGCACGATGTACTCGTTGGGCACCACCGGCGTGACCGAATTGCCCGCCGAGCCCACCAGGACGATCGCCACCGGCAGCGCCACCAGCGTCGCCACCCTGTTCGAGCCGTACACCGCGGCGCTGTACACGGCGATCACGAACGCGTAGAGCGTCAGCCGCAGCACACTCTGCGGCGTGGCCAGGGTCGCGGCGGTGACCACGCAGAGCACCGCCAGCGGATACCGGCGCCGCAGCACCAGCGCCCCCGAGGCGACGGCCGCGAGGCCCACCATGAAGGCCATGCCTTCCCGCCCCGACGGCCGGGCGACCTCCAGCACCACACCGGGGGCGATCTCCCGCCACACCACCCGGCCGGAGTTGTCGATGCCGTAGAAGACGGTGACGGCCCCCAGCACCAGCGCCACCAGGGCGTCGAACAGCCGGGCGCGGCGGCTGGGCCGCGGCGGCGGGCCGCCCGTGCGCACGGCCTCCCGCACGGTCCGGCGGGCGGCCTCCCGCAGCCGTTCGAACGTCGTGGTCAGATCCCTCACCGGTTCATTGTCGCCGCGGCCCCCGCTCCGCCGGCTCCGCCCCGGTGACCATCCGCGGCGCACGGCGTACACCGCCCGCCTCCGTCGAAAGGATGACACCCGGCGGACTCGTCCCGACGCGGTACCGAAAGGGGGCCGTGCGGCCGACGCGGCGGTCCGGGCCCCGCTCCTAGCGTTCCGGTGAACCCACCGCACGGAGCCGAGGAGCCCCTTCATGACCACACCGCTGATCGAACTGAGCGGCGTCGGCCGCAGATACGACGGCGGGCCGCCCGCGCTCCACGACGTCTCGCTGAGCGTGCGCGCGGGTGAGGCCGTCGCGATCCTCGGCCCCTCGGGCAGCGGAAAGTCGACCCTGCTCAACCTGATCGCCGGCCTCGACCGGCCCGACACCGGCACCGTCACCGTCGACGGGGTACGCGTGGACCGGCTGAACGAGACCGGGGCGGCGCTCCACCGCCGGACCCGGATCGGCATGGTCTTCCAGTTCTTCCACCTGCTCGACGACCTGACGGTGACGGACAACGTCGTCCTGCCCGCACGGCTCGCGGGCGTGCCCCGCCGGGCGGCCGCGCGGCGGGCCGCCGAACTCCTGGAGACCCTCGGCATCGAGCGCCACGCGGGCACCCTCCCCGGACGGCTGTCCGGCGGCGAGCGCCAGCGCGTCGCGGTGGCCCGCGCCCTGATGAACCGTCCCGCGCTGCTCCTGGCCGACGAACCGACCGGCGCGCTGGACACGGCGTCGGGGCAGGAGGTCGGCGCCCTGCTGGCCGATCTCAACGCCGCCGGCCAGACCCTCGTCGTCGTCACCCACGACCTGGCCCTCGCCCGGTCCCGCACGCACCGCACGGTGCGGATCGCCGACGGCCGGATCGCCGAGGACGTCCGGTCGGCCGACCTCGTAGCGGACCCGGCGGGCACCGCGTCGCAGGCCGCCCGATGAGCGCGCCGGGCACGATCGTGCGCTCCGGGGTGGCCCGCCGACGGGTGCAGACCCTGGTGATCGGCCTGGCCACGATGATGGCGGTGGCCGCCTCCGTTCTCGGCGGATCGCTGCTCGCCGTCTCCGACACCCCGTTCGACGACGCCTTCGCCCGGCAGCACGGCGCCCATCTCTCCCTGCGGTTCGACGCCGGCCGGGTCGGAGACGCGGAGCTGGCGCGGACGGCACGCGCCGACGGGGTGAGCGACGCCGCCGGACCGTTCCGCACGGCGACGGTCCGGCCCGAGGCGGACGCCACGGGGCCCGGCTGGCCGATCACCGTGGTGGGCCGGGCCGACCCCGGCCGGGACGTGGACAGGGTGGCGCTGCTCGACGGGCGGTGGCCGGCCCGGCCCGGAGAGATCACGGTGTCCGAGGACTCCTCGCTCTTCGCCCCCACGGGCCGCAGGCTCACGTTCGCCGGACTGCCCGGCACCCCGGCGCTGACCGTGGTGGGCAGGGCCCGTTCGGTCACCCGTACCGCCGACGCCTGGGTGGTGCCCGCCCAGATGGGCGCGCTCACCGCCGAGGGCAGCGGTGGCTACCAGATGCTCTACCGCCTCACCGACGCGCAGAGCGAAGCGGCCGTCGACGCCGCGGCCGCCGCCGTGACCCGCGCCCTGCCGCGCGGGGCGGACGCCGGCGAGCAGTCCTGGCTCACCGTCAGGCACTCGGCCGCCCGCGCGACCTCCCTGTACATCCCCTTCATCGGGGCGTTCGGCGTGCTCGGACTCGTGATGTCCGTCCTGGTCGTCGGCAACGTGGTCGCCTCCGCCGTAGGGACGCACACACGCCGCATCGGCATCCTCAAGGCCATCGGCTTCACGCCGGCCCAGGTCGTGCGCGCCCACATGGGCCAGGCACTGATCCCGGCCGCCGCCGGAACGGTGCTGGGGGTCCTCGCCGGACACCTGCTGGCCGTACCGGTGCTCGCCGAGGCGGAGGACCTCTACGGTTCCTCGGCCCTGACCGTGGCCCCCTGGGTCGACGCCGCCGTGATCGGCGGGGTCCTCGGCCTGGTGGCGGCCACCGCCTGGGCGGCCGCCCGGCGGGCGGGCCGGCTGCGGACGGTCGACGCGCTGGCGGTCGGGCGTTCCGGCGCGGCCGGACGCGGCCGGCGCGTCTCCGCGGCTGCCACCCGGCTGCCGCTGCCCCGGCCCGTCGCGATGGGCCTGGTCCGGCCGTTCGCACGGCCCGCCAGAGCACTGGCCATGGGCACGGCGATCCTCTTCGGCACGGTCGCCGTCACCTTCACCGTGGGCCTGGGGGCCTCGCTCGGCCGGGTGATGGAGGCCAAGTCGCACGATGTCGCCGACGTCGTGGTGCCTCCGCCGATGCCGGACTTCGGCCCGGACGGCCCCGTACCGAAGAAGCGCTCCGAGGTGCCCGATCCGGCCGCCGTCGCCGCCGCCGTCGAGGCCCGTCCGGGGACCGCGAAGTACTACCGCGCCACCACCGTACGGGCGAGCGTCTCCGGGACGACCGGGACGGTCGACGTGGTCGCGTTCACCGGGGACGCCTCCTGGGGCGGCTACACGATGGTCGCCGGGCGCTGGCTCCGCACCGCCGGCGAGGCCGTGGTCCCCACCGGGTTCCTCACCGCCACCGGCACCCGGATCGGGGACACCGTCACCCTGGACGGTCTGGCCGCACCCGTCGCGGTGCGGATCGTCGGAGAGGTGCTCGACCCCCGGAACGACGGCATGCAGGTCTTCACGGACGGCTCGACGCTGTCGGCCGCCCACCCGGAGACGACCGACACCAGCCACCACATCGCCCTCGTGCCCGGCACGGACGCCGCACGTTACGTCGACGGGCTGAACGAGGCGCTGAAGCCGCTGGGCGCGCGGGCCCGCACCGGTTCGCTCGGCGCGGGCGGCGACATGGTGGCCACGCTCGACGCGCTCGCGGCCGTCCTGACCCTGATGCTCGTCGCCGTCGCCGCGCTCGGGGTGCTCAACGGGGTCCTGCTCGACACCCGCGAACGGGCCCGTGAGATCGGCGTCCACAAGGCCCTCGGCATGACGCCCCGCCAGACCGTCGCCATGGTCCTCACCTCGGTCGCCGTCACCGGACTCGTCGCGGGCGGGCTCGGCGTACCGCTCGGAACGCTGCTCCACTCCCTGGTGCTGCCCGCCATGGGCGACAGCGCGGGGCTGCGCCTCCCCGACTCCGTCCTCGCCGTCTACCACGGGCCCCAACTCGTCCCGCCGGCCTTCGGCGGGCTGGCCATCGCCCTGCTGGGCGCGCTCCTGCCCGCCGGATGGGCGGCGAGGACCCGCACCGCGACGGCCCTGCGCACGGAGTAGCCGGCGCGCCGGGCCGGGGGCACGGGCACACGGCCCGGCCCCCGGCCCGGGGGCGGGGTCAGTCCGCCGAGACCGTCCAGCCGTTCGCCTCGATGCGGCGGGCGTCGGCCGGGCGCGCCTCGTCGAAGACCGGACGCCCGCCCGTCTCGACCCGGAGGGCGTCCACGTACACGCCCCGGCCGACGTACAGCGGGTCCGTGGTGCAGCGCCAGCGCAGCCGCACCTCGGTGTCCCGCCACGCGGAGAGGTCGGCGTCCAGCCGGTGCCAGACGCGGCCCGACCAGCCCGAGACGGCGCCCGAGGGATGGGCCACCGGCTCCTGCGGGGGTGCGGTCGCGGTGGTGAAGGCGACGGGGCGCCAGGTGGTGCCGCCGTCCGACGAGCCCTCCAGGTACAGGAAGTCGGAATCCGGCTCGGTGTCCCACCACACCCGGCAGCTCAGCCGGGTACGGGCGGCGGCCCTCACCGGCGGCAGGGTCAGGGTCGCCGACGTGGAACCGGTCATCCCGGCGAACCACGCGGTCCCGCCCCGCTCCGGCCGGACCGCGACCGCGCGGGCCATCTGGTTGGCGGTGGCGACCCGCGGCGCGCTGCCGGAGCGCCAGCTGCGCACCGGGTGCACCGAGTTGCCCAGCACGATCAGGAACGAGTCGGTGCTCGGGTCGAGCACCAGGCTCGTCCCGGTGAATCCGGTGTGCCCCGCGGTGTGCGGGGTGGCCATCGCCCCCATGTACCAGTGCTGGTAGAGCTCGAAGCCGAGGCCGTGCGCGTCCCCGGGGAACGCGGTGTTGAAGTCGGTGAACAGCAGCTCCACCGACTTCTCCGACAGGATCCTCGCCCGGCCGTACACCCCGCCGTTGAGCAGCGTGCGGGCCAGGATCGCCAGGTCCCAGGCGCAGGAGAAGACCCCGGCGTGGCCCGCGACCCCGTCCAGGCTGTACGCGTTCTCGTCGTGCACCTCGCCCCAGACCAGCCCGCGGTCCAGGCCCGACCAGGGGAGCCGGGCGTCCTCGGTCGCGGCGATCTTCGGCTTCCAGGAGGCCGGCGGGTTGTACCGGGTGCGGCGCATCCCGAGCGGAGCGGTGATCTCCTCGCGGAGCAGGACGTCCTCGGTGCGGCCGGTGATCTTCTCCAGGACCAGCTGGAGCGAGATCAGGTTGAGGTCCGAGTAGAGATAGACGGTGCCCGGGGGATTGGCCGGTGCCTCGTTCCAGATCAGCTCCTGCTTCCCCTCCCGCGTCGGTGCGGCGTACAGGGGGATCCAGGCCTTGAACCCGCTGGTGTGGGTGAGCAGCTGACGGATGGTGACGTCCTGCTTGCCGGCCCGTGCGAAGTCCGGCAGGTAGGTGGCGACGGTCGCCTCCAGCTCCAGCGTTCCCCGCTCGATCTGCTGGACGGCCAGGATCGAGGTGAACAGTTTGGACACGGAGGCCAGGTCGAAGACGGTGTCCTCGGCCATGGGGATCTGCTGGTCCGCCGGGAACTCGACACCGGTGTCCGTCTTCTCGTCGTACGCCGCGTAGCGCACGGCCTTGCCGATCGGCCGGTGCAGCGCCACCGTTCCGCCGCGCCCGGCGAGCAGGACAGCGCCCGCGTACCAGGGGTGCTTGGGGGAGTCGGCGAGATAGCGCTCCGCCTCCGTGACCAGTTGGTCGAGCGGTCCCTGCAACAGCCCCGCGCGGGCCGCGGATCCGCGGCGCAGTGTCGGCCGGGAGGGCGACGCGGCCCCTGTGCTCATGTCCGACGACCCCGTCCCCGGCTCCGTGGCGGCCGCCGCCGTCGCGAACGGAACGGGCGCCAGGGCGAGTGCCCCGCCCAGGGCCAGCATCCCACCGCCCAGCCCGCGCCGGGTGATGCCCCCGCCCCTCGTGTCCTCGGCCATCCGGAACCCCTTCCCACTGCCTGAAAGTAATTTTCGAAATCTCTTGCGAGTGTGAAACTTCCTTCCGGGCAGAGGGTACTGTCACCCCCCTCGGTCCCGTAGGTCCCGTGCGCCACAAAGAATCTGACACTGCATCAGAAAATGTCTTCCCTCGGTTGTCGGACTGCGGCATCCTGCCGCCCATGGAGACGGAGCTGAGCCAAGAACTGGGGATCGAGCACGCCATTTTCGGCTTCACGCCGTTCCCGGCGGTGGCCGCGGCCATCACCCGGGCCGGGGGATTCGGCGTACTCGGTGCGGTCCGCTACACCGCCCCCGACGACCTCGCACGCGATCTCGACTGGATGCAGGCCCACACGGACGGCAAGCCCTACGGCCTCGACGTCGTCATGCCCGCCAAGAAGGTGGAGGGCGTCACCGAGGCCGATGTGGAGGCGATGATCCCGGCCGGGCACCGGCAGTTCGTCCAGGAGACGCTGGCCAAGCACGGCGTTCCCGAACTCGCCGAGGGCGAGGCGTCCGGCTGGCGCATCACCGGCTGGATGGAGGAGGTCGCCCGCACCCAGCTCGACGTGGCCTTCGACTACCCCATCAAGCTCCTCGCCAACGCGCTCGGCTCACCGCCCCCCGACGTCGTCTCCCGCGCCCACGAGAACGGTGTCCTCGTCGCCGCGCTCGCCGGCAGCGCCCGGCACGCCCGCCACCACGCGGACGCGGGCATCGACGTCGTCGTCGCCCAGGGCTACGAGGCGGGCGGCCACACCGGCGAGATCGCCTCGATGGTCCTCGTCCCCGACGTGGTGGACGCGGTGGGCCCCCTCCCGGTCCTCGCCGCCGGCGGCATCGGCAGCGGCGAGCAGATCGCGGCCGGGCTGGCGCTCGGCGCCCAGGGCGTCTGGCTCGGCTCGCTCTGGCTCACCGCCGAGGAGGCAGATCTGCACTCCCCGGCCCTGACCGCCAAGCTCCTCGCCGCGGGCTCCGGCGACACCGTCCGCTCCCGCGCCCTCACCGGGAAGCCCGCGCGCCAGCTCCGCACCGAATGGACGGACGCCTGGGACGACCCGGCGGGCCCCGGCACCCTGCCCATGCCGCTCCAGGGGCTCCTGGTGGCCGAGGCCGTCTCCCGTATCCAGAAGTACGAGACGGGCGCGCTGCTCGGCACCCCCGTCGGCCAGATCGTCGGCCGGATGAACAGCGAACGCAGCGTCCAGGCCGTCTTCGACGACCTGACCCGCGGCTTCGAACGCGCCGTGGACCGGATCAACCGCATCGCCGGACGGAGCGCCTCATGAACCAGCCGCCCAACGGCTTCTGGGCCCAGGCCACCGCCGACCCCGACCGCACCGTCCTCGTCACGCCCGAGGGCGAGGAGTGGACGGCGGGACGGCTGCACGCCGACGCCAACCGCATGGTGCACGGACTGCGCGCGGCAGGCCTGGAGGAGGGCGACGCCTTCGCCGTCGTCCTGCCCAACGGGGTCGAGTTCCTCACCGCCTACCTCGCCGCCTCCCAGGCCGGCTACTACCTCGTCCCCGTCAACCACCACCTCGTCGGACCCGAGATCGCCTGGATCGTCTCCGACTCCGGCGCCAAGGTCCTCATCGCCCACGCACGCTTCGCCGACGCCGCGACGGCGGCGGCCGACGAGGCGAAGCTCCCGGCGAGCCACCGCTACGGGGTCGGCGGGGCCGACGGCTTCCGCCCGTACGCCGAACTGCTGGAGAACCGGCCGGTGTCACCGCCCGAGGGGCGCACCCTCGGCTGGGTCATGAACTACACCTCCGGCACCACCGGCCGCCCCCGGGGCATCCGCAGGCCGCTCCCCGGCAAGCTCCCCGAGGAGAGCTACCTCGGCGGATTCCTCGGCATCTTCGGCATCAGGCCCTTCGACGGCAATGTCCACCTGGTCTGCTCGCCGCTCTACCACACGGCCGTGCTCCAGTTCGCCGGAGCGGCCCTGCACATCGGCCACCCGCTGGTCCTGATGGACAAGTGGTCGCCCGAGGCGATGCTGCGGGCGATGGACACCCACCGCTGCACCCACACGCACATGGTCCCCACCCAGTTCCACCGCCTCCTCGCCCTGCCCGAGGAGGTCCGCTCGCGCTACGACGTCTCGGCGATGCGGCACGCCATCCACGGCGCGGCCCCCTGCCCCGACCACGTCAAACGGTCCATGATCGACTGGTGGGGGCACTGCGTCGAGGAGTACTACGCGGCCAGCGAGGGCGGCGGCGCCTTCGCCACCGCCGACGACTGGCTGAAGAAGCCGGGCACCGTCGGCCGGGCCTGGCCGATCAGCGAACTCGCGGTCTTCGACGACGACGGCAACCGGCTCGGCCCGGGTGAACTGGGCACTGTCTACATGAAGATGAGCACCGGCGGCTTCCAGTACCACAAGGACGAGGGCAAGACCCGGAAGAACCGCATCGGCGACTTCTTCACCGTCGGCGACCTCGGCGTCCTGGACGAGGACGGCTACCTCTTCCTCCGCGACCGCAAGATCGACATGATCATCTCCGGCGGGGTGAACATCTACCCCGCCGAGATCGAGTCCGCCCTGCTCCGCCACCCCGCCGTCGCCGACGCCGCCGTCTTCGGCATCCCGCACCCCGACTGGGGCGAGGAGGTCCGGGCCGTCGTCGAACCCGCCGAGGGGCACGAGGCCACGGACGCGCTCGCCGAACAGATCCTCGCCCACTGCGCAGGGCTGCTCGCCGGGTACAAACGGCCCAAGACCCTCGGCTTCATCGAGGCGATGCCCCGCGACCCCAACGGCAAGCTCTACAAAAGGTGGTTGCGGGAGCCCTACTGGGAGGGCCGCGACTGAGCCGGTCCGCCCGGAGGGCGCGCCCCCGCCCGCTCTGGCAGCGTGGGAGGCATGGACACGCGCGCGACGATCCGTTCACTGGCGACCCGGTGGACGGTCGTCGTGCCGCTGGTCGCCGCCCTCGCGCTGGTGTTCAGCTGGGGGCGCGAACTGCCCTCCGCCGCCGTCGCCGTGGTCGCGCTCTGCCTCGCCGGGGCGGTCCTGGCCGCGGTCCACCACGCCGAGGTGATCGCCCACCGCGTCGGCGAACCCTTCGGCTCGCTCGTCCTCGCCGTCGCCGTGACCGTGATCGAGGTCGCGCTCATCGTCACCCTGATGGCCGACGGCGGGCCCAGGACGACCGCGCTGGCCCGCGACACCGTCTTCGCGGCGGTCATGATCACCTGCAACGGAATCGTCGGGCTCTCCCTGCTGGTGGGCGCCGTCCGCACCCGCGTCGTCGTCTTCAACGCGGAGGGCTCCGGCGGCGCGCTCGCCACCGTCGCCACCCTGGCCACGCTCAGCCTCGTGCTCCCCACCTTCACCACCGGCAAGAAGGGCCCCGAGTTCTCGCCCGCCCAACTGGGCTTCGCCGCCGTCGCCTCGCTCTGCCTCTACGGACTGTTCGTCGCCGTACAGACCGTCCGGCACCGCGAGTACTTCCTCCCGCTCACCCAGGACGGACACGTCCGGCAGGACGAGCAGCGGGCGCACCTGCCGAGCCGCGGCGCCACCGCGCTGAGCCTCGCCATGCTGCTCGTCGCCCTGATCGCCGTCGTCGGCGACGCCAAGGCCGTCTCCCCGGCCATCGAGTCGGGCGTCGAGGCCGCCGGTATGCCGCAGGCCGTCGTCGGCGTCGTCATCGCGCTGCTGGTCCTGCTGCCCGAGACCCTCGCCGCCGTACGCGCGGCCCGCCGCGAACGCATCCAGACCAGCCTCAACCTGGCCCTCGGCTCGGCGATGGCCAGCATCGGCCTGACCATCCCGGCCATCGCCCTCGCCTCGATCTGGCTCGACGGACCGCTCCACCTCGGCCTGGGCGCCACCCATATGGTGCTGCTCGCGCTCACCGTCGTGGTGGGGGCGCTGACCGTCGTGCCCGGACGGGCGACCCTGCTCCAGGGCGGCGTCCACCTGTCGGTCTTCGCCGCGTTCGTCTTCCTCGCGATCAGCCCCTGACCGCCGGGGGCCAGGGGCTGATCGCGTTTCCCGGGATCAGCGGCGCTCGCGCACCCGCACCACCGTCAGCTCCGGTGACCGGACGATGTCCTTCTCGCAGAACCGGGACGTCACCCAGCGCTCGGCCGAGTACAGCTCGGTCTGGTCGCTGTAGTGCGGTGACGCGGGGTTCGAGGACTGCGCGTACGTGAGCAGCGTCCGGGCCACCGGGCACCGGCTCCCGTCCCAGCCGACCGCCTGGATGTAGCTGGACCCGGTCGAGACGTCCGTGTACGACGCCGTGGCCGCATCCCAGACGCCCTCCGTCTTGTTCCAGACGCCCAGCGCCTCCGTCCCGCCGCCGACCGGGATCCGCTTCGTGCCCCGCAGCACCGACTGGTGCGCGCCCAGCGGCGCGTCCAGCGCGACGCCCGCGCCCCGCAGCTCGGCCACCGCGTCGGCCAGGGCCGTCAGCACACCCGGCGCCGAGGTGTTCAGCGTGCGGGGGGTGGAGACCGGGGCGGCGGGGGAGAAGGGGACCTTCCACAGCTCGGCCGCCGGTACGGCGGCCGCCCGGCGCCAGAAGCGGTCGAAGAGCAGCGCGCCCCGGCTCCCCGTGTCGACGGCGCGGTCCCAGTCGCGCAGCACCGCGCACGCCTCCGAGACGTCGACCGCCGCGCCCGAACTCGCCGTCGCCGTACCGCCCGGCAGCGCCGCGCACGCCCGCGCCAGATCGGCCGCGACCAGATCACCGGCCGGCGCCCGGTCGGCGAACTGCTGTTTCTGCAGGTCCGCGACCGTCAGCCGGCCCCGGCCCGCCATCGCGGCGACGTCCTCGACGGCACCCCGGGTCCGCATCGAACGCGGCGTCCCGACCGTCCCGAACACCCGCTCGTAGCCGGTCACCGGGGCGTCCGCGTTCGCCAGCCAGGCGCTGTCGTTGGAGTTCTCGACGTACGGGGTGTTCTCCACCGTCGGCATCCGGCCCGGCCCGAAGATCCCCGGCTGCACCGCGTCCGGGTCCGAGCCCGGCGCGCAGTCGCTCCGCGAGCCGTCCAGCACGGCGAGCCCCGACGACGGATAGGTGACCTTGCCCAGCGGCGTCGAGCAGCGCGCGGCGAGATCGTCGGTGATCCTCGGCAGCACCTGCGACTGCGAGAAGAAGGTGTGCCCAGAGGAGTCGGCCGCGATCGTGTTCACCCACGGCAGCCCCTGCGTGCGGCGCAGCGCCTCCTTGATCCCCGCCGTGCTCCGGGCCCTGCTGAAGCCCAGCGCGGTGTCGCCCGAGCGCAGATTGACGGCGTTCGGATCGTTCAGCGCGTACGCCGACGCCCGCGTCCACGGCAGCGGCAGGCCCGCGCCGAGCGAGGTGACGACCGGGCCGTAGGCGGTCCACCACTGGGTCCGCGTGACGTCCGGACCGCCCGCCACCGCGACCGACACGGTCCGTGCGGTCATCCGCCGCCGCTTCCCGTCCACCAGGTAGACGGTGGGATCGTCCGGGGCCAGGGTCAGCTGGTGGAGGTTGAGGGTGACGCCCGTGGCCACGGTGTGGCTCCAGGCGACGTCCGCGTTGTGCCCGATGGAGAGCGTCGCCGAGCCGAGCAGCGAACCGCCCGCCGCGTTCAGCTCACCGGGGATCGTCTGCTGCGACTGCCAGAACCGCCGCCCGCCCTGCCACGGGTAGTGCGGATTGCCGAGCAGCAGCCCGCGCCCGCCCGCCGTCGTGCTGCCCCGGAACGCCACCGCGTTGGACCCCATGTCCGCGTTCTGCGTCGAGAGCAGCTCCGCCGCCGCCTCCGCCGCCCGCTCGGGCGACGGTGTGGCGGGCACGGAGGCCGAGGGGGCGGCGGCCGGCGGCAGCGCGGCCGTGATCCCGTCGATGCCGCGTCCCTGACCGCCGAGCACCGAGAGCGCGAACGCCCGCTCCGCGACGTCCAGCGCGGTCACCGGACGCACCCAGCGGGCGCCCCGGCAGGCCGGATCGGTGATCCGGTTCTGTGCCAGCCAGGCGTTGTACCCGGCCGCCCAGCCGCGCTGGAGCTCCTTCACGTCCCGGCCCGGACCGGCCGGGGCGGGTGTCGCCAGCAGCTTCTCCACGGTCCGGCTGTCGCGTACCCCGCGGAAGTAGAGATCGCTGGAGAGGTTCTTCGTGGCCGAGGAGAGCGAACCGTCCGGCGCGGCGTCCGCCCCGAAGTACCGCGATCGCTCCCCGCGCAGCGTGACGAAGCCGTCGGCGAGCGTGCACACCTGGTCGGCCGCCTGTGCCCAGCCGTTGCCGAAGCCCAGATTCGCGTAGTCCCGGGCCACGATGTGCGGAATGCCGTATTCGGTGTAGCGGATCACGGCGGACAGTCCGCCGCCCGACGGATGGTGGGTCCGGGTCTCGTGCGCCGAGGCCGGCGGCAGCGACGCCGACACGGTGAAAAGGGCGAGGCCCGAGACGGCGAGCAGTCTCAGACGGTTCCGGAGGGGCAACGGTCCTCCCAACTCTGGGGGTGCGGACGACGGTTACTCGCGGGTTCGAGGTGTCGGGGGCAACTCAGCCAGTACAGCCGTGCGCCTGTCAACATCCCGGTCGGTATCCGGACCCTTGACCCCGGGGCCCGCGCCGCTCAGGATCACGCCATGACCGCAGTACGCAGCAGCACAGTCGACGGAGTCGTGACCCGCAGCGCCCGGCGCACCCCCGGGCGCACCGCCCTGCGGTACGCCGGACGGAGCTGGACCTACCAGGGGCTCGACGAGGCCGTCTCCACGGCAGCCGCCGTTTTGGCGGAGGACCACGGGCTGCGCCCCGGCGACCGGGTCGCCTCCTACGCCCACAACTCCGACGCCTATCTGATCGCCTACCTGGCCTGCGCCCGCGCCGGGCTGGTGCACGTACCGGTCAACCAGAACCTCACGGGCGACGACCTCGACTACATCCTGCGCCAGTCCGGCAGCTCCCTGGTCCTCACCGACCCGGACCTGGCCGCCCGGGTCCCCGAGGGGTACACCGTCCGGGCGCTGCGGGACGACCCCGGTTCGCTGCTGGCCGCGCTGGAGACCCCGCGCCCCTTCGTCCCCGAGCGCGCACCGGGCGCCGACGACCTCGTCCAGCTCCTGTACACCTCGGGCACCACAGCCCAGCCCAAGGGCGCGATGATGACGCACGGCGCCCTCGTCCACGAGTACGTCAGCGCCATCGCCGCCCTCGACCTGCGCCCCGGCGACCGGCCCGTGCACGCCCTGCCGCTCTACCACTCCGCGCAGATGCACGTCTTCCTGCTGCCCTATCTCGCGGTCGGCGCGGAGAACACGGTGCTGGACGCCCCCGACGCCGCCCGGATCCTCGACCTCGTCGAGTCGGGCCGGGCCGACAGCCTCTTCGCCCCGCCCACCGTCTGGATCGGCCTCGCCAACCACCCGGACTTCGCCACCCGCGACCTGGGCGGACTGCGCAAGGCGTACTACGGCGCCTCGATCATGCCCGTCCCCGTGCTGGAACGGCTGCGCGCCCGCCTGCCCGGCCTCGCCTTCTACAACTGCTTCGGCCAGAGCGAGATCGGCCCCCTCGCCACCGTGCTGGGACCGGACGAGCACGAGGGCAGGATGGACTCCTGCGGCCGGCCCGTCCTCTTCGTGGAGGCGAGGGTCGTCGACGAGGACGGCAAGGAGGTCCCCGACGGCACCGCCGGCGAGGTCGTCTACCGCTCGCCCCAGCTGTGCAGCGGCTACTGGGACAAGCCCCAGGAGACCGAGGAGGCCTTCCGCGACGGCTGGTTCCACTCCGGCGACCTCGCCGTGCGGGACGCGGAGGGGTACTTCACCGTCGTCGACCGGGTCAAGGACGTCATCAACTCCGGAGGCGTCCTCGTCGCCTCCCGCCAGGTCGAGGACGCCCTCTACACCCACCCGGCCGTGGCCGAGGCCGCCGTCGTCGGACTGCCCGACGAGCGCTGGATCGAGGCCGTCACCGCCGTCGTGGTGCGGCGCGAGGAGACCACCGAGGCCGAACTGATCGCGCACGCCCGGGAGAAGCTCGCCCACTTCAAGGCCCCCAAGCGCGTCGTCTTCGTGGACGAGCTGCCGCGCAACGCCAGCGGGAAGATCCTCAAGCGCGAACTGCGCGACCGGCTCGCCTGACCGGCCCCACCCCTTCCGGCGGACCCGCCCGCCGGAAGGGCCCGCCCTCAGCCGCCCGGCCGGTCCCGGTCGTCCACGATCCGGCGGAACTTGCCCACCGAACGCTCCAGGGTCTCCGGGTCCAGGATCTCGACCCCGACCGACACCCCGATCCCGTCCTTGACGGCCGCCGCGACCGAGGCGGCCGCCGCCTCCCGCTGCTCCGCGCTCGTCCCGGCCCGCGCCTCCGCCCGCACCGTGAGCACGTCGAGGCGCCCGCGCCGGGTCAGCCGCAGCTGGAAATGCGGCGAGACCCCGGGCGTGCGCAGCACGATCTCCTCGATCTGCGTCGGGAACAGGTTCACCCCGCGCAGGATCACCAGATCGTCGCTGCGCCCGGTCACCTTCTCCATCCGCCGGAACACCCGCGCCGTGCCGGGCAGCAGCCGGGTCAGGTCCCGGGTGCGGTAGCGGATCACCGGCATGGCCTCCTTGGTCAGCGAGGTGAACACCAGCTCGCCCCGCTCGCCCTCGGGCAGCACCTCACCGGTGAACGGATCGACCACCTCGGGGTAGAAGTGGTCCTCCCAGATGTGCAGCCCGTCCTTCGTCTCCACGCACTCCTGCGCCACCCCCGGGCCCATCACCTCCGAGAGCCCGTAGATGTCGACCGCGTCGATCGCGAACCGCTCCTCGATCTCCCGCCGCATCTCCTGCGTCCACGGCTCGGCCCCGAACAGCCCCACCTTCAGCGAGGTCGACCGGGGATCCACCCCCTGCCGCTCGAACTCGTCGAGCAGGGTGAGCATGTACGACGGCGTCACCATGACGACGTCGGGCCGGAAGTCCTGGATCAGCTGCACCTGCCGGGCCGTCATCCCGCCCGAGGCGGGCACGACCGTGCAGCCCAGCCGCTCCGCCCCGTAGTGCGCGCCGAGTCCCCCGGTGAACAGCCCGTACCCGTACGCGACATGGACCAGCTGCCCGGGGCGGGCGCCCGCCGCCCGGAGCGAGCGCGCCACCACGTCCGCCCAGACGTCCAGGTCCTTCTCCGTGTAGCCCACGACCGTCGGCCGGCCCGTCGTCCCGCTGGAGGCGTGGATCCGGCGCACCCGCTCCCGGTCCACCGCGAACATCCCGAACGGGTAGTTGTCCCGCAGATCGGCCTTGGTGGTGAACGGGAACCGGGCGAGGTCGGCCAGGGAGCGGCAGTCGTCCGGATGCACCCCCGCCCGGTCGAACGCCCTGCGGTAGTGCCCGACATGCGCGTACACGTGGTGCAGGGTCGCCCGCAGCCGCTCCAGCTGCAGCGCCGCGAGCTCCTCGCGGTCCATCCGTTCCGCCGCGTCCAGCAGAGCCGTCATGCGGATCTCCCTCGTCCGTGCGCACCGTGCCGTCGACCGATCATTCGGTCGCTCTCCTGGGAAGCAGTAAGTCAGGATCTTGTACCGCGTGGCAAGAGGCGTGACGCATCCGGTGGGGCCGCCCGTCCGGCATCGCGGATACGCCCGTACCGAACACGGCCGCATCACCCCGGCGGCCCTGTTTGGATGGGTCCATGCCGACTTTTCGTACGTACGACGGGACCGAACTCGCCTACCGCGTCAGGGGAGAGGGAGCGCCGCTGATCTGCCTGCCGGGCGGCCCGATGCGGGCCGGCGCCTACCTCGGCGACCTCGGCGGGCTCTCCTCCGTCCGGCGGCTGATCGTGCTCGACCCGCGCGGCAGCGGGGAATCCGCCGTACCCGACGATCTGTCCTCCTGCCGGTGCGACCGGCTCGTCGCGGACGTCGAGGCGCTGCGCCGGCACCTCGGCCTCGAACGCGTCGACCTGCTGGCCCACTCGGCGGGCGCCGACCTCGCCGCGCTGTACGCCGCCCGCCACCCGGAGGCCCTGCGCAGCCTCGTCCTCGTCGCCCCCGCCACCCGGGCCGTCGGCTTCGTCCCCGGGGAGCGCGAGGTCCGCGAGGCCGCCGCCCTGCGCGCCACGGAACCCTGGTACGAGGAGGCGCTCGCCGCGCTGGAACAGCTCCGGGCCGGGCACGACAGCGACGAACTCCGGGCCGCGGCACGGCCCTTCCTCTACGGACGCTGGGACGCGCGGGCACGGGAACACGCCGCCGCCGCGCCCGGGCAGATCAACTCGGCGGCGGCACGGGCCCACCTCGCGGAGGGGGCCTTCGACCCCGCCGCGACGCTCCCCGCGCTCCGCGCGTTCCCCGCCCCCGTGCTCGTCCTCGCCGGTGAGTACGACGCCATTCCCACCCCCGACCGGGCCGCCGAACTCGCCGCGCTCTTCCCGGAGTCGGAGTTCGCCGTCCAGCGCGGTGCCGCGCACTTCCCGTGGATCGACGACCCCGGTGCCTTCGTCCGCACCGTCACCGCCTTCCTCGACCCCGAGGTGCGCAGCGTCCAGGCCGGCGGGATCCGTCTCGCCTACCGCGTCTGGGGCGACCCCGCCGCCCCGCCCGTCGTCCTCGCCCACGGCCGCTGCGGTTCCGGCGCCACCTGGACCACCGTGGCCGAACGGCTCGCCGCCACCCACCGGGTGTACGCCTTCGACTTCCGTGGCCACGGACTCAGCGACTGGCCGGGCCGCTACTCCTTCGAGCTGTTCCGCGACGATCTGCACGCCTTCCTCGAAGCCCGCAATCTGGCGGGCGCGACCGTCGTCGGCCACTCCATGGGCGGCGCGGCCGCGCTGCTGCTCGCCGAACGCCAGCCCGGACTGATCGGCCGCCTGGTCCTGGAGGAGGTACCCCCGCCCCTCCCGCTGAACCCGCCCCGTCCGGTGCCCGAACGCCCCGAGGGAGAACTGGACTTCGACTGGCCCCTGGTCCCCTCCACCGACGCCCAGCTGAACGGCCCCGACCCGGCCGGGCGGGAACTCCTCGGCGAGATCACCGCGCCCACCCTCGTCATCGGCGGTGGACCGGGCAGCCACATAGCCCAGGAGGAGCTGGCCTGGATGGCCGGACAGATCCCCGACGGCCTGTTCGTCACCATCGACGCCGGCCATCTCGTGCACACCGAACGACCGGAGGAGTTCCTGTCCGTCCTCCGGTCGTTCGGCGTGGGCTGAGCCCCGGGGCCCGCCCGGTCAGTCCCGGCGCAGCAGCGCCGCCATGACCTCGTACAGCGCCTGCTCGGTGTTCCCCACGGCCGACTCCGCCCGCCAGGCCACGAAGCCGTCCGGGCGCACCACCACGGCGCCCTCCCGGTCCGTCCCGTGCGCCTCGGCCCAGTCCGCACCGGCCTCCGGCTCCAGATCGGCGCCGGGGCCGGTGCCGATCCCGTACGCGTCGAGCCGCACCCCCAGCCGCTCCGCGACCCGGGCGGCGGCCGCCCGCCACACCGTGTCCGAGACATCCGCGAGCAGCACGAAGTCCCGCTCGTACAGATCCAGCGTGGAGATCCGCTCCCCGCCGCGCCGCAGCCACAGATGGGGGGCCCGGCTGCCCGGCTCGCCCGTCAGCCGGACGCCCTCGGGCACCACCGGGCGGTCCGGCCCGACGCCGAGGACCGCACCGTCCACATAGCGGTAGCCCAGCGCCACGTTCAGCATTCCGCCGCGCCTGCCGCCGCCGACGGTCGGCGGGGCCGCGTACCCCGGGTGGCTGTGCTCACCCGAACGCGCCGAGGCCCGTTCGCTCGTCGCCCGCGCCACCGGAAGCCGCTCCGCCTCGTAGGTGTCCAGCAGCCGGGGCCCGGCGTCGCCGCGCAGCACCGCCGCCAGCTTCCACGCCAGGTTGTGCGCGTCCTGGATGCCGGTGTTGGAGCCGAACGCCCCGGTGGGCGACATCTCGTGCGCCGAGTCCCCGGCCAGGAAGACCCGGCCCCGGGAGTAGCGGTCCGCCACCCGCTCGGCCGCGTGCCACGGTGCCCGGCCGGTGATCTCCACATCGAGGTCCGGAGCCCCGACCGCCCGGCGGATGTGGTCGGCGCACCGCTCGTCCGTGAAGTCCTCCAGCGTCTCGCCCCGGTCCGGCTGCCACGGCGCGTGGAACACCCACTCGCTCGCGTTGTCCACCGGCAGGAGCGCGCCGTCCGCCTCCGGATTCGTCAGGTAGCAGACGATGAAGCGCCGGTCGCCCAGCACCTCGGCGAGCCGGTGCGAGCGGAAGGTGATGCTCACGTTGTGGAACAGGTCACCGGCACCCGAACGGCCGATGCGCAGCTGCTCCCGCACCGGGCTGCGCGGACCGTCGGCGGCGATCAGATAGTCCGCCCGAACGGTGGTGTGCTCACCCGTCTCCCGGTTCTTCACCGCGGCCGTGACCCCCGACCCGTCCGCGTCGAACGACATCAGCTCGGTCGAGAACCGCAGATCACCGCCCTGCTCCCGGGCCCGGTCCAGCAGCACCGGCTCCAGGTCGTTCTGGCTGCACAGGCACCAGCCGCTCGGACTGAACCGGGCGAGCGCCCCGCCCGGGTCGATCTCCTTGAACAGCCACTCCTGGTCGTCACCCGTCAGCGAACCGGCCTGGAGGATGCCGTGGTTCTCCGCCAGGACCGTGGCCGCGGCCCGGATCGGCTCCTCCACCCCGGCACCCCGGAAGATCTCCATCGTGCGGACGTTGTTGCCGCGTCCGCGCGGGTGCGTGGAGGTCGCCGCGTGCTTCTCGACCAGCAGGTGCCCGACGCCGAGCCGGCCGAGGAAAAGGGATGCGGACAGACCCACCAGCGAGCCGCCCACGATGAGGACCGGCACACGCACGTCGACGTTCTCGTTCATCAATCGCTCCTGCTCGGACGCCGTACAGATGCAGTGTTGATGCCCTCGCCGGAGGCCTTCGGACGCCCGCTCACCTGAACGGTTCATAAATCTCGCGTCAGCCGGACCAGCGTTTCACGATCGGTCACGGAGACGGCTCCCGCGCTCCCGGGCGCACCGGACACGTCCGCCGGGAGACTCCCCGCTCCGGCCCCCCACTCGACGGTTCCCCCCGGCGCCCGCCGGTTCCCCCACCGTCTCGAAGGAGTTCGCACGATGACCACCACCCTCTCGGAACGGATCTCCCAGTCCGCCTTCGACGGATCCAGGCTGCGGGTCGTCCTGCTCCTGGACCTGTACGACGGCGCGCAGCAGCAGTTCCTGGAGGCGTACGAGCATCTGCGCAACCAGGTGGCGTCCGTGCCCGGCCACCTCAGCGACCAGCTGTGCCAGTCCATCGAGAACCCCTCGCAGTGGCTGATCACCAGCGAGTGGGAGAGCGCCCCGCCCTTCCTCGCCTGGGTCAACAGCGAGGAGCACGTCGCCACCGTGCAGCCGCTGCACAACTGCGTGCGCGACACCCGCTCGCTGCGCTTCAGCGTGCTGCGCGAGACCGGCAAGGGCTTCGAGACCGTGCCCGGCACCGAGCGGACGGGCCTCCAGCCCTCGCCCCGGGTCGGTGACGGCGTGGTGCGCCACGCGCTGACGTTCACCGTCAGGCCGGGCACCGAGGAGATCGTCGCCAAGATCCTGGCCGACTACGACTCCCCGCAGGCCCGCGTCGACGACCACACCCGGCTGCGCCGCACCTCCCTCTTCATGCACGGCAACCGCGTGGTCCGCGCCGTCGAGGTCGAGGGCGACCTGCTCGCCGCCCTGCGCCATGTCTCCCGCCAGCCCGAGGTCCGGGCCGTGGAGGAGGCGCTCAACCCGTACCTGGAGCAGGAGCGCGACCTCTCCGACCCCGACTCGGCCCGGATGTTCTTCACCCGCGCGGCCCTGCCCACCGTCCACCACGTCACCACCGGCCGGCACGCCCCCGACCTGATCGACCGTCACGCGCTGTACTACCGGGCCAAGGAAGGCTGCGGAATGGCGCTGGCCCGGCTGCTCGCCGGCCACGACGAGGAGGCCGCCGACGACCCGGGCAGCCCCATCGAGAGCAGCACGATCTTCCAGCGCGACGACGTCGTCGTCCGCCTCCTGGAGGTCAGCGGCCCGCTGGACGCGCACCCCGCCCAGGCCCTCGGCGTCGACGGCCCCGGCAAGGGGGCCCGGCTCGCCCGACTCCTCGACGGCGAGGCCACGGCCGTCCCGGCCACCGACCAGGACGCCGCGCGCTTCCTCGCCCGCTCCGAGATGCGGCTGATCACCGACCGCCGCGCCGCCGATTCCTGAGACGCGCCCCGGACCGCCCGGGGGGTTCTCGCTCGACCCGTCGTCGTACCCGCGCACAACGCCAGGAGGAAGCAGTCATGACCACGCACCGGCCACGCATCGTGGACCTCAGCGAGACCCAGCCCAACCGCAGGCGCGGAGGTGATCTGCGCGCCCTCCTCACCCCGACGGCCGTCGGCGCCACCAGCGGTTTCATGGGCCTGGCCATCGTGCAGCCGGGGGACCGCATCGGCGAGCACTACCACCCGTACTCCGAGGAGTTCGTCTACGTGGTGAACGGCCTCCTGGAGGTCGACCTGGACGGCGAGACCCACGCGATGCGGCCCGACCAGGGACTGCTGATCCCCCCGCACGTGCGCCACCGTTTCCGCAACGTCGGCGACATCGAGGCCCGGATGGTCTTCCACCTCGGTCCGCTCGCCCCCCGCCCGGAACTCGGCCACGTGGACACCGAGGTCACCGAGACGGCCGAGCGCGGAGCGCCGCCAGAACGAAGCGAGGCCGCCTCGTGACCCGGCGCGTGGCCGTTACGGGAGTCGGTGTCGTCGCCCCGGGCGGCATCGGCACCCCGGCCTTCTGGGACCTGCTGGCCAACGGCCGCACCGCGACCCGGGGCATCACGCTCTTCGACCCGGCCGGCTTCCGGTCCCGGATCGCCGCCGAATGCGACTTCGACCCGGCGACGCACGGACTGGACGAGGACGAGATCGCCCGCGCGGACCGCTATGTGCAGTTCGCGATGGTCGCCGCCCGCGAGGCCCTGGCCGACGCCGGACTCGACATGGAGCGCACCGACCCGTGGCGCGTCGGCGTCTCCCTCGGCACGGCCGTCGGCGGGACCACCCGGCTGGAGCACGACTACGTCGCGGTCAGCGAGAGCGGCGCCCGCTGGGACGTCGACCACCGCCGGGCCGGTGCCCATCTGGAGCGGGCCTTCTCCCCGTCCACGCTGGCCTCGGCCGTCGCCGAACAGGTCGGGGCGCACGGCCCCGTGCAGACCGTCTCCACCGGCTGCACCTCCGGCCTCGACGCGATCGGGTACGCCTTCCACTCCATCGAGGAGGGCCGCGTCGACGTCTGCGTCGCCGGGGCCTCCGACTCCCCGATCACCCCGATCACCGTCGCCTGCTTCGACGCGATCAAGGCGACGTCGCCCAACAACGACGACCCGGAGCACGCCTCGCGCCCCTTCGACGCGCGCCGCGACGGCTTCGTGATGGGCGAGGGCGGAGCCGTCCTCGTCCTGGAGGAACTGGAGCACGCGCGCGCCCGCGGTGCCACCGTGTACTGCGAGATCGCGGGGTACGCGACCTTCGGCAACGCCTACCACATGACCGGGCTCACCCCGGAGGGGCTGGAGATGGCCGAGGCCATCGACCGGGCCCTGGGCCACGCCGGCATCGCCGCCCACGAGATCGACTACGTCAACGCGCACGGCTCCGGCACCAAGCAGAACGACCGGCACGAGACCGCGGCCGTCAAGAGGGCCCTGGGCGAGCACGCCCGCACGGTCCCGATGAGCTCCATCAAATCGATGGTCGGCCACTCGCTCGGGGCGATCGGGGCGATAGAGATCGCCGCCTGCGTCCTCGCCCTGGTCCACCAGACGGTGCCGCCGACGGCGAACTACGAGTCCCCGGACCCCGAGTGCGACCTCGACTACGTGCCCCGCACCGCGCGTCCGCTCACGCTGCGCAACGTGCTGTCGGTCGGCAGCGGATTCGGCGGATTCCAGTCCGCGGTGGCCCTCACCAGAACCGGCGGGAGGACTCCATGAGCACCCGAAACGACCGGAACGCCGTCGTCACCGGCATCGGCGTCGTCGCCCCCAACGGAACCACCACCGAAGCCTTCTGGAAGCGGACCCAGGAGGGCATGAGCGTCCTCGACCGGGTCACCCGCGAGGGCTGCGAGGACCTGCCGCTCCATGTGGCGGGCGAGGTCCGGGGCTTCGACCCGGTCGCGCTCATCGAGGAGCGCTACCTCGTCCAGACCGACCGCTTCACCCATTTCGCGATGGCCGCCGCGGACATGGCGCTCGACGACGCCCGGCTCGGCCGCGCCGACTACGAGGACGCCCCGTTCGGCGTCGGCGTGGTGACCGCGGCCGGTTCCGGCGGCGGCGAGTTCGGCCAGCGCGAACTCCAGCGGCTGTGGGGCCAGGGCTCCACCTATGTGGGCCCCTACCAGTCGATCGCCTGGTTCTACGCGGCCAGCACCGGCCAGATCTCGATCCGCGGCGGCTTCAAGGGGCCCTGCGGCGTGGTGGCCAGCGACGAGGCCGGCGGGCTCGACGCCCTCGCGCACGCCGCCCGCTCGGTCCGCCGCGGCACCGACGCCGTGGTCGTCGGCGCCGCCGAGGCCCCCCTCGCGCCCTACTCGGTCGTCTGCCAGCTCGGCTACCGCGACCTGAGCACCGAACAGGACCCGACCCGCGCCTACCGCCCCTTCACCGCCGACGCCTGCGGCTTCGTGCCCGCCGAGGGCGGTGCGATGCTCGTCGTCGAGGCGGAGGAGGCCGCACGCGGGCGCGGCGCCCGGATCCGCGCCGAGATCGCCGGCCACGCCGCCACGTTCACCACCGCGAGGCGCTGGGAGGAGTCCCGCGAGGGGCTCGCCCGCGCCGTCGAGGGGGCGCTGCGTGAGGCGCGGTGCGCGCCCGAGGAGATCGACGTGGTCTTCGCGGACGCACTCGGCGTGCCCGAGGCGGACCGGGCCGAGGCCCTGGCGCTGGCGGACGCGCTCGGCGCGCACGGCCGGCGCGTCCCCGTCACGGCGCCGAAGACCGGCACCGGACGGGCCTACTGCGGCGCCCCCGTACTGGACACCGCGGCCGCCGTCCTCGCCCTGGAGGACGGCCTGGTCCCGCCCACCCCCCACGTCTTCGAGGTCTGCCACGACCTCGATCTGGTGATGGGCCGGGCCCGGCCCGCCGAACTGCGCACGGCCCTCGTGCTCAGCCGCGGCCTCATGGGCTCGAACGCGGCGATGGTGCTGCGGCGCCCCGCGTGAGCCCCACCGACACCCCCTCGTGAGCGAAGGAGAAGTCCCATGACCGACCGACTGACGTACGAAGAACTCGCCACCCTCATGAAGAAGGGCGCCGGACTGAATGTCGACCCCCGGGAGATGGAGAGCCGGCCCGCGACCGCCTTCGACGAGTTCGGCCTGGACTCGTTGGGACTCCTCGGCATCGTCGGCGTGCTGGAGAACCGCCACGGCCGGCCGCTGCCCGCCGACGCCGACCGGTGCAGGACGCCTCGCGAGTTCCTCGACCTCGTCAACAACAGCCTCATGACAGGAGCCTGACCGTGCCCGGACACACCGAGAACGAGATCGTCATCGCCGCCCCCCTGGACCTGGTCTGGGAGATGACGAACGACCTGGAGAACTGGCCGCAGCTGTTCAGCGAGTACGCCTCGGTCGAGGTCATGGAGCGGGACGGCGAGCGCACCGTGTTCCGCCTCACCATGCACCCCGACGACAACGGCAAGGTGTGGAGCTGGGTCTCCGAGCGCACCACGGACCGCCCCGCACGCGAGGTCCGGGCCCGCCGCGTCGAGACCGGCCCGTTCGACCACATGAACATCCACTGGACGTACGCCGAGGTCCCCGGCGGCACCCGGATGCACTGGAAGCAGGACTTCGCGATGCGCCCGGACGCCCCGGTCGACGACGCCTGGATGACCGACAACATCAACCGCAACTCGCGCGTCCAGATGGAACTCATCCGGGACAGGATCGAACAGCGCGACCGGGGGCGCCGCTCCGCCGCGGTCCCCGCCAACTGACGCCCCACCACCCCTCGTCCGGGACCCCGCCCCACGGCCGGGTCCCGGACGGCGTACGAGAAAGGCATCCCCGATGCACCACGCCCTGATCGTCGCCCGGATGGCGCCCGGGTCGGCCCCGGACATCGCCGAGCTGTTCGCCGCGTCCGACGACAGCGAACTGCCGCACCTGGTCGGTGTCACCCGGCGCAAGCTCTTCCAGTTCGGCGACGTCTATCTGCATCTGATCGAGTCCGAGCGCCCGCCCGGCCCGGAGATCGCCAAGGTGACCGAGCACCCCGCGTTCAAGGACATCAGCGACCGGCTGACCGCCTTCGTCAGCCCCTACGACCCGCAGACCTGGCGGGGCCCCAAGGACGCGATGGCGCAGGAGTTCTACCACTGGCAGCGCGGCTGACCCGCGCCACCGGAGAACGCCCCGGGTCCGGCCGGACGGCCGGACCCGGGGCGTTTCCACGCGCCGATCGCCCGCCCGTCAGTCGGGCACCACGCACTCGAAGGCGTGCAGATACGGATTGACGGGCCGGATCTCGCCGATCAGCAGACCGGCGTCCGACAGCCGGTCGACCAGGCTCTGCCGGGTGTGCTTGGCCCCGCCGACGTTCAGGAGCAGCAGCAGGTCCATGGCCGTGGTGAACCGCATCGACGGGGTGTCGTCCACCAGGTTCTCGATGACGACGACCCGCGCGCCCGGACGGGCCGCGGCGACGACGGCGCGCAGCGCCCGGCGGGTGCTGTCGTCGTCCCACTCCAGGATGTTCTTGATGATGTAGAGGTCGGCCGCGACCGGGATGCCCTCGCGGCAGTCGCCGGAGACGATGGTCGCCCGGTCGGCGAGCGCCCCGCCCTCGCGCAGCCGTTCGTCGGCGCGGGCCGCGACGCCCGGCAGGTCCATCAGCGTGCCGCTGACCGAGGGGTGCTTCTCCAGCAGGCTCGCCAGCACGTGCCCCTGGCCGCCGCCGATGTCCGCGACCGAGGACACCCCGGTGAGGTCGAGCAGCGCGGCCACGTCCAGCGCCGACTGCACGCTCGACGTGGTCATCGCCCGGTTGAAGATGTGCGCCGACTCGTGGGCGTCCTGGTGGAGGTAGTCGAAGAACTCCTTGCCGAACACGTCCTCGAAGACCTGGGTGCCCGAGCGCACCGCGTCGTCCAGCCGCGGCCACACCTCCCAGGTCCACGGTTCCGTGCACCACAGGGAGATGGCCCGCAGACTCTGCGGGTCGTCCTCGCGGAGCAGCCGGGACATGTCGGTGTGGGCGAAGGTGCCGTCGGCGTTCTCGGTGAAGACGCCGTAGCAGGACAGGGCGCGCAGCAGCCGGCGCAGCGGCGCGGCCTCGGTCCCCACCGCCCCGGCGAGGTCCTCCGCGGTGGCCGGGGTCTCGCCCAGCGCGTCGGCCACGCCGAGCCGGGCCGCCGCGCGCACGGCCGCCGCACGGGCCGCGCCGAACACGATCTCGCGCAGCCGCATGGCCGGCTGGGGGGTGTGCAGGGGCTGGACGGGGGTGGTGGGTGTGGTGCTCACGGTGGTCATGCCGTCTCGCTTCTCCTCGTGCGGGGGGAATCCGGTGTGCGGGGTGGACCGGTCAGCACAGTCCGGCCGGTGCGGACGTGCCGCAGACATTGCCCGTCAGGCGGTTGCCCGTGCCGGTGTCACGGTCGGCGACGTCCTCCGGGCCGTTGCCCAGGACCACGTTGCCGGTGATCGTGTTGTCGTTGTTCTTCGCACCGACGAAGCTCTTGAACAGCACGATGCCCCCGGAGAGCGGGGTGGCGCCCACGTTGTCGCGGATCACGTTGGACCGCACCTCGGTCGTCTCCGTGCCGGTCAGGACGATCCCCGAACCCTGGAGCGCGGGCAGCCGCTCGGTGGCGGCGCAGAACTTGTTGTTGCCGGTGATCCGGTTGGACCGGATGGACATGTCCCCGGCGTGCGGGGTGCCCTCGTCGCCCACGACGAAGACGCCCGTGCAGTTGGCCGTGAGAGTGTTGTCGCGCGCCGAGAGGTTGCGCACGCGCCGGGCGGTGAAGCCGATGCGGTTGTCGCTGAGGGTGTTGCCCCGGACCCGGGTGCCGCCGGTGTCGGTCGCGCCGCCCTCCTCGTCGACGCTGTTGGCGACGAAGATGCCCGCGTCGCCGTTGCCGTAGGCGTGGTTGTCCCGCACGTCGGAGCGGGTGGAGCGCTGCTGGGCGATGCCCCAGACACCGTTGCCCGCGGAGGTCACCGAGCGGACCTCCAGCCGGTCGGTCCACGACGCCCAGACACCGCTCCTGGTGAACCCGGCGACGCTCAGGGACCGCAGCGTGACCCCGTCGACGGTGTGCCCCGCGGTGCCGAGGACGCAGATGCCGTTGCCCGCTTTCGCGCAGGCGTTGCCCGTACGCGCGGCGCCCTCGCCCGGTTCGATGACGGTACGGTCCCCGGCGCCGCGGAGCGTGATCCCGGGTGTGGTGATCAGGACGCTCTCGCGGTACGTACCGGGCTCGACGACGATCGTCTCGCCGGGACGGGCGGCGTCCACCGCCGCCTGGATGGACTGGCCCGGACGCACCACATGGCCGCTCGTGGCGGCGGCGGGGACGGTCGGCGCGAGGACGCCGAGGCCGGCGGCCGAGGCGGCTGCGATGCCCACGAGGGCCTTGATGTGTCGTTTCCTCATGAGCCGAAGCTATGGGCGATCACCCTCCGGTGCCACGCAGGGTGTCCGCTCGTGCGCGGGGCGTGCCCGAATGGCTTACGTCCCGGCGCGGCCGCGCGCCCGCGACGGGACGCGGGGCCGCGCACTCGGGTGACGCCGTGCGGGCCGCCCGTCAGTCCCCGGCCGGAGTGATCACGGAGCGGGCCCAGCGGTAGTCCGCCTTGCCGCTGGGGGAGCGCTGGATGCGGGGCGCGATCACCAGCCGGCGCGGGATCTTGTATCCGGCCAGCCGGGTCCGGCAGTGCGCCTGCATCTCGTCGAGTGTGGGCGCCTGGGCGCCCTCCCGCACCTGCACCACGGCGGCGACCTGATTGCCCCAGCGGGCGTCGGGGGCGCCGGCGACCAGCGCGTCGTACACGTCCGGATGGGACTTGAGCGCCTGCTCGACCTCCTCCGGATACACCTTCTCGCCCCCGGTGTTGATGCACTGCGAGCCCCGGCCCAGCACGGTCACGATGCCGTCCGCGTCGACCGTCGCCATGTCGCCCAGCAGCACCCAGCGCTCCTCGCCCTTGCGGAAGAAGGTCTCGGCGGTTTTGGCCGGGTCGTTGTAGTAACCGAGGGGCACATGGCCGCGCTGGGCGATCCGGCCGGGCTCGCCCGGGGCCGCGGGCTCGAAGGTCGCCGGGTCGACGACCGCCGTACGGGCGTTGACCTGGAGGCGGAAGCCGTTGCGGGGGCCGGAGTCGGCGGTCGCGGTGCCGTTGAAACCGGACTCGGAGGAACCGAAGTTGTTCAGCAGCATCACATGGGGGACCAGGGACTGGAACTCCGCCCGCACCGAGTCGGACATGATCGCGCCGGAACTCGACACGGAGAAGAGTGCCGAGCAGTCGGTGCCCTTCAGCGGTCCCTTCAACGCGTCGATGAGCGGGCGCAGCATCGCGTCGCCCACCAGCGAGACGCTGGTGACCTTCTCCTTCTCGATGGTGCGCAGCACCTCGTGCGGCACGAACTTGCGGTGCACCACGACCCGCTGGCCGAAGTTGAAGCCGATGAACGCGGTGAGCGTCGAGGTGCCGTGCATCAGCGGGGGAGTGGGGAAGAACGTGATGCCCTCACCGCCCGCGGCCACCCGTTCGGCCAGCTCCTGCGGGGTCTTGACCGGGTCGCCTGTGGGTGCCCCGCCGCCGAGCCCGGAGAAGAACAGGTCCTCCTGGCGCCACATCACGCCCTTGGGCATGCCGGTGGTGCCGCCGGTGTAGATGATGAACTGGTCGTCCGCCGAGCGGGGGGCGAAGCCCCGCCCGGAGTCGCCGGCCGCGTCGACCTCGGCGAAGGCCGTGGCCGCGGGCCCGGTCCCGTCGGCCGCCGGGGCGCCGACGCGGATCAGATGGCGCAGCCCCGGGGCCTGCGGGGCGGCTGTCGCCACGCGCGCGTCGAACTCGGCGTCGAAGACCAGGGCCACCAGATCGGCGTCGCGGTAGAGGTAGACCAGTTCCTCCTCCACGTACCGGTAGTTGACGTTGACCGGGACGATCCGCGCCTTCAGGCAGGCCAGGACCGTCTGGAGGTACTCGACGCCGTTGTACAGGTGCAGACCGAGGTGTTCGCCGGGCCGGATGCCCGCGTCCTGGAGGTGGTGGGCGACGCGGTTGGCCGCCGCGTCCAGCTCCGCGTACGTGAGCCTGCGCTCGGCGCCCGTTCCGGGATGGTCCACGTAGACGAGCGCCTCGCGTTCGGGGACAGCGTCGACGACCGATTCGAACAGGTCGGCAAGGTTGTACTCCACCGTTCCTCCTGACCCCGGTTGCTGAGTGGCCCGGCGGTCATTAGAGCGCCCACCGGCACAACTGGGAAGGGGACCGGACGAAGAAATCTGACTGACTGTCAGAAAACTATTGAACTGCCTCCCGTACTCCTGCAACCTGTTCTAGCCTTGACGACGGGAGACAGACCATGGGCGGTACGGAACACCTCACCGTGCAGCGCGAAGGCGCCACACTGGTGCTCACCCTGAACCGGCCCGAGAGCAAGAACGCGCTCTCGCTGCCGATGCTGGTCGGCCTGTACGACGGCTGGCTGGCCGCGGACGAGGACGAGGAGGTCCGCTCGGTCGTCCTCACCGGCGCAGGCGGCTGCTTCTGCGCCGGAATGGACCTCAAGGCCCTCGCGGGCGGCGGCATGGAGGGCGAACAGTACCGGGACCGGATGACGGCCGACCCCGATCTGCACTGGAAGGCGATGCTCCGCCACCACCGGCCCCGCAAACCGGTCATCGCCGCCGTCGAGGGCCACTGCGTGGCCGGCGGCACCGAGATCCTCCAGGGCACCGACATCCGCATCGCCGGCGAGAGCGCCGTCTTCGGCCTCTTCGAGGTCCGCCGCGGCCTCTTCCCGATCGGCGGCTCCACCGTACGGCTGCCCCGCCAGATCGCCCGGACCCACGCCCTCGAAATGCTCCTCACCGGCCGCCCCTACACGGCCGAGGAGGCCGCGCGCATCGGACTCGTCGGCCGCGTCGTCCCCGACGGCACCGCCCTGGAGGCGGCCCTCGCCGTCGCCGAGCAGATCAACGCCTGCGGCCCGCTCGCCGTCGAGGAGGTCAAGGCGTCCGTCTACGAGACCGCGGAGATGACCGAGACGGACGGCCTCGCGGCCGAACTGGAGCGCGGCTGGCCCGTGTTCTCCACCGCCGACGCCAAGGAGGGCGCCCGCGCCTTCGCCGAGAAACGTCCGCCGGTCTACCGCCGGGCCTAGCGGTTGCCCCTCGGAACCCGCCGGAAGGCACCCCCAACCAAGGAGGCACCCGTGCCCGACGTCCTCAGCGCACCGCTGGTGGTCGAATTCCCCTTCACCCGCTCCCTCGGCCCGGTCCAGAGCGCCTTCCTCACCGGACTGCGCGAACGCACCGTGCTCGGCGTCCGCACCGACGACGGCAAGGTCCTCGTCCCGCCCGTCGAGTACGACCCCGTCACCGCCGGCGAACTGCGCGATCTGGTCGAGGTCGCGCCCACCGGCACCGTCACCACCTGGGCCTGGAACCCGTACCCCGGCCGCGACCAGCCCCTGGACACCCCCTTCGCCTGGGTGCTCGTCCGGCTCGACGGCGCCGACACCGCACTCCTGCACGTGCTGGACGCCCCCGGGCCCGACGCCGTCGCCACCGGCATGCGCGTCCGGATCCGCTGGGCCGGGGAGCGCACCGGCGCCATCACGGACATCGCCTGCTTCGAACCGTACGACGGCCCGGCCGGCCCCGCCGCCGCCCCGCACGACGGCACGTTCGCCGACCCCGTCACCGGCATCGTCACCCCGGCCCGCCTCGACTACACCTACTCACCGGGCCGCGCCCAGAGCGACTACCTCCAGGCCCTGGCCGGCCGCCGCGTCGTCGGCGAACGCTGCCCGTCCTGCGCCAAGGTCTACGTCCCACCCCGCGGCGCCTGCCCGACCTGCGGCGTCGCCACCGCCGAACAGGTCGAGGTCGGACCGCGCGGCACGGTCACCACCTTCTGCGTCGTCAACATCAAGGCGAAGAACCTCGACATCGAGGTCCCCTACGTCTACGCCCACATCGCGCTGGACGGCGCCGACCTCGCCCTGCATGCCCGGATCGGCGGCATCCCCTACGACCAGGTCCGGATGGGGCTGCGCGTCGAACCCGTCTGGACCGACGGCGCCCGCCATCCCGACCACTACCGCCCGACCGGAGAGCCGGACGCCGACTACGACGCGTACAAGGAGCTGCTGTAGATGCGAGACGTAGCGATCGTCGCCTTCGCGCAGACCGATCATCTGCGGCGCACCGACGAACTCTCCGAGGTCGAGATGGTCATGCCGGTCCTGCACCGGGTCCTGGACGCGACCGGCCTGCGGACCAGCGACATCGGGTTCACCTGCTCCGGTTCCAGCGACTACCTGGCCGGCCGGGCCTTCTCCTTCACCATGGCGCTCGACGGCGTCGGCGCCCACCCGCCGATCTCCGAGTCCCACGTCGAGACGGACGGCGCCTGGGCCCTCTACGAGGCCTGGGTGAAGATCCAGACGGGCGAGGCGGACACCGCCCTCGTCTACTCCTACGGCAAGTCCTCGCCCGGCCGGGTCCGCGACGTCCTCACCCGCCAACTCGACCCGTACTACACCGCCCCGCTCTGGCCCGACTCCGTCGCGCTCGCCGCCCTCCAGGCCCAGGCCCTGATCGACGCCGGGGCCACCGACGACGCCGCGCTCACCGCCGTCGCCGCCCGCAGCCGCGCGGACGCCGCCGGCAACCCGCACGCCCAGCTCGCCGGGGACGTCCCCGTGGGCGACCCTCTCGTCGCACCGCTGCGGACCGGCCACTGCCCGCCCGTCGGCGACGGCGCCGCCGCCGTGATCCTCGCCGCCGGCGACACCGCACGCGCCCTCTGCGCCCGCCCCGCCTGGATCCGCGGCATCGACCACCGCATCGAGGCCCACGGTCTGGGCGTCCGCGACCTGACCGATTCACCCTCCACCCGGCTCGCCGCCGAACGCGCCGGGGTTTTCGAACGCCCCGTGGACACCGCCGAACTGCACGCCCCCTTCAGCTCCCAGGAGGTGGTGCTCCGCCGGGCGCTCGGCCTCGGCGACGAGGTCCGCGTCAACCCGTCCGGCGGCGCGCTGGCCGCCAACCCGCTCATGGCCGCGGGACTGATCCGCCTCGGCGAGGCCGCCGCCCGCATCCACCGGGGCGA
The DNA here is from genome assembly GCF_042799575.1 of Streptomyces sp. NPDC057682. NCBI lineage: Bacteria > Bacillati > Actinomycetota > Actinomycetes > Kitasatosporales > Streptomycetaceae > Streptomyces > Streptomyces sp. NPDC057682. The sequence continues at coordinate 217,994 of NZ_JBHVIN010000003.1, read as the reverse complement.
GTCCGACCGGGCGCTCGCCCACGCCACCTCCGGCCCCTGCCTCCAGCAGAACCTGGTCGCCGTCCTCGAAGGGGAGAGTGCTCATGCCTAAGGAGCCCGTGGCCGTCGTCGGCGTCGGCCAGACCAAACACGTCGCCGCCCGCCACGACGTCTCGCTGGCCGGACTCGTCCGCGAGGCCGCCGTCGCCGCCCTGGAGGACGCCGGACTGACCTGGGCGGACATCGACGCCGTGGTCATCGGCAAGGCCCCCGACTTCTTCGAGGGCGTGATGATGCCGGAGCTGTACCTCGCCGACGCCCTCGGCGCGGTGGGCAAACCCATGCTCCGGGTCCACACCGCCGGATCCGTCGGCGGCTCGACCGCGCTCGTCGCCGCCAACCTGGTCGCCGCACGCGTCCACCGCACGGTCCTCACGCTCGCCTTCGAGAAGCAGTCGGAGTCCAACGCGATGTGGGGCCTCTCGCTCCCCATCCCCTTCCAGCAGCCATTGCTGGCCGGCGCGGGCGGCTTCTTCGCCCCCCACGTCCGCGCCTACATGCGCCGCACCGGCGCCCCCGACACCGTCGGCTCCCTCGTCGCCTACAAGGACCGGCGCAACGCCCTCAAGAATCCGTACGCCCACATCCACGACCCCGGCATCACCCTGGAGAAGGTCCAGGCCGCACCGATGCTCTGGGACCCCATCCGCTACTCCGAGACCTGCCCCTCCTCCGACGGCGCCTGCGCCATGATCCTCACCGACCGGGCCGGCGCGGACCGCTCGCCGCACCCGCCCGCCTGGGTGCACGGCGGTGCCATGCGCAGCGAACCGACCCTCTTCGCCGGCAAGGACTTCGTCTCGCCGCGGGCCGGCAAGGACTGCGCCGCCGACGTCTACCGCCAGGCCGGGATCACCGACCCCCGCCGGGAGATCGACGCCGTCGAGATGTACGTGCCCTTCTCCTGGTACGAGCCGATGTGGCTGGAGAACCTCGGCTTCGCCGCCGAGGGCGAGGGCTGGAAGCTCACCGAGGCCGGGGTCACCGAACTCGACGGCGACCTGCCGGTGAACCCCTCCGGCGGGGTGCTCTCCACCAACCCCATCGGCGCCTCCGGCATGATCCGCTTCGCCGAGGCCGCCCTCCAGGTCCGCGGCCGCGCGGGGGAGCACCAGGTCGAAGGCGCCCGCCGCGCCCTGGGCCACGCCTACGGGGGCGGGGCCCAGTTCTTCTCCATGTGGCTCGTCGGCGCGGAACCGCCCGCCGCCTGACCCGCACCGCCCCCGGACGGAGCGGCCGCCCGCCCACCGTCCGGGGGACGCGCGGAGCGCTCACGATCGGTAGCGTGAGGGGCGTGACAGGTGAGAGCGATCTGCGGACCCTGCTGAGCGGACTGCGCCCGGAACTGCACCCCGGCCGCCACGTCTACGCGACCGTGCCCGACGGAACGGTTCCGCCCGGAACCGAACCGGTCGTCACGGTCCGTGAGGCCGAGGGGCTGACCCTGGTGCTGCCCGAGGAGCAGGCCCGCGCGGCCGGTCTCGCGTACACCTACGCCGCCGGATGGATCACGCTGCGTGTGCACTCGGCCCTGGAGGCGGTCGGTCTGACCGCCGCCGTCGCGCTGGCCCTCACCGACGCCGGAATCAGCTGCAACGTCGTCGCCGGGTTCCACCACGACCACCTCTTCGTCCCCCACGACCGGGCCGGGGAGGCCCTCGCGGTCCTGGAGCGCCTGGCGGCCGAGTCCCGCACCGGATGAGCGGATCCGGCCCGGCTCGGCGGGGCGGGCCCGGACACGTAACATGTCTTCATGTCCTTCCTCCGCCGCCGTAGCGCCGCCACACCCGCCGGCCCCGACTTCGACGTCCTGGCCATGGACCCGGGTGACTGGCCCGGAAATCTCGGCGCCGGTCTGCTGCCCGCCCCCGACGGCAGCTGTCAGGGCGTCTTCCTGCGCTACGACCTGTTCGGCGGCCGCGGCCCCGCGATGATCATCGGAAACCTCCCGGAGGGCTCGCCCGCGCGCGAGACCGAGGAGGGCCAGGTCCCCTTCGAGGTGGCCCAGCTCCTCCTCGCCCTGGAGAACGACGAGCCCGTCGAGGTCACCGGCACCGAGGACATGCCGGTGATGCAGGGCGACAACCTCCTGATCGTCCGCCGGGTGAAGCTCTCCGAGAGCCGCATCTCGTGCGTCCAGTTCGACCGCAGCGACGGCGTCCTGGTCACCATCGCCAGCTGGGACCGTCCGATCACGGACGACCTCTACACCCTGCTGAAGCCCCTCCCCGCCGAACTCTTCCAGCAGGGCTGAGCCCGGCGCGGGGGAGCGCACGGGCCCGGCGAATCCACCGGGCCCGCGCTCCGTCCCGCTACACCCCCGCCCCCGAAAGACCCGCGAACAGCGTGGTGACCCGCGCCGCCGAGGTGCCCCGGCCCAGGGGCAGACCGCCCAGGTGCCACGGGGCGGCCGTCCCGCGCCGCAGGTCCTCCTCCCGGTAGCGCCGGCAGCCCCGGTGCCAGATCAGGATGCCCGCGAGCCAGTGCTTCAGCTCCTGGACGTATCCGGCCAGGGTCTCCCGCGCCTCGGCATCCAGACCGAAGTCGTCGTACAGGACGGGCAGTTCGTACTCGGCGACGTGCAGGAACTGCCGCAGCCGCGACGTCATCAGGTCGTAGAGGATCCGCACCCCCGTCGGATAGTCGACCCCGAAGAAGTTCTGCACGACGAGCACCCCGTTGTGCACCTCCCCCTCGTACTCGATCTCCTTCTGGTACGAGAACAGGTCGTTGAGCAGCGCCGCGTAGTCCGCCGCCGCGTTCTCCAGGGAACGCAGCGGGCCGCTCCCGTACACCTCCGGCGGCACCTTCCGGCCGTGCCCCAGCCGGCACAGGCTCATCGTCAGGTCCGAACCGAAGGTCATGCGCCGCATCTCGACGTAGTCCACCGGATCGGGGATCCGGTTCTGCGCCTGGTTGGCCAGCTCCCACAGCCAGCTCGCCGTCATCTCCTCGACGGAGGTCCGGAACGCGCGCCGCCCCGCGTCGTCCATCGGCCCGGCCGTGCGCTGCCAGAGATCGCCGAGACCGCGCTCCAGCGCGTTGCGGGGTTCCGGCGGCGGTGAGTCGTCCAGCGGCATGAAGAGCGAGAGCCGTTCATTGGCCAGCCGCGCCCCGGCCAGATCGCGGGTGCGCCCGTGCACGACGGGGAACCAGTCGTCCCCGTACGTCCCCCACGCCAGCCACCCCGACGACAGGTCCAGCCCGTCCGGTGTGGCGTCCGGATGGATCCCGGCCGCGCAGAGCGGCAGATCGATCGCCCGCAGCCGCTCCTCGTCCCAGATGTGCGAGCCCGGCACCCCCGGCTGCGCCTCCAGGATGCCCATCCGCCGCGCCCAGACCACCATCCGCTCCCGGGCCCCCTCCAGATGCGGGCTCAGCGTCGTGTCGAAGGGCAGGTCGAAATCGGGCAGCAGGGAGGGGCCCACGTGCTGATGCGGCACATGGGCGTGGCTGCGCAGCCGCGCCGACTCCGAGCGGGGGGTGAACCGCAGGGAGGCGGCGGCCATCCCGAAGCCCGGCTCGGCCTGCGGGGCGCCGCCGTCGTTCATGTAGCGGCTGGAGCGCATGTGCCACTCGTGGCCGCCCGACTGCCAGTCCTGGAGCCCCTTCACATACGCGAGGACCGCCGCGGTCTGCGCCGGGTCCAGGCCCTTGCCCGCGCACAGCGGGCCCAGCTCGGTCAGCGCCGTGTTCTCGAACTGCTGGAGCCGCGAGGTCAGCAGATCGTTGACCGCCTCGGCCGCCTCCTGGGTCGAACAGCCCAGGAACGTTTCGAGGACCAGCACCCCGTTGCTGTTCTCCCCCTCCTCCTCCACCTCGCGCTGGTACGAGAAGAGGTCGTTGCGGAGGTGGACGCCGTCGGAGAACGCGTCCCGCAGCACGCGCAGCGCCCGCTCGTCGGCCACGGCCTCCGGGACCTCGGCCCCCGCGGCGTACTCGACGAGCCCCGCGGACCACGGGGCACCGCCCACCTTGCGGCGCATCTCGATGTACTCGACGGGGTTCGCGATGCGCCCCTCGTTGATGTTGGACAGCTCCCACAGCGACTCGTTCAGCAGGTTCTCCGTCGCCACCGCGAACCGGGCCCGCCACGCGTCCGACATGCTGGGCACCGTCCGCGCCCACAGGTCCGCCAGACCGGCCTCGACCGGATTGGTCGGCTCCGGGGTCGGCGCTCCGCGCTCCATCGGCATGAAGGCCGGCAGCCGGTCCAGATACCGCTTGCCGCCCTCGCGGTCCGGGGTGCGCTTGAACAGTTCCAGGAAGTGGTCGTCGAAGAAGAAGACCCACACGTACCAGTCCGTGACCAGCGACAGGGCCTCGGCCGAGCAGTCGGGATGGGTGTAGGCACACAGCAGCGCGTAGTCGTGGGAGTCCAGGTCCTTCTCCTCCCAGATGCCGGAGCCCTCCAGCATCCCTATGGCCCGCGCCCATGTCTTCGTGTGCTGTCGCGCCTCCTCCACATGGGGATTGAGCCGCGCCGGATACGGGACATAGAAGTCCGGCAGGGTGAAGGGCTGTGCCATGTGCGTCGGGCCTTTCGCTGGGCCTCCGCGTGCCTGCCACGCGGAGCTGACGTGTCCGCGCGAGCACTACCCTGCGTCCGTTCGGGGCATGTCTGACAGCCATTAGTCACACAAGAAGTACCCCCGTCCGAGTGAAGGCGGGCCCCGGGTCGGCCGGCCGGCCGCCACGTAAAGTCCGGGTAACGCGGCACCGCCAGACTCCCGTCCCCGGCTTTCCGTCCGCAGGTCGGAGCACCTGCCAGTGGTCTGGTCCAGTGGCTCGACTCGCTTGTGCCACACCACTCTTGACGTGCCATCACCCCGAGCCGGAGAGTGTGCGCGCACCACTGATCACGAGATCGGAACACGCACACCGCACGGCACGCACCGCACGGGAAACGCCCGGCTCCAAGAAGGGTTGTCATGACGTCCAAGCAGAGGACCAGACGCGCACTCGCGTTCACCGCGGCCGGGGCCCTGAGCCTCGCGCTGCTCGCACCCGCCGCGCACGCCGGTGCGGACGGAGTGCGCCCGGAGTGCCCGCGGGGCCTCTCCTGCGACTGGGTGCCCGCCGCCTACCAGCAGACCGGCGACCCGGCCGACAAGGAGACGTACGGCAACTACGACACCGCGGACCGGCCCGGCACCAACAAGATCAGGTTCATCGTCCTCCACGACACCGAGGAGGACTTCGACACCACCCTGAAGATCTTCCAGAACCCCCTGAAGCAGACCTCGGCGCACTACGTCGTCCGCTCCGCCGACGGCCACGTCACCCAGATGGTGAAGAACAAGGACGTCGCCTGGCAGGCCGGGAACTGGTACGTCAACAGCCACTCCATCGGCATCGAGCAGGAGGGCGTCGCCACCGAGGGCGCCACCTGGTACACCCCCGAGATGTACCGCTCGACCGCCGCGCTCGTGCGCTACCTCGCCGCCACGTACGACATCCCGCTCGACCGCCAGCACATCATCGGCCACGACGGGGTGCCGCCCACCAGCGCGGCCGGCACCAAGGGCATGCACTGGGACCCGGGAACCTACTGGGACTGGAACCGCTTCATGACCCTGCTCGGCAAGCCGCCCGTGCCGACGGCGGCCAAGAGCAGCCCACTTGTCACGGTCAGTCCCCGGTTCGCGGAGAACCGGCAGGCCTTCCGTGACTGCGAGAAGGGCGTCGACCTCCCCGTCCAGGGCTCCAGCGCCGTCCCGCTGCACACCGCACCCTCCGACGACGCACCGCTCTTCTCCGACCCGGGACTCCACACCGACGGTTCGCCCGGCACCAACTGCGCCGCCGACTGGGGCAGCAAGATCAGCGCCACCCAGCAGGCCGTCGTCGCCGGCCGCGCGCCCGGCTGGACCGCGATCTGGTGGTACGGCGAGAAGGCCTGGTTCCGTACCCCCGCCCACACCCGCACCACCCTGCCCACCGCCGGCACGGTCGTCCGCCCGAAGGCCGGAAGGACGGAGGTGCCGGTCTACGGGGTGGCGTACCCGGAGAAGTCCGAGTACCCGGCCGACTTCGGAGACAAGCGCGTGGGCACCGCCCTCCCGTACACGATCAAGGCGGGCCAGTCCTACCCCGGCGGCGGCGAGGCGCCCACCGGCTTCTTCTACGCGCCGACGATCGACGCCTCCTACCCCCTGGACCACAGCTACTTCCGGGGCGCGGAGACGTATGTGACGGTCCAGATCGGACACCGGATCGCCTTCGTCAAGGCGTCCGACGTGGACATCGTCCGCGCCCGCTGACGTACCGCACAGCAGCGCGCCGCGGTCCCGGTGTGTCGGCACCGGAGCCGCGGCGCGCCTCCCCCGTCGGTCAGGTCTAACGCGTGCCGACCGCGGCCCGCACGGCACGCCGGGCCATGGCGCAGTCGTCATGGAGACGGCGCAGCAGCAGACGCTGCTCCTCGCCCGACGACAGCGCACCGGGACGCTCCTGGCCGGCCCGCACGGGCGCGGTGGAATCCCGCATGGCCCGCTGGACGGCCGTCTCGTACGTCCGGATCTCCCGGGTGAGCACCAGCATCAGATTGATGAGGAACGCGTCCCGCGCCGCCGTGCCGGGCGCCTGCGCCAGCTGGCTGATCTGGCGCCGCGCCACCGGAGCGTCCCCCAGGACCGCCCACAGCGTCGCCAGGTCGTAGCCCGGCAGATACCAGCCGGCGTGCTCCCAGTCCACCAGCACCGGACCGGTGGGCGACAGCAGGATGTTGGAGAGCAGCGCGTCCCCGTGGCAGAACTGGCCCATGCCCTGGCGGCCCCCCGCGTGGGCGAGGCCGTGCAGCAGCTTCTGCAGATCGCCCAGGTCCCGGTCGGTGAAGAGTCCCAGCTCGTGATAGCGCGAGATGCGCGCCGCGTAGTCCAGCGGGGCCTCGAAGAGACCGGGCGGCGGGCGCCAGGCGTTGACCCGGGTGACCGCACCGAGCACGGCCCGCAGATCGGCGCGCGGCGGGGCCTCCGAGGGATGACGGGTCAGCGCCGCCACCCTGCCGGGCATCCGCTCGATGACCAGGGTGCAGTTCTCCGGGTCCGCGGCGATCAGCCGGGGCGCCCGGACCGGCGGGCGGTGCCGGACGAACGCCCGGTATGCCGCTATCTCGTGCCGGAACCGCTCCGACCACGCGGGGGAGTGGTCCAGTAAACACTTGGCGACCGCGGTCGCGCGGCCGGTGGAGCCCACGAGCAGGACCGAACGGCCGCTGCGCCGCAGCACCTGCACCGGATTGAACTCCGGGCAGATCCGGTGGACCGAGGCGATCACCATCCTCAACTGCGCGCCCTGCGGCCCGGACAGGTCCAGCCTTCCGCCGAGCGAGGGGGCACCGGGCCCTGCCGCGCGCCGGGGCCGGCCGATGCCCGGCGCCGGGACGGTGGCGCGGGGATCGAGATACGGTCCGCCGCCCGCCCCGAGGGGTCGAAGCGGCCGGGGCGGGGCGGACACGGAGGACGATGCTGTGTACATGGGCGAGACAGATCCCTTCGTGCGCCGACAAGTAGCGTGCGCCGCCCCGGCCCGGCGGCCGTTCGGCACCCTGGGGAGTACCGAGGGCTGCCGGGCGGGGTGGCGCTTTCCTACCTGACACCGGCGCACGGGTGGGTAACCACGTAGCGCACCCTGGCGAAGCCTGGCGAATAGTCGCACGGCACCTGACACGGGGTTACTGTCAACACAGCCGAGAACCTGGGGGCTTGACGTGACCGGAGAACCCAACACCCGTCTGTCGGACCTGTTCGGCCTTGCCGGATGGTCCAAGGGCGAACTCGCGAGAATGGTGAACCGGCAGGCGGCGGCCATGGGCCATCCGCAGCTGGCCACCGACACCTCGCGCGTGAGGCGCTGGATCGACATGGGGGAGTCCCCGCGCGATCCCGTCCCCAAGGTGCTGGCTGCCCTGTTCACCGAGCGGCTCGGTCGTGTCGTGACCATCGAGGACCTCGGGTTCGGCCGACGCGGGCGTGTGGGGAAACGGCGGGAGGCCGGGACGGAGCAGAATCCCGACCAGCTCCCGTGGGCGCCCGAGCGGACGGCAGCGGTCCTCACCGAATTCACGGGAATGGACCTCATGCTCAACCGACGCGGCTTGGTGAGCGCGGGCGCCGCGCTCGCCGCGGGCTCGACCATCGCCGGCCCCATGCACGACTGGCTCCACACCGACCCCGTCCTGGCGGCGGACGCCCCACGCATCGACGATCCCGCGCACGCGGACCCGGCCGGCTTCGACCGGTACGAGGCCGCGCCCATCGGCTCGGAGGAGATCGAGGCGCTGGAGCGTTCCGTGGAGGTGTTCCGCGCCTGGGACGCCTCCCGGGGCGGCGGCCTCCAGCGCAAGGCGGTGGTGGGCCAGCTCAACGAGGTGGGCGGCATGCTCGCCTACCGCCACCCCGACCATCTGCAGCGGCGCCTCTGGGGCGTCGCCGCCAACCTCGCCGTGCTGGCCGGCTGGATGTCCCACGACATCGGCCTCGAACCCACGGCCCAGAAGTACTTCGTCATCGCCGCGCACGCGGCACGCGAGGGCGGCGACCGGCCCCGCGCCGGCGAGGCGCTCTCCCGGGCGGCCCGCCAGATGGTCCACCTGGGCCGTCCCGACGACGCCCTCGACCTGATGAAGCTCGCCAAGTCCGGCTCCGGCGACATGGTTCTGCCGCGCACCCGGGCGATGCTGCACACCATCGAGGCCTGGGCGCAGGCGTCGATGGGGCACGGACAGGCGATGCGCCGCACGCTCGGCATGGCCGAGGAGCTGTTCGTCTCCGACAAGACCGATGTGCCGCCGCCCAGTTGGATGCAGATGTTCGACGAGGCGGATCTGCACGGCATGCAGGCCCTGGCGTTCCGCACGCTGGCCGAGCACGACCCCTCGGCCGCCGTCCCCGCCCAGCGCCATGCCAAGCGGGCGCTGGAACTGCGGGTCAACGGACGCCAGCGGTCCAAGATCTTCGACTACATCTCGCTGGCCTCGGCCTGCTTCATCGGCGACGACCCCGAGCAGGCCGACCGCTACGCCCGGCTCGCCCTGATGACGATGGGGGAGACCTCCTCGCACCGCACCTGGGACCGGCTGCGCGAAATGTACCGGCTGACGGGGCAGTTCGCGGGGTACGCGAAGATCGAGGACCTGCGTCAGGAGATCAAGCGCTCCTTGCCCCAGAGCCACCTCGTCAAGCGGCCCAGGAGTGCGGAGATCTGAGAAGGCGCCACGGCCGGGGGCGTACCCCGGTGGCCCGTTCCTAGACCGGGATGCGGACGACGAGCACGCTGGCGTCGTCCATACGCTCGGTTCCGCCGAACTGCTCGACGACGGCTCGTACGCACTCCTGTGCCGAACGGGCGCGGGCGAAGCGGGGGGCGAGTCCGAGGAGTGTGTCCATGCCCGGACGCAGGCCGCGCTCCGCGCTGCCGCCGTCCCGGGCCAGACCGTCGGTGTGCAGCACCAGCACATCTCCGGGCAGCAGGCGCAGTTCGTCCTGCTCGTAGGCCGCCCCCGGGGCCGCGCCCAGCAGGATGCCGTCCGGCGGGGGAACGGGGCGCCCGGTGCCGTTGCGGAAGAGCAGCGGTGCCGGGTGTCCCGCCTGCGCCCATTCCAGGACGCGGGTGGCGGGGTCGAAACGGCAGCACACCGCGCTGCCGAGGGCGGGCTGGACGGACGTCTCCAGTAAGTGGTTGAGGTGCCCCATCAGTGCGGCGGGGGCGATGCCGGCCACGGCCATACCGCGCAGGGCACCCAGGATCATCGTCATGGCGGAGGTGGCCCGGATGCCGTGGCCGGTCAGATCGCCGACCGTCAGCAGCGTTCTGCCGTCGGGCAGGTCCATGGCGTCGTACCAGCCGCCGCCGATGAGCGCGCCGGACTCGGACGGCAGATAGTGCGCCGCGATGTCGAGCGCTCCCGGTCCCTGCTCCGGAAGGCGCAGGGAACCGCGCCACGGGGGCAGTACGGCCTCCTGGAGGTCCTTGGCCACCCGGCGCTCGGCCTGGGCGATGTCCTGCTGGCGGCGGAAGGTGTCATGGGTGCGGCGGACGGCCTGCCGGCTTCGGCGCAGCGCGCTGACGTCCCGCATGACCGCCCACATGGATGCGGTGCAGCCGTCGGCGTCGAGGACGGGTTCGCCCCTCATGTGCAGGGTCCGCGTCCGCCCGTCCGGGAGGACGATGCGGAACTCGCCGTCTATCGGCTTGCCGTCGACGAGACAGTCCGTCACCAGGGCGGTGAGAAGCGGCTGGTCGTCGGGGAGCAGGGCCGAGGGCAGTTCGTCCAGTGAGAGCGGACCGGCCGCGGCGGTGCGGCCGAAGATCCGGAGCAGCTCCCCGGACCAGCTGACCTCGTCCGTCAGCAGGTTCCATTCCGCGCTGCCCACCCGGCCGACCGGCGAGCCGGGGCCGTCGTCCGAAGGCGTCTCCGGCCCGGTCCGGTCCGCTGCGGCCGACCGCTCCGCATGTTCCGCGGCCTGCGGCGGGAGACCTTCCTTGAGCTGTCCCAACTGCGCGCCGAGGTCGTCGAGCTGATGGACGGCCAGGTCGCAGAGCGCGCGCTGCCAGCGCTGCTGCGGATCGTCCTCGTCGATCTGAACGGTCTCGCGTCGCACCGCGTCCACGTCCCCGCGCAGCCTGAGCGTCCGGTGGATCAGCGCGTCAACGGCACCGACGGCACCGGGGGCACCGGCGGCGTCGCGCTCGGGCGGCTGGGACGCGGGCCGGTCCGCGGACAGATGGGGCGGCATGTCGTACTCCGATACGGGCGCGGTACAACCAGGTCTGAGGGTGGACCGAATACGACTGTCGCACAGCCGGCGGGAGCCCGTAAGTGCTTTGGCAACACTCGGTGCGTTCTTGCACGGGGCATATGTCAGCGGCGGACTGGAAGCTCGATCCGTCGAACACCTTTGCTGCCTCCGGGCGTTGATGCAAGTCAACCGGCGCGCGCGGACGTTTGAGCGCTGACGAGCGCCGTTTTTGCGCGGGGCGTACGCATCCCACGGCGGCATATGCGCGAGGATCCCGGGCGGGTGCGGCCGAGGCCCGCCCGGGGCCGTGACGCCGGAACCCTCCGGGAAGCGTGCCGGGGACCGGCGGGAATGCGCCGGGGAGCGGACGCGTTGCATCGGCGTAACGAAAACGAATCCCGTTGCCGACAGGGGTGACGGGGGCGTGGAGTACGAGTCCGGAGGCGCCCATGGCCCGCAGTGAAGTCCGTCCCGTCGTCACCCTCCGCTCGACCGCGGGGACGGGGCATGCCTATGTGACGCGCAAGAGCCGTCGCAACACCCCCGACCGGCTGGTCCTGCGCAAGTTCGACCCCGCGGCGGGGCGGCATGTGCTGTTCCGTGAGGAACGCTGACGCTCGGCGACGGCGGCCCGTGCCCTGGATCACACTCCGGGGTGCGGGTGCACGGGAACGGAACCTGGTGGTTTATCGTTCATCTATATGTGGGCGGCGCGCCGAGCGCCCCCACCCGAGACCGCCCCGGCTGGATTCCCCCGATCCGGCCGGGGCACATCGCTGTCCGGGCCTCATCGGTCACCCTCGGCCCGCACGCCGGACCGGCCCGCCGCCTCCACCAGCACGGCGGCTGCCGCGAGCACCGCCGCCGCCGACGCCCCGCCCGCCGGCCACAGCCGTACCGTCAGCGCCGCCCCGCCCGCGCCCGCGACGACGGCGGCCAGCCGGGCCAGCACCCAGCCGTCGCCGTGCCTCCGCGTCCCCCGGGCCAGACGCCCGACGAGCGAGGTCAGGGTGCCGGTGAAGTAGTTCGTCGGGGTGTCCCTGATCCGCGCCTGGATGCCCATCGCGAGCCCCATCGCCACCAGCAGCCCCAGCCTGTCCGCCTCCGACGCGACGAGACCGCACGCCCACAGCACCGCGCCCGCCGAGAGCAGCGCCACCTCCGTCAGCAGCATCACCGGGAGCCGCCCCGCGGTCCGCCCGCCCACCCACGCGGCCCCCGCCACCCCGCATCCGTACGAGACGAGCGCGGCCACCACCCGCGGAGCCGTCCCGCTCTCGCCCGCCCCGGCGGCCGAGGCCCCGAGCAGCACCAGATTGCCCGTCATCACCCCGGCGAAGACCTGGCCGAGACAGAGGAACACGAAGGCGTCGGCCGCGCCGGAGGCCGCGGAGAGCAGCACCAGCGCGGTACGGGCGCGCGGACGGCCGGGATCCGGCAGGACGGCGGGCTCGGCGGACACCGGGGGAGAGGGCACACCGGCATCCTCGCCGCCGCACGGAGCGCCCCCGGGCACGGCGCGCCGGTCGTGCGCCAGGGGCGGCGCGGCCCGTCGGAGCGTGGGGTCGAACCGCGCCCGGGGACCTGGGCCCGGTCCGGAGGCGGTCCGCCGAACGCCCTCAGTCCAGGTCGCGCGCCCGCCTGAAGCGGGCCAGCCCGTCGGCCAGCGCGACCAGCGGCGCGGGATAGGCGCGCACGCCCTCCGGCGCGTCCCGGAGCTTCCACGGCTCGTGCACCGCGCCGCCCGGTACCTCGGCCAGCTCCGGCACCCAGCGGCGCACATAGGCACCGTCGGGGTCGTACCGTTTGGCCTGGGTCACCGGATTGAGGACCCGGTTGGGGCGGCTGTCCGTGCCGGTGCCGGCCATCCACTGCCAGTTCAGCTGGTTGTTGGCGACGTCCCCGTCGACGAGGAGGTCCAGGAAGTGCCGGGCCCCGACCCTCCAGTCGACGTACAGGGTCTTGGTCAGGAAGCCGGCGGTCAGGAGCCGGCCCCGGTTGTGCATCCAGCCCTCGTGACGCAGTTGGCGCATGGCCGCGTCGACCACCGGATAGCCGGTCCGTCCCTGCCGCCACGCCTCGGTCTCCTCGGCCGCGTCCTTCCCGGAGCGCCAGTGGTCGTGCCGGGTGCGGTAGTCCTCGTGCGAGGCGGCGGGCCGGGCGGCGAGCACCTGGTGGTGGAACTCCCGCCAGCACAGCTGCCGCACGAACGCCTCGGCGCCGGGTCCGCCGGCCGCGCGGGCCCGGTGCACGGTCTCCGCGGGGGACAGAGTGCCGAAGTGCAGATGCGGCGAGAGCCGGGACGTGGCGTCACCGGCCATGTCGTCGTGCCGCTCCTCGTACGCGTCCAGCCCCCGGCGCCGCCACGCGGTCAGCAGGGCGCGGGCCCGCAGTTCCCCGCCCTCGGCCAGCCCCTCGGAGACCCCGGACACCCGGCCGCGCTCCGGCAGCGGCTCCGACGCGGCGGCGTCCGGGACGCGCACCGTGCGGGGTGCGCCGAAGGGGTCGCGGATCCGCTGCCCCGACCACTGGCGGAAGTACGGGGTGAACACGGCGAAGTGGTCCGATGCGGCGGGCGTCACGGCGCCGGGCGGGACGGCGGTGACCACCGCGTCGTGGACGTGCAGCCGCTGTCCGCCGGACTCCAGCGCGGTGCGCAGCCGTTCCTCGCGGCGGCGGGCGAAGGCGCTTGCCCCGGCCGCGACATGGACGTCGGTGGCGCCGGTCGCGGCGACCACCCGGCCCACCTCCTCGACGACGTCGCCCGAGCGCACCACCAGCCGGCCGCCGCGTTCGCGGAGCCCGGCGTCCAGATCGCGCAGACAGTCGGCGAGGAACGCCAGCCGGTTCGGGGCGGCGAACCCCGCCGCCTCCACGGCCCGGTCGCGGACGAACAACGGCACGACCTCGTCGGAGTGGGCGAGTGCCGCGCGCAGCGGCGGATGGTCGTGCAGCCGGAGGTCTGCGGTGAACAGGACGACCGCTACGGTCATGGCGTCAACTCCTGGGGAGGCCGGGACCTGTCATCGTGCCTCCTTCCGGGCGTGCCCGGGTCCGCCGGTCAGCGCGCCGCCGTGGGCCTCGCCGGTTCGGGTGACGCCGCGGCGGCCGCGGTGCGGGCGATGTTGCGGGCCATGCCGCCGAACACGACGGAGTGGAACGGCCATACGCTCCACCAGTACGCGTGGCCCAGCAGCCCGCGCGGATGGAACAGGGCCCGCTGCCGGTAGCGGGAGCGGCCGGCGCCGCTCGGTTCGGCGTACATCTCCAGCCAGGCCAGGCCGGGCAGGCGCATCTCCGCGCGCAGCCGCAGCAGCCGCCCCGGCTCGATCTCCTCCACCCGCCAGAAGTCCAGCGAGTCGCCCACCCGCAGCCGGTCGGTGTCCCGCCGGCCGCGCCGCAGCCCCACCCCGCCGACCAGCCGGTCGAGCCAGCCGCGCACCGCCCAGGCCAGGGGGAACGAGTACCAGCCGTGGTCGCCGCCGATCCCCTCGATCACCCGCCACAGGGCGTCCGGCGGCGCGTCCACGGCCCGGACGCGCACATCCGTGTACAGGCTGCCGCCGGCCCAGTCGGGGTCGGAGGGCAGCGGATCGCTGGGCACGCCCGGCACCGAGGCCGACGACCACCGGGTGGTGACCCTCGCCTCCCGGACCCGTTGCAGGGCCAGCTCCAGCGCCTTGTCCAGGCCGAAGGGCTGTCCCGGCCCGTCCGGGACGTAGCGGGAGATGTCGTGCTCGGCGCACACCACCTCGTACCGCAGCGATTCGGCCAGTGGACGGGCCAGGGACCTCGGCACCGGGGTGATCAGGCCGATCCAGTGACTGGAGAGACCGGGGGTGAGCATGGGGACGGGGAGGATGAGCCGGTGCGGGAGGTGGGCGATCTTCGCGTAGCGCTGCATCATGTCGCGGTACGTGACGATGTCCGGGCCGCCGATGTCGAAGGTCCGGTTCACCTCGCGGGGCAGCCGGGCGGCGCCCACCAGGAGCCGCAGCACGTCCCGGACCGCGATCGGCTGGATCCGGGTGGACACCCAGCTCGGCGTCACCATGACCGGCAGGCGCTCGGTGAGATAGCGCAGCATTTCGAAGGAGGCGGAACCGGACCCGATGATGACCGCGGCCCTCAGCACGGCGGTCGGGACACCGGACTCCAGGAGGATCCGGCCGACCTCGGCACGGGAGCGCAGATGCGGCGACAGCTCCCGTTCGGGCACACCGGCCGGGGTGAGACCGCCGAGGTAGACGATCCGGCCGATGCCCGCGGCGCGGGCCGCGTCGCCGAAGACGGTGGCGGCCCTTCGGTCGGTCTCCTCGAAGCCGGCGCCCGAGGTCAGCGCGTGCACCAGGTAGTACGCCACGTCCACGCCCGCCATCGCCGGGGCGAGCGAGCCGGCGTCGGTGACATCGCCCCGGACGATCTCCACGTCCTGCGCCCAGGGCTGGTCCCGCAGCTTCTCCGGGGTGCGGGCCAGACAGCGCACCCGGAACCCGGCCGCCAGCAGTTCGGGGACGAGCCGTCCGCCGATGTAGCCGGTGGCCCCGGTGACCAGGCAGACCGCTCCGTCGCTCGCCATGGGCATCTCCGCATCGATCGCCGGGCCCCACCGTGCGCGGGACCGTTCCGTACCGGACCTCTCCCGACCAGTCTTCCCCGTGTCCGCGCGCGGCGCAGGGCGCGGGCGCGGGGGCCTCGGGGCGTGGCACGGCCGGTCGGGGGCATCCGTCGTCCATGGACTCAGAAGCTGCGAACGGTAAGGGCGGCGCCGCGCACCACCGCGCCGCGGGCCGGGTTCTGCTGCGGGTGGCCGTCCTGACGGCGGCCCTGCTCGCGATGACCGGATTCTCCGTCGTCCTGGCGGAGGTGACGCTCACCCCGTCCCCCGCGTCGGCGGACCTCGTGACGTCCAACCTCCGGCCGGGGCGCTCGCTGCGCCTCTACGCGGAGCACTACACCTTCCTCGCCGCCTGCGAGCAGATGGGCGGCAACGTACTGCTGGGGGTGCCGTTCGGCGTGCTGCTGCCGGTGCTCCTGCCGAGGCGGCTGCGCGTGCTCCGGACGTTCCTGGTGACCGTCGCGGCGATCGTCGTGATCGAACTGGCGCAGGGCGCGCTGGTGGAGGGCCGGGCGTTCGACATCGACGACGTCATCCTCAACACCGCGGGTGCGCTCGTCGGCTATCTGCTGGTGGGCCGGTGGGTGAGCCACCGCTACCACGTCCTCGCGGCCGGGCCGGTGACCACGACGGACCGGCCCGCTCCCGAGAAGCGGGCCCCGGCCCGGAAGCGCCGCGGGACCCGGCGCCGGAAGCCGTGGTGGACGCGGATGCGCGCCGGGACCCGCAAGCGGCTCCGGCGGTTCCGTCCCCGCCGGGGGTGAGGGCCGGGGCACCCGATCGGCCCGCGGGCGATTGCGGCCCGGACCCGCCGGTTCCAGCGTGGGGTGACGCCGTGTGTGCAGCAGGCGTACGGATCACCCGCCGAAGGGGAGCGACATGGCCGACGCGCAGTGGAGTCCGGGGCGCAGATCGGGGGACGCGGAGGAGTTCCTGCCCGTCCTGGACCTCATCGAGCCCGCGCGCCAGCGCCGGCTCACGGTCCTGTTCCGGCTCCTGCTGCTGATCCCCCACTTCATCGTGCTGTTCTTCCTGGGGATCGCGGCCTTCTTCACCGTGGTGTTCGGCTGGTTCGCCGCCCTGGTGCTGGGACGGCTGCCGATGCCCGTCTTCGGGTTCCTCGCGGCCACGCTCGCCTACCGCACCCGGGTCTCCGCCAACGTGATGCTGCTCGTCGACCGCTATCCGCCGTTCACGCTGACCCAGCCGTCGGACTATCCGGTGTGCATCGATGTTCGGCCCACCCGGCTCAACCGGCTGGCGGTCCTGTTCCGGCTGATCCTGGCCATTCCCGCGGCCATCGTGCAGAGCCTCGCCACGACCGGCTGGTTCGCGCTCGCGGTGATCTGGTGGCTGGTCACGCTGGTCCTGGGGCGGATGCCGAAGCCGCTGTTCGAGGCGACGGCCGCCGTCCTGCGCTACGAGATGCGGCTCTCGGCCTATCTGTCGATGCTCAGCCCGGCCTATCCCAAGGGCCTGTTCGGCGAGGACGCGCTGTCCGTGCCGGAGGGGCGGGGGCGGTCGGCGACCCGGCCGCTGGTCCTGGGCACCGGGGGCAAGGTGCTGCTCGGGATCTTCCTGGTCGTCGGGTTCTTCGCCGATGTCACGACGTCCGTGACCGGCGCCTCGTCCGACGGCTCGTCCGGCTCGGACTACGGACTGCGGGCACCGGTGTCCGCCGGACGGGCGGACGCCCTCGCGGACGGCTGGGTACCACCGGGCGATGCCGCCCCCGTCTTGACGCGTACGCATCAATAGGTATGGTCTAGTCCAAGTGCAGGGCCGGCGCCGGACGCCCCGAAGGGTGGTCCGGTCGCGCATCCTGCCGTGCCCTTCGCGTCTCTTGGCCCCACACCTGAGAGGCACCACCGCCACGCCCCCGGGCCCCCACGCCCGGTCCGTACGCGGCCACGCCTCATGTGAAGGAGAAGACACATGCACGCGAAAAGGAAGACCGCAGCCGTCGTCGGTGCCCTACTCGCCCCGGTGCTCGCCCTGAGCCTCCCGGCGGCCTCGGCCGACGCCCACGGCTACATCTCGTCCCCGCCCAGCCGGCAGGCGCAGTGCGCCGCCAGGACCATCAGCTGCGGCGCCATCCAGTACGAACCCCAGAGCGTGGAAGGTCCCAAGGGGCTGACCAGCTGCAGCGGCGGCAACAGCGGCTTCGCCGAACTCGACGACGACAGCAAGGGCTGGAAGGTCAGCCCCGTCGGCCGCACCGCCTCCTTCCAGTGGGTGCTCACCGCCCGCCACGCCACCAGCACCTGGCAGTACTACGCCAACGGTCAGAAGATCGCCGAATTCAACGACGGGGGCGCCCAGCCGGGGGCCACCGTCACCCACCAGGTCGACTTCGGCAGCCACACCGGCCGTCAGAAGGTCCTCGCCGTGTGGAACATCGCCGACACGGCCAACGCCTTCTACGCCTGCGTCGACGTCAACGTCGGCTGACCCGCGCCCGCACCCCCGCGCGCACCGTCCGGACCCGGCCGTCCCCGCGCGCCGTGGCCGGACCGGAGCCCCCACCCCCTCCCGGGTGGGGGCTCCGCCGCTCCGGCGCCGTCACCCGGCTGCCCGCCGCGCCGCGCCGAACCGGCCCCGGCTCGCCACCCTGGAGGGACCACGGCGTCGTCAGAATCGGGTGCACCATGCGCATACCCGCCCCTCCCGGCCCCCGGCGGGCGGCGGCCCTCGCCGCCGTGCTCGCCGTGGCCCTCTCCACAGCGGCGGCACCGGCCGCCGCCGCTCCCAGCCCCGCGACCGGACCCGCGCCGACCGTGGTGCTGGTGCACGACGCCTTCACCGGCGCGTCCGTCTGGAACGCCGTCGCCGCCCGCCTCCAGCGCCGCGGCTACCCGGTCCTCGCCCCGGACACCCCGCTGCGCGGACCCGCCGAGGACTCCGCCGCCCTGCGTGCCGCGCTCGCCCGGATCTCCGGCCCCGTCGTGCTCGTCGGCCACGGCTACGGCGGCGCGGTCATCGGTACCGCGGGCGCGGACGACCCGAAGGTGCGGGCGCTGGTCTACATAGCCGCCCTGATGCCGGACCGGGGCGAGACGCTCGGCCGGCTCTGCGCCCGCTTCCCGGGCGGGGCCCTCACCGAGGCACTCACCCGCACCTCCGTCCGTGACACCGACGGCACCCGGGGCACGGCCCTCTCCCTCGCCCCCGGGCGGTTCCACGACATCCTGGCCGCCGACCGCCCCGCCGGCACCACGGCCGCCCTGGCCGGCGCGCAACGCCCCCTCGACGCCGCCGTGTTCACCGAACCGGCCGCGGAGGCCGGCTGGCGCACCGTACCCTCCTGGGCCCTCGTCGCCACCGAGGACCGGCTGCTCCCTCCCGCGCTGGAACGCTTCCAGGCCGAACGCGCCGGCGCGCACACCGTCGAGGTCGCCTCCTCGCACCTCGCCCCGGTGTCCCGCCCCGACACGGTCACCGGCCTGGTCCTCGCCGCCGCCGAGGACACCGCGTCCGCGGCCCGGCGGCCCGTGGCGAGTGCCCGCACCCTCGTGCTGGCGGCGGCGGGCTGCGCGGTGGGCCTCGCGGTCTTCGTGGGCGGCGGGCTGCTGGCCCCTGGCCGGCGCCGCGGGCGGATCCGTCCCCGGAGCCGCTGAACGCCACGCGCCGCGTCCGCGCGAGGGCTGCGGCACGCGGGCGGCGTGACGGGATACTGTCCCCTCGGTCCCGGTGGTGCGGGACCGAGCGGAAGGATGCGGAACCACATGACAGACAACGCCGACCTGGTCGCGTTCGTCCGGGCACGCCTCGACGAGGAGGAGGACGTCGCACGGGCGGCCGGCGGCGAGGCGTGGCGCTGCCCGGCCGAGGTGCCCGGCGAGATCCACGACCGCGGCGGTGCCGTCGCGTTCGCCCTGCGCACGCACCCGTACGACCGGCACATCGCCCTCCAGGACCCCGCCAGGACGTTGCGGCGCATCGAGACGAGCAGAGTCCTCCTGGACGAGTACACGGAGGTCGCCGCGCTCGACGTCGACCGGCCGCGGCGGGACTTCGCCTCGGGCCGGGCCGTCGGACTGGGCTTCGTGGTCCGGCAGATGGCCGCCGAGCACGCCGGCCACCCCGACTACCGGGTGAAGTGGCTTCCACGGTTCGCCCAGTAACTCCGCACGGAGCGGCCGGTGTCGCTCCGCCCATCGGGGCGGAGCGGCACCGGCCGCCGGGCGCGAGCGGATCAGAGCGGATTCGATCCGCCCTCGCCCTTGGTGGACACCTGCTCACTCCGCTCCCGCAGCCGCCGGGCCTTGTCCTCCAGACGGCGGCGCTCCCGGGGATCGGCGGCCCGCTCGGAGGCCTCCTTCATCTCCTGGGCCTTGGCACGGATCCGCTCGGCCCGCTTGCCGGTTTCGTCCGCAACGCTCATGATCCACTCCTGGGTCTCGGGGAGATCAGACCCCACCAGCGAATCAGCGCGTCCGCGCCCCTGCATCTCGAACGGTCACACGCCGCGACGGATGCCGAAGCGCACCGGCACGGGGGCCCGGCTCGGGCACCCCGCCGCTTCTGGCAAGATCGTGCGCCTGAATCGCACAGGCCCGGCACAGGAACCGAAGACTCCGGCCGGGCGCACGAGCATGTTCGAACGGGGAACGAGGAAGTTATGCGTACGTGGACTCGGGCCGTTCCGGTGGCCGTGGGGGCCCTGGTGCTGGCCGTGGCGCTGACCGGCTGCAACGGCACGGACTCGGCCAAGGGCCGCAAGGGCCACGGTTCGTCGGGATCGGGGTCGTCGTCGGACGACAGGAAGACGTTCCGCCTGGGCGAAGCCAGCCCGCCGCAGGAGAGCACCATGCAGAAGTCGAAGGGCAGCACCTACACGGTCACGCCCACCAAGGTGCGCACGGGCACGAAGGCCGACATGGACAACTCGGGCCTGGACAAGGACAAGGGGGAGGAGCCCAAGATCCCCGTGTACGTGTGGGCCACGGTCACGCACAAGAGCGGGAAGGCCATGGAGGTCGGCGACATGGACGACGACCTGGTGGTGGAGACCGACAAGGGCAAGCGCACCAGGGCCCTCATCGTCATCATGGGCGAGGCCAAGTGGCCCGACTGCCCGGCCCCCGACACGCAGAAGCAGCTGAACCCGGGCGAGTCCGCGGACATCTGCAAGGCCTTCCTGATCCCCGAGGGACAGAAGGCCGCCGCGGTCCAGCTGAGCCAGGGCTTCACCAGCGAGCCGCTGGAGTGGCCCGCCGCCGGCTGATCCCCGTGTGTCGGCCCGGCCGTACGCGACCGCCGGGCCTCTTCGCGCGGTGCCCGTCCCGCTCCGGGGCGGGCACCGCGCGGGCGTACCGCCGCTCCGTCCCGGCTTCGCCGCGGGCGCCGACTGCTCGCGGCGCGGCGCCGTACCGCCGCTACTTGCCCAGCTTCTCGGCGGCGGCGGCCCGCCGGGCGAAGACCTCGTCCTTCGCGGCCGCCATCTCGCGCAGCGCCGACTTCCGCTCCCGCTGGGAGAGCCGGTCCAGGTAGAGCCGGCCGTGCAGATGGTCCGTCTCGTGCTGGAGGCAGCGGGCGAAGTAGCCGCGCCCCTCGATGACCAGGGGCTCCCCGTGCAGGTCGAAGCCGTGGACCACCGCGCGGTCGGGCCGCGGCACCGTCCGGAACGGCCCGGGGACCGACAGACACCCCTCGTCCTCCTCGACCAGCCGGCGCTCCCCGGCCGGTACGTCCGCCAGGACCGGATTGGCGAGGTGGCCGACATGACGCACCCCCCACTCGTCCGTGATGTCCCAGACGAACAGCCGCAGATCCACGTCGATCTGATTGGCCGCCAGTCCCGCACCGCTCGCCACCTGGTTCGTGGCGAACATGTCGTCGATCAGCCGGGCCAGTTCGGCGGTGCCGAACCGGGTCACGTCCTTGCACTCCCGGCGCAGGATCTCCTCGCCGACGACGGTGATGCGGCGCACGGTGCCCCGCTCCACCTCCGGCGGCAGCGCCGGGTAGGAGTCCACCGGCTCACCCATCACCCGCACCCGCCGGTCCGGCGAGCTCTCGTCGAACCCCACCGTCATCGTGGATCAGCGCCTTCCGTCTGCCGTGTCTGCCGTAGCGCCGAGCCGTGCCGCGGCGGTCCCGGCGCGGCTTGACTCAGTGCTTTGCAAAGTAGCACTCTTTGCAAAATGAGCGAGGAGAACCGGCAAGTCCCGGCCATGGAACCTTCGTTGCACCGTGTGCGGCGCCCCCTTCCCGACCACCCCGTGCGCACGGCGTTGCTGGACCTGCTGGCCGAGGAGGGCACGGTCACCTCCACGCGGGCCGCGGCCCGGCTCGGGTACAGCTCGGGGCTCTGCTCGTTCCATCTGCGGCAGCTCGCCCGTCACGGGCTCATCGAGGAGGCCCCGCACGAGGGAGGCAGGGTGCGGCCGTGGCAACTGCGCCGGGCCCCGTCCCGGGAGGGGGAGCGGGCGGAGCCGGAGGAGTTCACCACGCTCGCACGCGGGCTGGAGGACGAGAGCTACCGTTACTGGCTGGCGCACCGGGAGCAGGGTCCCGAGGGCTGGCGGCACGACGCGTCGTTCAGTGCCGTGGTGCATCTGACCCCGGAGGAGGCGGCGGAACTCGCCGCGTCCGTACGCCGGTTGCTGGCCGGATACCGGGACCGGGAGCACGATCCGGCCGCGCGCCCGGACGGGACCGTGCCGGTCGCCGCCGTCACCCGGCTGTTCCCGCTGCTCGACTGCTGAGGGGTGCCGGGCGGCCGTCAGGCCGGCTTCGGCGCGGGGGAGCAGGTGGCCGACGCGGCGGTGATGACCTCGTCCAGGACCTCGCGCGAACGGACCAGCTCGCTGATCATGCGGTCGATCCGGTCCCGTTCGCCGGTCAGTTCGGTGACCAGCTCGGGGGTGGCCCGCACGGAGGGGCCGCCGTCCTCGTCGCGCATGCAGGGCAGGATCCGGGCGATCTTCGCGCTGTGGAGGCCGGCCGCGTAGAGCTCCTGGATCCGGATGACCCGGTCCACGGCGCGTTCGGGATAGTCACGATGGCCGCCGGGCGTCCGGTCGGAGATCAGCAGCCCTTGTTCCTCGTAGTAGCGCAGGGAGCGCGCGCCGACCCCCGTGCGCGCCGCCAGTTCGCCGATCCGCATCCCGCACCTCACGACTTGAACCTGACATCAATGTGAGGTTCTACGGTACCCCGCATGACGCAGACCTCGCGGACGACCACCGCCTCCCGCCTCTTCGCACCGGCCCGTCTCGGCGGCATCGACCTGGCCAACCACCTGGTCATGGCCCCGCTCACCCGCAACCGGGCCGACGCCGACGGCGTTCCCGGCGAGCTGATGGCCACCCACTACGCCCAGCGCGCCACGGCCGGTCTCATCATTGCCGAGGCCACCACGCCCAATGCCGTCGGCCGGACCTACCCGCACATCCCCGGGATCCACACCGCCGCCCAGGTCGCGGGCTGGCGGCGCGTCACCGAGGCCGTACGAGCGGTGAATCCGGCCGGCCGGATGTTCCTCCAGCTCCAGCACGGCGGCCGGGTCGGCCACCCGGACACCAGCGGCCACACCCCCGTCGCGCCCTCGGCGGTGCGCTTCCCCGAGACGCTCCGGACCCCGTCCGGCTTCCAGGAGACCGTCGCCCCGCGCGCGATGTCCGCCGACGACATCGCCGCCACGGTCGCCGACTTCGCCACCGCCGCACGCAACGCGGTGTCGGCCGGCTTCGACGGGGTGGAGGTGCACTCCGCCAACGGCCATCTGCTGCACCAGTTCCTCTCGGAGAACACCAACCGGCGCACCGACGCCTGGGGCGGCCCGGCCGCGCACCGGATCCGCTTCACCGTCGAGGTGGTGCGGGCCGTCGCGGAGGCGGTCGGCGCCGAGCGGACCGGCGTACGGATATCGCCCGCGAACAACGTCAACTCCGTGGCGGAGGGCGACAGCGGCGCCCTCTACGCCGCGCTTCTGCCCGAACTGGCCCGTCTCGCCCCGGCCTATCTGCACCTGGTGTACGCCGACCCGGACGAACCCCTCTACCGGCAGCTCCGGGCGGACTGGCCCGGCACCCTCATGGCCAATCCGAAGCTCTCCCACGAGGACTTGGCGGCCGACGCCGGACTGCGGCACGCCGAGCGGCTGCTGGCCGGGGGTGCCGATCTGGTCTCCCTGGGGCGGGGGTTCCTCGCCAATCCCGACCTCGTGGAGCGCCTGCGCACGGGCGCGCCCCTCAACCCCCTGCGCCCGGAGTTCCTGATGCACGTCCACGGCGCCGAGGGCTACAACGACTACCCGGCACTGGCGGGCCGCTGACGCCCGGACGCGAGCCCTCCTTGCACCGCTCCCCGGCGACGGGCGAGGGTGGGGGCATGACATGGCGAGCACCGGCGGTGGAACGCACCGTACAACTGAGGGACTTGGGCGTCCTGTCCGAGCGCGGGACACTGGAGGGATGGCTCACCTGGCACCGGGAGACGCTGCTGGTGAAGTGCGCCGGGCTGGACGGGGAGCAACTGGCGCGGACGGCGGTGAAGCCGTCGGCGCTGACCCTGCTCGGTCTGGTCCGGCACATGGCGGAGATCGAGCGGTGGTGGTTCAGGAGGAGCTTCGCCGGTGAGGACGTCGGCGAGATCTTCACCGGTCCCTCGGACGGCGACGAGGGCTTCGAGGGCGTCCGCGGCGACCGCGCCGAGCACGACGTCGCGGCCTTCCGCGCCGAGATCCGGACGTGCGACGCGCGCGTGGCGGGCCGCTCCCTCGACGAGACGTTCCCGTCCGTGGCGGGGGCCACGTTCAGTCTGCGCTGGGTCTACGTCCTGATGATCCAGGAGTACGCGCGCCACAACGGCCACGCGGATCTGCTGCGGGAGCGGACCGACGGCGCGACGGGGGACTGAGGACCGCCGTCGGTCACCCCCCTCGGCGGCCGTCCCCGCCCCGGTCGCGGCGGCGCATCACCTGCGACAGGCTCCGCCGCGGGGGCCGGGCCGTGATGTCGCCGCCGCGGGACTGCCCGGTCAGCCGCACCCGCAGCACCGGCGGCACGTCCTCCTCGGTGCCGGGGCGGATCCTGATCTCGCCGCTGGACCGCTCCAGACCGTCGGGGTCGACGGTGATGCCGGGTCGCGTCACCAGGATCAGGTTGCCCCCGACGCGCAGGTCGACGTCGATGTCCAGGCCGGAGTGGGTGATGACGGTCTCGGTGAAGTCGAGCTTCGCCTCGCAGAACATGAGCCGGATCTCCATCCGGCGCGGGACGAGCCAGCGGCCGGTGCGGGTGACGTCCCCGAACCGCTGGTCGATCCGGAGCAGTTCGGCGGCCTGCGGGGGCCGGCCGTCCAGGGGCAGATCGGCGGTCAGCCGGGCCAGCTCGTCCCGCGTCCGGGCCGACAGGGCCGCGTCGAGCCGTTCGTCCAGTTCGCCGATGGTCAGGCGGCCGTCGCCCGCGGCCGTCTGCAGGATCTCGACCACCTGGTCGCGTTCCCGGTCGGACGCCCGCAGCGCGGGCCTGTTGTCGTGGTCCGAGCTGTCGCCGGCCGGCCGAGGTTCACCCGTCATGGTCCGATTCTCGCCCGCGGCCCCAGGAGCCGCAACGGTTTCGATCATGTGCAGGGGTACTGTCCCGGTGGCCCCGCCCCGTACCCTCAGGTCAGCAGCCGGTTGGGGTGGGAGGCGCGCCGCGCCGCGGTGAGCAGGGCGTGGATCCGCGCCCCCGCCTGTTCCCACGCGTCCACGGGCGTGGCGAACGGCAGCCGCACGTCCCGGCGCCCCCGCGCGTACTCCAGACGCAGCGTCAGACCGTAGCGGTCCAGTGCCACGGGAAGCGCGCGCCGCAGGGACCGTTCCGGCCTCGGCCGCACCAGGCGCAGGAGCATCGGGACGAGTTCGCCGTGACCGTCCATCAGATGGGTCAGCATCTCCGCCTCGTGCACGGCCACCGGGTCGGGCGTCACGTCCTGGAGCGCGGCCAGGGTGACGTAGGACCGCCCGGCCCGGTCGTCGATGACCGCCTGGCCGAACTCCATGCAGACGCTGTCGGCGGCGTCCGGATCGTACGGAGCGGCCAGCAGCCCGGTCAGCGTCACGCGGGCGCGCAGCCGGTCGCGCACGGGGGTGGGGGCGATGTCCGTGAACTCCAGCCGGACCGGCACCGGTGCGGCAGGGTGTGCGGGGCCGGTGGCGGACGGTTCGTGCAGGTGGATGTGGCCCATCGCGCCCGTGCCGTCGAGCCGGTGCACCTCGACGGGTTCGAGTCCGTCGCTGACCACGGTCATGGAGTGGGCGGAGATCAGGACCGAGCGCAGACGTTCAGCGGGGGTCGGCTCCGTGCCACGGGCGGGGAAGGGGTGCATCCGAGTGCTCCTGATCGGCGGGGACAAGACCTGCTGTCAGCTACTTAGGTATGCCTAACCTAACCCATGGGTGAGGGTGGTGGAACACGCCGGACGTCCGGGGGTGCCGGGCGGCTCCGCCGCGCCCGTCGCGGCGGCCCCGCCGGTACGTCGTCTACGCCGGGCCCGGCTCCGTACGCCGACCCGGCAGCACCGGCACGAAGGCGTACTGCGGACACGGTGTCGTGAAGCACTGCTTCGGCGACGGGACGCAGACGTAGCCGAAGGGTGCGACGGTTCCGGCGCAGGGGGTGAGGGGCGAGGGCGGTCCCGCCGGTGCGGCGTGCGCCGCACCGGTCAGGGCGAGGACGGCGGCGGCCGGGGCGAGGAGGCGCGCGAGGCGGATCAGATGGGTGTTCACGGACATCAGGGATATCCGCACGGCCCCGGCGGCGACGGCCGGTCGCGGTCCGCGTCACCCTTCCGGACCGCCGATTCCCCCGCAGAGGGGGCGAGTCGGCCGCGCCCCGCGAACCCTTTTCCCGCCCGGACCGGGTTCCGGCGGGCGGGAAAAGGGTTCGCGGGGCACCGGACCGAGCAGGCGAGAGGCATGAGCCTTCTCGCGCGCACCACCCCCCCACGGCACGGCCGCCGGATGCTCCCCCTCGCCGCCGTCGCCCTCGCCCTGCTCGTGACCGGGTGCGACGGATCGTCCGGCCCGGCCGCATCCTCCGGCGCCACGCCCGCCGCCACCGGCGCCGTACAGCCGTCCGACCCGTCCGACCCGTCCGACCCGTCCGACCCGTCCGATCCCTCCTCGTCCCCGGCCCAGGACACGTCCGCGCCCCCGCGGGGCACGACGGCGCCCGCGTCCCCCGGATCCGCTGCCGCTTCGAGTCCGGTGCCGGGCCCCGGGCGCTGTGCGGCCGAAGGGCTCACCATGCGACTGGGGCAGCCGGACGCCGGCGCCGGCCAGGTCCACTACCGGCTGACCTTCACCAACCGGACCGGCGCCGCGTGCACCCTGCGCGGCTTCCCGGGGGTCTCGCTCATCAAGCGGGACGGCGCGATGATCGGCGTGCCCGCCGCGCGCGAGGGCGGTACGCACCAGGCGCGGGTGATCCCGCCGGGCCGGAGCGCGTCCGTCGTCCTCCATACGGTGAACCAGGGCATCGAGCCCTCCGGCTGCTGGGACGCACCCGACTATCTGAGGGTGTACCCGCCCGGCTCGCGGGAGGCGCTGACCCTGCGCACCGCGCTGCCCCGCATCTGCGGCGACCGGTTCACGACGACCGCGATCGACGGCTGATCGCTGAGACCGGACCTCTCCTATAGAACGCGCTTGCTGCCCTCATCGAGACGGCTCCCGGGGCTGCTCCATGGCCCCGGGAGCCCGCCGTCGACGATGCGTCCGGTGCGTAACTCGGGAAAATATAGGGCAGTTGAGGTCACACTCGCACCCCGTCGTGTACGGGAAGTGTCGTGAGTATTGCCAGCCTGTTGGGCACCGCCCTATCCTCCGGACCAGAAAGCGCTTTCCATATCAACGGCTCATGGATGACAGGTTCATGTCATTCAGGGTGACGGGGCTCCGAGGATCGACAGGGAGACATGGACATGAAGAGACGAGTCGCGCTGCGTCTGTACGCGGCGGTGGCGACTGCCGCGCTGGCCGCCGGGGCCGGGGCCGTGGTGGCGATGCCCTCGGCGTCCGCCGCCACCGGCGGGGCCACCGGCTACGCGAGCCAGAACGGCGGGACGACCGGAGGTGCGGGCGGGCAGACCGTCAAGGCCACCACCGGCACCGCGATCCACCAGGCACTCTGCAGCCGTGCCAGCAGCAGCACCCCGATCATCATCCAGGTCGAGGGCACCATCAATCACGGCAACACCGAGAAGGTCTCGGGGGACAGCTGCAACACGGCGGCGGGGGTGATCGAGCTCAAGCAGATCAGCAACGTCACGATCGTCGGCGTCGGCAGCGGCGCGGTCTTCGACCAGCTCGGCATCCACATCCGGCAGTCCAGCAACATCATCATCCAGAACGTGACCGTGCGGAACGTCAAGAAGTCGGGCTCGCCGACCTCCAACGGAGGCGACGCGATCGGCATGGAGAGCGACGTCCGCAACGTCTGGGTCGACCACGCGAGCCTGGAGGCCTCCGGCGGCGAGGACGAGGGCTTCGACGGCCTCTTCGACATGAAGGACAACACGCAGTACGTCACGCTGTCGTACAGCACCCTGCGCAACTCCGGCCGCGGCGGACTCATCGGATCGAGCGAGACCCAGCTGGACAACGGCTATGTGACGTTCCATCACAACCTGTACGAGAACGTCGACTCGCGCACGCCCCTGCTGCGCGGCGGCATCGCGCACATCTACGACAACTACTACGTCAAGCTCAACAAGTCCGGGATCAACTCCCGGGCCGGCGCGCACGCGAAGGTGGAGAACAACTACTTCAAGGACTCCAAGGACGTCCTGGGCACCTTCTACACCGACACGACCGGCTACTGGCAGGTCGGCGGCAACATCTTCGACAACGTGACCTGGTCCGCCCCCGGGACCGAGAACCACCCGGCCGGCCCGAACCCGCAGTCGAACACCACCGTCAGCATCCCCTACGCCTACACCATGGACGCGGCGTCCTGCGTGCCCGGCATCGTGACCCAGACGGCGGGCGCCAACAAGGGGCTGAAGGTCTCCGACGGCAACTGCTCGACGCAGACGCCGACCCCGGACCCGACCGACCCCACGCCGGATCCGACCGACCCGACGCCGGACCCGACCGACCCGACCCCGCCGACCGGCACCAACCTCAGCCTCGGCGCAGGCGCCGACGGATCGAGCAAGGCGTCCGGCACCAGCTACGGCAACGTCCGGGACGGCGATCCGAGCACCTACTGGTCGCCCGCCGGCACCACCGGTTCCATCTCGGTCAAGTGGGACACCGCGACCTCCGTCTCCTCCCTGCGGATCCGCGAGGCCTCCGGCGCCACGGGCGTCGTCGGCACCTGGCGGGTGCTCAACGGCGACACCGGGACCGTGCTGGCCTCCGGCAGCGGCGCGGGCACCGTCACCGTGCCCACGACCTCGCTGCGCAAGATCACCTTCGAGATCACCGGTGCCACCGGGACCCCGAGGATCGCCGAGTTCGAGACCTACGCCTGACCGTCCCGCGCGCCCGCGGCCGGGCCGGACCCCGTGTCCGGCCCGGCACCGGCCGTGGCGGCAGCCGGCGCAGGTCACCGGGCGCACCGGCCCGGTTCAGGGGCGGGTCAGGACGACCAGACGCCGGGTCGCCCGGGTCATCGCGACATAGCGGTCGACCCCGCCCGCCACACCGCCGCCGAAGGACTCCGGATCGACCAGGACGACCAGATCGAATTCGAGCCCCTTGGACAGCGCGGGCGTCAGGACACGGACCCGGGCCGTCTCCCGGAACGTCGGGTCCCCGATGACGCAGGCGGTTCCCTCCGCGTGTGCGGACAGCCACGCGTCGAGGATCGACTCCAGCTCCCCGACGTGCCCGTGGGTGACGGGAACGCCTCCGCTGCGGATCGACGTCGGCACGTTGGCGTCCGGGAGCACCGCGCGGACGACCGGCTCCGCCTCGGCCATGATCTCGCGCGGGGTCCGGTAGTTGACGGTGAGCGAGGCGCGGCTGACGCGGTCGAGGCCGACCCGCTCCAGCCGCTCCTCCCAGGACTCCGGGAAGCCGTCCCTGGCCTGGGCCCGGTCGCCGACGACGGTGAAGCTCCGCGACGGGCAGCGCACCAGCAGCATCTGCCACTGGGCGTCGGTCAGTTCCTGAGCCTCGTCCACCACCACGTGCGCGAACGGCCCCGCCAGCGGATCCGCCGTCCCCTCGTCCGGCACCGAACCGTCGGCCAGGGTGTCCCTGAGGTCCTGACCCCGCAGCATCGTGACCGCGCCCTCCCCGTCCGCGTCGGCCTCCAGCAGGTCGTCGACGACCCGCGTCATCCGCGCACGCTCCGCGGCGACGGCCGCGCGGTGGCGCCGCCCCCGGCGCGAGGCCTCCGGATCGCCGAGCCGCTGACGCGCCGCGTCCAGGAACGGCAGATCGGCGACCGTCCACGCGCCGCCCGCCGGACGCCGCAGCCGGGCGGCGTCCTCGCGGTCCAGCCAGGGCGCGCAGAGACGCAGATAGGCGGGGACCGACCAGAGATCCCCGACCAGATCGGCCGGCTCGATCAGCGGCCACGCGCCGTCGAACACGTCGAGCAGCTCCCGGTCGCCGCGCAGCGCGTTCCGCAGCCGCTCCTCGGGGACCTCGCCGCCGTGCCGGTCGGCGAGGATCGTGACCAGCTCCTCCAGGACCTGGTCACGCGCCTCGTTGTGGGGGACTCCTGGGGCGGAGGCGAAGGCCGCCGCCCAGTCGCCGGCGGTCAGCGCGACGTCGGACCACGGGGTCGTGACCGTCATCGGCGCGGTGGGCGGTTCCTCGTAGAACCTGACCGCGGCCTCGACGGCCCCGACCAGACGCGCGGACGCCTTGAGCCGGGCCGCCACGGGATCGCTCTCGGCCACAGCCGAGGCCCCCTCGGGCACCAGGTCGCGCAGGGTGCAGACGCGGACACCGTCCTCCCCGAGGCCGGGCAGGATGTCGGCCACGTACCCCAGGTAGGGCTCGTGCGGGCCGACGAACAGCACCCCGCCGCCGCGCCGCCCCAGCCGGGGATCCGCGTACAGCAGATACGCCGAGCGGTGCAGGGCGACGACGGTCTTGCCCGTGCCGGGGCCGCCGTCGACGACGAGCGTGCCCCGCGATCCGGCGCGGATGACGGCGTCCTGGTCGGCCTGGATGGTGCCGAGGACATCGCGCATCCGCTCGGACCGGTTCCCGCCCAGACCGGCGATGAACGCCGACTGGTCGTCGAGCGCGGCGTGCGGGGCGATGCCGCCGGGTGTGAACACCTCGTCCCAGAAGTCGACGACGCGGTCCCCGTCCCAGCGGTAGCGGCGGCGGCTCACCAGCCCCATCGGCCGCGCGTGCGTGGCCCCGAAGAAGGGTTCGGCGGCGGGGGAGCGCCAGTCGAGCAGCAGCCGCCGTCCGGTGCGGTCGGTGAGCCCGAGCCGTCCCACGTACAGCGTTCCGGTGCCGTCCGCGCCGACCATCCGGCCGAGGCACAGATCGCGGCCGAAGCGCCGCAGGGTGCGTAGCCGGGCGGTGAGCCGGTGGATCTCGGTGTCGCGGTCCATGGCCTGCCGTCCCGCCCCGCCCGGCGACCTGCGGGCGGCGTCCAGGCGGTCCGAGAGTTCGGCGACCGACTCGTCCAGACAGGCGGCGACGGCGGCGAGGTGCCGTTCGTCGTCCGCGATCAGTGCCGGGTCGTTCTTGGCCGCGAGCCGCGCCGGCAGAGCGAACGCGCCGGTGGTCGCAGAGGTGGGTGTCATCCGCTGTGCATCTCCCGATTCGATGGGCCTCAGGGCCTGGACCAGGGATTCTGCGGGAGATGGGGGGCCTTGCCGCAAGCCCCCCGGTGCGCTATAAGTTGAGAGTGGCAAGAGGTGGCCCAGCCCCCTTGCCGGTCTCCCCGCCTTCTCGTTCCTCTTCCCCGTTCCCTCCTTTCGGCCGCTCTCCGGCGGGGATGATGACGGGCATGAGCCCTTCGAGCAGACGAGCGGAACTCTTCCTCCCCGGCGGCACCGGCTCCGCCGCGAACGGCGGCCCCGACGCGCGTTTCACCGGATCCGGGACCTGCGACGAGCGCCGCATGCTGCGCGACTTCCTGGGCGACCAGCGCCGGACGCTGGAGCTGAAGTGCTCGGGTCTGGACGGCCGGCTGGCCCTCCGTTCCGTCGAACCGTCCACGCTCTCGCTGCTCGGTCTGCTCCGGCATCTGGCGGATGTGGAACGCCGCTGGTTCCGGCGGGTCCTGGCCGGGGAGGACGCCCCGCCGCGCCACACCACCGAGCAGGACCCCGACGGCGACTTCGACGTACGCGACGCGGGTCCCGGCGCCGTCGCCGAGGCCTGGCGGGACTGGCGCGCCGAGGTCGCCTTCGCCGACCGCTTCGCCGAGAAGGCCCCGGACCTGGACGTCCGGGGACACGACTCCTGGCGCGGCACGGTGTCGCTGCGCTGGGTGCTCATCCACATGATCGAGGAGTACGCCCGGCACAACGGCCACGCGGATCTGCTGCGGGAGAGGATCGACGGGGCCCGGGGGCTGTGATCAGCCGGCCCGGACACCCCGGCGCACGCCCTGGGCGGGGACCTCGGCCGTCGGGCGTCCGCCGGTCCGCCGCCGGTAGTCGTCCGGAGACATCCCGACGCGCGCGGTGAAGTGCCGGTCGAAGACGCGCGGCGAGGGGCAGCCGACCCGGCGCCGGACCTCCGCCGTACCCAGGTCGGTGCGGTGCAGCAGCACACACGCCCGCTCGACACGACGAGCCATCAGATACGCGTACGGCGAGGAGCCGTAGGCTCGCCGGAACTCCCGGCCCAGCAGTCCGGCCGGCAGGCCCGCCGCGCGCGCCAGTGCCTCGACGTCCAGCGGCCGGGCGTACTCCCGGTCCATCCGGTCGCGCACGGGCCGCAGCCGGGCCAGTTCCTGCAGACGCAGCGCCGCGAGACGGGCGCGCCTCCACGCGGGGTGACACATGGGCTCTCCGTTTCCTCAGGGGGCCGGGCCCGCGGGTCAGCGCACTTCCTGGATGCGGACCAGATTGCCCGCGGGGTCCCGGAACGCGCAGTCGCGGATGCCGTACGGCTGGTCCGTGGGCTCCTGGACGATCTCGCCGCCGCCGTCCCGGACCTTCGCGAAGACGGCGTCGAGATCCGGGGCGGCCAGCAGGATCCAGCCGTACGTCCCCTTCGCCATCATCTCCGTGATGGTGCGGCGCTCGTCCTCGGTGACTCCGGGGTCGGCGGCGGGCGGTGCCAGCAGCAGGGAGGTGCCGGGGCGGCCGGCCGGGCCGACCGTGATCCAGCGCATCCGGCCCTGCCCGACGTCGCTGCGGACCTCGAAGCCGAGGACGTCGCGGTAGAAGGCCACGGACGCGTCCGGGTCGTCGTGCGGCAGGAAGCTGGTGTGAATGCTGATGTCCATGCCGATCATGCTAGGTCCGGCCCGGGACCCGCCGCTTCTCGATTCCTGACCGAACCTCCCGTCCCCCTCGGGGTGTTGCCGCGCCACGGCCGGCGGCCCCGGGCCGGGACCAGCGGGGCGGTGGCGAGGTGGGGGCGGCCCGTCGCCACGCCGGCCGGATGCCGGCTGTCCGGCAGATCGCCCTGTTCCGCCGTGTGATCAGCCCTGACGCGATCGTGGCCCGGGTCAGCCCCGGTCGGCCCCGGTCAGCCCCGGGCGAACCGGGCGGGCGCGGCCGGGGCGGCGACGGCCACCCGGTCCCACAGCCGCCCGCTCCCGGTCGTGAGCCGGAGGAGGGCCCTGGCGGGGCGCGGGGGCAGGGACGAGATCAGCCGCGCGCCCCGGGCCAGCCCCCGGACCCCCGCCCGGGAGGCCGGCACCAGCGTCTTCGCCGCACTGAGCGCCGACGCCCGGCTGCCCCGTACCGGCTCCGCCATGATCCGCTCGTACGCGGGGAAGGCCCGTTCGTGGTCGCCGTCCGCCCGTGCCAGCTCCCCGGCCAGTACGTACGCGCCGAGGACGGCGAGGGTGGTGCTCCCGCCGACCGCCGGTCCGGGGGAGTAGCCCGCGTCGCCGACGAGCGTGACCCGGCCCCGCGACCAGGTGTCCATCCGCAGCTGGCTGATCGCGTCGAAATAGAACGCCGGGGTGCTGTCGAGCGCGTCGAGCCAGCCGTCCACCCGGGGATGCAGCCCCGCGAACGCCTCGCGCAGCAGCTCCTTCTGCCGGGGCACGTCGTGCGGTCCGCAGGCGTCCGGGTCCAGTCCCCGGAACAGGAACAGCGCCCGTGCGTCGGGCAGATGACGGGCCCGGTACATGCCGACGGTCCGGCCCACCCCGACATGCATGAGCAGTTCCCCGTCGACGCCGGGGTCGTCGGGCAGGCTCGCCACCGCGAAGTGCGCGCCGATGAACTCGGTGCGGCGGGCCGACGCGTCGAAGGCCAGCCGGCGCACGACGGAGTGCAGCCCGTCCGCGCCGACGACGAGGTCGAAGCGGCGGGGAGCGCCCTTCTCGAACCGCACCTCGCCGTCGGGGGACAGGGCGGTGACGGAGTCGTCGAAGACGTACTCGACGTCGTCGCGCGTGGTGGCGCGGTAGATCTCGGTGAGGTCGTCGCGCATGATCTCGACGTGCCGCCGGGACACCGCGCCGAAGAGGTGCGAGAGGTCGGCCCGGACCGGTCCGCGGGCCCCTTCGGGGTGGACCGTCATCCGGGTGGTGCCGGTGGCCCGCTCCTCGATCAGGTCCAGCACCCCCATGTGCTCCGAGATGTCCACGGCCGGCCGGAACAGGTCGACCGCGTGACCGCCCGTCCGGCGCGGGGCCGGGGCGCGTTCGACGACGGTGACCTCGAAGCCGTAGCGGATGAGCCAGTGGGCCAGTACGGGACCGGCCACACCGGCGCCCGAGACGAGAATCCGCATGACGCCCGTTCTCCTTCGTGTCGTTCAGTCCCGCCGCGCGGCGTGGAGCGCGGTGAAGCCCAGCAGGGGTGCGGCGGTCCGGACGGGGTCCTCCATCAGCGGCGAGTGACCGAGACCGGGCAGCATGACGATCTCGGCGCCCTCGACGGCCCGGTAGTCGGCGGCGGACGAGGAGCGCCAGCGG
Source organism: Streptomyces sp. NPDC057682 (assembly GCF_042799575.1). Lineage (NCBI taxonomy): Bacteria > Bacillati > Actinomycetota > Actinomycetes > Kitasatosporales > Streptomycetaceae > Streptomyces > Streptomyces sp. NPDC057682. The sequence goes on along the minus strand of NZ_JBHVIN010000003.1, from coordinate 183,570 downwards.
CGGTCGTCCTCGCCGAAGAGGACCAGGAGCGGGACGCCGAGGTCCTTCAGCCGGTCCGGCAGGGTGCGTTCCGCCAGATAGGCGCGGGTGGCCCCGGTCGTCGCGGTCAGCGCGTGCAGGGTCATCCCGCGCACGTCGTCCAGGAGTTCGTCCGGGAACACGTACCCCTCCCGGCTGAAGCCCGTGCCCGCGAACTCCCGTAGCTGCGCGTCGGACGGGGGCCACGCGGTGAGGCCGATCGCCGCCGCCTGCGGGGAGGCGATGAACGCGTCCAGGGACGGCCCGGTGTTGATCAGGACCAGCGCGTCGACCAGCCCGGGGCGCTCCTCGGCGAGCGCGGTGGCGACCACACCTCCGCTGGAGTGCCCCACGACCACGGCCCGCTCTATGCCCAGCCGGTCCAGGACCTCCCCGGCCGACCGGGCCTGGTCCGGCAGGGCGTAGTCCGCGTCGGCCGGCTTGGCCGACCGTCCGTGTCCGGGCAGATCGAGCCGGACGACATGGTGGTGCGCGGTCAGCAGGGGCACGAGCGCGTCCCACGAGCGGACCGAGGAGGCCGTGCCGTGCAGGAGGAGCAGTGCGGGCAGCTCGCGCGGGCCGTCCCGCCGGACGTGCAGCTCGCCCCCGGACGAGGCCAGGGTCAGGAGTTCGGTGGCCCCGGTGGCGGGGGCGTCCGTCGTGTGCGGTGCGGTGGAGGAATCCGTCATGGCACCCAGCCTCGCCGCCGTGCCCCGGCGCGGTATTGGACGAATGTTCCCCCTCCGCGCCGCGCGTAGCATGGAGGCATGCCGACGTTCGAGCACGGTGCGGCGGTGTGGGACGTGGCCGCCCCGCACCGGCCCAGCGCGGTGCCCGGTCTGACGATGGCCGGGTTCGGTGTCCGCGAGCTGGACCGCCTCCGGATGGTTCCGCACCCCGCCGTGACGCTGCTCCTGGAGTTCGGGCCGGGGGCGCCGGTCCTCGACGGCGCGGGCGGCCCCCGGAGCGGCAGCCTGGTGGCCGGTGCCGGTCTGGGGGCGGGGGGCGCCGTCGTGGCGCGCGGACAGGACGTGGAGTGTGTCCAGGTCCGGCTCTCCCCGGTGACCGCCCGCGCGATCCTCGGCATCTCGCCCGCCGAACTGGACGGTGCCGTGGTGCCGTTGGCCGACATCTGGGGCCCGGAAGCGGCCAGGATCCGTGAACGGCTCGCCGAAGTCCCGCTCTGGGACGCCCGGTTCGCCCTCGTCGATGCGCTACTCGCCCGGCGGTACGCGGCCGGGCCGCCGGTGGACCCGGAAGTCGCCCTGGCCTGGCACCGGATCGTCACGGGGCGGGGCCAGGTCCGCGTCGACCTGCTCGCGGACGAGGCCGGCTGGAGCCGTAAGCGGCTGTGGTCCCGCTTCCGTTCGCAGCTCGGCCTGGCGCCCAAGCAGGCGGTGAAGCTGGTCCGCTTCGACCGTGCCGCACACCGCCTGGTCGCCGGGGAGAACGCGGCGCGGGTCGCGGCCGACACCGGCTACGCCGACCAGTCGCATCTGCACCGGGACGTACGGGAGTTCACCGGGACGACGCCCGCCGCCGTGGCGCGCGAGCCGTTCCTCGCGGTCGACGATCTCGCGTGGCCGGGCCGGACGGCGTCGACTCCTTCGGGCGCGCCGCGCCGCTGATCCCGACCGGGCCACGCCGGAAGCGGCACTGGTCAGCGCCGTACTCCTCTGTCCTGCAAGGGAGTTCGCCCTGCCCCGGGGACGGGGCGCGGCAGCGGTTCCGCTGCGGGAACCGTTGACAAAACAGTGACCTCCTAGAAACCTGTCACCGCAACGCCGCAAAAAATTAACCAGATCACTCAAAAATTCAAGCAAGGTGCGAGAGTTTCCGGCGGTCGGCTGCTTTCCCGTCTGCCGGTGTTCCCCGATCGCCCCCCATCGGCGACCGGCGGCCCGTACCCGGTCGCCCCCGCCCGCCCGACGCCGCAGCGCGTCGCGCGGCCGGTGACGGCTGCCCGCGCCCCGGTCCCGCGGCCCCACGGAACAAGAGGACAGCATGAGATGGAAGCAACGCGCCCGGAGACTGGCGGCAGCCGCGGTGACCGCCGCGCTGATGACCCTCGGGCTCGTCCCCGCCGCCGTGTCGGCGGCTGAACAGCCCGCCCCGGACCTGGCGTTGGGCAAGGCGGTGACCACCGGAGGCGCGCACGGCGCCTATCCGGCGTCGAACGTCACCGACGGCAGCCAGCAGAGCTACTGGGAGGGCTCCGGCGCCTTCCCGCAGTGGGTCCGGATCGACCTCGGCGGCCGTTTCGACGTCGACCGGGTCGTGCTGAGACTGCCCGCCGCCTGGGAGGCCAGAAGCCAGACCCTGAGCGTGCAGGGCAGCACCGACGGCACCGCCTTCAGCACGCTCGCCGAACCGGCCGCCCGCAAGTTCGACCCGGCGTCCGGCAACACGGTCACCCTCGGCTTCACCGCCGACGAGGTGCGCTACCTCCGGGTGCGGATCACCGCCAACACCGGCTGGAGCGCCGGTCAGCTCTCCGAGGTGGAGGTCTACGGCCAGGACGCCGGGGACGGCGGCGGGCCCTCGCCCGCGGCCGGCTCCGATCTGGCGCTGAACAAGCCCATCGAGGCCACCTCGTCCGTACAGAACTTCGTGGCGTCCCACGCCAACGACGGCCAGGCCGGAACGTACTGGGAGTCCAACGGCTACCCGTCGTCCCTGACCGTGAAGCTCGGCGCCGACGCCGATCTGGAGGCCGTCGTCGTCAAGCTGCCCCCGGACCAGGCGTGGTCCACCCGGACCCAGAGCATCCAGGTGCTCGGCCGGGCCCAGTCGGCCACCGGCTTCACCTCGCTGAAGGACCGCGCCGACTACGTCTTCGACCCCTCGGGCAACGAGAACACGGTCACCGTCCCGGTCGACGGCCGCTACGCGGACGTGCGCCTCACCTTCTTCTCCAACACCGGCGCCCCGGGTGGCCAGGTCGCCGGCCTGGAGGTCGTCGGCACCGCCGCGCCCAACCCGGACCTGACCGTCTCCGCGCTGTCCTGGTCACCCGCCGCCCCGTCCGAGAAGGACGACATCACGGTGGACGCGACGGTGCGCAACACCGGAACCGCGGCCTCCGCAGCGACCACCGTCGACGTCAGCGTGGAGGGCGTCGTCGCCGGCAGCGCACCGGTCGGCGCGCTCGCCGCGGGTGCCGCCGCCACCGTCCACGTTGCGACCGGGAAGCGGCCCATGGGGGCGTACGCCGTCTCCGCCGCGGTCGACCCCGCCGACACGGTCGTCGAACAGGACAACACCAACAACAGCTTCACCGCCGCCGACCGGCTGAAGGTGTCCCAGAGCCCCGGCCCGGACCTCGAAGTGCTCGGCATCACCTCCAGCCCCTCGAACCCGGCCGTGGGTGCCGCCGTGAGCTTCACCGTATCCGTGCACAACCGGGGCACCACCGCCGTCGACACCCCGACCGTCACCCGGCTGCTCGTCGCGGACACCACCCTGAACGGCGCCACCGGGACAGTCGCCGCCGGGGCCACCGTCTCCGTGCCCGTCAGCGGCACCTGGACGGCGAGGAGCGGGGGAGCCACCCTCACCGCCACCGCCGACGCCACCGGCCTCGTCGCCGAGACCAACGAGAACAACAACGTCTTCGCCCGGTCCGTCGTCGTCGGCCGCGGGGCGGCCGTCCCGTACACCGAGTACGAGGCCGAGTCCGGTGAGTACCGGGGCACCCTGCTGAAGTCCGACGCGAAGCGCACCTTCGGGCACACCAACTTCGCCACCGAGTCCTCCGGGCGCCAGTCCGTACGGCTCGACGCCACCGGACAGTTCGTCGAGATCACCTCGACTGTGCCCACGAACTCCCTCGTCGTCCGCAACTCGATCCCCGACGCCCCGGGCGGCGGCGGGAGGGAGGCGACGATCAGCCTCTACGTCAACGGCACCTTCGCCAGGAAACTGACCCTCTCCTCCAAGCACAGCTGGCTCTACGGGAACACCGACAGCCCGGAGGGGCTGACCAACACCCCGCAGGCCGACGCCCGCCGGCTCTTCGACGAGTCCCACGCACTGCTCGGACAGGACTATCCGGCCGGGACCACGTTCCGCCTCCAGCGGGACGCGGACGACTCCGCCGCCTTCTACGTCATCGACCTCCTCGACCTGGAACAGGTGGCACCGCCCACCGCCCAGCCGGCCGGATGCACCTCCATCACCGCCTACGGCGCCGTCCCCAACGACGGCATCGACGACACCGACGCCCTCCAGCGCGCGGTGACGGCCAACCAGAACGGCCGGATCAGCTGTGTGTGGATCCCGCCGGGGCAGTGGCGCCAGGAGCAGAAGATCCTCACCGACGACCCGCTGAACCGCGGACCGTACAACCAGGTCGGCATCAGGGACGTCACGATCAAGGGCGCCGGGATGTGGCACTCCCAGCTCTACACCCTCACCCCGCCGCAGGACGCGGGCGGCATCAACCACCCCCACGAGGGCAACTTCGGCTTCGACATCGACGACCACACCACCATCTCCGACCTGGCCATCTTCGGCTCCGGCACCATCCGCGGCGGGGACGGCAACGCCGAGGGCGGGGTGGGCCTCAACGGACGCTTCGGTCAGGACACCAAGATCACCAACGTCTGGCTGGAACATGCCAACGTCGGCGTCTGGGTCGGCCGGGACTACGACAACATCCCCGAACTCTGGGGTCCCGGCGACGGCGTCGAGTTCTCCGGCATGCGCATCCGCAACACCTACGCCGACGGCATCAACTTCGCCAACGGCACCCGCAACTCCACCGTGTTCAACTCGTCCCTCCGCAACACCGGCGACGATGCGCTCGCCGTCTGGTCCAGCCGGTACGTGAAGAACCCCTCGGTGGACATCGGCCACGACAACCACTTCCGCAACAACACCATCCAACTGCCCTGGCGCGCCAACGGCATCGCGGTCTACGGCGGCCACGGGAACACCATCGAGAACAACATCGTCTCGGACACCATGAACTACCCCGGCATCATGCTGGCCACCGACCACGACCCGCTGCCCTTCTCCGGACAGACCCTGATTGCGGGCAACGCCCTGTACCGCACGGGCGGCGCGTTCTGGGGCGAGGCGCAGGAGTTCGGCGCCATCACCCTGTTCGCGTCCGGACAGGACATCCCGGGCGTCACGATCCGTGACACCGAGATCCACGACTCCACCTACGACGGCATCCAGTTCAAGTCGGGCGGCGGATCGGTGCCCGGCGCGCAGATCAGCGACGTCCGCATCGAGAACTCCGTCAACGGGTCCGGAATCCTGGCCCAGGGAGGTGCGCGCGGCAGCGCCACGCTCACCGATGTGACGATCACCGGCTCGGCGGACGGCGACGTCCTCGTCGAGCCCGGATCGCAGTTCGTCATCGACCAAGGACCCGCGAAGGCCACCGCCCGGCGGTGACCTCCCCACCGGCGGCGGCCGGTGTCCCGCACACCGCGGGGCACCGGCCGCCGTCCCGTACCCCCGCGGTGTTCCACCGGACCACGCGACCCTGCACAATTCGATGATGATCGACAACGACCCGTACGCGTGGCTGGAAGACGTCGAGGGCGAGGCCGCGCTCGCCTGGGTGGCCGAGCGGAACGCCGAGACGGAGGCGGCGCTCACGCGCGGCCCGGGATTCGCCCCATTGCGGAAGCGGCTGAGAGACGTGCTCGACGCACCCGACCGGATCCCCTACACCGCCCGCCGCGGCCGTCACCTCTACAACTTCTGGCGCGACGCCGACCACCCCCGCGGGCTGTGGCGGCGCACCACCCTGGAGGAGTACCGTACGCCGACGCCCGCGTGGGAGGTCCTGCTCGACATCGACGCGCTCGCCGAGGCGGAGGGCGCCAAGTGGCTCTGGGCCGGGGCCCGGGTCCGCCGCCCCGACTTCGGCCGCGCCCTGGTCTGCCTCTCGCGCGACGGGGGAGACGCGGTCGAGGTCCGGGAATTCGACCTGGACACCCTCGGCTTCGTCGAGGACGGTTTCCGGCTGCCCGAGGCGAAGACGCGCATCGGCTGGATCGACGAGGACACCGTCTTCGTCGGCACGGACACCGGCCCCGGCTCCCTGACGGATTCCGGCTACCCCCGCACCGTACGACGCTGGCGCCGCGGCACCCCGCCGGAGGCGGCGGAGACCGTCTTCGAGGCGGAGAAGGACGATGTGGCCGCGGCCGGCTGGCACGACCCCACGCCCGGCTTCGCCCGCGACTTCGTGTCCCGGTCCACCGACTTCCACCACAGCGAACTCCACCTCCTGACCGGGGACGGCACGCTCGTCCGCATCGACGTGCCCGCCGACGCCGACGCCTACGCCCACCGCGCGCACCTGATCGTCGTCCCGAAGTCCCCCTGGCTCGGCCATCCCGCCGGATCGCTGCTGGCCTTCGGCTTCGACGCGTTCCTGGCGGGCGACCGCACCGCCCGGGTCCTGTTCACCCCCGACGCGCGCACCGCGCTCGCCGGCCACTCCTGGACCCGCAACCATCTGATCCTGGAGACGATGCACGACGTCAGCACCCGTATCGAGGTGCTGACCCCGGCACCGGACGGGCCGTGGACGCGCGAACCGCTCGCGGACGTCCCGGCGCTCTCCGCCGTCTCGGTGACCGACACCGACCCCGATGCCTCCGACGAGTACTTCCTCGACGTCTCCGGCTTCCTCCAGCCCTCCACGCTGTACCGGGGGACGATCGGCGGCCCCATGGAGACCCTGAAGCAGGCCCCGGCCCGCTTCGACACGGCCGGACTGACGGTGGCGCAGCACTTCGCGACCTCGGAGGACGGCACCCGGGTGCCGTACTTCGTGATCGGCCCCGACCGCACCGCCACCGGACCGGGCCCCGCCCTGCTCCACGGCTACGGAGGCTTCGAGGTCTCCCTCACCCCGTACTACGGCGCGGTCACCGGCCGGGCGTGGCTGGAGCGCGGCGGGAGTTTCGTGATCGCCAATATCCGGGGCGGCGGGGAGTACGGGCCCGCCTGGCACCGGGCCGCCCTGGGCGCCGACCGCCCTCGCGCCTACGAGGACTTCGCCGCGGTCGCCACCGACCTCGTGGACCGGGGCATCACCACGCCGGCGATGCTCGGCGCCTCCGGCGGCAGCAACGGCGGCCTGCTGATGGGGGCGATGGTGACCCGGTACCCGGAGCTGTTCGGCGCCGTCGTCGCGGACGTCCCGCTGCTGGACATGCTCCGCTTCCACCGGCTGCTGGCGGGCGCGTCCTGGACCGCCGAGTACGGGAACCCCGACGACCCGGCCGACCGGGCCCATCTGGAGGAGCTGTCCCCGTACCACCGGCTGGCCGGGGACCGCACCTATCCGCCGGTGCTGCTGACGACGTCCACCCGGGACGACCGCGTGCACCCCGGCCACGCCCGGAAGGCCGCCGCGCGGCTGCGCGAGCTGGGCCACCGGGTGCTGCTCCACGAGAACACCGGAGGCGGCCACGCCGGCGCCGGTGACAACGAACAGGCGGCCCACAACAAGGCCCTGGCGCACACCTTCCTCTGGCAGCACCTGGCCCCGGCGGACGCCGGCCGGTGACGGGTCAGGGGGCCTTCGGCCACACGTAGAGGCGACCGGTGACCGACATGTCCAGCGTGGAGCCCCGGGCGATGTGGTCGATCAGTGCCATGGACACGGCGCCCCGGTCCGTCACCGAGCAGATCGCCGCGCCCTCCACGAAGCCCCGCTCCGTGGCGTCGTTGCCGTCCGACAGGGAGAGGGCGCCGAGGCCGGTGGCGGACGCGGCGGCGCAGGTGTCGGCGTTCTTCGGCATGTCCTCGCGCAGGATGCCCACCCGGGTGTTGGGCAGGGCGCGCAGCAGGTAGTCGCTGAGACCGCTGCACGAGTCGGGCCAGTAGAGCAGCTCCGCCCCGGCCGGGTCCTTCACGGCGCCGTCGTTCTCCTGCTCGACCCGGCTCGCCCCGTCGTCGAGGTCCACCAGCTGCTGTTCGTGCTGGGTGCAGGGCTGGGGCGCGATGCCCCACATGCCGGTGCGCGCCGCTCCGCGCCCGGCGGGCGGGGTCACGTCCACGCCGTCCGACGCCGAGGGCGACGCGGTCGGCGAGCCCGTGGGCAGCCCGACCGGGGACGTGCTGTCCTCGGGATCCGGCTCCTCGCCGGCGGGGTCCGGCGTGTCGGGCGTCCGGGTGCCGGGCGCCGGGGTGGAAGCGGCGGGCGCGGGCGCCGCGGCGGGCGGGTCCGACCGGTCCTGGCCGTTCCCGACGACCAGCGTGACCACGATGCCGATCACCGGGACGGCGATGGCCCCGACCCACCACTCCCACCTGGACGATCCCGTCCTCGGAGGCCTCGACGGGGGCGGCGGAATGTGCGGAGGAAGGGGTGGCGGCGGTCCGTATCCCCCTGCAGGCGTGCTCATGTACCCCTCGACCCGGCTCACTTCACGGACGATCAGGTTATCGATCTCTCCTCGAAAGTGCTATCGACCCCCTGCCGTTCCCGCTCCCGGCGGCCCCGGGCAGCGTGTCGGCCGACGCGCGCGCAGGGAGACGGAGGGTTACGGTGCCCCGGGGCCGGTACGGAGAAAGGCGTGGACGATGAGCGGAACGGTGACCGCGGGGCTGGCCGCGATGCGCGAGGACCTGGCGGACCTCTACCGCGATCTGCACCGCCATCCGGAACTGTCGCTCCAGGAGACGCGCACGGCCGCGCTCCTGGCCCAGCGGCTGAGGGACGCCGGGTTCGACGAGATCACCGAGGGGGTCGGCGGCACCGGAGTGGTGGGTGTCCTGCGCAACGGGGACGGACCCGTGGTGATGCTGCGCGCCGACTTCGACGCCCTCCCGGTGGAGGAGAAGACCGGACTGCCGTACGCCAGCACGGTCCGCGCCGTGGACGGGGAGGGCCGGGAGGTGCCGGTCATGCACGCCTGCGGACACGACATGCACGCCGTCTGCCTGAGCGGGGCCGCCGCGCTCCTCGCCGGCGCCCGCACCCGGTGGAGCGGCACGCTCCTCGTGGTGTTCCAGCCCGCCGAGGAACTGGCGTCCGGCGCCCGCGACATGGTCGCCGACGGGCTGTTCGAGCGCTTCCCCGTCCCCTCCGTCGTCCTCGGCCAGCACGTGGGACCGCTGCCGGCCGGATTCCTCGGCTACGGCTCCGGGCCGGTGATGGCCGCCGCGGACTCGCTGAACATCACCCTGCACGGCCGGGGCGGCCACGGCTCACGGCCGGAGGCGGCGGTCGACCCGGTGCTGATGGCGGCCCATGTCGTCACCCGGCTCCAGGGGATCGTCGCCCGTGAGGTCCCGCCGGCCGAGACGGCCGTGGTGACGGTCGGCCGGCTGCAGGCCGGGACGAAGGACAACATCATCCCGGACACCGCGGAACTCGGCGTCAACATCCGCGCGTTCACTCCGGCCGTACGCGACCTCGTACGGGCCGCGGTCGAGCGCGTCGTCGAGGGCGAGGCACGGGCCGGCGGGGCGGTGAGCCCTCCGGACTTCACCTGGTTCGCCTCCGCACCCGCCCTCGTCAGCGACCCGGACGCCACGAAGCGGACCGTCGCCGCGTTCGCCGCGCACTTCGGCGCCCAGCGGATTCTCCCGATGCCCCAGGTGAACGCCAGCGAGGACGTCGGGGTCTTCGGCGAGGCGCTGGGCATCCCGACGGTCTTCTGGTTCTGGGGCGGGCTGGAGACGGAACCGACGCTCGCCGCCTACGCGCAGGGACGGATCGACGAACTCCCGGGCAACCACTCCCCGTACTTCGCCCCGGTGCTCGAACCGACGCTCACCACCGGGGTCGAGGCCCTGGTCGTTGCCGCGCTGTCCTGGCTCGACGTGAACCTCGTGGGGGACGGCGCGGCGACGCCGCAGTAGCCCGCCCGGCGCCGCGCCCATCGACCCGTCAGCACCGCACTCCATCAATCACCCGGATGGAGAGGGTATCGGTTGCAACCATCCGTACTGACAACGAGTCACACTAAGTGGTAACAATCGGCTCCCTCAAACCCAAAGGGGAAAAATGGGAATCATGCGTCACGCCGCGACCCTCGGAGCGGTCGGCGCCCTCGCGCTGAGTGCCACGGCCGCGTTCGGCACGACCGCGACGGCCGCGCCCAATGTCACACCGCAGACCGTCTGCGGCAGCGCCTACAAGACGGTGAACTCGATCGCCGTCGGCTCGCTGGGCACGGTCTACCTGACGTACAACCCGGCCAACGGGAAGAACTGCGTCGCGACCATCCGCACCAACCCGGGCACGGCGAAGGACATGTCCGTGTACATCAGCGTGCCCGACACCGACGCGTGGGCCGGCGACTCCGGTTCCTTCACGTCGTACGCCGGACCGGCCTACGTCTACGGCAAGGGCCACTGTGTGAGCTGGGGCGGGAACATCGCCAACGTCTACGTCTCCGTGGACAACTCCAACTGCGCCTCGCGCAGGGAACACCGCGTCACCGAAGTCCGCTGACCGGCCGGTTCGCGAGCGGCGGCCCGCCGGACCCGTGACATCGGGTCCGGGCGGGCCGCCGCACCGTGTGGTGCCCCGTGCTCCTCATGCCGCCGGCGCGCCCGGCGGCGGGTGCGGGTTCCGGAAGGTGAAGGCCTCCGGCCCTTCGCCGGCCTCGCGTATCAGGGCCACGCGGTCCATCGCCTCGGCCACGCTCGGGCGGTGGCCGGCGGGCACCCACCAGAGCGCCTGGTGGAAATCGGCCAGACGCTCGAACCACTCACGGCGGCGCGCCAGCAGCTCCAGATGCTCGCTGCGGTAGGTGAACTGCCGCAGCGCCTCGACCGATTCCCAGACCGAGCAGTTGATCAGCAGCATCGGATCGTCGGAGGGGCGCAGTTGCGTGGCGTCGGCACCGTCGTCGTCGACCATGCGCCAGACGAAGCCCGGCGTCCCCTCGGCGACGGCGTTGATGGCGGGCAGCCGGGCGACGAAGTCGGCCAGCCGGGGGCTGTCGAGCGGGGCGAGGATGCGCCCGACATTGACTTGGGCAAGGTGGAAGTCGTTCACGCGGCCCAGCATGCCCGCGTGAACTTTCTAAAGTCAATGAATGTTGTTTTTAGGAATCGTCGGTGCGCTCCAGCGCGACACAGCACCCGCGGGGATGCGGATCCATCGCGGCCCGCCAGCCCCGCCCACCCGGCAGCCCGTCGAGCAGCCCCTGGATCCCGGCCAGGTTCATCCCGCAGACGAGCGCCGGGAAACGGTCCGTCAGGGCGTGGAAGGGGCAGTTGTTCAGCCGCAGCGTCGAACCGTCCCAGTACGGCTCGTACCCGCGCTCGCGCAGCGCCTCCACGGGATCGGCCGCCTCTGACACGGCACCCTCGGCGCGCCAGGCGGCACGCGCCGAAGCCTGCAACTCCCCGTCGAGCCCGGCCCGTTCCACCACCTCCGCCAGGAGCGCGCCCGCCGCGTCGTACGCGCGGGGCGGTACGGACACCGCGTGCTCGGCCTCGGCCCTGCGGTACAGCTTCGCCGGACGCCCGGCGCCCGGCCCGGCGCGCCCCGCCGCCCTGCGGAACGTGACGTCGAGCAGCCCGGCGTCGGCCAGCTTGTCCAGGTGGAACGCGGCCAGCGAACGGGAGATCCCGACGGCCTCGGCCGCGGCGTCCCGCCCCACGTCGCCGGCCGCGCCGACGACGTACCGGTACAGCCCGCGCCGCACCGGGTCGCCCAGCGCGAGCACCGCGTCGAGGGCGGCGTCCTCGCCGCTCACGACAGGATGCCCAGCTGCCGGGCAGCCCTCAGCCACGACGGGAACTCCGACAGCAGCCGGTCGTAGAGCTCCGGGTCCGGCAGCTTCTCGATGTCGTCGGCGGTGAAGAAGCCCACGTTGTCCACGCGCCGTCCGGGCAGGGTGTCGAAGCGCTCCAGCACCCCGTACCGTCCGCGGCCGAGCCCGATGAACTGCCAGAACACCGGCTCCTCCACGGCGGCCCGCAGCTCCCGCTCGATCTCCCGGTCGCGGTGCACGCCCCCGTCGGAGAAGAACAGGACCAGGGTCGGCGCCGGCACCGGGTGCGCGCGCACATAGGCGCGGACCTCGGCGATGACCTTCTGCTCCTCGTTCTGGATGCCGACGGTCCGCATGTCGATCTGTCCTGGCAGGAGGTTTCCTGGCGGCCTGGTCCGCCCGAACAGGGGCGGGCTCTGTCCCACCCGCACATGCAGGGCGAGCCATTCGGGCAGCTCACCGATGACGAGGTCGGGGAGACGCGCGGGATTGCTGGCGAACGTCCAGGCCTGCATCGTGCCGTCGTCGTCGAGCTGCGCGGCCACGGCCGCCATGCGCTCCGCGACCCGCGCCACCGTGCCGCGACGGTAGAGGCCGCCCATCGAGCCCGAGGCGTCGAGGACCAGGATCACCCGCGCGACGAGATCCGAAAGCCCGTGCTTCGTCAGACTGACCGCCACCTGCTCCTTGCGCAGCGACAGCCGCTTGCGCATGTCGACCGGCAGCCGCTCCTCGCCCCGGACCGGACGGGCGGCCCGCACGGGCGCGGGCGGCGGAGACGCGGCGGCCGGGGGGGAGACGGGCGGCTCCTCGTCGACCGTGATCCCGAAATCGGTCGCGAGTCCGGCCAGCCCGGTCGCGTACCCCTGGCCGACCGCACGGAACTTCCAGGCCCCGGCACGCCGGTAGAGCTCCCCGGTCACATACGCGGTCTCGTCGCCGGCCGTCATGTCGAAGCGCGCCAGCTCGGCACCGGACGCGGCGTCGAGCAGCCGCAGATGCAGGCCCGGGACGCGGCCGAACGCCCCGCCGTCCGCCGAGGCGCAGAGGGCCACCCGGTCGATGTCCGGGCCGAGCGACGCCAGTCCGACCTCCAGCGTGTCCGTCCCCGCGGCCTTGCCGAGGTGCCGTACGGCACCGGACGGATGCCGGGGCTGGTTGTAGAAGATGAAGTCGGCGTCCGAGCGCACCCGGCCGCCGGCGTCCAGCAGCAGCGCGGAGGCGTCGACGTCCGGCACGCCCGGACCGGGCGACCAGCCGAGGACGGCTCGGACGGCCGGGACCGGAACGGGCATATTGGCACCCTTGCTCAACGTCGTCACCCGGACAGTCTGCCTCGCGGCCGCCCGCACCGGCCCGCCCGGCCCGGGGGACCGGGCAGCGGTGGCAGCCGCCGCGGCTCACCCGACCGGTGCCGTGGTGCGCCGTGACCCCGGAACGGCGGCCAGCAGCTCTGCGGTGTACTGATCGGACGGTGCGGCGAACAGGGCGTCCGTCGTCCCCGTCTCGACCAGGCGTCCGTGCCGCATCACCGCCACCCGGTCGGCTATCTGGCGCACCACGGCCAGATCGTGCGAGATGAAGAGATAGCTCAGCCCCAGATCGCGCTGGAGGTCGACGAGCAGCTCCAGGATCTGCGCCTGCGCCGACACGTCCAGCGCCGACACCGGCTCGTCGCAGACCACCAGATCGGGTTCCAGCGCCAGCGCGCGGGCGATCGCCACCCGCTGCCGCTGCCCCCCGGACAGCTCCGTCGGTCTGCGCCGCAGCACCGAGGACGGCAGCGCCACCCGGTCCAGCAGCTCGGCGACCCTGCGCGCCCGCTCCTTGCGGCTGCCCACACCGAACGCCCGCAGCGGCTCCGCGACGATCTCCGCGACCGGGGGGCGGGGATCCAGCGAGGCGTAAGGACTCTGGTAGACGATCTGCATACGGCGCCGCAGCCGCCGCAGCGCACCGCCCCGCAGCCGGGTGATGTCCTCCCCGTCGAAGACGACCCGGCCGGAGGTGGGATCCGCCAGCCGCACCACCATGCGCGCGGTGGTCGACTTCCCGGACCCCGACTCCCCGACCAGGGCGAAGGTCTCCCCGCGCCCGAGGGTGAAGCCGACCCGGTCGACGGCCCGCAGCGTCCGCGCACCGCCCGCCCGGCGGGGCAGCGGAAAGTCCTTCACCAGGTCCTCGACCCGGACGAGATCCCCGCCACCCGGCCCGGCCGCGCCCCCGGCGGCCGGGGCCGTCCGCTCCACGGTCCGCGCGGCGGGCCGCGTGCTCCTGCCCGCCCCGGACGCCCGGCGGTCCACGACCAGACGGCCGCCCGCGAGGCCGGGGGCGGCGGCGAGCAGCCGCCGGGTGTACGGATGGCGCGGATCACCCAGCACCTGTTCGGTGTCGCCCGCCTCGACGACCTCGCCCCCGGACATCACCACGATCCGCCGCGCCCGGTCGGCCGCGACGCCCAGATCGTGGGTGATCAGCAGGACGGCGCTGCCCGATTCCTGGGTCAGCGCCTCGATGTGGTCCAGGATCCGCCGCTGCACGGTGACGTCCAGGGCGCTCGTCGGCTCGTCCGCGACGACCAGCCGGGGCCGGGCCGCCACGGCGACGGCGATGAGCACCCGCTGCCGCATCCCGCCCGACAGCTCGTGCGGATACTGCCGGGCCCGCACCCGGGGCTCCGGGAGTCCCGCGTGCCCCAGGATCTCCACGGCCCGCTCGGCCGCCTCCTCCCGGCCGGCCAGGCCGTGGATCCGCAGGACCTCCGCGACCTGGGGGCCGATGCGCTGCACCGGGTTGAGCGACACCATCGGATCCTGGGGGATCAGCCCGATGTCCCGGCCGCGCCGGGCCCGCAGCTCCCGGTCCGGCACCCGGGCCAGATCGACCCCGTCGAACAGGATCTCGCCGGACTCCAGCACACCACCCGCCGGCAGCAGCCCGATGAGCGCGTGGGCGGTGGTGCTCTTGCCCGACCCCGACTCCCCGACCACGGCGACGGTCTCGCCCGGCCGTACGGTCAGACCCACGTCCCGGACGGCAGGGACCCGTCCGCCCCGCGTGCGGTACGACACCCGCAGACCGCGCACGTCGAGCAGCGGGGCGGCGGGCGCCGGGTCCAGTGGTTCGTCACTCATGGGATGAGCCTGCTTTCGCCGTCGAGCGCGCGCGAGATCCGGTTGGCGGCCAGCACGGTGGCCGCGATGGTCAGTCCGGGCAGGGTGGTCAGCCACCACGCCGTGGCGAGGTAGTCCCGGCCCCCGGACACCAGGGCTCCCCATTCGGGAGCGGGCGGGGTCGCCCCGTACCCCAGGAAGCTCAGTGCCGAGACCTGGAGCACGACGGCTCCGAAGTCGACGGCCGCGTAGACGAGCACGGGGCCCGAGGCGTTCGGCAGGACCCGCCGCAGCAGTACCGCGTACCAGCGCGTGCCGGAGGAGCGGGCCGCCTCGACGTACACCGCCCCGCGCACCCGCAGCACTTCGGAGCGCATGATGCGGGCGAAGCTCGCCACGCTCGTGAGACCGACGGCGATCGCCACGTTCACCGTGCCGAAGCCCAGCGCCGTCACCACCGCCATGGACAGCAGCAGGTTCGGGACCGCGAGCAGCACGTCGGCGACCCGCATCAGCGCGGCGTCGGCCCAGCCGCCGAGATATCCGGCGAGCAGTCCGACGGCCGAGCCCCCGACGAGCCCCACCGCGACGGCCAGCACCGTGGCCCGCAGCGACAGCCCCGCCCCGTGCACCACCCGCGCGAAGAGATCCCGGCCCAGCTGGTCGGTACCGAAGAGGTGCTCGGCCCCCGGCGCCCCGAGCCGTTCGCGGGGGACACCTGCCAGCGGATCCTGCGAGGTGAACAGGCCCGGCAGGAACGCCGCCACCAGCACCAGCGCCAGCAGCAGCACCGACAGGACCAGTCCCGGGCGGCGCAGCAGGAAGCCGCCCAGCCGCCTCGCCCGCGCACCGGCCCCGTCCCGGACGACCTCGCGCGGGTCGGGTGTGCGCGGGCCGGGGTCCCGGCCGTCGAGCGCGCCCACCGCCACCCCGGTCACCGGGCCACCGCCGCCGTCGTCGTGATCCGGGGGTCGATCAGCGGATACACCAGATCGACCGCCAGGTTCGCCAGGACGAAGACGAGCGCCCCGAACACCACGAGCCCCTGGACCACGGGGATGTCCTGGGAACCCACCGCCGTGGCGGTGATGCGCCCCACCCCGGTCCGGGAGAACACCGTCTCCACCACCACCGATCCCGCCAGCAGATTGCCCACGAGCACCCCCACGACCGTCAGCGGCGGGATCGCGGCGTTGCGCGCCGCGTGCCGGAAGTGCACCCGCGCCCGGCTCGCCCCCTTGGCCAGTGCCGTCTCCACGTAGGGCTCCTCCAGCGTGGTCCGCAGGCTCTTGGCGAAGACCTGCGCGAGCACCGCGCCGGTGGGCAGCGCCAGGGTGATCACCGGAAGGACCAGGCTGTCGAAGCCCTCGTTCCCGACGGCCGGCAGCAGCCGCCAGCGGAACGACACGATCTGCACCAGCACCAGACCGACCAGGAACGTAGGCGCGGACACCCCCAGCGCGGGCAGCGACAGCAGGAGCTGCCGCAGCGGGCGCCACCGCGTGTACGTGCCGAGCAGTGCGATGCCCGCCCCGATCACCAGCGCCAGCAGCAGCGCCCCGGACGTCAGCTGCAGGGTGGCCGGCAGCGCCGCGGCGATCATGTGCCGCACGCTCTCCCCGGTCTGTACCGAGGTCCCGAAGTCCCCCCGCACCGCGTCCAGGAGCCGGTCGCCGTACTGTGCGAGAACCGGCTTGTCGAGTCCGTACGCCTGCTTCAGCTCGGCGAGCTGCTCCGGCGGGACGGTGTTGGTGTCGCCGCCCCCCGCCGCCATGATGGAGACCGGATCCCCGGGCAGCAGGTACAGCACGGCGAAGGAAAGGGTGAACGCCGCCCAGAGGACGAACACCGCCTGGAGGAGCCGTCCGGCGAGATAGCGCGTCATGACAGCCACGTCCCGTGGAACTGGAGCCGCGAGGACGCCTCGAAGTCCAGACCGTGCACCTTCGGCGAGAGACCGAGCACCGTGGTCAGCTCGAACACCGGGATCTGGTAGGCCCGGTCCAGCACGATCTCCTGGGCGCGGGCCACGTGCGCGGCACGCGCCTCCGGATCGCTCGTGGACGCCTCCCGGTCCAGGACGCCGTCGAGTTCACGGTCGGAGAGATGGCCGGTGTTGAGCAGCTTGCTGGAGAATCCGGTCCGCAGGATGTCGGGGTCCACGCGCGTCGTGTTGCCCCAGGAGAAGTCGTAGTCGCCCTTCTGCCGCAGCGTCAGGAACTCCCCGATCGTCGCGGACCGCAGGGTGACGGCGATGCCGGCCTTCCGCAGCTGCTGCTGGATGAGTTCCAGCGCCGTCTGGTTGGGGCCGAAGTTGGCCCCCCAGATGACCTTCAGCGACAGCTTCCTGCCGTCCTTGACGCGGATTCCGTCGGGTCCGGGGCGCCAGCCGGCCGCGTCGAGGAGCTGTGCCGCGCCCGCCGGATCGTGGCCGAGCCGGGCGTTCAGGTTCCGGTACCCGTCGGTGGTGCTCGCGAGGGCGCTGGTGGCGGGCTTGTAGCTGCCGCTCAGCACGGTGTCGACGATCTCGCGGCGGTCGATGATCTTCTGGACGGCCCGGCGGACCCGGATGTCCCGGGTGGCCGGCCGGGCGACGTTCGCCGTCAGCGCGAAGGGAAGGCCGGGGTTGGCGCGGCTCTTCAGCGTGAACCCGGCCGCCTTCAGCCCGGCCTCGTCCTGCGGCGCGACCCCGCCGATGGCGTCGACCTGGCCGGACTGGAGGCTTCCGGTGCGTATCCCGGACTCGGGGACGACGGTGAACGTCAGCCGGTCCAGCCGGGCGGCGCCCTTGTGGGTCCACCGCGAGGAGCCCCACGCGTAGTCCGCGCGGCGGCGCTCCTCGACGGACCGGTTCGGCGTGTAGCCGGCGAGCGTGAACGGACCGGATCCGACGAGACGGCCGGTGCACCGCTTCTCGGCGGGCAGGGCGAGCGTGGAGCGGGCGAGCAGACCGAGGGTGAACGTCGAAGTCGCCTGGAGGAACTGGGCGTTGGGGGCGTCGAAGACCACCTTGGCGGTGTACGGGTCGACGACCGTGGTGCTCCGGTACCCGGCGAGGTAGCTGCTCCCGAGGACGGCCTTCGCGCCGAGTCTCACGATCCCGTCGAAGTTGTCCTTCACGGCCCGTGCGTCGACGGGCGTGCCGTCGCTGAACGTCGCGTCCTTCCTCAGGACGAACGTGAACGTCGTGGAGTCCTTGCTGACCTGCCAGGACGTCGCCAGCCACGGCACGATCCGCCCGGTCTCCGGGTCCTGGTCGGTGAGCGAGTCGACGAGCTGACGGGCGGGGTAGATCGCGTCGTTGTTGCCGGCCTGCTGCGGGTCGACGCACATCGGATCGGAGGCCAGGGCGAAGGTGAGGTGCCCGCCGGAGCGCGGGGTCGAGGTGCCCGCGGGCCCGGCGCCGGACGGGGAGCAGGCGCCGGCCGCGAGAACGAGGACGGTGGCTGCGGCGAGGGGTGCGAGCGTACGGCGGAACCGGCGGCGTGGACCGGACATGAGTGGTTCTCCAGCTGCTGGGAGGGAGGCGGCCGGGCACCGCGGCCACCGGCGCGCACGACGGGCGTGCGCGGCCGGGGCGGGGCGGTGGCCGGGGCCGGGAGGCCGGGCGGTGAGGAGACGTCAGGCCCGACAGATGGCGCTGGAGACGCGGTGCAGATCGATGTGGCGCCGGAGCGTGAAACGACGCCCGGGCCCGTTGCGGTGGGGCGCGGGCCGCTCGGCCGGGACGCCGTCCGGGCGCGTACCGGCGACACCGTCCGGGGCGGTTACCCCCGGGGCGAGCGGCTGGTACGGCATGGGCGGCGCGGTCCTTTCCGGCAGGGAGGCCTCGTCCGAGGGGGGCGATGCCGGGCAACGTACCAGCCCGAACACCCGTCTGAGAAGCGGTGCTTGGGGGCGCGGGCCGTTCGCGCGGGATCCGCGCGCGAACGGCCCGGACGCGGTCCCGCACACACGGCGGGCGAACCGTGCCACCCCCTCGCGACCTGCGAGGACGCAGGCGCCGGACACCCCGTGGGCGCTGCGGGGGAGCGGCGTGCGCGCCCGGGGAGCCCCACTCGCGGGCCCGCGTGCGCCCCGCACGGCGGCGGTGCCCGCACGCCCCGGCCCAGGTGACGGCCACTCGTTACACCTGTGTGAAGAAATCCGGCCCGGGCGCCCGGATCCGGCCCCGCCGCAGCGGGTGCGGGGGCGCCGGCGGCCGGAACCGGCATTGTCCCGCCCCGCGTCAGCGGCTAACGTGACCGGCCATCACCCGGCACCCGCGGGACGACCGCGGGGCCGGACGGGCGGAGGCTGCGAGGTGACGGACATGCGGACGCGACCGCTGGGCGAGCGCGCAGGCCGTGCGCCCCGCCACGGCAGGACCTTCGATCTGCGCGTCGTCCGACGCCACGTCGACCTCCTGCGGGTGAGCAGCGCGCTGTGTCCGACGGACCCCGCGGGCCACTGATCCGAGAGGATTCCCGGGCCCGCTGAAGCGGCCCGCGCGCCCTCTCCGCCGTGACCGGTGCGTGCGATCCGGCTGCCGCGCGACGGCGCCTCCGGCGTCCGGCTTCGGGCGTGTTGTGAAAGTCCCGCCTGCCCGGCCCCGCCGTTGCCCCACCCGTCCGCCCCCGCCGTGCGCCCGTGCGTCCGTGACCGGTGCGGGCGGTGCCGACTGCTCGCCCCCGTACGCCGCGCCGACGGGGCCCGCCCCCGTCCCACCCCGCCGAAACCCCTTCCGGAGGCTGCTCCATGACCCGATTCGACGCCGCCCGCCCCGGCGGTCCGCTCCTCGCCGTCGAGGTGGACGGCGACGGCGCCCACCCCGCCGCCTGGCGCCACGCGGGCCGGCCTCCGGGCGAGGTGCTGACGCCCCGGGCGCTCCGTCAGGTCGTCGCGGCGGCCGAGGACGCCGGCTTCGCCCTGGTCACCTTCGACGACTCGCCCCTGCCGCCCGGTACCGGCCCCGGCCCGGCGGGCCGGGTGGAGGCGGGGACACGCGCCGCGTACGTCTCACGTCTCACGGACCGCATCGGCCTCGTCCCCACCCTGCACGTCACGACGACCGAACCGTTCCATCTGGCCACGCAGCTGGCGAGCCTGGACCACGCCTCGGGCGGCCGGGCCGGCTGGCTGGTCGGTGCCGCGTCCGGGGCGCAGGCCCAGGCCACGGTCGGGACACCCGTGCGGTCCCCGGGAGAACTGCACCGGGAGATCACCGATGTCATCGATGCCGCCCGTGCCCTGTGGGACTCCTGGGAGGACGACGCCGTCATCAAGGACATCGCCACCGGGCGCTTCCTGGACGCGGACCGCGTGCACCCCGTCGACTTCGTGGGCGCGTCGTTCACGGTCAAGGGGCCGCTGATCACGCCGCGCCCGCCGCAGGGGCAGATCGTGGTCCTGGTCCCGGACGGGCTCGGCGCCGACGACCGCGCCGACGTCGTCCTGGTCGGCCGTCCCGATCCCGCCTCGGTCGCGGTGCGGGCGGCGGACGCCCGGGAGGCGGGCGCGCCCCTGGTCCTCGCGGAGGTGGAGGTCGTGCTCGACGCGGACGGTGTGCCCGCCCGGGACCGCCTCGCCGCCCTGGAGGAGGACGCCCCCTGGGGGACGACCGGACGCCTGCGGCACATCGGTTCCACCGACGGCCTGGTCGATCTGGTGCGCGCGCTCGCGGGCCCGGTCGACGGCGTACGACTGCACCCCGCCGTCCTCGCCACGGACCTGCCCCTGCTGGCCGCACACGTCGTGCCCGCGCTGGCCGCCGCCGGCCTGCACCGCCCGCCGGTGCCCGGCGCCACCCTGCGCGACACGCTCGGCCTGCCCCGCCCCGCCAACCGCTTCGCCGCCACCGCGGCGCGGACACTGAGGTGAACGCCATGACCACGACCCGCACCCAGGCGGACCCCCGGCCCCGGCTCCACCTCGGCGTGTTCTACACCGGAGTCGGCCCGCAGCTGATCTGGACCGACCCGAGCACGCCCTCGCACACGGCCGTCGAGACCTTCGTCGACATCGCGCGGACCCTGGAACGCGGCCTGTTCGACGCGTTCTTCCTCGGCGAGGGGCTGCGCGTACGGGAGAACCGCGGGCGCGTCTTCGACCTGGACGTCGCCGGCCGCCCCGACGCCGTCACGCAACTGTCCGCGCTCGCCGCCGTCACCGAGCGGATCGGTCTGGTGGCGACGCAGAACACCACCTACAACTACCCCGCCGACCTGGCCCGCCGCCTCGCCTCGCTCGATCTGCTCTCCGAGGGCCGGGCCGGCTGGAACATCGTCACCACGGACAACGCCTGGACCGGAGCCAACTTCCGGCACGGCGGCTGGCTGGAACACGAGCGGCGCTACGACCGCGCCACCCGCTTCGTCGAGGTGGCGAAGGAGTTGTGGGCGTCCTGGGACCCCGACGCGGTGGCCACCGACGGGCGGGCCGGCGCCTGGTCCGCGCCGGGCGCCGTCCGTTCCGTCGCACACGACGACGACCTCGTACGGCTGCGCGCCACCGCGACCGTCCCCGGCAGCCGTCAGGGCCGGCCCGTGCTCTTCCAGGCGGGGGACTCGGACGGCGGCCGGGAGCTGGCGGCACGCCACGCGGACGTGGTGTTCTCCTCCCACACCGCCTACGACAAGGCCGTCGCCTACGCGGAGGACCTGCGTCTGCGCCTGGCCCGGTACGGCCGCTCACCGGACGCGTTGCGCATCCTCCCGGGCACGAGCGTCGTGCTCGGCGACACGGCCGCCGAGGCCGAGGAGAAGGCGCGCTGGGTGCGGAACGAGCAGGTCAACGGGGTGCGCGCGCTGGCGTATCTGGAGCAGTACTGGGGGACCGACCTGTCCGGCTACGACCCCGACGGCCCGCTGCCCGACATCGAACCCGACGCGGGGGAACTCGACCCGTCCCGCGGCACGCTGGCGATCGAACTGCGCAGCGGCAAGGCCGCCCTCATCCGGAAGTGGCGCGAACACGCCGCCGAACGAGGCCTGTCGATCACCGAGCTGGTACGCGAGGTGTCGGCCGGACACGCGTCGTTCGTCGGCACCCCGTCATCGGTCGCCGACACCTGGGCCCACTACGTCCGCACCCGTGCCGTCGACGGTTTCAACATCCTTCCGCACCTGCTGCCCGCCTCGGTGACGGACATCGTCGACCGGCTCGTCCCCGAACTCCAGGAACGGGGCGTCTACCGCACCGCGTACGAGGGCACCACCCTGCGCGACCACCTCGACCTGCCGCCGGTCACGGCCTGAGGGGGGTCGGGGGCGGCGGCTGGGGGAGGTCCGGGGGCCCGGCCGCCGGGGCTGGGGTCCGTCTGACCATTCCCGTCTACCGGGCGTCGTCAGACAGACCCCAGGGGCCAGGAGACGATGTCGCGGTAGCGGACCGGTCCGGGGCCGCGCGGGTCGTTGCTGCCGACGAGGTGGAGACGCCCGGCGTCCCAGGCGCGGCCGGAGAACCCGGCGAGGTCCGCCGCGACCGCGCCCACCGAGGAGAGATCGCCGCGCCGGGCGCGCGCCAGCGTCAGATGGGGGCGCAGCACCCGGTCCCCGCCCGGGACGCCGCATTCCCGGACCACGGAGCGCACGGCACCGGCGAGCCGGTGCAGTGCGTCCAGCTCCCCGTCGACACCGCTCCACAGCACCCGGTCGTCGAAGGTCCCGCTGCCGCGCAGCGCCAGCCGGGGCGGCCGGTGGACGCCGGCGACCCGGGCGAGGGGCGCGCACAGCCGCGGGACCAGTTCGGCCGGCACCTCGCCGAGGAAGGCCAGCGTGAGGTGCCAGTCCTCGACCCGGTTCCAGCGCAGGCGCGGGTGGGCCTCGTACGCGGTGTGGAGCCGCCGGACCAGTTCCTCCTTCGCCGGGTCGGGAGGGGCGAGGGCGACGAACACGCGGAGCCGCGCGGGAGGGGGCGCGTCGCTCACCCGGCGACGTCCGTCGTGCCGCGCGCCGCGGCGGGCGACGCGTCCGCCCCGTACCGCAGCCCGTCGACGAGCAGGGTGATCATGCGGTCGGTGTACGCCTCGTCGTCGGGGGCGAGCAGATCACCGACCGCGCGCAGCAGATCGAAGGGCCGGACGTCCGCACGGATGCCGCCCGAACCGGCGGCGGCCTCGACCAGGTCCGTCACCACCGGGACGAAACGGTCCCGGAAGTAGGCGGGCAGGCTCTCGTAGGCGGGGTCGCCCGAGTGGAGAACGGCCTTCAGGCCGCGTTTGGCCGCCACGAACCGCGCGAAGCGGTGCAGCCAGCGGGACAGCGCCTCGACGGGCTCGTACCGCTCCGAGAGGGCCGGGGCGGCCTCGGCGCAGGCGTCGACCTCATGGCGGAAGACGGCCGTGATCAGGTCGGAGCGCTGCGGGAAGTGCCGGTAGAGCGTCCCCGCCCCCACCCCGGCCCGTGCGGTGATCCGGCGTACGGGGGCGTCCACGCCGTCCGTCGCGAACACCTCGGCGGCGGCCGTCAGCAGGGCGTCCAGGTTGCGCTGGACATCGGGCCGCACGCGGCGGACGGCCGGCTCCCCGGCGGGGCTGTCAGGCATGGCGGATTTCCTTTTGCACTCCGGAACAATGTTCCGTATTCTCATTGCTGAACGGCGTTCCGGTTTCATTCTAGCCGGGCCCGCACCAGGACGGCCCGATGCCGTCCTCCCCTGACACCCCGGGCCGATGGGCCCGAAGCGCGGGCCGTCCGGCCCGCCCCACCGCCGTCCGACCGGCGCTGCCGCGCGGACGCGCCACGCAGTCCAGAAGTGGGTACCTCCATGTCCGAATCAGTTCCGTCCGCCCGTCGGCGCGACACCGGCGGCCGTCCCGGTGCCGAGACCCGGCCGGGCCCCGGCGCGGCCACCGCCGGCCCCGATCCGAGGCGCTGGAAAGCGCTGGTCTTCATCGCCCTGGCCCAGTTGATGGTCGTCCTCGACGCCACCATCGTGAACATCGCCCTGCCCTCCGCCCAGCAGGATCTCGGGATATCGGACGGCAACCGGCAGTGGGTCATCACCGCCTACGCCCTGGCCTTCGGCGGGCTGCTGCTGTTCGGCGGCCGCGTCGCCGACCTCTGGGGCCGCAAGCGGGCCTTCCTCGTCGGCCTGACCGGCTTCGCCGCCGCCTCCGTCCTCGGCGGAACGGCCAACGGCGAGGCCATGATGCTCGGCGCCCGCGCCCTCCAGGGCGTCTTCGGCGCCCTTCTCGCCCCGGCCGCGCTCTCCCTGCTCGCCGTGACGTTCACCGAGGCCAGGGAACGCGCCAAGGCCTTCGGCATCTACGGCGCGATCGCCGGGGGCGGCGGCGCCGTCGGCTTCATCCTCGGCGGCACCCTCACCGAGTACCTGAACTGGCGCTGGACGTTCTTCGTCAACGTCCCCTTCGCGATCGTCGCCGCCCTGGGCGCGTACTTCGTGATCCGCGAACCGGCCGGCGGGCGCAACCGTTCGCCGCTCGACATCCCGGGCGTCCTGCTGTCGAGCCTCGGCCTGGTCTCCCTGGTCTACGGGTTCACCCGCGCCGAGTCCGCCGGCTGGTCCGACCCCCTGACGCTCGGCCTGTTCGTCGCCTCGGCGGTGCTCCTCGCCGCGTTCCTGGTGACGGAGTCGCGGGTCGCGGCGCCGCTGCTGCCCCTGCGCGTCCTGGCCGACCGCAGCCGCGGAGGCGTCTACCTCTCGCTCGGTCTCGCCGTCATCGCGATGTTCGGCACCTTCCTGTTCCTCACGTACTATCTGCAGATCGTCAAGGGCTACACCCCGGTCAGGACCGGTCTGGCCTTCCTCCCGATGGTCGCCGGCATGATCACCGGATCCACCCAGATCGGTGCCCGGCTGATGACCCGGGTGCCGCCGAGGCTGCTGATGGGGCCGGGATTCCTGGTCGCGGCGACCGGCATGCTGCTCCTCACCCGGATGGACATCGGCAGTTCGTACGCCGGTGTCGTCCTGCCCGGACTGCTGCTGCTCGGACTCGGCATGGGCACCGCGTTCATGCCGGCCATGTCGCTGGCCACCCACGGGGTCGAACCGCGTGACGCCGGGGTCGCCTCCGCCATGGTCAACACCTCGCAGCAGGTCGGCGGCGCCATCGGCACGGCGCTCCTGAACACCGTCGCCGCCTCCGCCACCACCGCCTATCTCACCGCGCACGCCGCGGACGCCACCACACCCGCCGCGCGACGGCTGGTCGGCGCACGGGCCATGGTGGACGGCTACGCCACGGCCACCTGGTGGGCGGTGGGCATCCTGGTCCTCGCCGCGGCCCTCGCGCTGACGCTGATCCGCGCCGGACACCAGGGCGGTCCGGCCGCCGGCCCGAGGACGGCCGACGGCACGCGCGACGAGGACCGGATCCCCGTCGTCAGCCACTGACCGGCCCGCGTGGGCGTCCCGCGGGGCGGAGGGCGGGCCGGGGCGGGCCTTCGGGGGGGCGGGGGGGCGGGAGGGGGCGGGGGCGGCGTGGTGGGGGGGCGGCGCGGG
>NZ_JBHVIN010000003.1:139953-158272 GCF_042799575.1 Streptomyces sp. NPDC057682 | reverse complement strand
CCGCGCCCGCCCGACGGCACGCGCCCCCCGGACCGCAGCCCGGGCGTCCCCCCCGGCCCGGCCGGCGGGGGCGGCCCGCGGGGCGGCGGGCGGCCGGTGCCTGCCACCGGCCGCCCTCCGCCGCGAGGAAGCGGGACCTCCCCGTACGACACGGGACGCCACCGCCGGTCCGGCCTCGACGCCGGCACGGCCGGAGGCCTCCCGGTACGGCACGGCCGCCGGGGTGTCACCCCTGCGCCTGCTCCTCGTGGGTCACCTCGAACGGCCCGGTGGCGGACGCCGCGCACGCCGTGGCGTCCGACGCGCTGCCCGCCGCGAGACCCTTCTCGCAGAGCCGGCCGCCGCTCTCCCTCAGATCGAGGTAGAAGTGCGTGCCGGCCGAGTCCTGCCGCAGCCCGTGGATGTGCGCGTCGATGTAGCCGAGGCGGTTGAGGGCCGCCCGGACCGTGGCGGGCGTCGGCTCGTCGACCTCCCGGAGCGCCACGATGAGGCGCTGCGCGTGGTTGGCCCCGGTGCACCAGTCGCGCGGGTTCAGCTCCGTCTCGGGACCGGGGGTCGTCCCGGGCTCCAACGGCGCGGCGGGGGGAGTCTCCCCGGGCGCGATCTCGGGCTCAGGCTCGGCCGGCTCCGGAACCGGAGGCGCGATCGGGTCCCCGCCCGGCGCCGGGCACGCCCGCCCGAACGTGTCCAGCATCTTCGCGAACGCCGTCTGCTCGGCGGAGGGCCGCGCCTCGCTCGCGTCGGCGACGCTCCTCGCACGGGACGCGTCCTTCGCGGTGCCGCCGTGCGCCTCGGTTCCGCAGCCGGTGAGCGTGAGGGCGGCGGCCAGAGCGGCGACGGTGAGACCGGTGGTGAGCGGGCCGCGTCGCGACGACGTGAAGGCCCTGGCGGACGCGGTGCTGGACGTGCGGATCTGTGTCATGGCGCAGAGTCTCCTGCCCGCGCGCCGCCTCCCGCGTGAGTACACATACTCACTCGTACGAGTGATCGACTCAGGTGCGGATGTTCTCGCGGGCGACGGGCGGGACGGGCCGTGCGGCCCGCGCCGGTTCGACGGTGTCCAGGAACGTGCGGCCCGGTGACGGTGCCTCAAGGAGTGGGCCGCGAACCGGGCGTATGCCCGAACGCGCGGCGGAAGACATCGATGAACGTGCTGGCCGACGACCACCCGCAGCGGTGGGCGACCGCGGTGACGGGCAGGTCCTCGGCCAGCAGGACCAGGGCGTGGTGGAGCCGCAACTGGGTGCGCCACTGCGGGAACGTCAGACCGAGATCGGCGCGGAGCCGGCGCGAGAGCGTCCGCGACCCCGCCCCGATCTGCCGGCCCAGCTCGCCCAGGGTCCGGGCGTCCGCCGGGTCGGCCCGCAGGATCGCGTGCAGCGAACGGAGCAGCGGATCGGTCGGGGTCGGCAGATGCAGCGGCCGCTCGGGGGAGACCGTCAACCGGTCGAGCAGGACCGCGCGCAGCCGGCCCCGGGCCGGGCTGTCGTCCTCCGGGGCGCCGGTGTACGCGACGAGCAGCTCCCGCAGCAGCGGGCCGACCTCGATGACGGCCGGTGCGCCGAGACCCAGCGGATTCTCCCCGGCGGGCAGCCCGACGAAGTGCAGATCGAGATCGCCGTGCGCCTCATGCCGGTGGACGGTGCCGGCGGGGATCCAGAGCGCACGGGTGGCCGGGGCGACCCACGCACCCGCGTCGGTGGTCACGGCGATCGTTCCCCGGCTCGCGTACACGATCTGGTGGTCGTCGTGCCGGTGCGCGTCGATGGCGCCACCGGACTCCAGACGCTGCGTCCGGGTCGGTGCGACCGGGGTGTGGCGGACTTTCTGCATCACCTGGCAATTTAACGAAAGCGCGACACCCACCGCGGCTTCCAGCATGAACGGGTGCGCAAGAACACACACATCACCCTGCTGTCCGTGGGCCATGCCTGCGTCGACCTCTACCAGGGCGCCGTCGCGGCGCTGATCCCCTACTTCGTGTCCGAACGGGACTACTCCTACGCCGTCGCCTCCGGCATCGTGCTGGCCGCGTCCCTCCTCTCGTCGGTGGCCCAACCGGTCTTCGGCGCGCTCACCGACCGGTGGGCGATGCCCTGGCTGCTGCCGGTCAGCACCCTGCTGGGCGGCGTCGGCATCGGGCTGAGCGGCCTCGGCGGCTCGTACGGCCTCACGCTCTTCTTCGTCGCCGTCTCCGGCATCGGCGTGGCCGCCTACCACCCCGAATCCGCCCGGGTGGCCCGGCTGGTCACCCGGGGCAGCCACAGCGGGATGGGCTGGTTCTCCCTCGGAGGGAACATCGGCTTCGCCCTCGCGCCGCTCTTCGTCGCGGCCGCGATCGGTCACGGCTCGCTGCGCTGGACCCCGGTGCTGGTCCTGCCGGCCCTGGCCGGTACGGCCCTGTGCGTGCCGGTCCTCCGCGCCCTGGCCGGTCCCGCGACCGGCGCGGCCGCGCGGGCCGTGCCGAGGAGCGCCGACGACGTGCCCTCGTTCCTCCGGCTGTCCCTGGCCGTCGTCTTCCGCTCCGTCGTCTTCACCGGCCTGAGCACGTTCATCTCCCTGTACGCCACCCAGCGCACCGGAGGCGGTGCGACCGCCGGGACGACCGCCCTGTTCCTGCTGTTCCTCGGCGGCGCGGTGGGTTCCGTCGTCGGCGGATCCCTGGCCGAGCGCTTCGACCGCGTCCAGGTCTCCCGCTGGTCCTATCTGCTCTCCATCGCCGCCGTCGCCGGGGTGGTCTGGGTGCCGGGCCCGGCCCTCCACCTCTTCGTGGCCCTCACCTCCGCCGGCCTCTACGTCCCCTTCTCCCTCCAGGTCACCCTGGGCCAGGACTACCTGCCCTCCCGCGTCGGCACCGCGAGCGGGGTGACCCTCGGACTCACCGTGAGCATCGGAGGTCTCGTCAGCCCGCTGCTGGGGCACCTCGCCGACTCCACGTCCCTGCGGACGGCGCTGACACCGCTGATCGCCATGCCCGTCCTGAGCTGGCTGCTCTTCCGCACCCTCCCCGAACCCGCCGTGCGCGGCCCCGAACCGTCCGGGAGCGCGGACGGCACCGGAGCCGCGGCGGCAGCCGCCGAGGGCCCGGGAACGGCGGCGGTGTCCCCAGTACAGTGAGATGACGGAAGAAGCGACGGCCGGCGTCCGGACACGGCGGTCCGCGACGGCGACAGGGCGGTAGCACGATGGTGGAGGACGGCGGCGATCCGAGACGCCCGCACGGCGGACTCGTCGCGGACGTACTGGCGGTGCTCTGGGCGGCCGAGGAGCCGCTCACCCCGCAGCAGATCAAGAACGCGCTCGACCGCGACCTCGCCCGGACGACCGTGACGACGATCCTCACCAGGCTCCACGAGAAGGGCACCGTCGTCCGCACCCGTGCGGGCCGGGGCTTCGCGTACGCCGCCGCCGACGACTCCGCGGGCCTCGCCGCCGGACGCATGCACCGGGAACTGGACCGCGAGCCCCAGCGCGACCTGGTGCTCAAACGGTTCGTCTCGGCGCTCTCCGGCGAGGACGAGGCGGCCCTGCGCCGCCTGCTCATGAGTGCGGAGGACGGGGCGTGACCCTGGTCCTCGCCCTGGTCATGACCGCCCTGCTCCTGCCGTGGGGAGCGGTCGCCGCCACCCGCCGGCTGGCCGCCCTCCTGCCGCCCAGGGAGGCGAGCCTGGCCCTGACCGGTGCCTCCGTCCTCCTGGCGGGGGGCACCGTCGTCGCCCTGGTCGGACTCTTCCACGTCCCGTTCCTCGCGGCCCACGACTACCTCCCGCTCTCCCGTGTGGTCGCCGCGTGGCCGGCCGTCGTCCCGGTGGCCGCCGCGGCCGGCGCCGCACTGGTGACCCAGGCGGTGCTGGTGGCCCGCCGCCGGCGCGCACACCGCTCCCTGCTCGCCCGCACCTGGGACGGCACGGCGGGTGCGGTGGCCGACGGCGATCTGCTGATCGTGCGCGACGCGGACCCGCGCGCGTTCGCCCTGCCGGGACGACGCGGGCACGGCGGACGCGTCGTGGTGACCACGGGCATGCTCCGGACGCTGGGACCCGCCGAGCGCGACGTCCTCCTCGGCCACGAACGCGCGCACCTGCGCGCCCGCCACGACCTCCTCTCCCTCACGGCGCACCTGGCCGCCGCCGTGCACCCGGCGCTCCGCCCGCTCGGCACGGACCTCGACTTCCACCTGGAACGCTGGGCCGACGAGGCCGCGGCGTCCGAGGTCGGCGACCGCCGCCTCGCCGCCACCGCGATCGCCCGCGCCGCCCTGGCCGTCACCCCGCGCACCGCACCCGGACGCGTCAGGGCGCCGCTCCTCTCCGTCAGCACGGGCCCGGTCCCGCAACGCGTCGAGGCCCTGCTGCGCCCGCGACCGGTCCTGCCGGCGACCCGCGCCGGCCGTGCGGTCGTGACCGGCCTCGTCACGGCGGTGGCCGGATCGGCCCTGCTGGCGGTGGCCCTGGCCTACGGGCTCCACGAGTACGCGGAGTTCGCCGTCGGCCTCGTCCGCTGAGGGACGTACGCCGCGCGGGCGCGGTGCGGCCGGCTGCGCTTCCCGGCTTCCGGATGCGGTACGCCGTCGCGCCCCCGGCCGCAGACCTTGTCCGGGCCCGGTTTCACACCCGGGAAGCGCCGGAGCCGCCGCCCCCGCGAGGCGGCGGGCCGAGGACGGAGTAGGCCCCGGCCCCGGTGGCCAGCACGATCACACAGCCGGTGAAGATCAGCCCGGCCTCGCGCAGCCCGAGCCAGGTGGCCAGCGCGCCGACCCCGACCACGGGGAGCGAGATCCCGGTGTACGCGACCACGAAGAACGCGGAGATCGTGCCGCCCCGGTGCGCGGCCGGGGCCGCCTCGCCCACCAGGGTGAGGGCCGCGCGGAAGGACAGCCCCTGTCCGGTGCCACCGCACACGGCCCCGAGCACCAGCAGCGGCAGGGACTCCGCGATCAGCGACGACGCCACCAGCGCCAGACCGACGACGAGGACGGCGCACCCGAGGGGCAGCGCACGGCGCACCCCGACGCGCCTGGTCAGGGACTGGCCGGCCGTCGAGGCCAGGAACACGGAGAAGACGACCGCTCCGGTGACCGCGAGGTTGTGCACGCCCAGCGTCTTCGCGGCGAAGCTCGGCGCGACGGCCGTGAACAGCCCCAGCAGCGCGAATCCGGCGAACGCCGCCAGCGAGGCCCGTACGAACACGCCCTTCATCTCCGCCGGCACCGCGATGCCCTGGGGCGTCAGCCGGGCCCGGCGTCGCGGATGCCGCACCGTCTCGGGCAGGCACCGGGCCACGACGCCGGCCACCGCGACCAGACCGAGATGGACCCAGAAAGGAGCGGTCAGGGGCCAGGGCGTGTACTCGGCCAGGAACCCGGACAGCAGCGGTCCGCAGCCGAGGCCGCCCATGTTCGCGGCCGTCGCGGCGAACGCGGCGCGTCCGGAATGCCGCGGACCGGCGAGCTCCAGAACCGCCGCCGTCGCCGCCCCGCTCAGCAGCCCGGCCGCTGCACCGGACAGCAGCCGTCCCGCGAACAGCCACGGCAAGCCGTTCTCCAGCAGGTAGCACACCGCGCTCGCCGCCGAGAACGCCATCGCGCACAGGAGTACGGGTCTGCGGCCGACCGTGTCCGAGTAGTTGCCCGCGACCAGCAGCACCGTGATCACCGCGACCGCGTACACGGCGAAGACGACGGTCACCATCAGCTCCGAGAAGCCGATCTGCCGCTGGTAGAGCCCGTACAGGGGGGTGGGCAGCGTGGTCCCGGCCATCCCGACGGCGAAGACGGCCGCGGCGGCGGGATAGCCGAGCCGCCACCGGCTGCCCGGGGACGAGGCGGTATCCGCAGGAACGATCACCTCGTCACCTTACGAGCGCGGGCCGCGGGAGGCGTGCGCCTCGACGAGCCGTGTCCGGGGGAGAGGGGAGGAGGAGAAGGAACAGGGACATTCATCGTGCCGTCCACGACGTCTTGGCCGGACGGCGTCGATGAGTGCTCGCACCGCACCGGGTCTGCCCTTGTATGACGCGCATCATCGCCTGGACGTTCGTCACCACGGGCCTCGCCGATGCCGTGACCGCCGCACGCGAACGGGCCGAGGCGGCGTCGGCGGAGACCGGGACGGAGCGCGACGTGGTCCTCATGGGCGGCGGCGCCACGATCGCCTCGGCCCTCACCGCGGGTCTGGCGGACGTCCTGTCGCTGCACCTGGCGCCCGTCGTCCTGGGCTCCGGTACGCCCCTGTTCGCCGGAGTGCCGCCCCGCACGCCGAGGAGGGCGGTCCCCCGGCGCCCGCGCTCCATGACCTCGCGGGTAATCGCGTCCTTCCGGCGGGCACGGCACCGTAGGACGCGCACGGCATCGCACACATCGCAACCGCGGGCCCCGCAGCGCCGACGGAGGCATGACGTGCGCACACGCCGTGGTCAACGGACGACGACACCCAAGGAGTTGCCATGTTCTTCGAGACCCCGGACGGCGTCCGCCTCGCCTACCAGGACTACGGCCGGGGCGCACCCCTCGTGTTCGTCGCCAGTTGGACGCTGGGCGGCGACATGTGGGAGTACCAGATCCCCTTCTTCGCGGAACGAGGGTTCCGCTGCATCGCTCTCGACCGGCGCGGTCACGGCCGTTCCGACCGCCCGTCGGGCGGATACGACCTGGACACCGGCGCCGACGACCTGGCGGCGCTCCTGGACCACCTCGACCTGCGGGGAGTGACCTTGGTGGCCCACTCGCTGGGCGGCGCCGAGATCGCGCGGTATCTGGCCCGCCACGGGGAGGACCGCGTCGCGCGCGCCGTGTTCGTCTCCTCCACGACCCCGTTCCTCCCGCACACGGAGGACAACCCGGACGGCATGCCGGAGGCCCGGCTCCAGGGCACTCTCCAGGCATTCAGGGCCGACCGGCCGAAGTGGTTCGCCCGGCAGGCGCAGATCTGGTTCGCCACCCATGCCAACGAGGTCTCCCCGGCCACCGTCGACCACACCATCGCCCAGTGCCTGGCCACGTCCTCCTGGGCGGCCTCCCAGCTCTTCGCGGACGCGTTCCGTGCCGACCATCGGGCCGGTCTGCGCGAGATCGGCGTTCCGGCCCTGGTCGTGCACGGCACCATCGACTCGATGGCCGCGATCGACCTCACCGGCCGGCGCACGGCCGAGCTGATACCCGGTGCGGTGTTCAAGGAGTATCCGACGGCAAGTCACGGTCTGTACTTCACGCACAAGGACCGGCTCAACGCCGACATCCTGGAGTTCATCGAGGCCTGACCGCTCGGGGATCCGCTCGCGGCCGGACACGGGGGACGCGTCCGGTCAGCGGCGCGATGCCTTGCGCTGAAGGGCCTCGCGGCGGTCGCGCAGCCGCTTCTGCCGCTTCCGGCTCTCCTTGCCGCGGCGTGCGCGTGCGCGGGCGGCGGGACTGCGCAGCCTGCCGGGATCGGGCAGCAGGAGCAGTGCGCAGACCAGCCCGATGATCATGGCGAGGACCAGGATGCCGCAGACCAGGGCGGCGGCCGGCGGGAGGTCGGCGACCTGCTCGATCCGGTTCCGGAGATTCATCCGGGCCTCCCCTCCTGTGCGCACGGGGTGCACACGGTAGCAGTGGCGGATTCGCCCGCAGGCCCCGCCTCTTAGGCGCGACCGGGCCCGTGGACGTCTCCGATGGGGGATCCTGTGCGGCATGGACACACGCTTCGTCGGCATCCCCGAACTGACCGAGACGCCCGCGGTGGCGGTCGTGGTCGATGTCATGCGGGCCTTCACCGTGGCGGCCTGGGCCTTTGCCCGGGGCGCGGAGAAGGTGGTGCTCGCGGAGTCGCTGGACGAGGCCCTGGCGCTCAAGCACCGCCGTCCCGCATGGGTCGCGCTGAAGGACGGGGCTCCGGCGCCGGGGTTCGACCTGGTCAACGCCCCGGGTCTGCTGCGTTCGGCCGACCTGGAGGGACGGACCGTCGTGCAGAAGACCACGGCCGGCACGGTCGGCGCACTCGCGGTCCGGGACGCGCGGCTGGTGCTGTGCGCGAGCTTCGTCGTGGCGGAGGCGACGGCGCGGGTGCTGCGGGCGGAGGGCGGTGGCGACGGTGTCACGTTCGTCGTCACGGGTGAGGGCGGACGGGCGGACGAGGACCTGGCGTGTGCCCAGTACATCGCCGCGCGGGCCGTGGACACCGGGGCCGACAGCACGGACTACGTCCGCCGGGCCGCCGGTTCGCGTGCCGCCGCGGAACTGGCGGAGGGTGTGCGGCTGGGCGTTCACCCCGATGACATCGCCCTCTGTCTGGAGGTCGACCGCTTCGCCTTCGCCATGGTCGCGGCGCCCGAGGACGCGCTCATGGTGCTGCGTCCGTACGGCATGCCGTAGCCGCGCGCCGTACGGAACCGAGCCCGCCCGGCCGGGTCACACCCGGCTGCGGACGGCCGTGTCCCCTCCTTCCGTGCCCTCCGTGCCCTCCGTCTCGTACCGCCGGGTGTGCGCGGCGCGGGGGAGCAGGAGCGGGGTGGCGAGGACGAGGAGTCCCGCGGCGGCGAGCGCGGTGCGCGGGCCGGTCGCGTCGGCGAGGAGCCCGGCGAGCGCGGTCAGCGTGGCGACGGCCGCCTGCTGGCCGACCGACCAGGCCGTCAGCGTGCGGGCCACGAGATCCTTCGGGGTGTGCTGCAACCGGTACGTCGCCAGGACCGGTGTGTACAGGCTCATATGGATGATGATGGCCAGTTCGACGACGATCACGGTGACGAGCCCGACGACCCCGGGGCGCACGAGCACCAGGCCGATCAACCAGACGGCGCGCAGGGTGCCGACGGTGCGGAAGACCGCGTGGCGCCCGTAGCGGTCGACGACACGACGGGCCAGCCGGGAACCGATGAGCCCGCCGACGCACGGCAGCGCGAACGCGAGTCCGTACTGCCAGGGGGAGAAGCCCAGCGAACGGATGAGGAGCACGGCCAGCAGCGGTTCGGTGGCCATGATCAGGCCGGAGACGAGCAGTTGGTTGAGGTACAGCGCCCGCAGCACCGGATGACCCAGGATGTGGCGCCAGCCGTCCAGGAGCCCGCCCACCCGCGTTCGGCTCCCGGCCGCCCCGTTCGGCCGGTCCTCCCGGCCGCCGATCGCCGCGATGCCCAGGGCGGACAGCAGATAGCTGAACGCGTCGGCCACCACGGTGACGACCGGCCCGAACATCCCGATCGCGGCTCCGCCCAGGGGCGGCCCGACCGCGATGGAACTCCAGTTCGTGGACTCGAACCGCGCATGGGCGACGAGAAGGTCGTCCGGCCGGACGAGCGCCTTGAGGAACGCGCCGCTCGCCGCGTTGAACGCGATCCTGGACGTGGCCACCAGCGCCGAGACCACGAGCAACTGCACGAAGCCGAGCCGGCCGAAGGCGTACGCGACGGGAATCGACGCCATCGCCGCGAACCGGGCCAGGTCCGTCGCGATCATGACCGGCCGTTTGCGCCGGTACTCCACCCACGGCGCGAGCGGCACCGCCAGCAGCGCACCCACCGCGGGCCCCACCGCGGAGAGCACGGACACCTCGGCGGGGCCCGCGTGCAGCACCAGCACGGCGATCAACGGGAAGGCCCCGAACCCGAGCCCCGAACCGTAGGCGCTCACCGCGTACGCCGCCCACAGCCAGCCGAACCGCCGGCCCAGGCGCCTCCTGCCCCACACCTCGACGCGCTCCTCGTGTTCGCCGTACAAACAGACGTTGACCGAAGAGAGCTAATCGAGCACCCCGGACCCGGGTCAAACAACCATTCCCTTCGCGATCCACAACCACAAGTTGTTCATTAAGGTGGGCCGTCATGGACCTCGAAGCCGTACGCACCTATGTCGCCGTGGCGGAGACCGGCCAGTTCCGCAAGGCCGCGACGGACCTCTCGATCACCCAGCAGGCCGTCTCCAAGCGCATCGCCGCCCTGGAGCGCGATCTCGGCGTCCGTCTGTTCACCCGCACGGCCCGGGGCGCCGAGACGACCATCGACGGGCAGGCGTTCCTGCCGCACGCGCGCGAACTCCTGCGCGCCGCCGAGCGCGCCGCCGCCTCCGTGCGCACCGACCGCCGTCCCCTGCGCATCGACGTGATCAACTCACGCGGAGCCTCCTCGGGCCTGCTGCGGGACTTCCACCGCGCCCACCCCGAGATCGAACTGGACGTGCTGATGCTGGTCGACATCGACCAGGCCCTCGACGCCGTCCGCTCGGGCACCGTCGACGCCTCCTTCCGCGCGGTCGGCGCGCCGGGCCGGCCCCTCCCCGACGACCTGGAGTCCGTCCGGGTGGCCGACGAGCCCCTGGATTTCTTCACCGGCCCCGCCCACGCACTGGCCGACGCCCCGTCCGTGACCCTCGCCCGGCTCGTGGGCCACCGGATCTGGATCCCCGGCATCACGCCCGGCACCGAATGGGGCGCCTACTACGACGCCCTCGTGGCCGAGTACGGCCTCACCATCGAAGCCACCGGCCCCAACTTCGGCTCCGACGCCCTGCTCGACACCCTCGCGGACACCCCCGCCCTGGGCACGTTCATGGGCGGACTGACCCGCCTGATCTGGCCCGCCTCGTACGGACTCAGGCGCATCCCCGTGACCGGCCCGACCCCCGTGTACCCGCACTCGCTAGTCTGGCACCGCGACAACCCCCACCCGGCGCTCGCCGCGCTCCGCTCCCATCTGACCACCACGACGGCCGGCCACGGCGTCGAAGGCACCTGGGTGCCGGGCTGGGTCCTCCCGCGCTGACGCGGCCCTCCGGCCGTACGACTCCACGGGCCCGCGCGAGAAGCGGGGGCGCGGCCTCCGGGGCGCGCGGAACCGGTGCGCGCGCCGTGCGGGGTCCGCGCCCCGCATGGGGTGATCGTCTACGGACGAAGCGGCCGGAGCGCCTTCACGACGGTCCCGGCCGCCCCATTGCCCAGGCTCGCGCGCCTCGCTATGTTAATCAAAAATCACATCTGTGTGACCACGCTTGCCAGGCGGGAAGCCGCACAACCGGCGCTGCTCAGAAGGAATCACCAGCCGTCTGACTCGACACGGAAGCAGGTAAGTCAATGGGAAATCTCAGTAGGCGACAGGCGCTCACACTGGGCGTCGCGCTCGGGCTCACCGGGGCCGCGGGCACCGCCCCCGCCTGGGCGTCGACCGGGGCGGCCGCGGACGCCGACGCGGGAACCGGACCGGAGTGGATCTGGGACGACAAGGCCGACCCGCTGATGGTGTCGATGATCGAGGGCGGCCACGTACCCGCGATCAACACGGCCTGGGCCTCCTGGGTCAACAACAACGACCCGCTGCCCGCCGGACTGCCGGCCGAGTTCGCCGGCTACCTCCAGGACGTCAACCGGCTGCCCTCCTGGGCCGATCCGGTCAAGCTGGCCCGCGCCGCGGACTTCAACCGGCGCCGGGACCTCTACCTCTTCATGCTGTACGGCCTGGGCAGCGGCATCATGAGCACCGTGATCCCGCGCGAGGCCAAGAGCGTCTACTGGTCCGCGGGCGGCGCGCACATGCAGGACCGCGCGGCCAAGACGTTCACCTTCGGCTACGACCTGTCCCAGCTGGGGGCGTTCGAACCGACGGGCCAGTTCGTCGTCACCGCCAACAAGACGCGCGTGGTGCACGCCGCCGTGCGCCACCTGCTGCCGCAGTCGCCGCACTGGCGGGCGGTCGCCGACGAGACCGTCCCGATCAGCGCCGCCGACATCCTGGTCACCTTCCACAGTCTCGGCACCTACGTGCGTCGGCGGCTGCTGGACTGGAAGGTGCCGTTCCCGGCCGCCGACCAGGAGGCGTTCCTGCACTCCTGGCAGGTCGCCATCCACCTGCTGGGTGTGCCCGACGAGCACATCCCGCAGACCTGGGCCGCCGCCGAGAAGCAGTCGGAACAGGTCCTCACACCGATCCTCACCCCGTCGACCGAGGGCATCGCGCTCGCCGAGGAACTGCTCGGCCTGACGGCCCAGCTCGACCTGGGCGTCACCCGGGGCTTCCTCAACGAGTTCGTGCGCTACGTCCTGAGCGACGACGTCGGCGACTGGCTCGGCCTGAAGCGGGACTACGTCTCGGCCGCTCTGGTCCGCACGGCGTGGCCGGCGTACATCCTGTTCCGCGAGGGCCTGTCGCCGGTCATGCCCGGCACGTTCTACGCCATCGACCAGATGGTGCGCGCCCTGGCCATGCTGTTCCTCAACGAGGGCTCGTCCGGAACCACGACCCCCATCACCATCCCCACCGGCAACAGGCAGGACTGAGCCGGGGCACGGCGCCCGCGCAGGCCCGAGGCCGGGGCACCCGGCCCGCCGCCCTCCCGGAGCCCGTTGCGAACCGGCCGGGCCCCGGGACGGCGACGCGTGGGCGGCCGCCCGGCGACCGGACGGCACGGCACCGGGTCACAGCCCCAGCGCGTCGACGACCAGCGCGGTCACGGTGCGCCGGTGTTCGGGCCGGTCCGCCCACCGCAGCCGCCGCCCGGCCTCGACGACCACCCCGAACCCGGCGTGCACCAGGACACGGGCCTGACGCGGGTCCAGTTCGGGGCGGGCGAGCCGCAACTGCTGCTCCCACACGGCGATGTGCTCCCGCTGTGCCAGCACCAGGGGCTGCCGCAGACCGTCCGGAAGGCCCGCAAGCTCGGCCTCGGCCACGCTGTTCAGCGCGGTGTGCTCGAAGCTGTAGGCGACGTACGTCCCGGCCAGGGCGGCGAGGGCGTCGTGCGGGCCCGTCACTTCGTGCAGGCTCTGCTCGACCCCCTGGGCCAGCAGCCCGGCCGCCTGGAGACACGCCGCCGCCAGGATGTCGATCTTGCCCGGGTAGTGGCGGTACAGCGCGGACGGCGTGAGTCCCACCGCCCGCGCGATCTGCCCGTTCGTGACGCTCGCGAAGCCGTCGCGGGCGAACAGCGGCACCGACGCCGCCAGGATCTCCGCCCGTCGCGTCCGGGGCACCGGCAGCGCCGGCAGTCGCGGCGGGGGCGGCCCCGGCCGGTCCGCGGCCGGCGCGCACGCGGCCACCCGCAGCGCGGAGGCCAGCAGCAACTCCTCGGCCCGGCGCTGCGCGATCGACGTGCGGTGCATCGTGATCGACGCGATCGCGCCGAGCGCCGCCACCGCCCGCAGCCGCCCGTCGGCGGGCGGATGCTCGCGCTGCACCCCGGCGTCGACGCGTCCGACCAGTCGGCCGAACTTCACCCCGAGCCGCCGGCGGTCCTCACGGCTGAGATAACGGGCCTCCCACCGGTAGACGCCGCCCGAGGCCCGATGGGCGACGGTGATCCGTGTGATCGCCGCCAGCACGTCCGTGAGCGGTGCCTCGGGGGCCACCTCGTCGAGCGCGACGACCAGCCCGTCCACCATGACATCGGCGCACTCCGCGAACAGCGCGTACTTGTTGGGGAAGTGCCGGTACAGCGCGGCGGCCGTGATCCCCACCGCCGCCGCGACCTCCTCCATCGACGCGGTGTGGTACCCGCGCTCGCTGAACACCCGCCCGGCCGCCTCGATGATGAGCTGCCTGCGGTTGCGCGGACGCGTCGCCACGGTCCGTTCGGCGGTCGGGGCGGGACGGGCGGATCGGGAGGCGGAAGCCATGCGAATCAGTCAATCACACGCGGTCAGACGGCCGGACCTCTCGGTACGGGACCCGCACCGGCACCGGTGAGCCGGGGGCGCCGTCGCACGCGTGGCGGTCGCGGCGGGTGCCCCGGTCGCGGGACACCGGCTCCGCCGCGCGCCCGTACGTCAGTGGAACGTCAGGACCGCCTTGATCACCCGGCCCTCGCGCAGGGCCGCCACCGCCGCCTCGATCTCCTCGAACGGGAACGTCGTCACCAGCCGGTCGAGCGGGAAGCGCCCGCGCTCGTACAGTCCGACCAGTTCCGGGACGAAGCGCGCGGGGTCCGCGTCCCCCTCGATCACGCCGTGGACGCGAACTCCCTTGGCGAGGAGGGACATCACGTCGAAGGCCACCTCGCCACCGAGGCCGAGGAGGGCGAGGTCACCGCGCGGGCGCAGGGCACCGACGGCCAGACGTGCCATGCCGGGGCGGCCGGTCGTCTCCACGATGTGGTGCGCCCCGCCGCCGGTCGCCTCCCGGAGGGCCGCCGCCAGCCCGTCGCCGGGGGTAAGGGCCGTGGCCGCGCCGAGTTCGACGGCCAGGGCGCGACGGGCCCCGACCGGATCGACGGCGACCACCGGATCGCATCCGGCGGCGACGGCGGCCATGAGCGCGCTCAGCCCCACCCCGCCGGCCCCCAGCACGACGAGCGCCGAACCGGGCGCGGGGCGAAGGCGGTTGAGGACGGTCCCGGCCCCCGTCTGGGCGGCGCAGCCCAGTGGAGCGGCCACCTCCGCGGGCAGAGCCGCGGGCACCGCGACGACCCCGCGTTCGTGGACCAGGGCGTGCGTCGCGAAGCTGGACTGACCGAAGAAGCCCGCGTGGAGCGGGGCGCCGCCGAGGGACAGGGGGCTGGTCCCGTCCGGGCGGCCGCCGGAGAAGTTCAGGAGCGGGGCCGCGTGGCAGTACGCCGGATGGCCCGCCGTACAGCTCTCACAGGTGCCGCAGCTGGCGAAGGAGAGGCAGACGTGGTCGCCCGGCGCGACGCGGGTCACCTCGCCTCCCACGGCCTCGACCACGCCGGCGCCCTCGTGCCCGAACACCATCGGGGTCAGCCGGCGGGGCCAGGTGTCCCGCATCGTCAGATCCGTGTGGCAGATGCCCGCCGCGCGCGTCCGCACCAGCACCTCGTGCGGCCGAGGGGCCTCGATCCGCGCCTCGCGCACGGTGAACGGGGCGCCCGGTGCCCCGGTGACCGCGGCGCGGATCCGTGTCACCCGTCCTCACCGGCGCGGTCGAGGAAGAAGTAGTAGTACGGGCCCTCGGGCGGGACCCCCTTGGCGTTCATGATCCCCATCAGCGTCGTGCCGTCGACCCGTTTGAAGTGATCGAACACGGGCCGTCCGTCGTACACCATGGTGGCCGTCGACTCACCCCGGAACTCGACCGTCCACAGACTGGCCTCGCCCTGCCCCAGCTCGACGTTCGAGTACAGCTCGCCCTCCGCGTTGCGGCACATCAGCGGTTTGGCGTCGTGCGCGGAGACGAACGTCTTGCCGTACCAGCCGGCCTCCTCCAGCATGCCGTCCAGCGGGTGGCCGGTGGGGAACTCGCCGCCCGACCACGTGCCGAGGACGTCCTCGGGGCGGACGGTGTCCAGCACCGCCCAGATCGCGTCGAGTTCATCGGTGGGGACCGGGCCTTCGCTCGCGCGGAACTCCTGGAACCGGGTGCGTGCCTCGTCCACGTTCATGGGCCGGGGTGTCCTTTCGGCTGGTCCGCCGCGACGGGCGGAGCGGGGGTACGGGTACGGGGGAGCGGCGGGATCAGGCGCCGGTCC
This sequence comes from Streptomyces sp. NPDC057682, assembly GCF_042799575.1. NCBI lineage: Bacteria > Bacillati > Actinomycetota > Actinomycetes > Kitasatosporales > Streptomycetaceae > Streptomyces > Streptomyces sp. NPDC057682. The sequence continues at coordinate 142,893 of NZ_JBHVIN010000003.1, read as the reverse complement.
GGGGGTGCGGCAGCGGACGGCCGGCGGCCAGCGGCTCGCCCAGGACCGCCCCGGGGTGGCCCACCGTGGCCAGGCCGAGCAGGACGTGCCGCTCGGCGACCTCCTCCGCGCCGAGGGGCCCGTCGGCACGGAACCAGTTGGCGACGCCCTGGCACATCACGAGGACGGAGCGCACGGCGTCGGCCGGGAAGGGGGTGGTGAACACCCCCTGGGCGCGGCCCGCCTCGACGGTGTCCAGCAGCATGTGCTCCAGATAGTCGCGCAGGGCCACGTACCGCGCCCGGTTCTCCGGCTCCAGACTGCGGATCTCCGTATCGAGGAAGGCCAGTTGCCGCCGGTGGGCCATGTACAGCACGATCGACTCGACCATGCCGCTGAACCGGGCCAGCGGATCGTCACCGGCCTCGGCGGAGGCGGCCCGGCAGCGGTCCAGGACGTCCCTGATCGACGTCTCCAGCAGAGTGGCGAGCAGCGCCTGCTTGTTCGCGTAGTGGTAGTAGAGCGCCGGGACCGTGACCCCCACCCGGGCGGCGATGTCCCGGACGGAAGTGCCGTGGTAGCCGTGCTCGTTGAAGGCCTCCATCGCGTGCGTCAGGATCGGGTGCAGCCCGAGGGGCCGGTAGGTGCGCCAGTGCTCCGGCGGCGGGGTGTCCTGACGGGGCTGGGTGTTCACGGCTCTCCTCGGAACGGATGGGACGGGACCGGGCATCCACTCCTGAGCGATCGATCAGTCGCGGGCCCTGCCGGTGCGTGCCTCAGGGGGTTTCCCTCCTGCGGATCCGTGAGAACTAGTGTGGCACGGGGAGTTGACCGCTTGGAAGGTGTCCTTCTACGTTCTTTAGCGAACGATCAGTAAAACGGTCCTGCCGCCAGGACCCGGGCCCGGATCCGGCCCCGACGCGGGCCCCCGCCCCTCCCTCTCCGACGTGTCCCTTCCGGCCCGCAAGGAGGCCCCGATGACCTCGGCACCCCGCACCACCGGCGAGCTGTCCGACGCCCCGGCACCCCGCACCCTCCCGGAACTGCTGGCCCGCAACGCCCGGGACCACTCCGCCCTTCCGGCCCTGTCCTGGCAGTTCGCGGGACCGGACGGCGACTGGACGACGCTCGACTGGGCGGAGGTCCACACCCGCACCCGCCGGCTCGCCGCGGGCTTCCGCTCCCTGGGCGTCGGACGCGGCGACCACGTCCTGCTCATGATGTCCAACCGTGCCGAGCACTGGCTGGCCGACCTGGCCCTCGTCCGCCTCGGAGCCGTCCCCGTCAGTGTCTACGGCACCGCCGCCCCCGAGCAGATCAGCCATATCGCACACAACTGCGGAGCCCGGCTGGCCGTGGTGGAAGGGGCCTCCCAGGTGGCCGTCTGGGAGCCGTCGGTGGCCGACCCCGGCATCCCGCTGGAGCGCCTGGTGGTGGCCGAGAAGGGGGAGGAGGGCGGCCATCTCCCGTTCGCCGCTCTGCTCGACGCGCCGGCGGGGGAGGGGGGCGAGGACGGTGAACTGGACACCGCCCGCCCCGAGGACCCCCTCACCGTCGTCTACACCTCCGGGACCAGCGGCGAACCCAAGGGGGTCGTGCTGACCCACGCCCAGGTGCTGGCCAACGCCCTCGCCCTGGACGCCGTCGTCGAACTCCCCCCGCATGTCGAGCACATCTGCTACCTGCCCTTCGCGCACATCGCCGAGCGCATGCTGGGCATCTACCTGCCGTGCCACCGCGCCTCGCACGTCTACCTCTGTCCCGACCCGGCCGGCGTCGCCGCCGTGGTGCGCACGGTGCGCCCCGCGCAGTTCTTCGGCGTGCCGAGGATCTGGGAGAAGCTCTCCGCGGGGGTGCGGGGGATCCTCTCGCTGATGCCCGCCGAGAAGCGTGCCGTCATCGACGACGCCTTCGAGACCGCCAGGGAGCACGTCGCCTGCCGGGAGCGGGGCGAGGAACCGCCCGCCGAACTGGAGAAGCGGTACGCCCGGGTCCGTGAGGAGGTGCTGCTGCCCATGCTGGCCGCGGGCGGCCTGGACCGGGTGACCTGGTCGGCGAGCGCCTCGGCGCCCATGTCGGCCGATGTGGTGCGGTTCTGGGCCGGGTTCGGCATCGTCATCATGGACGCCTGGGGGCTCACCGAGACCACCGGAGTCGCCACCAGCAACAGCCCGAAGGGCGGCTTCCGCCTCGGTTCGGTGGGCCGCCCGGTCGAGTCCGTCGAGGTACGCGTCGCGGACGACGGGGAGATCATGGTCCGGGGCGCCTCCGTCTTCTCCGGCTACCTCCAGCCCGACGGCTCGACGAGGTCCGCCCTGGACGAGGACGGCTGGCTCGCCACCGGTGACATCGGACGCCTGGACGAGGAGGGCTACCTCTGGCTCACCGACCGCAAGAAGGAGATGATCATCACCTCCACCGGCAAGAACGTCTCGCCGGCGCTGGTGGAGAACGCACTCAAGGAGCACCCGCTCATCGGCCAGGCCATGGTGCACGGCGACCACCACTCCTACCTGGTCGCTCTGCTGGTCCTGGACGCCGAGGCCGTCCCCGCCTGGGCCGCCGCCCACGGCGTGGAGACCACGGGGGACCCGTCCGCGCTCGTCGGGCACCCCGAGGTCCTGGCCGAGGTGGACCGCGCGGTCGCCGCCGCCAACTCCCGGCTCAACCGCACCGAGCAGGTCAAGCGCTACGAACTGCTCGCCCGCGAATGGGGCCCGGCCACGGGCGAGCTGACACCGTCGCTCAAGATGCGGCGCCGCGTCATCCGCGAGATGTACGCGGACCGGCTGACCCGGCTCTACGAGAACTGACCGGCACCGCGCGGAACACCGCGTGCGGCGCGGGGGGGGCCCGGGGGCCCCCCCCCCCCCCCCCCCCGGGGACAGGGCCGTGGGGTTTCCCGTGTCGGAGCCCGGGGTGTGGCGGGGGGCGCGCGTCACCCAGGGGAGCACCCCCCCC
>NZ_JBHVIN010000003.1:42146-139943 GCF_042799575.1 Streptomyces sp. NPDC057682 | reverse complement strand
CCCGGGGTCTCCGCGAGCGCCCCCCCCCGCCGCCCCCCCCGGGGGGGGGGGGGGGGGCCCCGCCCCCCCCCCCCCCCCCCGCCGCCGGTCTCAGAGGCCGTAGGTCTTCCCGATGACGTCCCGCTGGATCTCGCTGGTGCCGCCGTACACCGTGGAGACCACCGCCGCCCGCAGATGGCGCTCCATGTCGAACTCCGTGGTGTAGCCGTAGCCGCCCATCATCTGCATCCCTTCCAGGGCGGCCCGCTTGGCGACCTCCGTGGCCTTCAGCTTGGCCATCGAGGCCTCGCGCGGGAACAGCTTCTCCGGCCGCGCGTCGCAGTCCGAGGCGATCTCGCGGACCAGCAGCCGGGTGCACTCGATCTCCGTGGCCAGATCGGCGATCCGGTGCCGCAGGGCCTGGAACGAGCCGACGGGGCGCCCGAACTGCTCCCGCTCGCGTATGTACGCCACCGTGTCGTCGAAGGCGCGGCGGGCCAGTCCCAGCATGTTCGCGGCCAGGAAGAGCCGCTCGTGGTTGAGCCCGGCCATCAGCTGCCGCCAGCCGTTGTCCACCTCTCCGACCACGGCGTCCGCCGGCAGCCGGACCCCCGTCAGGAAGACGTCGTTGACCTCCCGGCCGCCCATCGTGTCGATGCGCCGCACCTCGACCCCCGGCGTCCCGGCCGGCAGATGGAACATCGTCAGCCCGCCGTGCTTGTCCTCGCCCGTCCGGGCCACCAGGAGGATGTGCCGGGCGCAGTGCGCGTTGGAGATCCAGGTCTTCTGGCCGTCGATCACCCACCCGCCGTCCGTCCCCCGCCGCGCCCGGCAGCGCAGGGCGCCCACGTCCGAACCGGCCTCCGGCTCCGACATGGCGATGGACAGCACGTCCCCGCGCACGGCCCCCGACAGCACCTCCTGACGCTGCGGCTCGCTGCCGAACCGCTCGTACGCCTTCGCGGCGATGACCGTGGTGATGAACCCCCCGGCCGGGACCATCCCGTACGAGGTCTCCTCCAGGAACAGGCAGGCGTCGGCGAGCCCGCCGCCCGCACCCCCGTACTCCTCCGGCAGGCACACCCCGAGCCAGCCCAGGGCGGCGAGCCTTCTGTACAGCCCGGGATGGTGGGCCTCGCGGCCGCCCGAGGTCAGCGCGTCGCGCTGCTCCCGGGTGCCGCACTCCCGTTGGGCGAAATCGCGGACTGCCGCGACGAAACCTGCCTGCTCCTCGGTGAGGCGACTACCCATCAGATCCTCCGGACGTCGACGGTGTTACTAAGTGATGCTAATCGTTTCACCGTATCTGCGAGAGGTGTTCGCCGGTATCGTGAGCGCCATGAGAACGGACACGAACGACTCGGCGCTCACCCGGGCCATCGCCGAGGCGGAGACGGAGGACCCGACGGCGCGGCGGATCCTGGACGCCGCACTGGAGCAGTTCACCCTGCTGGGACTGCGCCGGTCCTCCGTGGACGACGTCGCCAAGCGGGCCGGCGTCTCCCGGGTCACCGTCTTCCGGCGCTTCCAGACCAAGGACAAGCTGGTCATGGCCACGCTGCTGCGCGAGCACCGCAGGTTCTTCCAGGAACTGGACGCGGCCGTCGCGGCGCTTCCGACCATGGAGGAGCGGGTGACCGAGGGCTTCGTCGTCGCCCTCCGGTACACGCGCGCGCACCCCCTGTTCGGCGGGCTGCTGCGTCTCGAACCCGAGGTCGTGCTTCCCTACATGACGGTGCGGGGCGGCTCCACGCTCTCGGCCACCGTCGCCTATCTGACGGCCCATCTGCGCCGGGCCCAGCAGGCGGAGGGCCGCCCGGACGGCGATCCCGGGCCGGTCGCCGAACTGATGGTGCGGGTCGCCGTATCGTTCCTCCTCAATCCGGCCAGCTGCATCGAGATGGAGGACGAGGACCAGGCCCGCGACTTCGCCCGCCGCTATCTGGCCCCGCTGCTGACGGCGTGACCGCCGAAGGCGGCTCCGGCCCCGCGCGGCCCCGAGCGGTCCGTGCGCTCAGCGGCGCCGGTGCAGCGACCGGGCCATGCGCACGGCGCGCTCCCGGGTGGCGGCCGGCACCTCGAAGGAGGTCAGCGCGAGCGGCGGGGTGAACCGCTGCACGGTCGTCGACTGCACCGCGGTGAAGGCGCGCAGCCCCTCCTCGCCGTGGATCCGTCCGAAACCGGAGTCCCGCGACCCGCCGAACGGCAGCGCGGGCACCGCGGCGAACCCCAGCACCGAGTTGACGGACACCGCCCCGGCCCGCAGCCGCGCGGCGATGGCCGCCCCGCTGCGCCCGCCGCGGCAGAACACCGCCGCCCCCAGGGCGTACCGCGAGGCGTTGGCACGCTCCACCGCCTCGTCCACGTCGGCCACGGCGTTGATCGCCACGACCGGTCCGAAGGTCTCCTCCGTCATGGCCGCCGCGTCCTCCGGCACCCCGGTCAGCACCACCGGGGCGACATACGGGGCGCTGACCGACTCCGGCCCGCCCAGGAGCGCCCGCGCCCCCGCGGACACCGCACCGCTCACATGCCGTTCGACCACCCCGACCTGCCCGGCGAGCGTCATCGGACCGTACGCGGAGTCCGCGGCGGCCCCCGGGCGCAGCGCCGACGCCCGCTCGACGACGCGCTCGCACAGTTCCGTGTGGATCTCGCGCACCGCGTACACCCGCTCCACCCCCGCGCAGGTCTGCCCCGCGTTGCTCAGGGCGCCCCAGACGATGGCGTCGGCCGCGGCGGACAGATCCGCGTCGGCCGTGACGATGACGGCGTCCTTCCCGCCGCACTCCGCGAGGAACGGCGTCAGCGTCTCCGCGCAGACGGCCATGACCTTCCGGGCCGTTCCCGGCGAACCGGTGAAGGCCAGCTTGTCGACCCCGGAGCGGGTCAGCGCGTCCCCGGTGGAGGCCGGTCCGGTGACGGTGGTGAGGAGCCCGGCGTGGGCGGGGACGGCCGCGTCGAACAGCTCGGCCAGGAGGACACCGGTGCCCGGCGTCAGCTCGGACGGCTTGAAGACCACGGCGTTGCCGGCCGCGAGGGCGTATCCGATCGAACCCATCGGGGTGTACAACGGATAGTTCCACGGCCCGATCACCCCGACGACCCCCAGCGGCCGGTGGACGAGCGAGGCCCGCTGGTGGACCGTGAACAGCCCCGTCCGCACCTTCCGCCGGCGCAGCACGCGATGCGCGTTGCGCGCGGCCCACGCCAGGTGCTCCAGGGTGAGGACGACCTCCAGCGCCGCGTCGCCCACCGGCTTTCCGGTCTCCTCGGAGATCGTCCGCGCCACGGTGTCCAGATCGGTCGCGAGCGCCTTCTTCCAGCGCAGCAGGTGCTCCTTGCGCCGGGCCGGCGGCAGCGCCCCCCACGCCGTCTGGAGCGTCCGGCCCCGGTCGGTGGCCGCGGCGACCTCCTCGGCCCCGGTCACCGGATGCTCGGCGAGCGGTTCGCCGGTCGCGGGGGAGCGGGTGGTGAAGACCGGCGCGGAGGACGGGACGGCTGGGGTGGTCTCGGTCATCGGGGTCTCCTGATGAGGGCGTGGGACGGTCCGCCATGAGTCGAAGATACTGAAAGTATTGAAGTGTTTCATCGAGCGTCAATACTTCCGGCACGATGGAGGGGGCCGGGAAGCCGACGCCCCGACGCCCACGAGGGCCGCTGGCAACGGGATTTGACGGAACGTCGGGTCAGCTCGTCCCGGCCGGGATCAGGAAGCCCAGGGGTCGCTGCGGCGGCCCGGCACGGGAAGGGCGAGCGAGACACCCGTGCGTGCGGCGGTGCGGGTGAGGAAGTCCATCGTGGCCGGGAAGTCGTCGAGGAAGGCGCGGAAGGGCCTCAGGGGCCGGTCGAGCGGGCGGAAGAAGTCGTCCCAGTGCACCGGTACGACCCGCCGCGCACCCGTGGCCGTCACCAGCCGGTCCCAGTACGCCTCCCGGAACGCCTCGTCCTGCTTGCCGAGCGCCCCGACCCCCAGATACACCGTCTCGGCCGCGTACCCGTCGAGGGCACCGGGAACACTGTGCGCGCTGGCATGCACCAGGAGTTCCCGGCCGTCGTGCCGCACATGCAGTGAATAGCACGCCCCGGTCCGGTAGTCCGTGGCCCGCACCGGGAGGCGCAGCGGCCGTCCGATCTCCCCGGGCGCGATGTCCCCCGGACTGTGCCGTGCCGGCAGCGCGGTGAGCGTGAAACGCCCGATCGTGAACGGCTCGCCCACCACAACCTGTTGGAACCGCTCGTCCGGAAATCCCTGGCCGAGGGCGATGTTACGGGTGGACGCCGAACCGATCAGCCGGGCCCCGGTCGCCGCCGCCACGGCGGGGGAGTCCAGCGCGTGGTCGTAGTGCGAGTGCACGACGAACACCGCGTCCAGCGCGTCGGTCCCCGCCCGGCGCATCCCGTCCTCGATCCGCCGCCGGTCCGGCCGCAGTCGCCCGAACCGCATGCGCAGCAGGCCCGGACGGCTGAAGAACCCATCGGTCAGGACCGCCGTCTCCCCGTCGTGGAACAGCAGTGTCGACACCCCGAGGAACACACAGCGCAGCGCCCCGGGCCGCTCCGGTGCGCCCGCCTCGTACCACTGCGCCCACGGCTCCAGGCGCGGCGCCCGCAGCCCGCGCAGCACCTCCAGCACCCCGGGAACACCGTGCCCGGCGCCGCCCTTCACGCGCGGAACCCCTGCCTGTGCTCCTGCTCTCGCATGGCGCCCAGTGTCGCCGACGCCCGACGAGACTGTCAGCCCGTGCGGAGGAGCCGCATTCCGTGGTACCCGATCCCCGCTGTCAGGCCCCCTGCCCGGCACATGCGCACCGTCGGCCCGGCATCTGCCCGGCGTGTCCGGCGACCGGGTCGCACGTATCCCACGCAGAGACACGTGCGCGGTGAAGTGCGGTGTGCTCAGGTGCTGTTGGGGCGACTCTGCAGCTCGGTCCGCGCCTCAGGGGGTCAGACCTCGCCGAGGAAGCCTGGATCCAGCGGCCCGGCCCGACGGGCGAAATCCGCCGCGACTCCGATGACTTCGCGCATCGGGACGGGGCGCCGGCTCGTGCCGGCCAGGTCGTCGTGGGCCTCCTTGCTCCAGAGGAACGGGAAGACGCTGATGCCCTGGTCCGGGGCCAGGGCGGCTGCCTCCTCGCGCCAGGTGGGCCAGCGCAGCCCCTCGTAGAAGCCGTCCGGACGGCCGGAGAGCATCCAGAGGATCCAGTCCGAGTGCCCCATGTCCAGGGCTTCCCAGGCGAGGGTGTCGGGCGCGAAGTACGTCATCTGCCCGGGTGCGCCGGGGCGGCCGGCCGCCGAAGGGTTGCCGCCGTTCAGCGCGAAGACGCCGCCGACGACGTCGTGGCCGACGACCAGACCGGCGGGCGGGGACCAGGCCGGGTCGGGGACGGAGGGGAACCGGTTGACCCGGGCCAGGCCGGGCAGCCCGCCGTCCGCGGACGAGCCGCCGCCGAACACGCGGACCCAGCCGTCGTCCAGGAGCAGCCCTCCCGTGTGCCACGCCAGGGAACCCAGGGTCGAACGCGTGGTGACCTGCATCTGGAGGAGCGAGCGATGAGCCTCCTCCGGAGCGGGCGGGAGGACGCGGACGGGTGCCGGACCCGCCGCGATCATCTCCTGGAGCTCGGGCCACGCCGGATCGTCCACACAGGTCAGCTCGTCGATGTCGCGCATCCGTGGATGATCGCACCGGGGACCGGCACCCGGGGCACCGGGCCTGCGCCCACCGGCCCGTGGAGGTGGTCAGCGGGCCCGCTCCCGCAGCAGGGCCGCGCCCGACTCGGTCAGCCAGTCGGCGAAGGTGCGCAGCCCCGGATGGATGACGCGCAGGGCCTCGATGTCGGCGTGCCAGCGGCGGCCGGCCGCCCAGGCGTCGTGGACGCGGCCGATCTCGGGGGCGAGCGCGGCGGCCTCCGCGCGGGTGAACTGCTCGTAGCGGAGGGGGATCCCGGTGGCGGCGGTGATCGCGGCCACCGTGTCGAGCGGGGTCGGGGCGTCACCGGCCAGTTCGAGGGTGCGGCCGGCGAACCGATCGGGTTGGTCGAAGGCGAGGGCGGCGAACTCGGCGATGTCCTCGACGGCGATGAGCTGGACGGGCTCGTCGGGCGGGAAGATGTGCCGATGCACACCGCCGGCGACCCCGTCGAGGCCGGGGACGGTCGCTTCGAGGAAGTTGGACATGAAGCGCACCGGGCGCAGCACGGTGACCGTCGGGATCCGTTCGTGCAGGTACTCCTCGATGCGCCGCTTGCCGTCGCCGCCACCCGGGCGGCCCGGTACGGACGCGATTCCGGTGAAGACGACCTGGCCGACGCCCGCCTCGGCAGCGGCGTCCGCGAGCGCCCGGCCCCGGGCGAACTCCCGCTCCGTGTCCGTGCCGCCCGGTCCGAACGCGACGGGCGGCACGGCGAAGAGCGCGTCCGCGCCGCTCAGCGCCGCGGCGAGACCGGAGGGTTCGTCGAAATCGCCGACGACGAGTTCGGCCCCGGCCTTCTCCAACTCCCTGGCCACCGGGGCGGCCGCGTCACGGACGAGCGCGCGCACCGGCCTCCCGTCGGCCAGCAGCCTGCGCGCGGTGACCCCTCCCTGACGGCCCGTCGCACCGGTCACCACGATCGTGCGGTCCTTGCTCATGACGTACTCCTCCTTCGTCGCGCACCCGGCCGGAACATGACGAACGGGGTGAGGGACCGGGTGCGATGTGGAATGCTGGACCCGGTTGAGCCGGACGGGCAAGGGATTACGTGACATGACCGCTACGCACCCGGACGGCGGCCGCACCGATGCCCGGCGCAACCGGGCCAGGGTGCTCGCGGCCGCGGTCCAGGCCTTCGACGCACACGGACCGGATGTCTCGCTGAGCGTCATCGCGCGCCGGGCGGGCGTCGGCGCGGGGACCGTGTACCGGCACTTCCCCGGCAAGGAGATCCTGCTGGAGGCCGTACTCGTCCAGCAGATCGACGGCCGTGTCGCATCGGCCCGCAGGTGGGCGGCGCGCGCCGACCCCGTCACGGCTTTCTTCGGATTCCTCGTGGAGACGGTCGACTTGTCGTACGGGCGCAGCCATGTCTGCGACGCCCTGAGTACGGAGACGAGCTGGCCGCGCCCGGGTCTCGCCGCGTCCGCCTCCCGGTTCCGGCAGGCGCTCGGCGACCTGCTCCGCGCCGCCCAGCGCGAGGGCGGGGTGCGGGTCGGCATCGGGCCGGAGGACGTGGCCGCGCTGGTGGTCGGCTGCGCCGCGACCCGGGCCGCCCACCCCGACCCGGAGGGAGGGCTGCGGATGGTGCGGATGACCCTGGACGGGCTGCGCGACACCGCGTCCGTCACGAAAGGCGTCGCTTTCCGTGACGTTCCTGGGCTGCCCCGCTCGCCCTCCGTCCCCGCCTGCGCGGAGTGCGGGACCCGCCTCCCCGAGCGCTCCGCAGGCCGTCCCGCGCGCTACTGCGGAGCGACCTGCCGCCAGCGAGCCCGACGCCGTCGACTGGCCCGCCCGGACGCGTGAGTTGGTCCGGCGTCTGAACCGGCCCGACCCGCAGGGTCGTTCCTAGCGTGCGGCGTGCACGCGCAGCAGCAGGGCGTGGAGTTGGGCGCGCTCGTCCGTCGTGAGCGGGGCGAGCAGTGCGTCCTGCACCTCCTCCGCCTCGGAGGTGAGCCTGGCCAGGGCCGCGCGGCCCGCCGCGGTCACGGTGACCAGGACGCGGCGGCGGTCGGTGCCGTCGCGGTCGCGGGTGAGGTGGCCCAGAGCGGCCAGTTCGTCGAGGACCTTGGTCATGTCGCTGACGTGAATGCCCAGGCGCGCGGCGAGATCACGCTGGACGTGGGGCCCGAAATCCGCCAGCGCGGCCAGCGCGGCCATGTGCCAGAGGCGCAGGTTCTCGGCGGCGAGACGGTCGGCCAGGCGCCCGCGCGCGTCCTTGCCGACCTTGGAGAGGAGATAGGTCGTGAGATCGGTGAGCGTGGGAGGAGCGGCGGAAGGAGGAGGCGTGGTGGACATGAGGTAATGATAGGTTCTCGCCTATCGTTAGTTCGCACCTATCAATCAACTCTCGTGGGGGACTTGTTCCATGGACGTGTTGCACCCTCGGCTCCTCGTATCCCGGTTCGGCGACTGCTTCCGCTTCTACGACGCGGTGCTGCCCGCACTGATCGGCGCCCGTCTCACCCGCGGCGGTGAGCAGGGCCCCTACGCGAGTTGGGACGTCGACGACCAGGGCGTCGTGATGCTCTTCGACCGCGCGGCGATGGCCGCGGAGGTGGCCGGGACCGCCGAGACCGCCGAGCCGCGACCCGCTCAGGACGCCGCCATGCTGGTCAGCAGGGTCCCGGACGTCGCGGCCGCTCACGCGCTGTGCCTGGCCCACGGTGCGCGGGACGTCGCGGGTCCGGCCGACCGGCCCGCCTGGGGGCCGACGTGCCGCACCGCCCATGTACGGGACCCGGAGGGGAACCTGCTGGAGTTCCAGTCCTACTGAGACCCGCGCCCGCCTCCGGCCCGGCGGCCTCACCTTTCCGGATCGTCCGACACCACCCGCATGCCCAGACCCCGTACGCGGTAGATGCAGACGTCGTCGCCCCAGAGCGAGGCGTCCGCCACCGCGTACGGACGGCCGCGGTCGTCCGTGCCGCGTTCGACGATGTCCATGTCCACCCGGATGAGCCGGTTCGCCGGGGTGATCTGGCCGCGGTACGTCCACGTCGCCTCCCGGCCCGGAAGCACCGGCTCGAACCGGGGACGGGGCACACCGCGCGCCGCGTCCCGTTCCAGCAGGTCGAACCGGAGCAACTGGCTCATGGCCTCCACACCCAGCGAGCCGGGCTGGACGGGGTCCTGGAAGAAGTGGGCCCGGAAGAACCACGCGTCGGGGCGGACGTCCTTCTCCGCGCGCAGCCGGCCGAGCCCGGCGCCGCCCCCCTCGGGCCAGTGGCCGGTGACCCGGTCGAGCATCATCAGCATGGGCCCGGGGAGACGCAACTCCCCGGCGAAGTACCGTTCCGGGCGGGCGGTCAGGTCCACGGCCCGCCCGCCCGGCGCGACGAGCCGGGCCCGGTCGTCGGCCGACACAGGGAGACCGGGCTGATCGGCGAACGCCGACCGGGGAAAGAAGCCGAACACCGTGTCCAGAGCGAACACGGGCACCCCGTCCGCCGTGCACGACACCCGGAACGACTCGATGATCAGGTCCCCGCTCCGCGACAGCCGCGTCAGCTCCGCGCGGGTCCGCAGCACCCGTGTCGTCGGGGTCACCTCGCCGGTGACCGTCCCCGTCCCGTCGAGATTGCGGAACAGCAGGTCCGCGTCGGAGGTCAGGGCGCTGCCCACGTACGAGGCGAGCCAGCCGCAGGGCTGCAGGGCCGCCTCCATGAGCACGGCGAACGGCATGGTGCGGCCGTCGCCCTGCTCGAAGAACCAGGCCCGGTCGGGCACGTCGTACTCCGCGACGACCGCGCTGCCCTCCCGCATCCCGGCCTGCGGCCCGTCCACCGAGACGATCCGGCTCATGAAGTGGTACGGCGGCCCGGGAAGCCGCGCCACGCCCCGAGCCCCGTCGAACCGTTCGTACATCGCGCCGAACGCCTCGCTCGGCCGGCCCCAGGCACAGGCCAGCAGCGAACCGTAGTCGAAGGGGAAGCCGTCGGCCGCCCCGGCCACCGGCCTCTCCTCCCGGTGCCCGACGAGCCCGCCCAGCAGGGGGAGCGGCACCGGGTCGCCGCCGGTCTGCACGGCGGGCGGGCCCGAGTGCCGCCACTGGGACAGCGGCCAGTCGGGCACCAGACGCAGCGCCATGTCCCGGCCCAGGAACGCCCTGGTCCCGTCCACCGAGCCCAGCACATCGGCATGGAGCGTCGGCTCGGGACCCGCGGACACCCCGCGTACGAACACCTCGTAGACGACCCGACGCCCCTCGGGCGTGGCCTGCCCCCGGCACATGGCCCGGTACGGCTGTCCGGGCACCGGCTCGAACCGCCACCCGTCGCGCCCCACGGTGTGCCCCAGGGCCGTCAGATGGAACGCCATCGCCTGGAGCCCCCCTTGGAGCATCAAGGTGCCCGGCATGCACGGGTCGTTGGCGAAGTGCCCGTCGAAGAACCAGTCGTCCGGGCGGAGCGCGGTCTCGGCCCGCAGATAGCCGCGCCCCCACGGGCCCCCGGCCGGCTCGAATACGCTCACCTCGTCCAGCAGGCGCAGCCGCTCCTCGTCGAGCCTCGGCGAACGCACATGGGCCGCGGTGGCCTCCCAGCCGGGCCCGAAGCAGTCCGCGGGCCGTCCCTCCGCGAGGGCCCGCAGACGTTCGGTGCCGAACCGGTTCCGGGTGCACCGCACGGCCGGCGGGTCGAACGGCAGCTCGTCCCCCGGGGCGTGCTCGGCCGGGTCCCACCGGACACCGCCGCCCGCGGCGAGTTCCGCGGGCGTGAAGAATCCCGCCCGGCCGTCGCGGACGCTCAGCCGCAGGTCGCCGTCCACGTAGCAGTCGTAGTGGAAGAAGGCCAGCCGCACCCCGTGCGCCTCCGCGTGGCCGTCGACGTGGATGTCGTAGGACAGCGTGTCACCGGCCACGGGCGGCGTGCCGTGGAAGGTCACCTCGCAGCCGAGCAGCCGGTACGCACGCTCTCCCCGGTTCAACAGGTCGGCGCCCAGCCAGCTGAGCAGCAGCAGGTCGGCCTGCCCCGCCTCGATCAGCACCCCGGCCGGCATGCGTCCCGTGGAGTCCAGGTACCAGCTGTCCGCCCGGACGTCGGTCTCCGTCCAGATCCTGCCGTCCGTCCGCACCGGCCCCGGCATCGCCAGCGCCGCCGGTACCGCGTCGATCCCCGTGACCCGGTCCGCCAGCAGCATCGGAGGCCCCGGCATCCGCGTCTGCACCGCGTACCCGTCCTGCTCGGCGAACCGGGGACCGAACAGGGCGGACACCCGGTGCCGGGCCAGGTACTCCAGCTGCGCGCGGTCGAACTTCGGCCCCGGCTTGCCTTCCGGCCCCGGAACGCGGGGCTCGGGAGGACCGGGTTCCGGGGGTGACGGAACCGGCGGCCCGGCGGCCGGATGCCCGACGGCCGGGACGAGGGGCTCGGGCGCGGACGCGGCCGGCGACAGCGCCGGCGCTCCCGGCCGTCGGCCCAGCGCCGCCGCACCGCGCGCCGACATCCCCAGGAACCGCTGATGGGCCTCGGTGTGACGGGCCATCACCTCGCGGTGCGTCTCGGCCGCCCGCGCGCTCACTCCGGCCAGCGCGGCCGCCCGCACACGCGCGGCGTTCTCCCCCTCGGGGACGGGGAGCGCGGCGGCCGGGGTCCGTTCCGGGACCGGAGCGGCCGGATTCGTGGGGCCGGAGGCGGCGCGGACGCGCGGGAGCGCCGGCGCCTCGGCGGGGCCGGGTCGGTGGTCCGGGACGGGAGCGAGCTCGGGGGCCGGGGGCAGGGCGGTCACGGAGGGCTCCGGGTCGGGGAGGCGCGGGAACGCGAGGGCGGGGACGGTGATCTCCGGGCCGGGGCGCGGGCGCCGCGTCGACGCGCCCGCGAGCCGGGCGAACAGTTCCTCCGCCCTGACCGGGACCCCGGCGACGACGAGTTCGCCGACGGCCAGGCACAGCTGCCGCAGACCACCGTCCTCCGGGGAGTCCAGGGCGACCGCCACATGCTCCCGGTCGCCGAGAACCCGTTTGATCCACCCGGTGCACAGCTTCTGGGGGCCGTGCTCCACGAAGACCCGGACCCCGTCGGCATACGCCTGCTCGATCGTGGCCGCGAAGTCGATCGTGCCCATCCCCTGGGCGGTGACCGCGTCGGCGGCCAGCTCGGCCGTGGGCACGTACGAATGGCCGGTCGCCCCGCTGTAGAAGCGCACACCGGGCACCTCGACGGTGGGCCGGTAGTGCACGGCCCGCCACAGGTCCCGGACCTCCGCCGGCTCCGGGGCGTGGGCGGCGATGTCGTAGTCCAGTTCGACGGCGAGATCCGCACCGATCGCGGCGACCGCCGCCGCGCACGCCCGGGACTCGCCGCCGATGACACAGACCCCGGGAGCGTTCACCGCCATCAGATGGACCGCGGGACGCCCGGAGAGCTCGGCGCGCACCCGGTCCAGGGGCGCGGCGACCAGATGGCTCGACCACCGGGTTCCCGCGATCCCCTTCCGCCGCCACTGACGGCGTACCGCCCGCAGCTCGCCGGTGAGTTCGGTGGTGAACAGGCCGCTGTCCCGGGTGGCCTCGTACAGCCCCATGGCGTCCGGCCAGGCGCCGAGCGCCACGAGGGCGGTCGATTCGCCGGAGGAGTACCCGACGGCCGCGTCCGGCCGCAGTCCGAGGACCTCGCGGCTGAGTACGGTGTGGACGGCGGCCACCTCCGCGGCGGACCAGATCTGACGGAGCACCCCGTGCCGCGACCCGGTCCGCACCCGCGCCGCGACCCCCCGGTGGCGGGCTCGGAAGGATTCGCCGAGCGAGGGCAGCGCCAGCATCAGTCCCTGGCCCATTCCCTCGTACGCGGCCGAGCCGTTGGTGTACACGAACGCGACCTGCCCCTCCACCGGCGCGTCCCGGAACAGCACATCGGCCGGCCGCGCCCCGCCCTCCACCAGCCAGCGGCGCGCGGCCCGCCCGCACTCCGGGTACCGGGCGTCGTCGGCGACGAGGGCCAGCCGGGCCGGCCCCGCGCCGGACTCCGCGCCGGCGTCCAGCGCCGCCAGGACCGCCTCGCGGTCCGCCCCCGAGAACACGCGCAGACGGGGCGCGGCACCGTCCAGCCACGGCAGGGCGTCCCCGGCGCGCAGCCGTACGCGCACGGTCGGCCCCTCCACCGGTGTCACCACCACCCGCGCGGTGTGGGGGACGGCCGCGGTGTCGGCCGGAGCGCCCGGCCGGGGCGCCGCGCGGTGCCGGAGCGCGAGCGCGGCCACCGCGACCGACACCAGACCGGACGCCGCGTGCGCCCGCCCGAACAGCGCGCAGGGGTCGAAACCCGCGTCGGGAGCGTCTCCGACGATCAGGTCGGGTTCCTCGGCGGACTCCTCGTCCAGCAGCGCGACGACCGGGTCCCCGTCCTCGCGGGCGGTGTCGAGCAGCTTGAGGACCAGGACGACGGCCGCGTCACCCGGAGTGTCCTCGCGGCCCAGCTCCCGCAGGGCGGCCCGGTGGACCGCCTCGTCGGACACATCGCAGGCCCCCACGAGCACGGCATCCGCCTCGCCCGCGCGCAGGGCCCGCGCCGCCAGACCCAGCGCGACCGGACCGGAGGCCTCCTCGGCCGAGACCGTGAAACCGGGGCCGCCGAGGTCGAGTTGGGTGCTGATCCGGTTGGCGGCGAGGTTCGGCATGCTGCCGACCACCCCCTCCGCCGTCATCGGCGGTCCGAACGCGTCCCGGGCCGCGCCGGCCGGGACGGACGCGGCCCGGCCGGACTCCTCCAGCCAGTGGGGCACCCGCCACCGCGCCCCCGCCCGCGCCACCTCCGGATCCACCCCCGTCCCCACGACGACCATGGTCCGCTCACGCGGCAGCCGCACCGCACGTGCCGCCTCCCGTGCGGCCTCCAGCACCAGCAGTTGATGACGTGACGTCCGTTCCAGGCCCGACGGGGGGAAGCACAGGTCCGTGAGCGCCACCGTGAAGTCCCGGGCGGGGGCGCCCCGTTCGCCGCCCAGCACCGCCCGCCGCAGATCCTCCGCGGACCGGCCCCCGCCGACCCGCGCCCCGACCGCGACGATCGCCACCGGAGCGCGCCCCCCGGCCGCGGGGGACGCCCCGGCGGCAGCGGGCACGGAGGCGGGCGCCGCCTCCCGGGCACGTCCCCGCGCGGGCGCGGCCGGATCCTCCGGGAGATCCACGATCAGATGGGCGTTCGTGCCGCCGAAACCGAAGGCGCTCACCGCCGCCCTGCGCGGCCCGGTCCACTCCTCCGGCTCCGTGAGCACCCGCAGCGGCGTCCCCGCCAGGGACTCCAACGGGCGCTCCGCGCCGAGCGACGCCGGACGCACCCCCGCCCGCAGCGCGCCGAGCACCTTCAGCAGACCGGCCGCACCGGCCGCCGCCAGCAGATGCCCCACATTGGACTTCACCGACCCGATCGGCACGTCGTCCCCGGCCCCGAAGACCTCGGCCATGGCGCGCGCCTCCACCGCGTCCCCGACCGGTGTCCCCGTCGCGTGGCACTCGACCAGCGACACCGAACCGGGGGCGACCCCCGCCCCGGCGTACGCGAGGCGCATCGCCCGGATCTGACCCTCCTCGGACGGGCTGATGAGACCGGACCCCCGCCCGTCGTTGGAGAGCCCCACGCCCCGGATCACCCCCAGCACGGGCACCCCGGCGGTCCGGGCGTCGCGCAGGCGCATCAGGGCGACGAATCCGGCGCCCTCCCCGTGCACCAGCCCGTCCGCCTCCGCGTGGAAGGGACGGCTGCGGCCCGTCCGGCTGCTCGCGGACAGCCCGCAGAACCCGATGTGCAGATAGAGCGGGTCGGGCCGGCTGACCGCACCCGCCACCATGAGATCGGCCGTGCCGTCGTGCAGCCGGTCGCACGCCAGCTTCACCGCGTACAACGACGACGCGCAGGCCGCGTCCAGCGACCACGCCCCCGCACCGAGCCCGAGCGCACGGGCGGCCAGCGCGGCGGGCAGCCCCGAGGAGAAGCGGTTGCGCGCGTCGGGACGCGTCCGGCGACCACCCGTCAGCAGGGCGTCCCGCAGCGGCGCCCGCTGCCCGGACAGCCAGACGTGCTCGGCGTACGCGGCCCCCGACTCGGTCGGGTACGACAGATTGCCCAGCACCAGTCCACCCCGGCGCAGCGGACCCTCGCGGCCCGCCTCCGCCAGCGCCTGGCGCGCCCCGTACAGCACCCAGTGGAACAGCGGGTCCAGTCCCGCGATCCGCTCCGGGGCGATCCGGAACCCCTCCGGATCGAAGACGGAATCGAACCGCTCCACATACCCGGCGACATCCGACCACGTCCGGTCCAGCGCGTCGTCCACCGTCCCCGTCACCCAGCGGCGCGGCACCCGCCAACGGCCCTCCGGAGCGGCCGACAGACCGGAGCGCCCGGCGGCGATGTTGTCCCAGAACGTGTCCGGATCGAGGGCGCCGGGCAGCACACAGCCCCGGCCGACGACGGCGATCGGTTCGAAATCCATACGGCTGCTCACTTGGCGCGGGGTACGGGGGAGGGGGAGGGACGGCAGGGGCGGCGGGCACGGGACGTGCCCGCCGCCCCGGTCACCGCGTCAGGAGGGGACGCGGACCAGTTCGACGCCGATCAGTTCCAACCGGACCACGCCGTCGGCATCGATCAGCGCCGCGTCGCACCGCGCCCCCGTCGCATGCGTCTTCCGCCCGCGGACGACACACCGCACGCCGTCGGCGGCCACCGGACCGCGCCGGTGCACCCGGCACTCGGCCACCGCCATCGGCAGCGTGCCCGCACCGAGCGTGCCCTCGGCCCACAGCAGCGCGAGCTGGAGGGCACCGTCGACGGCGGCCACGTCCAGCGGCCCGTGCAGGGGCGCCCAGTCCATCCCCCGCACCCCCGCCACCACGGCCTCGGCCCCGTGCTCGGACCTGCCGTCCACCGCGCGCAGCGCGTGGAAACTGCCCCCGTGGAAGAGGACCGTGCCCTCGTACGGATCCGGCGTGTCCAGCGGCTTCAGACCGGCGGGCGTCTCCCACACCCCGGGGGCGGGCGCATCGGCCCCGGCGTCGACGACCGCGCGGAAGTGCGCGGGGCCCTCCCCGGCCCGCAGCTCCGCCTCCACCGCCGAGGGTGCGCCCGGTGCGCCCCGGCTGCCGCGGACGGTGACGGGATGGCCCGGTCCCTCCAGGTCCGGCAGCGACAGCGTCCGGTACACCCGCAGGTCCCGTACGACGACGGGGCCGCCGCCGGGCGCCGGAAGCCAGGAAACGGCCGCGCCCGCGAACCAGTTGAGGACCATCGCCACGGGCAGCACCGGGACACCGGCCGGTGCGTGGTCGGCGAGCTGCGGCAGCGCGTCGGCGCGCACCAGTGCCTGCACCGGGGCGGGTTCCCCGGCCGGGGCCATCGCCGCCGGGTCGTCCCCGGCCACGAGGACGACACGCGCCTCGTCACGGGACGCGCCCAGTTCGGCCGTGAACGCGGCGGCCCCCCGCTCCAGCGGGATGAGCGGAACCCCGGAGCGGCCGAAGTGCGCCGCGAGCGACGGGGTGACCATGCCGCCCCGCCAGGGTCCCCAGGCCACGGACCGCACCAGGCAGCCGGGGCGGCGCGCCTGCTCGGCCGAGGCCACCTGGTGCAGGATCTCGTTGGCCATGGCGTAGTCGCCCTGGCCCGGGTTGCCGTACACGGCGGCCACCGACGAGAACAGGCAGATCAGCTCCAGCGGATCGTCCGCCGTCGCCGCCAGCAGCGCCCGCAGACCGTCCACCTTGGCCGACATCACGAGGTCCGCCTGCGGGTCGCTCTTGTCGGCGATCCGCTTGTCGGCCAGGACCCCCGCCCCGTGCACGATGCCGGTGACCGGCCCCCAGTCGGCCCGGACACCGTCCAGCGCCTCGGCGAGGGCGTCGGCGTCCCGGGCGTCCGCCACCACGTACCGCACGGGTGAACCCGCCGCCTCCAGCGCCGCCACCGTGGCGCGCACCTCGCGCGCCGCGAGGATCTCCCGCGCCCGCGCCGCGATCCGGGCGGGCGAGGACGCCGCCGAATCCGCGTCGGCGCGCTCCGCGAGCAGCCGGGTGAGCGCCGCCGCGTCGGAGGCGGACGGGAAGGGGTCGGGCCCGGTGCCCGGATCGGTCCGCCCGACCAGCACGAGCCTGGGACGGTACGCCCTGGCCAGGTCCAGCAGGGCCGCGGCGGTCACCCCGCGCCCGCCGCCGGTGGCCACGACGACCGACCCGGACGTGAGGGCCCCGGCCCCGTCGCCGCGGGACTCCGGCGGGCGGGGCACCAGACGCGGTACGGCACGCGTCCCGTCCGCCCGCAGTCCGACCTCCGGATCGCTCCCGCCGTCGAGGAGTTCCCGGACGACGGCCTCGGCGACCTCCTCGTCCGTCCGGTCGCCTCGTTCGCAGTCGATGACCCGGCAGGAACTCCCCGGCCACTCCTTCGCCGCCGTCCTCACCAGCCCGGCCACCCCGCCCAGCCAGGCGCGGCCGGCCGCGCGCCCGCCGAGACCGAAGTCGCCCCCGGTGTCCTGGACCGCCACGAACAGCACGGCGTCCTCGGCCGCGTGCGCCGCCACCGTCCGCGCCGCGCGCAGCGCCGACCGGTGCACGTCCCGCGCCTCCTCGGCGGCGTCCGCCGCGCCGGACGCGGTGAGCGCGCCGAGGTGGACGACGGCCCGCGCCTCCGCGGGCACCTCGGCCGCGGCGGTGGCCCTGACACCGTGCCCGGCGAGCTTCGCGGCGACGAGGCCGGCCAGTCCGCACCCCTCCGGGCCCTCCCCGGTCACCACCACCGGACCGTCGAACAGTCCGGCCGTCGCCAGTCCGGAGACCGGAGCCACGGCCATCCGGGGCACCAGCCGGGTCAGCCCCGCGGGCTCCGGCGTCCGGACGGCCGGCGGCCCGGATCCCGGCTCCTGCTCCGCGCCGCTCCCGGTGCCCGTGAGCCGTTCGTGCTCGGTGCTCAGCAGCCGGCCGTCCGCGTCCGGGCCGCGAAACCCGGCACCCTCGCCGGTGCCGGACCCCGCGCCGAGGCCGACGGGCGCCTGATCCCCGCGGGGCTCCGGAACGGCCGGACCCGTCTCCGGGTCCGAGGAAGCCGTACCGGACTCCTGGCCGGTCGCGGTGATCGCGCCGACGATCTCCCGCAGCGTTCGGAGCCGGGCCAACTGCCCGAAGTCGCTGCCCGGCAGATCACCCACCCGCCGGCGCACGGCCGACAGGATCTCCACGCGCTTGATCGAGTCGACCCCCAGATCCGCCTCCAGCTCCATGTCCAGGGTGAGCATGTCGGAGGGGTAGCCGGTCAGCCGGGCCACGACCGACAGCAGAAGCTCCTCCAGCTCCGGCACCGACAGGGCCGACGGGACCGCCCCGCCGTCCGGCGACGGGGCCGGAACCGAGTCCGGGACCGCGAGCGGAACCTGCGCGGAAGGCTCCGGCTCGGGCGGGGGCACGGAAGACACCGGGGACAGCGGAGGCGCGGCCGACGGAAGCGGAGGCGGCACCGCGGGCACGGGCGCGAGCGACGCGTACGGCACGTCGGGCAGCGCCGCCGGGAGGTCCGGCAGCGGTTCCGGCAGCGCCGGGACGGGCGGCGACTCCCCGGAAGCAGGCATCCCGAGCAGCGCCGAGAGACTCGTCTCGGTCATCCGCAGGAACGCCACATGGCTCTCCACCAGCATGCGCTGACAGGCCGCATGGGCCTCCGCGGTCTGCCGGTGGATGCGGTCGATCGCCGTGTACAGACCGGGGCCGTGGCCGGGAACGTCCGTGGACACCGGCGGACACGGCGCCGCCGTCGCGTCGGCCGCGGGCTGCCACGGGGCGTCGTCGGGGGCGACGGCGGGGGTGGGGACGTACGGGGTCATGGGGGCCGCCTGGAGGTCGGGCTCGGATACGTACGGGGGCCGGGGCCGGTGGTCCGGCACACCGTCGGGTTCGGGAAGCGGGCCGGTGGGGGCCGTGGACATGTGCCGCTCCGTCGTGGCCGGTTCGGGCGCGGCGGCCACGGCCGACGGGGCGCGGGGCGGGGGGAGGGGGTCGGTGTGGTTGCCGCCGCTGATCCTCACGGTCATCCGGGGCGCACGCGCCGGCTCCGGCGGCCCGGACGCGCCGTAGGGCGTCCAGAGCGCGTCGAGCCGGAGCGGGACACCGAGCACCGAGAGGTCGCCGAGCGCCGCCGCCGGACCACCGGCCCGGCCGGGCCGGTCCAGGGGGACGGCTGCGTGCGGGCGGTCACCGAGGATGTGTCCCACCAGGCCGCTGAGCGCGTGGCCCGCGCCGACCTCCACGAAGGTCCGGACACCGTGTGCGTACATCGCCTCGATCTGGTCCCGGAAGAGGACCGGCGAGGCCAGATGGCCGGCGATCCGGCGCCGCACCTCGTCGGCGTCCGCCGGGTACGGGGCCGCGTCGGCGTTCCCGTACACCTCGATACCGGGCTCCGTGAGCGGCACCTCCCGCAGAAAGGCGGCCAGCGGCTCGGCCGCGGATGCGACGAGCGGGCTGTGGAAGGCGGTCGACGTGTTGAGCCGCCGGGTGCTCACCCCCTCGGCGCCGAAGGCCTCCTCGGCGCGTGCGACCGCCTCGACCGAGCCCGAAAGGACCACCTGGCGCGGCGCGTTGTGGTTCGCCTCCCAGAGAGCGCCGTACGCGCCGCCGGCCAGCACCCGCGCCACATGTTCGCGGTCCGCGGCCACCGCCAGCATCGCGCCCGGGGTCACGGCCGCGTCCCGCATCAGCTCACCCCGGCGCCGCGCCAGCCCCACCAGCGCGGGGGCGTCCAGCACGCCCGCGCAGTGCAGGGCCACCAGCTCCCCGAAGCTGTGCCCCGCCACGCAGTCCGGCCGCAGCCCCAGCTCCCGCACCACCTCCAGCAGCGCCACCGCGTGCACGGCGAGCGCGGGCTGCGCCCACTCCGTGGCCGCCAGCAGCGCACTTTGGCCGGCCCGTTCGGCGTCGGAGAAGGCGGGCGGCGGGAACACCACCCGGTGCAGCTCACGGCCTTCGAAGCGGACGCCGCCGAGCCGGTCCCAGACGTCCTGGGCGGCCGGCACCTGCATGGCCGTATCGGCGCCCATCCCGACGTACTGCGCCCCCTGGCCGGGGAACAGGAAGCCGATGCGCCCGGGTGCGGACCCGCCGTACGCGTACCGGATGCCGGACGGCATGCCGAACGCGGCCTCGGGCCGCTTCCGGATGAGGGCCAGGGCCCGGCGGTGCTTCTCCCGCAGGTCCGCCGTGTCGGTGGCCACGATCGCCAGACGCAGCCGGCCGGCGGGGGAGAAGGACGCCTGGCTCGCCCGGGCGAGCGCCGCGAGGGGGCGGTCCTCGTCGGCCCCGGCCGGCAGGACCAGATCCGCCGGGGACGCGCCGCTGAACAGCACGAGTTCGTCCGGGGCCACCCGATGGCGCGGCGCCGCGCGTCCCGTGCCGGACGCGGGCACGTACTCCTCCAGCGTCACGTGGAAGTTGCTGCCGCCGAATCCGAAGCTCGACACCGAGGCGCGACGCGGATGCCCGGCGGGCCGCACCCACGGGCGGGCCCGTGTGTTCACGTAGAACGGGCCGCCCGGCACGGCCGCCGCCGGATTCGGCCGGTCCACCTTGACGGTGGGCGGCAGCACCTTGTGGTGCAGGGCCATCACCGCCTTCAGGAGACCCGCGGCCCCCGCCGCGCACTTGGTGTGGCCGATCTGCGACTTCACCGAACCGATGGCGCACCAGGGTCCGTCGTTACGGCCCGTCTCGCCGAACACCTCTTTCAGGGCGGCCAGTTCGGCGGTGTCCCCGGCCTTCGTGCCGGTGCCGTGCGCCTCGACCAGCTCCACCGTCTGCGGACCGTAACCCGCGTCCTCGTAGGCCCGTCGCAGGGCCCGCGCCTGACCCTCGGGCAGCGGGGCGTAGATCGCCGTGCTCCGGCCGTCCGACGAGGTGCCGATGCCCCGGATCACCGCGTGGATCCGGTCCCCGTCCCGCTCCGCGTCGGCCAGCCGCTTCAGCGCGTACATGACGACGGCTTCGCCGAGCAGGGTGCCGTCCGCGTCGGCCGAGAACGGCCGGCAGTCACCGCTCGGGGACAGGGCGGGCGTCTTGGAGAAGCACAGGAACATGCCGACGTCGTTCCCGGTGTCCACACCCCCGCTGATCACCAGATCGGCCCGGCCCAGCGCCAGTTCACCGACGGCCGTGGACAGCGCCGCCAGCGAACTGGCGCACGCCGCGTCCGCCGTGTGGTTGATGCCGTGCAGATCGAAGCGGTTGGCGACCCGGCCCGCGACGACATTGCCCAGCAGCCCGGGGAACGTCGTCTCCCGCCACGGGGAGAAACGGTCCGCGATGCGGTCGCACACCGCGTGCGCCTCGGCCTCACCGAGCCCGTGCTCCCGCAGCGCGGCGTGCCACATCGGACGATGGGTGCGCCCCACCATGTGCGGAAGCAGCTCCAGGGCCGCCGCGCCGAGGACGACGCCGGTGCGGTCGCGGTCCACCCGGTCCGGGCCGCCGGCGTCCGCCAGCACCTGGTCGGCGACCATCAGCGCGAGGAGCTGCGAGGAATCGGTCGATGCCAGGGCGGTGGGCGGTACGCCGTAGGCCATCGGGTCGAAGTCCACCTCCGGCAGGAAGGCGCCGCGCCGCGCGTACGTCTTGTCGGGGGCGGCCGGATCCGGGTCGTAGTGGTCCTCCCACCGCCACCGCGACGCCGGCACCTCGGTGACCTGGTCGCGCCCGCCGCAGATGATCCGCCAGTAGCCCGCCGCGTCCGTCGCGCCGGGCACCAGCGCGCCCACACCGACGACGGCGACAGGGGTCCGGGAAACGGGGGCGGCGGACACGGGCTCTCCTCGGGGTACGGGCCGGGACGGGACGGGCGGGGGCGCGGGCGGGCCGCCGGGGCGGGCGTTCACGACGGCTCGCACGGCACATGGCGGAAGGCGTCGGACGGCAAGGGGACTCCGTAGGTCCGCAGCTGATGGGCGCGGGTCAGCACGGCCGCCCCTTCGAGCAGATGGAGGGCGATGCGCACCACGGTCCGGTGCGCGGGAGCGGCCAGCGGGGTGCCCGCGACCCACTGGTTGAAGGCGCCCATCGACGGCCCGCACCAGATCTGGTAGTCGGTCCTCCGCGCCGTCTCCCCGGTGATCGCCCACCGGCTGGAACTGCCCAGGTACCAGCGGAAGACCAGCGCCATCCGGTGCTTCGGATCCGCCTCCGCACGGGCGGTCTCGGCGGGGTCGCGCCGCTCCCAGAACGCCCGGGTGCGCTGCCAGACCTCGTCGAACGACGCGCGCAGCACCTCGCGTTCGAGCGCGGAGCGCAGGGCGGCCGGGATCTCCTCCAGCGAGGCGTGGTCCCGGTACGCGGCGTACAGCCGGCCGGCCCGCCGGGCGAACATCGTGCCGCGCGACAGCACCTGGAGCTTCACCCCGAGTTCGAACATGTCGGCCGCCGGGGCCATCGCCACATCGGCGATGTCCGCCTCGCACAGCATCGCCTTGGCCTCGTCGGACAGACCCGCCTCGACGGCGGTCTGGTTCACCGACCCGGTCACGACGTACGAGGCGCCGAGCGCGAAGGCGGCGGCCACCGCGCCGGGAGTGCCGAGGCCGCCCGCCGCACCGATCCCGACCGGCCTGCGGTAGCCGTAGCGCCGGCCGAGCGCGTCCCGCAGCGCGGTGATCCTCGGCAGCAGCACCGACAGCGGCCGGTTGTCCGTGTGGCCGCCGCTGTCCGCCTCCACGGTCAGGTCCTCGGCGACCGGGACCCGGGCCGCGAGATCCGCTTCCTCGCGGGTCAGCCGCCCCTCGGCCACCAGCGCGTCCAGGACGGCGGCCGGGGCGGGGGAGAGGAACCGCTCGGCGACCTCGGGCCGGGACACCTTCGCGAGGATCCTGGTCGGCCGTACGACGTCCCCGTCCGGCCCCCGCCGCAGGCCCCGGGCCGCGCACCACACCACGGCCGGGGTCAGGTCCATGAAGGCGGACGCGGAGATCCGGGGCACCCGGCAGCGCACGAGGAGTTCGGCGACCCGCGTTTCCAGTGCGGGTTCGGCCGGGGAGTGGATCAGGTTCACGCCCCAGTTCGCGCGGCCCTCCAGCTCCCGTGCCAGTCCGTGCACGGCCCGCTCCACGTCCGCGTACGCCAGTCCGCCCGCGCCGAAGAAGCCGAGCATCCGCGACCGGGCCATCGCCGCGACCATGGACGTGGTCGCGATCCCGTTCGCCATCTCACCCGCGACATAGGGGAACCGCACCCCGTGCGCCTCGCAGAACGTCCGGCCGCCCAGCCATTCGGGATAGAGCGGGGGCAGCGTGCCGAGCACCCGGAAGCCGGGCGAGGGACCGAGCGCCAGCCCACGCTCGCGGCCGTCCGGCGTGCTGACGACATGGACGGGCTCCCGGATCCGCCGCGCGAGGGCGGCGATGCCGTCGAGGGAGAAGGCCGGGGCCGGGGCGGCGGGGGAGCCGGAGGCGGCGAGGACGGACACGGAACGGCTCCAACACAAGAGGGGACGCGGGGCGGTCGACGGAAGGGGGAGGCTGCGGAATCAGGGGCGGAGCGCGGACCGGGCGCCGGCGGCCGGGGGGCCGGGCGGTGCCGGGACACCCTCCGCGCGCGGCGCGAGACCGGACCACAGATAGGCGGGACCGACCGGCGCGGACACGGCCGAGGCCCCCAGCAGGGACCGGACCCGCGTGTCGTCGAACCGCCGCCGGTGCGACAGGTACGCCGTCATCCCCGGATACGATCCCAGCAGCGCCTCCAGGGCCGTCGGCGGGTCCGGTGCCGCGTCGACCAGATCGATCGCGAGCGGGGCGAGACGTTCCAGCAGACCGAGGACCACCGGTCCGGGAACGTCCCGGTCGTGCACGACGTGATACGTGTCGACCCCGCCGGACGGCGTCCGCGCCGCCAGCCGCACCATCACCTCGGCCGCGTGCTCCACCTGGAGCAGGTTCAGCCGGCATGCCGGGTGCCCCACCAGCCGCACACGCGGCCGGCCGGCCCGCGCGCCGCCGTACGGAACGGGCGGATGACCCGCGGCGCGGGGCGCGTCCCGCAGGATCCGCTCGACGACCAGCAGCGGGTGCGCGGGCAGTTCGGGATGCGGCGGCCGGTCGGTGACCAGGATGCTCGGCCGCAGGACCAGCACGGGGCGGCGGTGCTGCCCGGACCAGGCGCGCACCAGCAGCTCCGCCTCGTACTTCGAGCGCTCGTACGCGTTCTCGAAGCCGTCGTCCGCGTCCAGTTCGTCCTCGTACGCCACCCCCTCGCGCCGCGCCCCGGCGACGAAGGCGGTGCTCACGTGGATGACGCGCGGACGCAGCCGGCTCGCCGCGGCCAGCTCCAGCACCTGCCGGGTCCCCTCGACATTGGTCCGGCGCAGCTGGGGGAGATCCCCTTCGAGGTTGATGCTGCCCGCGCTGTGCCAGAGCGTGCCGACGGTGTCGGCCAGCTCCTGGAAGGCCCGCTCCGTCAGGCCCAGCCGCGGACGCGCGAGATCGGTCTCCACGACGCGCAGCCGTGAGGGGAGCTCCGCGGTCAGCGCGGCCGGGGCGCCCGTCAGTTCGAAGAATCGGGTGATGCGGTGGAGGGCGTCCCCCGACCCCGCGTGGGCCAGCACGGTCAGTGAGCGGTGCGTGTCGAGCAGCACGCGCAGGAGGCGCAGTCCGAGAAATCCGGTGGCGCCGGTGAGGGCGACGTGCACGGCCATGGCTCCAAGGGCTTCGGAAGGGGAAGGGCCCGCACCCGGACGCGGGAGTGACGAGGACGCGGGCGGCGGACGGGCCGACTCCGCACCCGCGGACGGCGGCGGGGAACGGAACGTGGTGCACCGGGCGACCCGTGGACCGCGTACCGACCGGCACCGTGCCGTCGCACGGATTCCCCGGTCGCACCGCCATCTGCGCGGCCCCGGAGGCCCGTTGATCCCGGCGCACGGCACACAATGGCAGACGGCGAACAGGACGAAACCCCCTCGTCCGGCCCGCTCACCCGAAGGGATGACGAGGCGGACGCCCACGTCAACAGCGGTACGGCACACGCTCCGCACCGGCCCGGAAGGCGCCGGTCACCCCCGGGCGCGACACGTCGTCCGGCAACGCCCCGACGGGCATCCCCCCTTCGGGGGAATCCGTCCCGGCGCCCCCGGGACGGGGATCCCGCGCCCGGGGCGGACACGGACCACGGCGTACGGCACGCGCCCGGGACGGTTCGTGCGCACGGGCGGTCATCCTGAGGGGCTGTACCGGAGGAACCGGGCGGAAACGGAACACGAGCCGTCCGCCGCGCGGACCGTCCTCCGGCCGCCCCTGCCGCCCGTCCGCCACGCATTGGAGCCGCGAACCCGTGTCCGATCCCGAGACGTCCGCCACGACGGCGACGCCCCCGCCCGCCGAGCCCCACGTCCCGTCCCCCCGCCCGGACGCCGCCACAGGATCGTCCCCCCGCCCCGAACGGGCCGTCCCGCCGCCCCACAGGCCCACCCACCCCGTGGACCGCGCCTTCCTCGGCCTGGAACGCGGCCGCCCCGACATCCGCTGGGACGGGGGCGGCGTCGTCGATCTCACGGGCCCGCCCCCGACCCTCGCGGAACTCCGCGCCTACGTGGCGCACCGCGTCGCGCGCCTGCCGCTGCTCACGAGCCGGATCACGGACGCCCGGCCGCCGCGCTGGCGGACGGACCCCGGCTTCGCCGCCGACCGGCACGTGGACGAGGTCGTCGCCGACGGCCCCGACGGCGCGGACGCCGCCCTGCACACCGCGCTCAACGCCCCGTTCGCCCCCGACGCCTACTGGGGGCTGTGGCTGATCCACGGCCACGCCCCGGACGCCTACCTCCTCTGCTACCGCTTCCGCCACGCCGCCCAGGACGGCGGCGCCGCCGCCATGACCTTCCGCGCGCTGCTCGGCGACGGCGAGCCCTCCCGCCGCCCCGTACCCGCCCGGGGCGGCTGGGCCACCGCCCCGCGCCGCGCCGTCGTGGCCACCGGACTCGCGGCGAGGTTCCTGGCCCGCACCTTCGCCGGACGGCGCCTCGCGGTCGCGTACACGCCCACCGGGGAACGCCGGTTCGGGCGGGCCCGCGTCCCGGCCGACACCCTGCGCCGCATCGGCGCCGCTCGCGGCGGTTCGGCGCACGACGCCCATCTCGCCGCGCTCGCCGGGGCGTTGCGCACCTGGGCGGACGAGCAGGGCGTGCCCCTGCCGCGGGCGACGGCCCTGCTGCCCGTCGACGCCCGGCGCCCCGAGGACGAACAGATCTGGGGCAACCGCTGTTTCGCCCTGCCGCTGGACCTGCCCCTCGGCCCGAGCGGCGCGCGTCCCGGAGGAGCGGCGGGGGCGCGGCGGCTGGACGCCGTCATGTCCGTGACCCGGAAACTGCGGGGCGCCGTCTGGCGCCGGGCCGTCGGCGACCTGGTCCGCCACATGCCCGCCGGGCCCACCGCGTGGTACATGCGCCGGCTCCTCTCCCCGCGCGTCTCGCACGTCATGGCCACCTCGATGCCCCTTGCCGACCGGGGCGGCCTCGGCGAATCCCGGGTGACGGGCACCGTCCTGGTGCCGCTGTTCGTCCCGGGCCAGCTCTGCGCGGTCGGACTCGCGTTCTATGGCGAGTGGGCCGAGGTGTCCGTCGTCGCCGACAGCGGACTGCCGGGCGCCGACACCCTGCCGGGGCTCTGGGAGCGGGCCGTGCGGGAACTGGAGGAGAGCGTGGCATGCCGGTGATCCCCGCACCGGACCCGTCGCGACGGACCGCCGCGCTGGACGTCGCGGACGTGCACCACGCGTACGGCACCCACGCCGTTCTGCGCGGCGTCGACCTGGTACTGCGCCCCGGCACCCTCGCCGGGATCGTCGGGGAGAACGGGGCCGGGAAATCGACCCTGCTCAAGATCCTCGCCGGTGAACTCGCCCCGGACCGGGGCACGGTGCGCCACGCCGGCCGGTTCGGCTACTGCCCGCAGGCCGTGGTCCTGGACGACGCCTTCACCGTCCGCCAGCACCTCGACTTCTTCCGCGGCGCGTTCGCCCTCCCGGACCTGGGCCGGGCCGAGGAGGTGATGGAGATCCTGGGGTTCACCTCCTACCTCGACCAGCGGGCCGGACGCCTCAGCGGCGGTTCGCGCCAGAAACTCAACCTGACGCTGGCCCTGATGCACGACCCCGACGTCCTGCTCCTGGACGAGCCCTACCAGGGCTTCGACTGGGAAACGTATCTGCGCTTCTGGGACCTGGCGACGGCCCTGCGCGACGCGGGCCGCTCCGTCCTCGTCGTCTCGCACCTCGCCTACGACATCGACCGGCTCGACCAGCTGTGGCGCCTGGAGGACGGACGCCTGCACCGGCAGCACACCCGTACGGAGGCGATCGCGTGAGGCGGCACTGGTCCCTGTTCACCACGGCGTCCCGCTACGCGCTCATCGGGCACGCCCGCAACCGGTTCGCGATGCTCCTGGTCGTCGTGTACATCCCGGTCTGGATCGGGCTGGCCTATGTGGCCATCCCGGGGCACCCGGCCCCGTTCCGGCTCCGGGCCACCGGCGAGATCCTCTCCCCGCCGGGCAACCACCTCACCCAGATCACCGGCGCGCTGAACGCGGTCACCCTGATCGCGGGCTTCATGATGTTCGCGGCCACCTTCACCGGCGGCGCCTTCGACCGCAGGCTCGCCATGGCCGGCTACCCGCGCCACCACCTGGTCCTCGCCAAACTCACCGCGCTCACCCTGGTCTGCTCGGCGGTCGCCGTGTACGCCACCGCGGCGGCCGGGTTCGCCTGGACCCCGCACCAGCCCGCCGCCCTGGCCGTCGCACTGTTCTGCGCCGCCCTGACCTACGGGGCGCTCGGCGTCGTCCTCGGCTCTGTGCTCCGCCGGGAGGTCGAGGGCATGTTCGCGATCCTGATGATCAGCATCCTCGACGTGGCCCTCCAGAACCCGCTCTCCAGCTCCGGTTCGGACAGTGCCGTCGTGCGCTTCCTGCCGACCTACGGAGCCGTCCAGGCCGCCATGGCCGCCGCCTTCTCCGACGCCCCCGTCGGCCAGGGGCTGGCCGTACAACTGCTCTGGCTGGCCGGTGCGTCCTGCGCCGGCTACCTCGTCTTCCGCAGACGCACCCGCGACGCGCTGCCGGCCCGGAGAACGGGCCGGATCCCGGCCCCGGCCCGGACCGCGGTGCAACCGGAACAGCGACGGGCCACCCCGCCCGAGCGCCCCCGTACCTCCGGCCCGGGGGCGGCCGTGACCTCGCCGCACGAATGATCGTTCTGTAGCCGTCGGGCGCCGCTGCGGTGTCCTGACACCACCCCCCGTACATGGAGCTGACCCGTCATGACTCTTTCGCACACCTCGCGCGGTGCCGTCCTCGCCGCGGCGCTCGTCTCCGTCTCCGTGCTGGCCGCGCCCTCCCCGGCCCATGCCGCGGCCCTGCCGCCGGCCTGCCAGGAGGCCCTGCTGGAGACCATGGACAAGTTCCCCGTCGTCGACTTCACCGTCCCGGACAAGGCCAAGAACGCCCTGATCGGCGAGGTCCTGGGGCTGAGCGAGGCCGACCAGCAGGCCTTCACCGAGAAGGCGTGCGCCGCCTGGAACACCTGGGCCACGAACAACGGCACGGCCGTCGCCGGTGACCTCGACACCCGCTACCGCGGCGCGGCCGGCCCCGTCTGCAACAAGTTCACCAAGTCCTCCCTGGCCGCGCTCAAGAAGTACTCCCCGAACGTGCCCGCCGAGACCCGCGACCTGGAGAAGCTGGCCAAGAGGATCTGGCGGAGCGCCATGGAGAAGCTGGCCGCCAACGCCACCAACGCCGACTGCCGCACCGCCTACGACAGCGCGAAGTCCGGCTGGTAGCAGGGGGCCGGCCCGCGCGCGGCCTACTCCGGCCACGCGGACGCCCTGATGACCTCCACGAAGTCCTCGCGTACGAAACCGGGCACGAAGTGCGCGAGGACATCCGCCTTCACATTGCCGAAGGCCGTTCCGGGCCGGTCCCGGATGCCCTCGGTGAACGCGGCCAGGATCCGGTTCTTGAAGTCGGGCCGCGGATGCGCTGCCACGACCGCGGCGCGCTCCTCGTCCGTGACCGCTCCGTAGCCGATCCCCAGGACGTCCAGCTCCACCCCACGGGTGACCAGGGCGATCTCGGGCGCCATGTGCAGCGGGATCTGCGGGGTCGTGTGCAGGGCGATCGCCGTCCACACCCGGTCGGCCCGCTCGCCGCCGATGCCGTGCCGGACCAGGAACGCACGCGCCTCGTCCGCGCCGTCGATCTCGAAGCGCTGGTCGGTACGGCGATACCGCTCGGTGAGCCCGAGATCGTGGAAGAGGGCCCCCACGTACAGCAGCTCCGGATCGAACGCGAGCCCCTGCCGTCTCCCGCGCAGCGCCCCGAAGAGGAACACCCTCCGGGAGTGGTCGTAGAGCAGCGGTGATGCCGCGTCCCGCACCAGTTCCGACGCCTCGCGCGCCAGGGCGCTGTCCGGGATCCGTACGCCTGCCACGATCTCGCCCATGCCGACGGCCCTGCCTCTCCTGCCGGGGCCGGCCGTGTCCGGTACGGCCGGCGACCCCTCCACCCTCGCTCCCGGACGTACCCTGATGCCATGTCCCTGGAGCCACACAACCCACAGATCCGGACATCGGCGGAAGGGCACCGCGTCGCGTTCCTGGTGTTCGACGGGGTGACGCTGCTCGACGTCAGCGGCCCCCTGGAGGTGCTGCACCGGGCAGGGGCGTTCGGCCGTCCGTATGTTCCCGTGCTGGTCTCCCCGCGAGGCGGCGACGTCACC
Organism: Streptomyces sp. NPDC057682; assembly: GCF_042799575.1. Taxonomy (NCBI): domain Bacteria; kingdom Bacillati; phylum Actinomycetota; class Actinomycetes; order Kitasatosporales; family Streptomycetaceae; genus Streptomyces; species Streptomyces sp. NPDC057682. The sequence goes on along the minus strand of NZ_JBHVIN010000003.1, from coordinate 110,544 downwards.
ACCGCCTCGGGCCCCGTCCTGGCCCGTACGGTACGGCCGGCCGATGCCGGACCCGTCGACACCCTCGTCGTCGCGGGTGGCGACGTCCTCGCCGGGGCGCCCCCGGACCAGGAACTGCTGGCTGCGGCGTCCCTGCTTGCCGGGCGGGCCGCGCGCGTGGCCTCGGTGTGCACCGGTGCCTTCGTCCTCGGCGCACTCGGTCTGCTCGACGGGCGCCGCGCCACGACGCACTGGCGGCACGCGGCGGTGCTCGCCCGCCGCTGCCCCCGGGTCCGGGTGGAGCCGGACGCCCTGCACATCCGCGACGGCCGCTACCTCACCTCGGCCGGCATCAGTGCCGGGATCGATCTGGCCCTCGCGCTCGTCGAGGACGACCACGGGGCGGAGGCGGCACGCGCGGCCGCCCGCGAACTCGTGGTGTTCGTCCAACGGCCCGGCGGCCAGTCCCAGTTCTCCACGGCCCTCGCGACACCCGCGCCGCCCGGGGCGGTCCTGCGCACCGTCACGGACGCGGTGCTCGCCGACCCGGCGGGCGACCACGGCCTGTCCGCGATGGCGGCGGCCGCCTCCGTCAGCCCGCGCCATCTGGCCCGGCTGTTCCGCGCGGGCCTCGGCACCACGCCCGGCCGCTGGGTCGAACGGGTCCGCCTGGACCGCGCGGCCCAGCTCCTGCTGGACGGCCACAGCGTGACGTCGGCCGCCCGGCACAGTGGCCTCGGCAGCGACGAGACCCTCCGACGGGCGTTCGCCCGCCACTTCGGCACGACCCCCAGCGAGTACCGCACACGTTTCGCCACGACACGCACGTCCGGCGCGCGCCGGCGGTGACATGGCGCGGCGTGACGTGGCGCGGCGCGCCCTCCGCCCGTCGCGCGTCTCGCCCCGCCGGAGACCCGACGGGGCGAGACGCGCGTGAGGGGTGCGGACGGAACCCGGACCCGTCTCAGATGTGGACGCGGAAGCCGGGGGAGCCGGTCCCCGTGGCGATGACGCCCTGATCGGCCCACTTGAGCGCGCCGGACGTGTTCGTCGTGTGGAGATAGGCGCGGATCGCGCCGTTGTCGTCCACGACCAGATAGTCGGCGCGTCCGTCGGCGTCGATGTCGGCGAAGCGGATCTGGGAGGCCAGCCAGCCGGAGGAACCCGTGGCGACGACGCCCTGGTCCGACCAGCCGCCGCGGCCGTCGCCGCCGGTGTTCACATACGCGTGGGTGGCGCCGTTTGGGCTGATGACGAGGTAGTCGGCGCGCGCGTCGCCGCCGATGTCCGCGAAGCGGACCTGGTCGCCGGTCCAGGCGGACGAACCGGACGCGATGACGCCCTGGTCGGCCCACTTGATGGCGCCGGTGGTGGCATCGGCGGTGTTGAGCAGGGCGCGGGTGGCGCCGTTGGCACCGACGACGAGGTAGTCGGCGCGTCCGTCGGCGTTGATGTCGGCGAAGCGGACCTGGTCACCGGTCCAGCCGCTGGACCCGGTGGCGATGGTGCCGATGTCCTGCCAGCCGCCGCGTCCGTCGCCCCCGGTGTTGAGGAAGGCGTGGACGGCCCCGTTGGACGGATCCACGACCAGGTAGTCGGCGCGCGCGTCCCCGCCGACATCGGCGAAGCGGACCTGGTCGGCCCGCCAGGCGCTGGAGCCGGAGGCGATGACGCCCTGGTCGTTCCACTCCACGGCGCCCGTGGCGGGGTTGGCCGTGTTGGTCCAGGCCCGGACGGCGCCGTTGTCGTCCAGGACCAGGTAGTCGGCCCGTCCGTCGCCGTTGATGTCCACGTCGTAGTCGCCGAAGGCGGACGCCTTGCGGGGCGGCGCCGGTTTGACCTCGACGGTCTCCTTGATCCAGCCCGCCCCGGCGACGGCCGTGATCCCGTGCAGGAAGGCGTTCGTCATCTTGGTGTAGCCGGCGTTGTTGGGGTGCAGGTTGTCGTTGAGGTCGGCCGTGGTCAGCGCGCCCATGCTCACGCGGGCGATCCTGTACCCGCGCTGGGCGCGGTCCGAGACGATGCCGGGAATGGCCGCGTTGTACGCGTCGACCCGGGCCTGGACCACCGGGTCCGTGGCGGGCACCAGGGAGGCGACGACGACGGCGGTGTCGGGCGAGGCGGTGTGGATCTGGTCGATGAGCGTCGCCAGCCGCTGGGGCGCGGTCGCCACCTGGTAGTCGCGGTTCATGTCGTTGGTGCCGATGTGCAGCGTCACGACATTGGGCTTCGCCTCGAAGAGCCAGGTCTCGATGTTGGCCTGCAACTCGTCGATGCGCCAGCCGGAGTGACCCTCGTGACGCGTCACCCCGTCGGCGTCGACCTGCGATCCCACGAACTCCAGGGTGCTCGCGTGTCCGGCGAGCTTCTGCGCCAGCGCGGGACGGTAGCCGGTCCGCGTACTGCTGCCCACGCCGAGCGTGATCGAGTCCCCGAGCGGCATCACGGCCAGTCGCGGAACGCTCCAGGCGGGGCCGTCCCAGGGCCGGTTCGCGGCGATGATCGTCTCGATCATCGCGTAGCCCGGATAGTCCATCATCACCTCACCGGTGCGGTTCGCCACGCTGCCGAGGGGTCCCAGGACCTTTTCGTTGACCCGGTCCGCGACGGCCTTCGGATAGGCGGCACCGCTCGACCCGCTGGTGTAGTTCACATAGACGTGCTGGGCGTCCGTGTCCGCGTTGGCGGCGTTCAGATGGGTGACGACCTTGTCGACCTTGTCGTTGATGGCCCCGGGGAGGAGGTTCGGCACGGTGTAGTCGTCCTGGATATGGAGGCTGTCACCGGTGAGGCCGTACGTGCCGCTGGCGTCGCCCACGTTGCGGAAGCGCTCCAGGACGATCTTCCCCCGTACGTCCCCGAGCGTCGGCACGGCGGCCTGCTTGTCCCCGCTGACCGAAGGTCCCCAGAAGTACGCGGCGTTGGGGTCCTCGGTGAGGTACTTGCGGAAGACGGCGACGCGGTCCGCGTCGGTGGTGGACGTGGGATCGTCCTTGCAGTCCACGCTCAACGGACCGCTGCTGTTGTCGCACTCGGCCCGCAGATGCATCATCACCGTCTCGCGGGGGTGCGCCCTGAGGAAGTCGGCGAGCACCCTGAGGACGTCGGCGAAGTTCGCGTCCTGGTAGACCTTGCTGTGATGGATCGTGAAACTGCCGCCGATCACCCGCACACGGATGTCGATGGAGCGGATGCCGGCCTGGAGCTGGCCGGCGAGCGTCTCGGCGCTGGGACCGCCGTTCTGCTGGGTGTACGTCATGTCGCCGCCGCGGATTGACAGCGTCTCGTGCGTTCCGGGAACGGAGAGCCAGCCGAGCGGCGTCGCGTCACCGATGCCCCGCATCCAGTCGGGATTGTGTGTCTTTCCGATCGACCGGTAGGCCGGGTTGTCCGTGTCGTCGTCCAGGGCATGGGCCATTCCCGGACTCAGGGCGGTGAGAATTCCGGCCAGGGCGATGAGTGTGGAGAGGACGGCGGCTATTCTTCGCCGGCCGTAGGTCTCCGTCGGATGATGTCTCACGCGAGGTCTCCAGAAGAGTGGGCGCGCATGTCCGGCCGTTCGGGCCGATGCCGAATCGACGGGACGCGTCGGACGCGTCGGGAACATGCCGTCTGTGGGGAGAGCGTCGCGTGCCGTGCTGACGTTTCGATAACGCGCGGCTAACACCGCCCACGGCGCTTGATTCGTCAACTGAAGCCTGTACGCGGTTACTTGTCGAGCCCTCGGAACGAATGGACGCGGAACGGCCTCTTGCCCGCTACCGGTTCATGCCTCCGGCTGTGCGGCGAGGCGGCGCAGGAGGCCGAGCAGTGCCGTCCGGTCCTCGTCCGGCAGGACGGCGAAGTGCGCGGCGAGCACGGTGTCGGCGACCTTGTGCCCGGCGGCCAGGAGCCGTTCGCCGGCCGGGGTGAGATGGTGCTCGATGCGCCGGCCGTGCCCCGGCCGCCGTTCGACGAGGCCGGGCGCCGTGAGGCGGCCGATCAGCGTGCCGAACGCCTGCTCCGTCTGGAACGTCGCCGCGGCCAGCTCGCGCGCTGACGCCCCGGGGGAGCGGCCGATCGCCCGCAGCGCGTCCCACTGCGCCAGCGTGGTGCCGATGCCGCCCAGGGCGCGGTCCAGAGCCCGGTGCTGCCGGTACTGCACCTGCTTGACGGCCCTGCCGAGTTCTTGCGGCTCACTGTGCATGGGCCGAGTCTACGCCATAACCAAGCTAGCTTATATAAAGATGTTTAGTTACAGTGTGGTCATGCCCCTCACCGCAGCGCACACCCAAACGGCCCTGTCCCTCGTCCCGGACGAGGCAGGCACCGGCCGACCGGTCCTCGTCCTCCACGGCGGCGGAGGACCCGCCACGGTCGCCGGCCTCGCCCGGCACCTCTCGCGTACCACCCACACGCTCACCCCCGTGCACCCCGGCTGGGAGGGCACACCCCGCCCCGACACCCTCACGACCATCGGCGGCCTCGCCCATGTGTACCTGAGCCTGCTGCGCGACCGCGATCTGCGGGACGTCCTCGTGGTCGGCTCGTCGCTCGGAGGCTGGACGGCCGCGGAAATGGCCCTCCAGGACAACGACGGCCTCGTCACCGGACTCGTCCTGATCGACGCCGTCGGCATCCACGTCCCCGAGGAACCCGTCGTCGACTTCTTCGCCCTGGACGCCCGGGGCGTCGCGGAGCACTCCTGGTACGACCCGGACCGCTACTACCTCGACCCCGCCGACACCCCGGCCGGGGAGCTGGCACGCAGGCGGGCCAACATGGAGACCATGCGCGTTCTCGCCGGTGAGCCCGCCATGCACGATCCGGCGCTGCGGGACCGCCTGGGACGTGTCGATCTCCCCGCCCTCGTCCTCTGGGGCGAGGCCGACCGCGTCGTCACCCCCGCCTACGGAGCGGCGTACGCGGACGCCTTCGGCGACGGGCGGTTCGCGGTGGTCCCCGAGGCGGGTCACCTCCCGCAGATCGAACGGCCGGCTGCCACGTTCGCCCTGATCGACGCCTTCCTGGACGAGACCGCCGACCGCCCCGACGCCCCGGCGGCCAGGGGCTGACGCGATCGGACGTCCCTGCGGCGTCAGCGCGAGGGCTCGGGGCCGGGTGCGGCCGGCTCCTCGCGTGCCGCAGCCTCGCCGTCGACCAGCTCCTGCGTCCCGATGACCGCCAGCAGCTCCAACTGCTCGGCTCCGGGACTCCCCGGCGGAGCGGTGAACCACAGCAGCCGCTGACGCCCGTCCTCGCTCAGCAGGTTGTAGCAGTCGAGCTCGATGACACCGAGCATCGGATGGACGATCCGCTTCCGGTCCTTGCGGCGCACCGCGACGTCATGGGTGTCCCAGAGCATGGCGAATTCCTCACTCCGCCGACGCAGCGCGGCGACCATCCGCGCCACCTCCGCGTCCCGCCCGCGCCGGGCGGACGCCGCCCGGAGATCGGCGACGAACACACGCGAATGATGCGGGTGGTCCTCCGGCGGATAGACCGCGCGCGCCCCCGGATCGGTGAACCACCGGTACACGAAGCTCGCCGACGGCCCGCGCCGCGCCGGGGACGGTCCGAGCAGGGTGCGCGCCAGCTCGTTCTCCACCAGGGTCTCGTGCAGATCGGTGATGACCCGTGCGGGCGTGGCGGACAGCCGGTCCAACAGTCCGAGGAGCGCGGGCTGCACATGTGCCGACGGCCCGTGCGCGGACAGCGGAATCGGCCGCTCCGCCAGATGGAACAGATGGTCGCGCTCGTCGTCGTCCAGGCGCAGGGCGCGTGCCAGGGCCGCCAGGGTCTGGGCCGAGGGCTGCACTCCGGACTTCGCGCCGCCGCGCTCCAGCTCGGTGTAGTAGTCCGCCGACAGCCCGGCCAGCTGCGCCACCTCCTCGCGGCGCAGCCCCGGTACGCGCCGCCGCGGGCCGTGCGGGAGACCGACCTCGGCGGGGCGGATGCGGTCGCGGCGTGTCCGGAGGAAGGCACCGAGTTCTGGAAGGTTCACCCCTCCATGGTCGCTCGCGTACCGGCGCCTATCCAGGGGGTGGCAACCCCTGGGTGGACACAGCCCTGGCTGAGCCCGGGGAACCGTCCGATCGTGGAAGGGCAAGCCAGGGCGACGGCGAGACCGCGTCCCGATCCGCAACCACCCCGGGAGCCACCATGCCCACCCCCACCTCTCCCACACCGGCCACCACCCCGGACGGCACCACCCCGCCTCGTGTCGCCGTCGTCACCGGCGGCTCGCGCGGCATCGGCCGCCGGACCGTGAGCCGCCTGGCCGCCGACGGACACGCGGTCGTCGTCGGCTACGCCGGCCACCGCGAGGCGGCCGAGGAAGCGGTGAAGGAAGCCGTCGCCGCGGGCGGGCGGGCTCTGGCGGTACGCGCCGACGTCGCCGACGAACACCAGGTCGCGGCCCTGTTCGACGCCGCCGAGAACGAATTCGGCGGAGTCGACGCCGTCGTCCACGCCGCCGGACGCATGCACCTCGCACCGATCGTCGAGCTCGACCTGGCCGACCTCGACGCCCTGTACCGCACCAATGTCCGGGGCACCTTCGCCGTCGTCCAGCAGGCCGCCCGCCGCGTGCGCCCCGGCGGCGCGATCGTCACCTTCTCTACGTCCGTGGTGGGACTGGCCTTCCCCGGCTACGGCGCGTACGCCGCGGGCAAGGGCGCGGTCGAGGCCCTGACGCTGATCCTGGCCCGGGAACTGCGCGGCCGCGACATCACCGCCAACGCGGTGGCGCCCGGCCCCACCGCCACCGATCTGTTCCTCGACGGCAAGGACGAGGAGACCGTCGCCCGCCTGGCCGCCCAGCCCCCGCTGGAGCGCCTCGGCACCCCGGCCGACATCGCCGAGGTCGTCGCGTTCCTGACGTCCCCGGCCGGCCACTGGATCAACGGCCAGGTAGTCCGCGCCAACGGCGGAATCATCTGACCCCCGTAACCCACCCCATCGAGAACGCTCCCGCGCCCCGCCCCACCGAGAACTTCTCCTCGCCCCACCCCACCGAGAACAAGGAGCACCACCCCATGCCGTTCGCGAACTTCAAGGTCCCCGAGAAGACGCTCACCCCGCAGCAGAAGGAGGACATCGTCACGCGCACCACCGAGCTGTACGTCGAGATCTACGGCGAACGTGCCCGCGCGTCGACCCTGGTCCTGGTCGAAGAGGTCCCCGACGGCGGCTGGGGCATCTCCGGCCATGTCCTCACCAGCGCGATGCTCAACGCGCCCGAGGCGGCGGACGGCGCCCACGGGGGTGCGGCGAATCCGGAGTGACCGTGCGCAGCGGGGCCTCCGGCAGTCCCTGGCCGATCTCTGATCCCCAGGCTCCGGAGGCCCCGCCGCGCGGCACGGTTCCGCGGTCAGCCGTCCGTGGTCAGCAGTTGATGTACTGCATCGACAGGCTGGAGATGTACGTGCCCTTGGGCGAACTGAGGTTCACCGGCGAGGAGTCCCCCTTCGGCCCCGCCCAGTCGCTGTCCACATGACGTCCATTGCTGAGATGGCCGCGTACGAACGGACACTTTCCGTCGGACTTGGTGTCCGTGACCGTTCCCTGGGCGGAGGTGTAGTTGTTGCACCACTTTCCGCTCGCGATTCCCTGCCCGGACGAAAGGCTCCAGTTCTCGGTGCAGCTGGCGGCCGGCGCGGACGGACTGGCCGACGCGACCGGCACGAGCGAGAGAGCCCCGAAGAGTCCGAGAGAAGCGGTCCCCAGGGCCATTTTTCTGCGCACAATCATTCACCTTCCCGTGCTTCGATTTCTCCGAAGGGTGCGGGGTCCATGATTTATCAGCGAATTCCGGGGCCACCACAGTTGCCGCGAGAAATCACGCGGATCGGTGACAGGGCGTATCGGACGAGTGAGAAAGAAGCACGGAATTCGCAGTCGGAGCCCGTTTTACGCCGGGGCACGCGCCCTGGAGAAACCCCCGCCCCCTGATTCCCTCGATCCCACCCTTTCGGTCCGGGAGCGCCGTACGATCCCCAGCGCGCCGTCCTCCGCCTTCGAGCAGCATGGGGGCGGGCGGAACCGTGCACCGTGACCGATGTCGAGAACGGACCGTCGGTTCCGTCCCGGAAGCATCGGCACCACCTCCGGCCGTCACACGGCCGGCCGGAGAGAACGGAGGGACCACCGTTATGGCGATTCAGCGGATGGACAACGTCGGCATCGTCGTCGAGGACCTGGACGCGGCCATCGCGTTCTTCGAGGAACTCGGCCTGGAGTTGGAGGGCCGCGCGGACATCCGGGGCCGCTTCGCCGACCAGTGCACCGGCCTCGACGACGTCCACTGCGAGATCGCGATGGTCCGGACCCCCGACGGCCACAGCCGCCTCGAACTCGCGCAGTACCGCAACCCCGCACCCCTCGACGTCGACCCGCGCGACCGCCCCCACAACATCCTGGGCACCCACCGCGTCATGTTCGCCGTGGACGACCTCGACGACACGCTCACCCGTCTGCGCCCGCACGGCGCCGAACTCGTCGGCGAGATCGCCCGCTTCGAGGACAGCTACCTCCTCTGCTACCTCCGCGGCCCGAACGGAATCATCATCGGGCTGGCGGAGCAGCTGAACTGAGAGGCGATCAAGCCGCCGGGCGCGGGAACTGGAACTGGAACCGGATTCCTGCCGCCGGTCGGGAATCAGTTCGTCGCCGAAGCCGCCGAAGCCGCCGAAGCCGCCGAAGCCGCCGAGGCGGCCGAGGCGGCGATGCGCTCGATCCTCGCTCGGTACGCCGCGCGGGCTTCCTCGTCGATCCGGTTGTCGTGTTCGGGGCGGAGCCCGGTGCGGCCGTCGAGGCCTTCGCGGAGGATGTCGGCGTGTCCGGTGTGGCGGACGGTTTCGCCGAGGACGTGGACGAGGACGGCGAAGAGGCTCGTGTCGGCGTGGGGCTCCGGCCACCACGGCACATGGCCCACGGCGTCGAGGGAAAGCCCGTCGATGGTGGCGTCCGAGTGGTCCCACGTGCGGCGGCAGAACGCGATGATCTCCTCGCGGCTCTCGTCCTCGGCCGCCCAGTGGTCACTGCCGTCGGATTCCTGCCAGGGGCACAGCGCCTCGGGGGACGGACGGCCGAAGACCTCCCCGAAGTACCGGGCCTCGACGGTCGCCACGTGCTTGACGAGGCCGAGGAGGTTGGTCCCGGTCGCGGTCAGCGGCCGGCGGGCGTCGTACTCGGAGAGGCCGTCGAGCTTCCAGAGCAGCGCCTCGCGGTCCCGGCGCAGCCGCCCGTGCAGGGTGCTCTTCGCGTATTCGTCGATCATGAGGCACGAGCCTGCCACGGGACGCCCACGGCCTCAAGATCTCCCAGAGCGTCCTCCGCGGTCGGCCCGAGGCGAGGGAGCGCCGCGAATCAGGAGCCCGCAGGTGTTTCGGACGACGGAGACCACTCCCGCCTGAGCAGCCCGAAGACCCAGGAGTCGGAGACCACGCCGTCGACGACGCAGTCCTCCCTCAACGTCCCTTCGCGTACGAAGCCGAGCTTCTCCAGGACGCGCGCGGACGCCCCGTTGCGCGTGTCCGCCTCGGCCTGCACGCGGTTGATGTCCAGCGTGTCGAACGCCCACCCGAGGAGGGCGCCCGCCGCCTCGGTCGCGTAGCCGTGGCCCCACGCCGCCTCCGAGTAGCAGTATCCGAGCGACGCGCTGCGGTGGACGGGATCCCACTGGGCCACGGTGCACCAGCCGAGGAACGCCCCGTCGGACGCGCGGTCCACGGCGAGCCGCGTTCCCGTGCCCTGCACCGCCATCTCCCGGCAGACCGCGATGAACCGCTCGGCACGCCCGCGGTCGTTCCACGGCGGCGAGTCCCAGTAGCGCAGCACATGGGCGTCACTGTGAAGGGCGAACAGCGCATCGGCGTCAGCGGGTTCGAAGGCACGGAGACGGAGGCGATCGGTGTGCAACGACGGGGTGGGCAGTGAGGTCCCCATGGTCCCTTCCCTGTCAGGTCCTGTCGGGTGACGCGTTCATGAGACAGCCCGGCCCGGCCACCCGCAAGCGGATTCTCCGGCCGCGAGGCTCCGGTGTCCGTCGCGCGGGCGTGGAGGAAGGATCCGGCCCATGCGGCGCGGTCGGGTAACGAGGAGTCCCGGCTATCCGGCGGACCGGGCGATGCGCTTCCGCTCACCGCCCACGCGGACATCGGCCAGCTCGAACCCGTCCTCGTGGCGCACCAGATGCTGGAACCGGCCCAGCCCGGCGTCACGTACGTATCCGGCCCACCCCCGCGTCGTCGCGTACCGGAGCACCCACTCGACGACCTCCATCATGATGCCGAAGTCGTCCTCGTGGACGCACGTCCGGACGGTCAGGGCCCATGGCTCGCCGCCGTCCGCGTCCGGCCGGTCGGTGGCACGTACCAGCAGGGAGACGTCCGCTCCGTCGAACGCGTGGCTCGCCGTACCCCCGTCGAAGGCCTGCCAGGGGCCGCCCCACGACTCCCAGTCGGCGGACACCAACTCCGCCGGTCTGTCCCCCTGCCCCAGCAGCCACCGCAGTTCCGCCAGCACCGGTCCGGGCAGGCCGGGAACCAGATCCACCGCCAGGAAGAGGTCGTAGTAGTCGCTCACCTCACCGACCCTAGACCGGGCCTCCGACGACTCGCGCCTGCGCACGTGCACCCGGGCCGGCAGGGCGAGCGGGCATCACGCGGAACAACTCACCCCGTGCGCCGTCCCGATGAGGCCGGCGTCGCGGTGGACGCGCATCGCCTCCTCGCTCCAGGCCGCGAACGTGGGATCGCACAAGCGGTCACGGAACCGGCCGATCCCGATCCAGCGCAATACGGAACCGGACCGCTCCAGACGGAAGAACGTCTCGCCGGGACCGGTGGTGCCGGCCGCCGGCTCCCCGGCCGGTTCGGGTGACCAGCCCAGCGCGGTCACCGTGTCCATGGACCGCAGGCTTCCGAGGACGCCCGGCATCGTGCGCACCCGCCGGGTCAGTTCCAGGTGCTCCACCTGCACCGGCCCGGAGTCATCGGTCGCGGTGAGGGACAGGGTCAGGTCACCGCCCGTCTGTCCGGCCCGCCCCAGGACGACCTTCTCCTGCATCAGGACCCTGCCCGTGCCGTGCAACCGGATCCGGGTGTCGCGATGGGTGGTGATCCCGTCGGAGACCACGAACGGCTTGCCCGCCCAGGTGAGCAGCGCACCGTCGCCCACCGTCGCGTCGACCGTCCAGGACGACGGCGCGTCGCCCTCGTACGCGACCGTGCCGGTCGTCTCCACCACGTCCAGCCACGCGCCGGGAGCGACGTCCACCTCGATGCGGACGGAGTCGCCGGACAGCAGCAGCGCCTGCGTGGCGAGGAGGCCCACACGGGCGCCGCGCGCGTCCTGGTCCATGATCCGTACGGTGAGATGCCCGGACGTCCGGCGGACGTGGCAGCGGCTTGCCGTGGGAGTGACGCCCAGACGGGTCGGTCCGGTCACGCGCGCTGTCCCGCATGCGCGGCGGCGGCGCCTTCGGGTGCGTGCGTGGCGGCGTCGGCATGGATGTGCGGGCGCGACGCCCCGCCGTCCCGCTCCGCGTGGACGTGCGGTGCCATCGGACCGGGGTCGACGGGGGTGTGCGCACCGGAGCGGTAGCGGGCGAGGGTGGCGCGGACCCAGTCGGTGAGCAGCCGGACGGACGCCTCGTCGTGCCGGGACAGCGCGACGACCGGAGCACCCTGCCGTGCCTCGCGGCCCTCGCGCGTCATACGCTCCACGTCCACGCCCACGTGAACGCCCAGATCGGTCTTGTTGATCACGAGCAGATCGGCGCGCGCGATGCCGGGACCCCCCTTGCGGACGACGTCTCCGCCGCCGGCGACGTCCAGGACGAACACCTGGGCGTCCACCAGCGCGGGGGAGAAGGTGGCGGTGAGGTTGTCGCCGCCGGACTCGATGACGACCAGATCCAGCGGGCCGAAGTCGGACTCCAGGTCCTCGGCCGCCAGCAGATTGGCCGTCACGTCGTCACGGATCGCCGTGTGGGGGCACGCCCCCGTCTCCACCGGGCGGATTCGCTCGGGGTCCAGTACCCCGGCGCTCCTGAGGAAGCGGGCGTCCTCGTCGGTGTAGATGTCGTTCGTGATGACGCCCAGGCTCAGCTCCCCGGCGAGCGCCCGGCACAACGTCGCGATGAGTGAACTCTTCCCGGTGCCGACCGGGCCGGCGACGCCCAGGCGCAGGGCACGGGTGGGGGCGGTGGTGTTCTCAGGCACGGAAGAGCCTCTCTGTGGTGGTGTCGTGGGTCTCGGCCCAGCGCTCGACGAGGGGAGCCCCGTGGGCGGGAATCTGTTCCGGGCGGCGCAGAGCGGCGACCCGTACGGCCATCTCCTCGATGTCCGGGAGGAGTTCGCTCAACCACACCGCGACGGCCAGCGGGTCCTGCGGTTCGAGCTTGAGCAGGGCCGAAGTGACGGTCTGGGCGTCGTCGTAGCCGACGAGACGGGCCACGTCGGCCGGGTCCATGCCGGTGCGGTGCGCGAGCAGACCGAGGACGACCGGGCGCGACCAGGTCCGTGCGCGGTCGTCGACGGGGCCGGGCCGGAGCGCCTGCAGCACCCGCAGGTAGCCGCGCCCGAGCCGCCGCCCGTTCGCGCGCAGCGCCGCGCTCGGGGTCCGGGCGGCCCAGGCGGCCTCGACCCCGGCCAGATCGCCGCCGTCCGCCGCGACCGCCCGCGCGACGACGGCGGTGCCCGCCTCGACGAGGGTGACGGTCCGCAGCCGCGAGCGCAGATACGCGGGCACCTCGGCGGGCGTCGTCCCGGCCCGCAGCGCCGGCTCCAGCCCGGCGGACTGGGTATGCCCCCCGGAGGGGAGTCGCGCGTCGCCCAGGAGGGCGAGAAGGAGCGGAGATGTGCTCACCGGGCGCCTCAGAACAGCAGGTACCGCTGAGTGAGCGGCAGGCTCCTCGGCGGCTTCGGCTGGTCGAGATACCAGTAACCGCTGAGGCTCTTGTGCCGGCCGAGCCCGTGCGCCGCCGGGTCGACTCCGGGAATCTCCACCGCGATCTTGAACGTGCTCGGGTCGATGTCGATGCCGAACCGCCCGTCGTTGAAGACCATGTCCGCCTTCCCGACGCCCTTCACCGGCTTCGCGCCCCGCAGCTCGCGCCGCAGACCGAGCGTGTCCCGCAACGAGCCCTTGAACACTCCCGTGCCCCTCACCTCGTCGTAGGGGTCCATGTCGGCGGGCGGGTCGAGCACCTTCTCCGAGACGAACGAGTACGAGAGCCGGCATCCGATCGCGTCGGCCATCGCGGGCCGCAGGAAGGTCGGCTGAGGGGTCGACACCGAACCGTTGGGATCACCGAGGTTCCCGACGACCATGGCGCCGCCCTTGATGACCACCTCGGGCCGTACGGCGAAGAACCGCGGGTCCCACAGCACGAGATCGGCCAGTTTGCCCGGCTGCACCGAACCGACGTAGGCGTCGATGCCGTGCGCGAGGGCCGGGTTGATCGTGTACTTGGCCACGTACCGCAGCGCGCGGGCGTTGTCCCCCGGCCCCCGGTCGGGCCCGTAGAAGAACCCGGCGTCCTTGAAAACCTGATGGCTCCACTCCTTCATGACGTGGGCCACCTGCCAGGTACGGGTCACGACCTCCCCGATCCGCCCCATGGCCTGCGCGTCGGAGGAGGTGAGGGACATGGCTCCCATGTCGTGCAGCACGTCCTCGGCGAACATGGTCGTGGAGCGGATCCGGGAGTCGGCGAAGGCCTGGTCGTTCCGGTTGCTCAGATCGAGGTGGTGCGCGGAGGCCAGCATGTCGATGTGCTCGGCGACCGTGTTCACGGTGTACGGCAACGTCGGATTCGTCGACGCGGGCAGGACGTTCGGCTCCGCGGCCACCTTCAGGATGTCCGGGGCGTGTCCGCCACCGGCGCCCTCGGCGTGGAAGACGTGGACGCCGCGCCCGTCGATCGCGTCGAGTGTGGTCTCGACGAAGCCCGCCTCGTTCAGCGAGTCGGCGTGCAGGGTGACCTGCAGTCCCCACTTCTCGCCGGCCCGCAGCGCGGCGTCCAGCGCTGCCGGGGTGGCTCCCCAGTCCTCATGGATCTTGTAGCCCCCGGCCCCCGCGAGCGCCTGCTCGTCCAGCGCGGCCTCGCTGACGGTGTTGCCCTTGGCCAGCAGCATCACGTTGACCGGCAGATCGTCGAAGCTGCGGTGCAGGTTCACCAGATGCTGCGGGCCGGGCGTCACCGTGGTCGCCTTGGACCCCTCCGAGGGCCCCACACCGCCGCCGATCAGCGTAGTGGTTCCGGTGGACAGGGCCTCCCTGACCGCCGACGGCGAAATGTAGTGCACGTGCGTGTCGACGGCTCCGGCGGTGAGGATCCGGCCCTCGCCGGCGATCACGTCCGTGGAGGGGCCGATCTCCAGCCCCGGTGTGACCCCGTCCATGACGTCGCTGTTCCCGGCCTTGCCGATCGCGACGACCTTTCCGCCCCTGATCCCCACGTCCGCGCGGACGACGGAATAGCCGTCCCCGCGCTCCAGCGCGGGCCCGGCATCGAGAACGACCACATTGGTGATCACGGTGTCGGGGGCACCCTCCGTGCTCGTGGTCGTCCCCTGGAGCATCGACTCGCGGATGGTCTTCCCACCGCCGAAGATCGCCTCGTCGCCCCCGAAGGTCAGGTCCTCGGTGACCTCGATCCACAGGTTGGTGTCGCCCAGACGGACCTGGTCGCCCACGGTCGGCCCGTAGGACTTCGCGTACTGCGCGCGCGTGATGTGCGCCATTGCATTCCTCCAGCTGGATGTACGGGTGCCCGGTCAGCCGAGAGCGACGTCGTCGTCCGGCTTGCCCTTGCGTAGGCCCGGAACACGCCGCCGTCCACCGATCGGCACGACCTCGATCGCCTCGCTGGGCGCGTTCTCGGGGCTGAACCGCATCGAGTCCCCAGGGGCGATGTCCAGACGGCACCCCCAAGGGGCCGTCCCCGGTGTCTTCGACCGGTCGTACGCCAGCGCACGGGCGGCGGCGATCTGCTCGGACCGCACCCGCCGGGGATCGGTCAGCACCGCCTCCGCTTCGGTGGCGGTCTCCGGATCGGTGAAGAACAGCAAGTCCTCGTTGACATCGGCGAGATGGAAGTGCGAGCCGATCTGGATGTCGCGGTCACCCACATTGACCACATACACCATGGCCTTCTCGCTCCCCGCGTTGAGCACGTGCGCATCCTCCGGATCCCTGACCCACACCCCTCCCACCGCGTACCGGCGGACATCGCCCGCCCGGTCCGGGTCCAGTTCGGACGGCGGGCGGGGTTCGGGCCTCTGACAGGGGTCGTCCACGCAACAGGGGCACGGGGGCGGGCACGCGGCCGGTGCGCAGCCGGTCGGTTTCGGGGCGGGCGGCTGGAAGTACGGCATGGGCTTCGACCTCAGCGGATAGGAGCGGGCAGCGGAACGGGCCTCGGCGCGCGGATCGGTTCGTACAAGGTGACGAGCTTGCGTCCGTCGGGAAACGTGGCCTCGACCTGGAGGACGTCGAGCATCTCGGCCACGCCGTCCATGACGTCCTCGGTCGTCAGCACGCTCTCGCCCTCGCCCCGCGTATCGCCCTTCCGCTCCTCCAGCGGGACCCCGGCGTCGCTCATCATCTGGTCGACGGTGTAGTTGCCCGCACGCGCCTCCTCGATGACCCAGCAACTGATGTAGGCCACCGCCTCGGGATAGTTGAGCTTGATCCCGCGTTCCTTGCGATAACTGGCCAGCATCCCGGCCACGCTCAGCAGCAGCTTCTCCTGCTCCGAGGGAATCAGATGCATCCGTACTCCTCTGCGACGGTGAGGGCGCCCCCTGCCCCCGGAACGACCAACGGCACCGCCTGACTCGGCTACCTTTGCTTGCTCTGCCGAATCACCGCGCCGCAGTCGATCATGATGCGGAGAACCGCCGTGCCACCGCATCACCACACCCGGAACCCCGAACGGATGCCGAGGCGAGCGTGTGACCGAAATCGGGGGCGTCCCGCGTGTCGGCGGGAAACAGCGACTCCGCGTATCCCCAGCGACGAACACCGCCTGCCGACGGCGCGTCCACCGAACTCGGGCAACTCGCCCGCCCCGAACGGCCCGGTGGATATGCCCTGGAAACGCTCCGGCCACGTGTAGGGCCGCACATGCCCCCGCCCCGGCCGCCGCAGCCGAAGAGGGTCATGCCCCGGGGGGCTCCATGGTCCGTGCGATCTCGCGGATCGTACGGCCGAAGACCTCGATCGCCCGGGTCCCGCCGTCGGAACGCCACATCAGCCCGTAGCCGAGGGGCGTGTCCTCCTTCACCGGGACGTAGGAGACGCCGGGCCGCCCGTGGTACAGGGCGATATGAGCCCCCGCCAGCAGGACGCCCTTGCCTCCGGCGACGAGCGTCAGCGCCTCCTGGAGGTTGGTGACGGACGGGCCCTGCCCGATCGGCCGGCCGCTCGGTGTGACCGTCGGCAGATGATGCTCCGTCCAGTACTCCGGGATGTCACCCGCGATGGTGAGCGCCGGCATGCCGGCCAGATCCTCCAGCGTCACCGCGGCCTGCCCGGCGAGCGGATGCCGGGACGCCACCGCGAGCACCCTTGCCTCGGCGAGGAGCGTGGGACCGCGCGTCAGATCGGCCTCGTGCACGGGGAAGTCGGTCAGCTGGACGTCGAACTCGCCGTTGCGCAGCATCCCGTACGGGTCGGCGAGCGGCACTTCGCACACCTCGACCGCGAGTTCCGGATGACTCGAACTCAGCCGCTCGGTCGCCTTCATCACCATCTCCCCGGCGAGCGGTGTGGAGAATCCGACGTGGAGGACCCCCTCGATGCCCCGTGCCGAGGCGACTGCCCTGGCCAGCGCGTTCTCGATGCCGCGGTAGTGCGGTTCGAGGTCGTCGCGGAGACGGCGGCCCAGGGGCGTGAGGGCCACCCGCCGGCTCGTCCGCGTGAACAGGGGCGCGCCGACCCGGCGTTCCAGCTTCTGCACCAGCTGGCTCACCCGGGCACGGGACAGATGCAGCCGGGCGGCCGTGTGCCCGAAGTGAAGCTCCTCGGCCAGGACGAGAAAGCATTCGATTTCGCTCTGGTCCACAGACGTCTCCGGATGGTGCGCGGCAACGGATCGGATCGGTAACTCCGGCTGAACGAACGTTGCGATGACCGCTGTTGTTCCCGTGCCCGCGGTGGCGAAGGCTTGAGGCACCGACCACACCTCACACTCCGGAAGGAGTACCTCGTCATGAGTACGCTGAACGCCTCGGGCGGGCTGGGCACACGCAAGTGGGGCATTCTGCTCGTCCTGTGCGGCGCGATCTTCCTCGAAGGCATCGACGTGGCCATGCTCAACGTGGCCTTGCCGTCGATCCGCACCGATCTGGGGCTCTCCACCGGTGAACTGCAATGGGTCATGAGCGCCTACGTGCTCGGCTACGGCGGCTTCATGCTGCTCGGCGGACGGGCCGCCGACCTCTACGGGCGCCGTCGGATGTTCGTCCTCTGGCTGGCCGTCTTCCTGCTGTTCTCCGGGCTCGGCGGCTTCGCCACCGAGGGATGGACCCTGATCCTCGCCCGCTTCGTCACGGGCGTCGCCGCGGCCTTCATGACCCCGGCCGGGCTGTCCATCATCACCACCGGCTTCGCCGAGGGACCGGAGCGGAACAAGGCCCTCCTCGTCTACTCCGGAACCGCCGCGGGAGGCTTCACGATCGGCCTGGTCGCCGGCGGGCTGCTCACCGCCGTCGGCTGGCGGTGGGTGTTCTTCGCCCCGGTCGTGCTCTCCGCCCTCGTCCTCGTCGCGGCCCTCGTCCTCGTCCCCCGCTCGGCCCGCCCGAAGCGGACCGGCAAGCGCGTCGACGCGCCCGGCGCACTCACCATCACAGCCGCCCTCCTGCTGATCGTCCTGGGCGTCGAGCGCGCCTCACACGCCGCACCGGCCGTCACCGCCGCGACGCTGCTGGGCGGCCTGGTGTTCCTCACCGCCTTCGTCGTCATCGAACGGCGCACCGCCGAACCCCTCGTCCGCCTGTCGATCCTCCGCCACGGCCCCCTGGTCCGGGCCAACCTCTCGGCGCTGCTGTTCGCCGCCGGATTCTTCGGATTCCAGTTCCTGGTGGTGCTCTACCTGCAGGAACTGCGCGGCTGGTCCACCCTCCAGACGAGCTTCGCCATGCTGGTCGTCGGAGTCGACGCAGTCCTCTCGCCGACACTCACCCCCCGGCTGGTCACCCGGTTCGGCAACGCCAGGGTGATCCTGGGCGGCCTCCTGCTCGCGGCGCTCGCCTACGGACTGTTCCTCCCCCTGGGAGCGGACTGGAGCTACGCGACGATGTTCCCGAGCCTGATCCTCCTCGGGCTCTCCTTCTCCCTGGCGTACGGTCCCCTCACCATCGTGGCGACGGAGGGCATCGCGGAGGAGGAACAGGGACTCGCGGGCGGCCTCCTCTACACGGCCTTCCAGTTCGGCGCGGCACTCGGCCTCTCCGCCGTCACCGCCGCCGGCACGGCGGCCTCGGGCGCCGCGACCCCCGCGGCCCAGCTCGACGGCTACCGCGACGGCCTGCTCGTCCCGTTCGCGGCCGCCGCCCTCGCCGCCGTCATCAGCGCCGTCGGCCTGCGCACCCGGCCACGCACGACCGCGCCCGCACCGGCCGGCCCTCCCGCCGAGCACACCGACGTCCCCGCCGCCCGCTGACAACCGAGAGGACACCCCCATGACCACCGTCGTCACCACGTTCTCCGAGATCGAGCGCACCTTCACCGATCACATCCGCGACATCGGCTACGCGACCATGGTCACCGTCGACCACCGCAACCGCCCGCGTGCCCGGATGGTGATGCCGGTGTGGGAGGTCGTCGACGGCGCCCCCGTCGGCTGGCTCGCCGCCTTCCGCACCCCTGTCAAGACCGCACACCTCGCGGCCAACCCCCACACCACGTACACCTACTGGAGCCCCCGCCAGAACGCGGTCTTCGTGGACGGCGTCTCCACCTGGGCCGAGGACCGGGCCTCCAGGACCCACGCATGGGACCTCTACCGACGAGGCGGCCCACCCGGCGTCGGCTACGACCCCGTCCGCTACTGGCCCGGCGGTCCCACCGACCCCGGCTACCACGTACTGCGCATCGACCCCTGGCGCGTACAACTCGTCCGCGGCACCGACCTGCACGGCACCCTGTGGCGCAAGCCGGACCCGGCCCGGACCCCCGCCCCGGTCGCCGCGGGCGCCCCGGCACGGGATCCCGCTGAGCCCGACGCCGGCTGACCCGGAAAACGACCGACGGCCCCGCTCCGGCAACCACGGGGCGGGGCCGTCGCGCCGCCCGGAACCGGGGGGTACGGAGCATCACCTCAACCGCGCCACCACGGATCGCGTACGAACAGGCTCTCCTCGCCCGTGCACGCGGCACCGTCGGAGATCTCCCCGGTGTCCAGATTCCAGCCGACGACGCCGTTCCCCTTGCGGCCGAGTTCGATGAGGCGGTTGCTCTCGGTCCGGGTCCCGGCGGTGACCTGGCAGCGGACGATCGACGTCCACGCCTGTCCGTCGAGCGCGGCGACGAAGGACAGCACGGGCAGCACGAGCGCCGTCAGGCACAGGGCCGCCCACTGTTCCAGCGCCGCGGCCCGGCGCAGCACCCGCGACGGGCGATAGCCGCCGTCGTGGCCTCCTGCCGAGTCCCGGTGACCGGAACGCGCGTGCGGACGCCGTCTCCCGGTGCGGTACTCCACAACGACGCCCTTGCGCAGCACGTACGCGGCCACCCCCGTGCCCACACCCCACCACGGACCGAAGAAGCACGCGATCACCACCCCCATGGCGGCCGGATCGACCACGGTCAGGGCCGCGCGCCGGAGCCCCCGAAGCACGCCGGCCTTCACGGGAACAGCGCCCCGCGCCGCGAACAGGGCGAAGACGATCCGGGAGACGACGACGGCCAGCACCGAGGCGAGAAGCGGATCGGTGAGCACCATCCCGATGACGACATCCGGCCAGTTCGCCGGCTCCATCCCGACGAACACATCACGCGCCGCCGCTCCGCCCCCGACCGTGTAGGCGACCTTCGTCACCGGCACCGCGAGGGCGATCGCCAGCAGCACCGTATGCCCGGGACCCCCGTGACGATCCGCCGACCGGGCCTCGGCTCCGTCGTCCCGTCCGGATTCCGTCTCGACGTCCTTCTCCGCCACGACGCCTACCGACCACCGCGAACAGCCACGCTCCGCTCCCGCACCGCACCCCCGAGCTCCCGCCGCCTCCCCGGAGCACCATCGGCCGCACGCCCTCCCTCATCCGGGACCCCTGTCGAACCCATGAACCCTCCCGCCTCCGAACGACCGCGGCGCCCCATGGCATCGCCGCACCTGCCCGCCAGCCTCGCCCGCCCCGCGCCTTCCGGCCATCAGCGCTACTCCGACGGGCCCAAGCGGGGGCGTACGGGAGTGATGGGGGCGCGGTGCGGGCGAAGGAGGCGCGATCGCGGGGGTGCGTTCGTCATCCCGCGAGGACTTGACTCTCAGGTGGCGAGAGACGGCACAGTCGCTGCCGTGGACAGGAAAAGCTTGCTGCCGATCGGGCAGTTCTCGCAGGCCAGCGGCCTCTCGATCACCGCGCTTCGGCACTACGACGCCAGTGGCGTGCTGGTGCCGGCGTTCGTCGATCCGGTGAGCGGCTACCGGTACTTCCGGCGTGACCAGGTGCGTACGGCCCAGTCGGTCAGGGCGCTGCGCCGACTGGACATCCCCGTCGAGGAGGTGCGCCGACTGCTCGACGGCGGGCAGGAAGCGCTGGCCACCGCGTTGCGGGCACATCTGGCGGCGGCCGAACGACGGCTGGAGACGCAGCGTTCCCTGGTCCACGGTCTGTTGAGCCGAATGACCGAAGGAGCAGACATGACACACCACGTCACCGCCCGTCAGGGGCCTGCCGAGCGGATTCTCGTTGTCGGGGCCGCCGTGGACAACTCCGGGCTCGACCCGTTCCTCCGGCGTGCCTATCAGGAGATGTACGCAGTCGCCGGCCGCGGCCCGCTCACCTTCGCCGGGCCCGCCTTCGTCCGCTTCCACGGCGTGTGCGACGACGAGAACGAGACGCTCGTCGAGGCGTGCCTGCCGTTCTGGGAGGACGGCGCGCAGCCCGCCGGCCTGCCCGAGGGCATGAATGTGCGCGACCTGCCGGAGAGCACGCTCGCCTGCACACGGATCGAGGGAGCGGCCGCCGCCTTCCCGCGGATCCTCGGCGCCTACGACGCCGTCGCCGACTGGATATCCGAACACGGCTTCGCCTTCGCGGGCCCGGTCCGGATGATCTACCGCCGGTGGACCGGGACGCCCGACGACCCGGGCAACCGGCTGGAGATCGCCTGGCCGATCGACGAGCCCGCCGACGATTAGGGGCGGTCCGGAGCCAAGATCACGGTCGGCGGCACCACCGTGATCGCCATCGGCGGTGAGGCCGGATGGACCAGCGCCCCGTGCGGGGGACCGTCCCCGGTGTGAGCATGTTGTCCGACCGTGACCCCGGACTCCGGGCGGGTGGGCCCCGGCCCGCGTGCGTCCGCGGAGGTGAGCGCCCCGTGCTCGTGCTGAGCGTCCTGGCCGCCCTGCTCGGCGCGATGAGCAACGCCATGGGGACCGTGCTCCAACGCAAGGCCGCGCTCAACGTTCCCGCGAGTCATGCGCTCAAGCCCCGGCTGTTCGCCGATCTGGCGCGGCAGCCGGTGTGGGTGGCCGGGATCGGGGCGGTCGCGGCGGCTGCCGCGTTCCAGGCGCTCGCTCTGGCTGCCGGGCCGCTCGCCCTGGTCCAGCCGGTCTTCATCCTGGAACTGCCGTTCGCTCTGATGATCGGCTCGTACGTGATCCGTCGGCGCCTTCCCACGTCCGGCTGGCGGGCGATCGGATACATCGTCGTCGGGCTGGCGGTGGTCCTGGTCGCGGCCCATCCCCACGGCGGGAAGGCTCAGGCGCCGATGACGCTCTGGGTGCCCGTGATCGCCGTGTGTCTCGGGGCGATCGCGGGCCTCGTCGCCGTTGCGCGCAGGCTGCCGTCGGGCTTGGGACGCGCCGCCTGTCTGGGCACGGGGTCCGCGGTGGCGAACGCGCTCACCGCGGCCCTCATGAAGTCGGCGGCCCGCACCTTCGCCGACGACGGGGCCGTCGCCTTCCTCTCCGTCTGGCAGACGTACGGCTTCGCCCTGTGCGGCGTCCTGGCGATCGTTCTGCTGGAGAACGCCCTGCAGGCGGGTCCCATCACGGCCTCCCAGCCCGCGCTCACACTCGGCGACGCCCTCGTCAGCCTCGTTCTGGGTGTCGTGCTGTACAAGGAGGAGATCGGCGACGGCTGGTGGCTGCTGCCGATGGGAGCGGGACTCGCCGTGATCGTGCTGGGAACCCTGCGGCTGTCACGTGTCGCTTCGCTGACGCGCATCCTGCCGTCGTGACCGCCGGCCGGCCCTCCCCGTACGCGAGGAGGTGAACGGGATTCCGCAACCGGCACCGCCACATGCGACGCCCTCGGTCCGCCGCCGTTGTCAGTGGCGGATGCCATGCTGGCGGCATGACCTCGTGGAACCTGCTCGACATCGACAAGGCTCTGCACGCCGCCTGGGCCGCCGACACCTGTTCGCCGGACGACCTCGCCCGGTGCGGATGGCGGCCGGACAACCCCGCGTGGGGTCACTGCGACATCACCGCCCTGGTCGTGAACGACATCTTCGGCGGGGATCTCATGGTCGGGGAGGTCCACTGCCGGGGAGAGCAGCAGGGATTTCACTGGTGGAACCGGCTTGCCAGTGGTGTCGAGCTGGACCTGACCCGTGAGCAGTTCCGGGACGGCCAGATCGTCACCGCGGCCCGGGTGGTCGAGCGCCCGCCGGGGCCCCTGCCCAGACGCTGGGAGGAGTACCTCCTCCTGCGCGAGCGGGTCGGCCGGCGTGTCGGTCACCTCCCCGAGCCGGCCGTACGGCGGACCGCCCCCGCCGGGTGACGGCGGGTCCGGATCTGCGGCCGTTGGGCATCGGCGGTGTGCTGTCCGTGCGGGACCTCGTGCTCCGAGGGTGTTCCCGACGACGCGAGGAAGGCGGAGGGCCGTCGGGAACGTCCAGGGGCACAGGTGGTGGCCGTCGATGACGGGGGCGGCGGATCACGTCCCCTTGCGGAGGGTACGGGTGATCTCCAGGCCCTCGACAGCGGTGAGCCGTTCCTCGCAGGGGATGCCCAGGGCGGTCGCCAGGTCCCGGCCGTGCAGGTCCACCGCCGCTTCGACGAGCTCGGCGAACTCGTGCACCGCGAGCCGGGCCTGCCGCCACGCCCCGGTGAAGGTGACGGCGGCGATCAGCGCTGCGGGCCACCACCAGAGGGCGGGCAGTACGTACAACAGCCCCCAGGCGGCACGGCGTGCCGCTGCGGTGAGTGCGGTCCGGGCCGCCTGTATCTCGCCGTGAGCGGTGTCCGGAAGCAGGAGCCAGAGCCTGGGCCAGGCCGAGGTGAGGTCGATGGCGTACGCGCGGTGGACCCGGGCGTCCGCCGCCAGGAGCCGGTCGCCCATCCAGGTCGGGCGCGCGGGGCGGGAAAGGGCGATGAGGTTGCGGGCCTCGCCCAGTTCGGCGGTGGTCGGCGCGGGGGTCCCGCCCGCCGGATCGTCGGGGGCGGAGGGGCTGTCCGGTGCGTCCGGTCCCGGGACGGCACGGGATTCCGCGGCGGCGCGCAGCGCCCGTTGGGTCAGCGCCTGCCGGTAGCGCGCGTCCGCGGCGCTCCACCGCTGTACGCGACGCCGGGTCAGGGCGCGGGCGGCCGGGCGCAGGGGCCGGGGCCAGTCGCCGAGCCAGAGCCTTTCGACGCCGCCGCCGAGTGCGCCGGCCAGCCGGCTGGCCCCGGCGGAGGTCGCGAGCACGAGGGCGGCGACCAGGACGACCGTCCCGGGGGAGTGCGTGGCGGGGGTACCGGCCAGGGTGTCGATACGGTCGATCAGCAGGTGGTGGCCGAAGGGGTCGCGGTGTCCGAGGACCGAGCCGGCCGCCGCCACCGAGAGGTAGAGGAGACCGGGCAGCACGAGCAGCGACAGCCAGGTGTCGGCGAGCTTGCCGCCGAGCGTCGCCAGGAACGCCGTCATCGCTCACCACCTGACCAGACGCAGAGGAAGGGCGAACAGCTCGCACCGGCCGCCGCCCGCGTCGAGCACCACACGGTCGCACGCGCCCGCCGGACACACATGGGCTTCCTCCACGGGATGCCCGGGGCCCAGGTGGGGCAGTGCCGCACCCCCGGCGGCCCGCAGTTCGCCGAGGCCGCGGGCCATGCCGCACCGTCGGAGCAGTTCGTCCATGTCCGCGAGGAGTCGTGCCGCGTCACCCCCCGCGCGGAGCCCGCTCAGGATCGTCTCCAGTGCCGGCAGCTGTCCGCGGCGTGCCACGACGGCCCTGATGCCCGTGAACTGAGCGCAGAGTTTCGCGAGTTGAGGCGAATCCTGATCCGTCATCCCGCTTTCCTCCCGCGATGCCGATGCCGCCTCGTACGGTAACTCCTATGACGGCCGCGGGGCGTGACGACTTGGTACGGGCCCTTGGCGCCAGGGTGCTGTTGTACCGCTCCTCCCTGGACCAGGACGCGGTTGTCTCCCCGCAGGCCCTGGTCGAGGTGCGGGAGTTGATGCGGCTCGTGGCCGACCCCTCGGCCGACCCGGAGGCCGTCAGGGCCGTCGCGGACCTCCATCTCTGCCGGAGCGTGGTGCTGGGCACGGAGCGCGGCCGGGAGGACGCCGTCATCGCCGCGGCGCTGGCCCGGTACCTGGAACCCGGGGGACAGCCCGAGGCCGTTGCCGAGCCGGCGGACCGGCACCTGGCCGGCCTTCTGGCGCAGGCCGGTGACCGGGTGGCGGCGGCCGAACGGCACAGGGATGCCGCGCTGCTGCGACAGGCCCTCCACGCGGCGAGGGCCGCGGTCGACGGCATCCCCGTGCGGGCGGGGCCGGTCCGGGCCTCCGCCCTGGCCCTGTGGGGAATGGCGCTGAGGCTCCGGTACGAGCGCGGCGGCGATCCAGCGGACCTGGACGCGGCCATCGGCGCCTTCCGCGAGGCCGACGCCGCGGTGGGCAGCCGGCACCCCGACCGGGCGGGCGTACTCAGCGCGCTCGCCGCCTCGCTGCGCGAACGCCACGAACGTACGGGAGGTTTCGAGGATCTCCTGGAAGGAGTACGGACGGCCCGCGCCGCCGTGGAGGCGGGCGGCCCGGACGGCCGCGGAGGCAGGCTGCACAACCTCGGCCTCGCCCTCCGGCTGCGCCACGAGCGGACCGGGGAACGGGCGGACCTGGAGGAGGCCATCGCCGTACACCGTGAGGCCGTCGCCCTCACACCCCCGGATGACCGAGATCATGCCCTGTTCCAGCAGGGCCTGGCCAACGCATGGGACGCCCGGTTCGAACGGACCTCCGCCACCGAGGACCTCCAGGCGCGCATCCACGCCCTGGAGGCTGCGGTCGACTCGACGGCCCGGACGGCCCGGACAGTACCCGGAACCGGGGACGACGCAGCCCCGGACAGTGGCGGCAGGGCAGCGGCCGACGCCCTCACACGGGCCGGTGCCCTGGTCAACCTCGCCTCCGCGCTGACCCGGAGGTACGAACTGACCACCGACGACGAGGACGCGGACCGCGCCGAGGACCTGTTGCGGGCCGCGGCGGCCGTCCTGCCCGCCCAGCACGCGCGGCACGCCGTGATCCCGTACCAACTCGGCCTGGTGCTGGCCGCCCGTGACCGGCCGGGAGCGGAATCCTGTCTGCGGGCCGCCGCCCTCCACGCCTCGGCCGCGCCCCGGCTGCGGCTCCGGGCGGCCCGTGGCTGGGGGCACGCGGCGATGAAGGACGGCCGGCCCGAGGAGGCGGTCACCGCCTACAGCGCGGCGATCGCCCGACTGCCCGCACTTGTGCCGCGCCACCTGCACTTCGCCGATGCCGAACACGCGCTCGGGGAGAGCGGACTCCTGGCCGGCGACGCGGCGGCCTGCGCGTTGTCGGCCGGTGACCCGGCCCTGGCACTGGGCCTGCTGGAGCTCGGCCGCGGTGTCCTGCTGGGACAGGGGATGAAGAACGGCGACGAACTGGCGGAACTGCGTGTCCACGCACCTCGGACCGCCGACCGGCTCATGTGGCTGCGCACACGACTCGACGGCGCGGGCGACGGGACGACCTCCGACGAACGTCATGTGCTGGCAGCGGAATGGGACCGGCTCCTGGCCGAAGTGCGCGCCCGGCGGGGCTTCGAGGACTTCATGCTCCCTCCCCGCCCCGAGAAGCTGCTGCCTCTGGGCGAGCGGGGTCCCGTCGTAGTGGTCAATGTCAGCCGCTACCGCTGTGACGCGATCGCGGTCACCGCCGAGGGACTGCGCGTCATTCCCCTTCCCGGCCTCGCACTGTCCGGGCTCGTCCACCGGACGGCGGATCTGCTCACCGTGCTCGACCGGCTCCAGGACCCCGCCGGAGCCGGCCCGGAGGCCCAGGTGGCGGCCGAGGACGAGATCGACGGACATCTGCGGTGGCTGTGGGACACGGTGACGGGGCCCGTGCTCGACGGCCTGGGCATCACCGGCCCGTCGAAGACCCGACCGCCTCGGGTGTGGTGGATTCCCACCGGACCGCTGGCCTTCCTCCCCCTGCACGCCGCCGGACACCACGAGGAGGCGGCGGGCCGTACGGTGCTCGACCGCACGGCGTCCTCCTATACGCCGTCCCTGCGGGTTCTCGCACGCAGCCGCCGCCCCGGCAGGTCAGCGGCTTCCTTCCTGGTGGTCGCCGTACCCGAGGCGCCGGCGGCCCCGCCCCTGCCCGGAGCCGCCGAGGAGGCGGCCGTACTCACCGCGTTGCTGCCCGGGGCGCGGTTGCTCACGGGCGACGCCGCCACCCGCGACGCGGTCGTCGCCGCCCTGCGCGACCATGCCTGGCTGCACTTCTGCGGACACGCCACCGCCGAACCGGGCACGGGCTCGGGAAGCCGGCTGATCGTCCACGACCATCTCGACCACCCGCTGACCGTCGCCGGGATCTCCCGTCTCGACCTGGCCGGCGCCGAGCTGGCGTACCTGTCCGCATGTCACACGGCCCGGACGGGTTTCACGGCCGTGGACGAGGCGCTCCATCTCGCGGGCGGCCTGCAGATCGCCGGATTCCGCCATGTGGTGGCCACGCTGTGGGGCATCGAGGACACGGTGTCCGCGCGGATCGCCGAGCGGGTGTACGTGGGACTGGGCGCGCCGCGGCCGATGGCCGACCGCGCCGCGTACGCGGTCCGCGAGGCGGTACGGGACATGCGCGACCGGTATCCGCTGACGCCTTCCCTGTGGGCGGCCCATCTTCACGCAGGACCGTGAACGACAGGGGCATACAGGGGAGTTGGTGCGGGA
Organism: Streptomyces sp. NPDC057682; assembly: GCF_042799575.1. Lineage (NCBI taxonomy): Bacteria > Bacillati > Actinomycetota > Actinomycetes > Kitasatosporales > Streptomycetaceae > Streptomyces > Streptomyces sp. NPDC057682. Next base: position 83,210 of record NZ_JBHVIN010000003.1, on the reverse strand, counting down.
ATACCCTGTCCTGGGCGTGATGACGGCATACCGGCGTGGGGGGCGGCATGGGCGCGTGGTGGAGGAGAGCGGGCAAGGGCGGAAGAGCCGGGGGGCGGAGCGCGCGGGGTGGTGCGGGACCGGACCGGGACGACCTGATCAGGGCGGCCCATCGGTACGGAACCCCGGTGCCGGAAGATCTCGTCCGGGAGGCCGCGGAGGCGGGCGGGGTCGAGGCCATGACCGTCTACGGGATCGGTCTGGGCAACCGGGGACTCCTCGACGAGGCCGAGGTCTGGCTCCAGCGGGCGCGGGCGGCCGGTGACCCGATGGCGTCCATGGCGCTGGGCACGATCCGCATGGACCGCGGCGACTTCGACGAGGCCGAACGCTACTTCCGGCCGGTGGCCGACACCGGGAACAGCGGTGCCCGACGAGCCATGGAGGAACTACGGGCCCTGCGCGCCGCCGAGGCCCGCAGAGCCCCGGGGCGCCCTGCGCCGACGCCCGCTCCCGCAGCGCGTCCCCGGACTGCTCCGCCGGCACCGGCCCCTTCGGCGACGGCCGGCACGTCAGCGATTTCCGCCCCCTCCGCCCCCTCGGGGGCGCCGGCCGCCGCGGACGCTTCGACGTCCCGGCCGGGGTCCGCCGTGGAATGGGCAGGCCGGCTCCTGCTCCTCAACCCGGACAACGACCATCCCCACGCGCATCTGGCCATGGCCGTCCTCAAAGCCGACGCGGGGCAATGGGAACAGGCTCGCGCCCACTTCGCGACCGCGCTGCGTTCCGGCGACCCCGAGGTGCTCTTCTGGATCGCCCAGATGCATATCGCCGACGAAGGACTCCACACGGCGAGACCGCACCTACAGCGGGCGGCCGACGCGGGACACCCACTGGCCCAGCACACCATGGGAGCGCTGCTGGCCGAGGAGGGCCGGACCGCGCGGGCCGAGCACTACTACCGCCTCTCCACCGCCGCCGGGCACACCGACTCGTACGTCAACCTGGGCGTCCTGTTACGCGGGCGCGGCGACCTCGACGGCGCGGAGGCCTGCTACCACAAGGCGATCGCTGCGGGGGACGTCGACGGCATGAACAACCTCGGCAACCTGCTGCGCCAACGCGGCGACCTCGCCGGGGCGGAGCGGTGGTGGCGCCGGGCGGCCGACGGCGGCAGCACCGACGGACGCGTCAGCTACGGCGCCGTCCACGCGGAACGCGGCGACTGGGACCGCGCGGAGGAACTGTGGCGGAGCGCGGCCGAGGAGGGCCATCCCGCGGCGAAGCTCAACCTCGCGTCGGCCCTGATGCGCAAGGGCCGGGCGAAGGAGGCGGAACACTGGGTGCGGTCCGCCGACATTCCTGCCGCACCTCCCGCACCACCGGCGGACACCCCGGCCGGCCCCGACCTCGCCGCGGTGGCGAGCTGGCTCAGCGGCGCCGCCGGCGCGGGCGACGCGGACGCCCGCGCGGCCCTGGACCTCCTGAATCCCCCTGACGAGAAGTGATCCACCCGGCACATCAGAAGCCCGGCCGGGGGCAGCCCCGCCCGACACGTCCGAACGCGTAGGACACCGGTCCCGAACCGGACCGGGAGCGGCGGATCACCGATCCCGCGGCCTGCGCCGACCCCGTCCGTGCGGACGCCGACGAGGTACTGGGATGGTCCGGCGCTGCTCCGCTTACGGGCAGTTCTCCGCCGGGAGGGGGCGACACCACCCTCCCGGCGGCGTACTCACCGTGCTTCAGTGCCGCGGGCCGGGCCCGTGGGCGGGCTTCGGGCCAGCGGAGGCGGAGATTCTCCAGGTCAGCCTCTCGGTGGCCTCGGCACGGATCTCGGGGTCGCGGATCGAGGCCGTGGTGTCCACCGACTCGACCGTGACGGTGTGCTTCCTGCCGTCGGCGGGCACACCCAGCGCGGCGGGCACGGCGGAGGTGAGGCCCCGGGCCCGCTTCACCCGGACCCCGTCGACGTACCAGCGCAACTCCGGCGCGGCGAGCCCGGTGAGCGCTGCCTGCGTCACGCTGATCCGCTCCTTCCTGCCGATGGTCGTGCCCGTGGCGGTCTCGCTGCTCAGCGCGTTGGCCTCGCGGTAGAACCCGGCGATCATGGCCTCGCGTCCGGGCAGGTTGAACTCGCTGATGTTCAGCGCCCTCATGAGCGAGTTCTCCGTCGGGCGGAACGTCCCGAACGGGTAGTAGCTGCTGCCCTCGTACGTGCCGACGGTGCTGCCCGTGGGGTCGCTCTCACCGAGCCAGCGGTACCACTTGCTCCGGTTCTCCTTCATCTGTGCCGCGGTGAGGATGCTGGAGTTCGGCTCGGTGAACTCGCCGCCCGTCCAGGTGCCGTAGCCGTCGTAGGTGTACTCGTCCGCGAGGAGGCCGACCGAGTGGGCGATCTCGTGCGTGGCGATCATGCTCGACTGCGCGTTGTCCGAGGAGAGGGTCGAGACACCGTCGAAGGGGTAGCCGTACTCCTCGAGGCCGGAGTACCCGGCGCCGCCGTACTTGGTGGAGTGGGAGACGACGACGACCAGGTCGGCGTCGGGCGCCTTCTCGGCGTACGAGGCGACCTTGTCGATGTCGGCGCAGATCAGCCGCTCGGTCTCGGAGCACCAGAAGTAGCTGCCGAGTGCGGTGTTCCTGGTGACGTCGGCGGTGGGGTCCCCGGTGATCCCGGACTCGGCGGAGACCGCGTCGACGGTCCAGACGTTCATCAGGCCCTGGTAGCTCGCGTAGGGCTCGACGGCGGTGATGTCCGCCCACTTGGCGGCCGCGGCCGCGTGGAAGGCGTCCTGCTCGTCGGCGGTGTAGCCGTCGCCGATGATCACCACGTCCAGCCGGTCGTCGGACGAGCCGGTCACGGCCAGCTTGCCGACGGCGCCGTCGGTCGTCGCCGCGGACGGCGCCGCGCTCCTGAGTGCGGTGCCCCCGCTTCCCGACCCGGCGGAGAGCGGGACATCGGTCCGGTGGCCCTCGCCGCCCGGTTCGGGGAAGTACTCGACGCTGACGCCGGGCGTCCGCGCGGGCTCCGGGTCCGCGGCCGAGGCGGGCGCGGCGAGCGCCGCCCCGAGCACGGCCGTGAGCGCGACGCCCGTGGATATGACGGCAGTTCTTCTTGTGCGCATGTCACCCCTTGCTCTGGTGTGCGGGCCGGGCGAGGGGCGGTGGGGAACTGCCGAGCCTCTGGCCGACGGGCCCGCTGGTGGCCGGCAGGGCATCCTCCGACTCCTTCGCCGAGTTAAATTCAAGATTAAATCCACTTGAGTTGGCGTTTAACTTAGGGTGTGGGCGGGAGCCGCACAACGGTGAGGGGCGGTCAGCAGGTTGCGTTTGGATAACTGGCGTCTCGCCGCGGTTCTGGGACGAGCCGGTCCCGCGCGCACATCAGGACGTGGCCGACCCGTGTGGGACCATGCGAATCGCTACGGGCGGGAGTCGCTTCGTCGCACCGGGCCGAAGCGCCGTACGGCGCGGAGGACGGGAGCGGCGTGCCCGCCTCGCCCGCGGACCCCGAGGTGGTCGGCGGGTCGGCACACCACAGGACAACAGATGACACACACAAGGTCGGGAACTCCGGTGGACGACATGCGAGGGGGCGCCATGCCGCAGCCCGACGGGGCGGAGACGGGCGGCGTCGGCACGACCAGCCCCGGGGGGACGACCCTCCCCGGGGGGACGACGGACCCCGTCGCGATCGGCCGGAGGGTGAAGAAGCTGCGCAAGGAGCGCGGGCTGACTCAACGGCAGCTCGCCGAGCCGGAGTACACCGCCGCGTACGTCTCGACACTGGAAGCCGGCAAGGTGCGGCCCTCCGAGGCGGCGCTGCGGCATATCGCCGACCGGCTCGGGGTCGCCGGGGAGGAACTGGCCACGGGCCGGCCCACCCACCTCGCCGCGGAGCTGCGCATGCAGCTGACCGACGCGCAACGGGTGCTGGCGGTCGCGGACGCCGCGGATGCGCGGGCCGTCTACGAACAGGTACGTGAACGGGCCGCCGCGTACGAGCTCACCGAGGAACGAGGCGCCGCACTCATCGGCCTGGGGGAGTGCGCGCTGGAGACGGGCGAACTGGCCGAGGCCCTGGCCCGGTTCGAGGCAGCCGAACAGGCGCTGGCCGGCGAGCCGCTGCCCGCCCGCGCACGGGCCGTCCGGGGCAGGTCCATCGTGCACTACCTGGCAGGGGAACTCCGCTACTCCTGCTACCTGCTGGAAAGCGCGATCGACGAGCTGAACACTTCAGGGCTCCACGACCCGAGCGCGCTGCTGCAGCTGTACACGGCCTCGATCGCCCCCTACATGGACATGGGCGCACACGCCCGTGCCGCGCAGGCCGCCGAACTCGCGCTCGCCCTGGTGCCGCAGGTCTCCGACCCCGTACTCGTCGCGGGCATGCACCGCACCGTGGCCCGCACCCTGATCGCCGAGGGCAGGGCCGACGCGGCCCAGACCTCGTTGACGCGCGCCGCCGAACTCTACGAGCAGTTCCAGATGCGCACCGAACTCGCCCACTGCCACTGGATGCGTGGCTACGTCTGCGCCCAGGACGGCGACCTCGCCCAGGCCGAGGCGGCGCTGCGGACCGCACGCTCCATGCTCGTCTCCAAGCGGGCCGCCCTCTACGTCTCCCAGGTCGAGGTCGAACTCGCCGACGTGCTCCGCAGGCGCGGGAAGTCGCAGGAGGCCGCGGAACTGCTGGAGAACCTGCTCAGCGGTCTCCAGCACGATCGTGGCGCGGTGCACGCCGGCGGAGCCCACCGGCTGCTCGGCCTGATCGCCGAGGGGGCCGGCGATGTCGAGTCCGCCGAACTGCACTACGCCAGTGCGCTGACCCTGCTCGAACAGGCCGGGGCTGCCGGAGACCTGGCCGACATCTGCCGGCTCCTCGGCGACCTGATGCGTCACGAGGGCCGTACGGAAGAGGCACTGAACGCCTACCGGACGGGTCTCGGCCACCGCGCCGAGCCCGGAACCACCACACTCGGCCCCGCCCCCGCCCGCCCGCCGGTCACCCCCTGGACCTGAGGCGGCGGGGACGGGCGGGTCCTCCTGCCGGGACCGGTGCCGAACGCCGGGCCACCCGGTCGGAGCGGTCCTGGGGCGGTGGAGTCACCTACTCGCCGGCGCGGGCCACGAGCAGCGGCTGGAAGAACCCTGTCTCCTGCGGCATCCGCCAGCAGGGGTCGGCAAACCCGGCCTCGACTGCGAGCGCGGTCAGGCGATCCTGGCCGAGTGCCCAGTAGGTGGTCCGGCGGACCTGGACGCGCCATTCTCCCTCTGTCGGCAGGAGTTGGAAGTGCTCCAGGTCGTAGTGCTCGCCGTCGTCGTGCCAGTGCCAGAGCTGGAAGGTGACGGTCCGTTCTCCGTCGTCGACGCGGTCGGCGGTCCGGTGGACCTGTGGAGGCGTCGAAGTGGGGTGGTCGCGCAGCAGGTCTTCGTAGGGACGCGTGCTGACCAGCAACAGGCCGTCGGGCTGCAGCACGCGACGCATCTCGGCCAGGGCGGCGTGCACATCCTGTTCTGTCAGCAGGTGAGGCAGCGAGTTGTCGGCGCAGACGACGGTGTCGAAGTGGCCATCGGGAAAGGGGAGGCGTCGCATGTCGGCGGCGGCCGTGCGCAGGCTCAGGCCCCGGCGGGCGGCCTCACGGGTGGCGCGGGCGGCGGCGCGTGGGCTGAGGTCCGTCCCGGTGACGCGATGCCCGCGCAGCGCCAGGCCGATGGCCTGCGTGCCGATGCCGCAGGAGCAGTCGAGCACCGCCGCGCGATCCTGGCCGATCAGGGCGTCCAGAGCGTCCCCCTGCCGCCGGATGCTCGCGTCCCAGTCGGAGTAGATCAGGTGGTAGTCGTCGGCCAGTTCGTCGTAGAAGTGCGCCACTGGTGTCCCGGTCATGGCCGGGAGAGTACCGTGCGGGGTCGCCGCGAGGCGTTGGCCGCAGCAGCGCGATGTGACGGCCGCGCGGAATCGCGGCGGCACTGTGCGGGGGCGGCGGGGAGCACGGTGCGGGTCGCGCGGCATTCCCTCGCTTCCGGAGCACCTGCCGGGGCACGGCCGGGGTGTCAGGGGCGGGCGTGGCGCCATTCGTAGCGACGTACCGCGTCGAGGCAGTGCTCCTCTTCCAGGGAGCCGCGCCGCAGCGGACCCAGAAGGCGTGCCGCTTCCACGCAGCGCACGTTGTCGTGGACGGCGAGTCCGTGGACGGCAGTCAGCTGGACCAGACGGTCCGCGTCGCCCAGCGCAGCCGCCAGGACGTCGCCGAGGGCGGGATCGTCGTCCCTGGCCTGGGCAAGGGTGCTGCAGGCAGCCCTCCGAACCACGGCGTCGGGGTCAGCAGTCAGCCGTACCAGCGCCTCGCGGGCATCGTCGGACAGGGCCGGCGGCGACGACCACTCACCGAGTCCCTGCGCCACCGCACGCCGTACCCGGGCATCGGGGTGGCCGGCATGGGGGAGGAGAGCCGCCTCCGCCCGGGAGTCGATGTGTTCACCGAGAGCGACCAGAATCTCGGTGAGCACGGAGACATCCGTTTCCTCGGCCGACCAGTCGGTGAACACGTCCAGAGCGGGACCGGCGAACGCGTCCTCGTCGCTGTCGTCGAACAGATGGGTCAGCCGGAGCACTTCGGCACCGAACAACCGCCGGGACGGATCCGGGTCGGTCCGCAGGGCCGCGGCAGCCGTCCAGGTCGTCTCGTCGCCCCGGCTGCCCAACAGGATGGTGACACTGTTCCACGTCGCGTGGTTCTCCTGGCCGGCGTGGGCCAGCGCCCGGACCGCCAGCTCCTCGAACGAGGTCCGGGCCCCGATCAGGTCCTCGACGAACGTGAGGATCGCCCCGTGGCCGTCTCGCACGGTGGCACCGCCGAGGGTGAACGCGTCGACACTGCTGTACTCGTCGTCCTGAACCCGCGTACGGACGAGGGCATCCCGCGATCCCGTACGGCGTCGAAGTTCTGCCTCGGTCCCGGTCTCGTGCCAGCGGCGTGCGAGGTCCCGCGCCTCCAGGAGCTCGGCCTCGGGGTACCCGCGCGCATTCCCTTGATCCAGGAGTGTCTCGAACAGGGCGGGCGAACCCGAGTCGACCCCCTCGCTCAGGGAGATGAGGTCCTCGGGCCTGCCGCGGTCGGCGTCCGCACCGTACTGGAGCAGCAGTTGGGCGATGTGCCCGGCGTGCATCCGGACGGCCAGGCAGAACGCGGCGTCCAGATCGTCGGGGTCGCTCTGCTCGTGGAGAAGGGTCCTCACCAGGTCGGCGTCTCCGGTCCGGACCGCGGAGATCACGGCACACTCGCCGCCCACGGCGTTGCTCGTGCCCGCGCTCGTGTCCACACCCATGTCGCGACTCCCCCCCCAGGCGTTCTCGCACCGCAGTGTAGATCTCGGTCAGGAGCACGTCGGGGGCCGCACGACCGGTGCGGCGACGTGGCGGCGCAGGTCGGGGTGGCTCAGGAGGCTCGGCACCTTCACCCGCGGGGCCGTTGACCACCATCGCCGCCCGTATCGTCCCCTCACATGGACCTGCATGAATACCTGCGCCGCTCCGCGCTCGCGGTCGAGCGATTCGTGCCGCGCATCGGCCCCACGTACAGGGAGATGATCCTCACCGCCGCACGGGCCGGTGCCTGGGACATCGCGATTCCGGACCTCGTCGGAGCGCTGTCGGAGGAGGACGTGGGGATCACCACGGCGCAGAAGCAGGAACTCCGGCTGCTCATGGTCCGGACGGGGGCGCCGCTGACCGCTTGGGAAGCGATCCGCGTCACTGGGCGCCGTTCGACCTGATCCCGGGATCCGGCGGAGGGGCCACGACGTCGTCGACGGCCCTTGTGCACGGCCCTTGTGCTCAGGCCGGGCCCGGTCGCCGCGCCGGCGCTTGCACGCCGCCTCCGCCATCCGGTTCGGCGGGCACGGGCCGCCCACCGCTCGATCCGTTCCCGGTCAGCCCGACAGGGCCTTTTCGAGGAGTGTGAACGACTTCGGCGTCCCGCCCGGCTGCGGTTTGCCGTCCTTGCGGCCGACGACGCGGTAACCGGCGTCCAGGTAGTACGCGGTGAGGGGCTCGTTGCCCGCCAGGCAGTCCAGGCGCACCAAGGTCCGGCCGGTCTCGGCGATGCGGTCCTCGGCGGCGTGCAGGAGGCGGCGCCCCGTTCCGGGCGGGACAGTGGCGTGGTCGACCATCAGCCGGTGCACGTATCCGGCAGACAGTGACTGCGGGCCCCAGGCGTCCTCGTCCTGCCACCACAGTTCCCAGGCCCCGACGGCTCTGCCGCCGGACTCCGCGAGCCATACCTCTCCGGTTTCCATGATCTGGCGGAAGTGATCGGGGCCCAGCTCGCCGGGCTGCCACTGGCCGGTGACTCCCCGGGCGAGCAGTCGGCGGGCGGCGTCGTCGCGCAGCCGTACGAGGGAAGCGAGGTCGGTGTCACGGGCTGGGCGGAAGCGCAGCTCGTGGAGGCGCGGGTGCGGGGTGTTCACGAGGTGATCGTCGCACGGGTGTACGGGCCCGGGTGCGGGAAGCGTGGGTTGCCTTCCCGCACCCCGGTCGTGTCAGGCCGAGCCGTTCGGGGCGATGACGGAGAACGCGCCGCCCTGGGGGTCGGCGAGGACGGCCATGCGGCCGGCGACCATGTCGAAGGCGGGGGCCAGGACGGTGGCCCCCGCGCGGACGGCGGCTGCCTGGATGTCGTCGACGCTGTCGACGTTGAAGTACGGCTGCCAGTGCGGGGAGACGCCGGGCGGCATGGTGCTCATGTCCATCATTCCGCCCACCGCGCGCCCGTCGACCTGGAACTCGATGTAGCCCTCGGCACCCTCCATCTCGGAGCGTGCCGTCGTGACCGGCAGGACGGCGGAGTAGAACGCGGAGGCCGCCGCCGGGTCGGGCGTGGCCAGCTCGCTCCAGATCAGCGCGCCGTGCTCGTTGACGATGGCCGCGCCGCCGAAGGTACCGGGCTGCCAGAGGCCGAGGACGGCGCCCGCCGGATCGGCGATCACGGCCATCCGGCCGAGGTCCATGACGTCCATCGGGGCGACGACGACCTGGCCGCCCGCGTCGGCGACGGCGGTGGTGGTGGCGTCGAGGTCGTCCGTCGAGAGGTACGTCGTCCACGCCGTCGGCGGCATCGGATCCGGGACGGTGCCGTCGGGGTTCATCGCCTTCATGATCCCGGCGACCGCCTTGCCCTTGAGGGTGCAGACGGTGTAGCCGCCCTGTTCGGGCGGACCGACCTCGCCCTGCCAGCCGAAGAGGTCGCAGTAGAAGTCGATGGCGGCCTGCTGGTCGGGAACCATCAGGTCGATCCAGCAGGGGGTGCCGGGCTTGTAGGGGCTGTTCATTTCGGGCACGGATGCCTCCGGGAGGCGCTCGGGGACGGACGGGCCGTCCTTACCCGCACCGCGCGCGAGCGGAATCGACCCGAACGGGTGATCGGCACCCGACCCCTGTGCCTCGGCCCGAGATTCCCGGCACGGCCGGACCCGATGCGTACGCGATGACCACCGCGTGGGCCCCGTCCCGCGCGCCGGGCTCGGCGGGCACGCTGCGGGAGGGCGGTGGGCGTCCGGCCCAGGGCCGCCGGGAAAGGGACCGCCTTGCCGGCAGCGACCACCCGTACGGCCTCCGCGATCCGGGGGACGGGGCGCCGTTTCTGGACGGAGCCGCCGCCCCCGACGCCGATGGCAGCGGTGATGTAGTCGTCGTTCTCGAAGGTGGTGATGACGACGGCCTTCGACGGTTCGACAGCCCGACGACCTCTCTCCACGCCCCGGACACGCCAAACGACCTCGCCCCACGCCCCGGACCCATCCAAGTACCTCGGCAACCGCTCGCGGCGCGTCGACGCCACCACTGCGCCCGCCTGTTCGCCGGACCATCACGGCAGGCGAGCAGAACGAGCCGCCACCCCGTGCGGCAGGCTGGGTCCATGCCGAACGAAGCCCCGGAACCGACGCACCCTCACCACGTGCCCGGCGAACCGCCGGCCGGTACCCCACCAGGGGCTCCCGACCCGGCAGGCGATCCCTTCCCCGGCCCGCTCGCTCCGCCCCTTCGGGTTCCGGCAGGGCTGGTCGTCCTCGTCGGCCCGCCCGCGTCGGGCAAGACCAGCTTCGTCCGGGCCCTGATCGCGCGTCGGCAGATCGACGCGGCAGCCGTGGTGTCGAGCGACGAGATCCGCGCGGAACTCTTCGGCAGCGCCTCACCCGCCGAAGCGGAGTCCGACGCGGCGGACGCACGGATCTTCGAGGAACGAGACCGCAGGATCGTCGCCAGGCTCGCCGCCGGCCTCACCGCGATCGCCGAGTCGACCAACGTCACGCCCCGGGCGCGCGCACGGCTCGTCGCCCTCGCCAGACGCTTCGACGCCCCGGTCACCATGCTGCGATTCGACCCCGATGTCACCGACCTCCTCCACCGGCACGCCGCAAGAAACCGTTCGGATCTCACCGCCGCCGACGTCCGTGCCTACGCTGCCCTCATGTCCCGGTACGCCGGAGCCGACCGGCTCCGCTCCGAGGGCGCGACCACCGTTCACGATGTTCCCGGACGCCTCCGAGCGACCACACCCGCGGAAGCCGCCGCCCGCTTCTCGTTCGCCCGCCGCACCCCACCACCGCCCGGCCTGTCCAGCCGGTCGGGCTCCGGAAGGCGACCGGGCGTGTGAGCCGACTGGTCCGGGCGCAGCACCCAGGAGACGTCGCCGGCCCGGCCGTGGGGCCGGCACAACACGGTGCGGGAGACCGGCCGTCTTCCCGGTGGCCATCCTGAGAGCGTACCGCGTACGGGACCGTGAACCGTGAACCGTTACCTGAGGGCCCGACGAACGGCCTGCGCCCGCGAGGTGCGCGCCGCTCCGAGCACGCGTATCTGAGTAGGCGTACTCATGCGCATCCCGTGCCCCGCAGGAAAGCTCTGCCCATGACAACGGGTAGAGGACCACTGATAGCCCTGCACCTGTTCCTCGTCTGGGCGACGATGACGCCCATCCTGTCGATGCTCGGCTTCGCGCTCGTGCTGGCGGCATGGGACGGCGGTGCCGCCGACACCGTGCCCGTACTCGCTCTGGGCGTGCCTCTGGCGATCGGCCTGCTGACCCTGACCGGTCTGCCGGTGGCCGACCTGTGCCCGATGTGCGGCTCCGCCTCGCAGCGGTGGGGCTGGGCGGTGCTGGTCTTCGTCCTCGGCACGCCCGGGTTGCTCGCCGGCCTGGCCGCGTACGACCAGCATGTCAGTCTGGGCAGCGCCGGCACGCGTGTCGCTCTGACCGGCGTGCCCTACGTGGTCGCCGCCGCCCTCTTCGTACCGAGTCGGCCGGTGCGCCTCGGAGCGCTGGCCTCGCTGGTCGCGGCGGTGGTCTACGCGGCAACGGCCGTACCGGCCATCGGTTCGTAGGCACGGCCGGCGTCTCGTCGCGCACCCGCCACGGCGTCACCTTCCGCTGACCGGCGCACCTCGCGGGCGCCCCCTCGGCCGTCCCGCCCCACGGCCTTCTCCGGCCCGCGCGACCGCCCGGTCACGGCCGATGGCCGGCCACTGCGCGAGGATGACCGCATGACGCAGACCGACAGCCCGCTTCCTCGTCACGTAGCCGACGCATACGTCGACGCCCTCATCGAACTCGACCCGATCACCGGCACGTTCCTCGGCGTACCGGAGAGCTCCGGCCGCCTGCAGGACACCTCGCCGGCCGGCGCGGACGCGCTCGCGGCCCTCGCGCGGGACACCCTGGCGCGCCTCGGCGAGGCCGAGCGCCTGCCCGGCGCCGGGAGCGGGGCCGAGCGACGCTGCGCGCGCCTGTTGCGCGAACGCCTCACCGCCGAACTCGCGGTCCACGAGGCGGGCGAACACCTGCGCGCCGTGGGCAACATGGCCACGCCCCCGCACTTCGTCCGCGACGTGTTCACGGCGACACCGACCCGGACCGAGGAGGACTGGAAGGCTGTCGTCGAGCGTCTGAGGGCCGTGCCCCGGGCGCTGGCCGGCTATCGCGAGTGCCTCGCCCTCGGCCTGGAACGCAAGCTGTACGCGGGCCCCCGCCGCACCGCCGCGTTCGCCGGACAGCTCGATGAATGGGTCGACACCGACGGCCGAGGGAACGGCTGGTTCGAGGAGTTCGCGGCCGACGGCCCCGACGCGCTGCGCGACGAGCTGGACGGGGCGGCCCACGCCGCCACCGCCGCCGTCGCCCAACTGCGCGACTGGATCCGTGCGGTGTACGAACCCGCCGTCCAGCACGCACCGGACACCGTCGGCCGCGAGCGCTACGCCCGCTGGGCCCGCTACTACAACGGCACCGACCTCGACCTCGACGAGGCGTACGCCTATGGCTGGTCGGAGTTCCACCGCCTGCTCGCCGAGATGCGCGCCGAGGCCGAACGCGTCGTCCCCGGTGCGGAGACCCCGTGGACCGCCCTGGCCCGGCTCGGCGAGCACGGCCGGCACATCGAGGGCGAGGACGCGGTCCGCGACTGGCTCCAGAATCTGATGGACGAGGCGATCACCGCCCTCGACGGCACGCACTTCGAACTCGCCGACCGGATACGCCGCGTCGAGTCCCGCATCGCACCTTCCGGAGGCGGCGGAGGCCCGTACTACACCCCTCCCTCGGAGGACTTCTCCCGGCCCGGCCGCACCTGGCTGCCCACCATGGGACAGACCCGCTTCCCGGTGTACGACCTCGTCTCGACCTGGTACCACGAGGGCGTCCCCGGCCACCACCTCCAGCTCGCCCAGTGGATCCACGTCGCGGGAGACCTCTCCCGCTACCAGGCGACCGTCGGCATCGTCAGCGCCAACATCGAAGGCTGGGCCCTCTACGCCGAGCGTCTGATGGACGAACTGGGCTTCCTCTCCGACGCGGAGGAACGACTCGGCTACCTCGACGCGCAGATGATGCGGGCACTCCGGGTGATCGTCGACATCGGCATGCACCTGGGGCTGAACATCCCGGACGACTCCCCTTTCCGTCCGGGCGAGCGGTGGACGCCCGGCCTCGCCCAGGAGTTCATCGGCGCACACAGCAGCCGCCCGGCGGACTACGTGGAGAGCCAGCTCATCCGCTACCTGACCATGCCGGGGCAGGCGATCGGCTACAAACTCGGAGAACGGGCCTGGCTGCTCGGCCGCGAACGAGCCGAGCAACTCCGGGGCGAGTCCTTCGACCTGAAGGCCTGGCACATGGCCGCCCTCTCCCAGGGCTCGCTGGGACTGGACGACCTCGTCGACGAACTCTCCCGCCTCTGACCACCCGGCCCGCCCCGGTCGCCCCGGCGGGGGCGGGCCGCTGAAGCGGCTCCGCGCGCAACAGAATCTGACGGATCGGCACGGGGCGCGTCCCTCTGGCCAAAGTCCCGCGCGCGGCATTGACTTGCCCGGACACGGCAACGGCAGCAAGGGACATCGACGTGCGCGCACGGGGCATCAACTACGACACAGGGTTCCTCCCGGGCGAAGGAATCTCCCGCAAGAACTTCACCGCCGAGACGGTCCGGCACGACATGGCGGTGATCTCCGGAGAGCTCCACTGCGACGCCGTACGAATCTCGGGACGAGAACCCGAACGGCTGAGCATCGCCGCACGGCATGCCGCGGACGCGGATCTCGAGATCTGGTTCGCCCCCTTCCCCGTGGACCTGCCGCACGACCGGCTGCTCCCGTTCTTCGCCGACTGCGCCGCCCGGGCCGAGGCCGTTCGGGCGGCCGGCGCCGACGTGGTGTTCGTCGCCGGCTGCGAGATCAGCGCGTTCTGCGGCGGATTCATCCCGGGTGACACCTACGGCGACCGTCTGCGGGCCATGGCCGACGCCGACATGGAGTGGTGGACCTCCCTCGGACCGGTGCAGGAACGCCTCAACGACTTCCTCGCCCAGACCGCCGCGACCGTCCGCAGGCACTTCGGCGGGCGGATCACGTACGCCTCGGCCCCCTGGGAGTTCGTCGACTGGGATCCCTTCGACTTCGTCGGCATCGATGCCTACCGGGCCTCCTACAACGCCGACGGCTTCCGTGACGAGCTGCGCGGGCACCTCGCCCACGGCAAGCCCGTCGCGGTCACGGAGTACGGAACCTGCGCGTACCGGGGCGCGGGAGAACGCGGTGGCATGGCGTGGCAGGTGCCGCACGGAGCGATCCCCGACGAGGACGAGCAGGTGCGCTACCTCACCGAACTGCTGGACGTCTTCGAGGACGAAGGCGTCGACACCGCACTCTGGTTCACCTTCGCCGGCTACAGCAGACCCGGGGAGCACGACCTCGGCTCCTACGGTGTCGTCAGGATGCTCGACGAGACGCGCTGGGAACCGAAGAAGGTGTTCCACTCGATGGCCGCCCGGTATCGACGCGGCTGACACTCCGGAACTCCGGCCCCCGGCAGCGCCGGCACCCCCGACAGGGCCTGTGTCGCGTGTCACATCCGGCCCATGTCACGTTCAGGCCGCCTGCTCCCATCTGGTGGGCGTCGGCGAGCGTGCAGGAGGAGGACGGAACCATGAACACACGGCACCGGAACTTCTGGAGGGCATGGGCGCGCGGTTCGTGCGCGGCTGGGTGACGGCGGTGGACCCCGAGCGAGGACCGTCAGGATCGACGGCGAGCGGATCCTGCACTACGACACCCTGGTGTACGGGCTGGGGTGGGCGGATTCCGGCCCGACGGATTCCAGCCCGCCCAGCAACTTCCCTTGATCCACTGATCGGATAACGTTATGATCTCTGGCAGCATCGCGTGTCGGTCACCGGCTGGGTGAGACATGGAGGTGTCGGGACATGCCCACGGAGGCATTCCTTGTCAGTCGAGTTGAATCACACGATCGTTCATGCCCGGGACAACCGGGAGTCCGCCGACTTCTTCGCGGACCTTCTCAACCTTGAGATCACCGCCGAGTGGGGTCCGTTCATCGCAGTGGGCCTGAGCAACGGCGTCACGCTGGACTTCGCCACCGTCCCCGCGGACAGCATCACCCCCCAGCACTACGCCTTCCTCATCTCCGAGGACGAGTTCGACGCGGCGTACGCGCAGATCAGAAGCCGAGGCATCGAGCACTACGCCGACCCGCAGAAGAAGCAGCCCGGCGCCGTCAACCACAACGACGGCGGTCGCGGCGTGTACTTCATGGACCCGGCGGGTCACGCCATGGAACTCATCACCGTTCCGTACGGCGGCTGGACCTCGTAACCGCAAGCATCGCCGAGGACCGCGCCCCGTTCCGAGGGGCGGTCCTCGGCCGCTGCCTGCGTCCTATGCGGCGGCAACCTGTGGAGTCCGTTCCCGCGCCCCGCCGCGGCACGCCGTAGTGCATCACCGCGTCCGACGTCGATGAGGTCACCCCATGGCCAAGACGCCTGCCGCTGACCCGAGTTGCACCCAAGCGCCCTCCCCGTGCCCTTCCAGCGCATCCCTCATCCCCTATTCCCAGGAGTAGCACTTGTCACCTGACCCGACGACCCTTCACCCTTTGCCCGCGCACGACAGGGTGGTGTTCCTCAAGCCGTTGATCACCGCGCCGAACATCGTCGTGGGCGAGTACACGTACTACGACGATCCCGAGGAGGCAACGGAGTTCGAGAGCCGCAACGTCCTCTACGCCTACGGGCCCGAGCGCCTGGTCATCGGCAGGTACTGCGCGCTCGCCACGGGGATCCGATTCCTGATGGCCGGCGCCGAGCATCCGGCGATGGGCGCGTCCACGTACCCGTTCACCATGTTCGGCGGCCGGTGGGCCGAGGAGACCCTGGACATCGTCACCTCCATGCCCAGCCGCGGCGACACGGTCGTCGGCAACGACGTCTGGTTCGGCTACGGGGCGACCGTCATGCCGGGCGTACGGATCGGCGACGGCGCCATCATCGCGGCGGGCGCCGTGGTCACCACCGACGTCCCGCCGTACACGATCGTCGGCGGCAACCCGGCTCGCCCGATCCGGCAGCGCTTCGACGACGCCGACATCGAACGGTTGCGGCGCGCCGCCTGGTGGGACTGGCCCTCCGACCTCGTCACCGAGCACGCCCGCACCATCATGGCCGGAACACCGGCCGACATCGCCCGGATCGCAGCCGATCACGGCGTGGAGAAGCCCTTGTGATCCGAGGGGCTCCTGTGCGGCATCCGCGGCCCGGGATGGCGACGGGAGTCGGCGTGAACGGACGTGAGGATGCCGGTGCGGGCACGCGGTTCTGGTGCTCGTTGCGGGCCGTTGGCTGTTTCGGGCAGCGGCAGCGACAGGGGTTCGGCTGTATCGCCTTGAACCGGCTCATGTGCCGGCGGTGGATGCTCCTCGCCCTTGTTGCCCTCGTTGGGTGAGCGAGCGGGCTGCTCGTTCCGTCCCGGCATCCGGTGCGGCGCTGCGGCATCCTCACGCGGGCGGCAGTCCCAGCACGGTGCGGCTTTCGCCCACCAGGCGCAGCGAACCGAGGACGACGACCAGGCCGCCGGTCCCGGCGTGTTCGGCGGCCCGGCGCAGGGCGGATGAGGTGTCGTCGGCGGTCAGGCACGGCCCCCGGCGGGTCGGCGAGAGCTGGTCGTACAACGCGGCGCGTTCCGCGGCCTGGTGGGAGGCGGTGCGTGTGAGGACCAGCGGCCAGTGGGAGGGGAGCGGGGCGAGCATGCCGGAGACGTCCTTGTCGTTCATCGAGGCGAAGACCAGTACGGGCGGGGTCGCGTGGTCGCCGGTCCGGGCGTGTCGCAGGATCTCCGGGGCGACGGTGGCAACGCCTTGCGGGTTGGTGGCACCTTCGAGCAGGACGCGGCCCGTCCAGTGGTCCAGCCGGGCGGGATCGATGAGTTCCAGGCGACCGGGCCAGCGGGTGGCCGCCAGCCGGGCGCGGAGCCGGGCACCGTCGGGCTCGCGGATGTGGCCGCGTTGGGCCATCGCGTCCACGGCGGCGATGGCGGTGGCGAGGTTGTGATGCTGATGGGCGCCGGACAGCGGGCAGGGCAGGCCGCGGTGGACGGCGCGGGGGGTGGTGACGTCCACGAGTGTGCCGGTGCCGCAGTCGGAGGCGCGGGCGGTGTAGTGGATGTCGCGGTCCATGCGCCACACGGTCAGCCCGGCCCGTTCCCGCAGGACCTGCTCGGCGCCGGCGGTGGCCTCGGGGGCCAGACGCCCGAGGACGACGTGGTCCCCGTCCTGCGTGGCCGCGACCTTGGCTCGGGCGATCTCGTCCAGGGAACCACCGAGCAGCCGGGTGTGGTCGAGTCCGATGCCGGTGACGACCTTGACGTCCAGGCCGAGCTCCGCGGCCGCTGCCCTGCTGCCGCCGATGCTCGCCTCGGCCACCGCCAGGTCGACGCCCGCCCGCCGGAAATGCACGGCCGCGGTGGCCGCGAAGATGCCTTGGGCCAGCACGGGCAGCCCGTGTCGCTTGATCGCGTGCCAGACCTCGGCGAACGCCTCGGTGTACTCCGCGCGCGTCACCGGAACCCCGTCGATCCGGATGCGTTCCCTCGGTTCCTGCAGATGAGGGCTGGGCATGCTCCCGACCCGAGCGCCGGCCGCCGTCACCGCCGCGACGGCGAAGGCGCAGGTCGACCCCTTGCCGTTCGTCCCGACCACCAGCATCCCGCGCAGCGACCGTTCGGGCCGGCCCAGCGCCTCCAGCAGCAGCGGCACGTTCTTCTGGCGGACCGTCCGGGTCAGCCTGTGGGGATTCTTGTGCACCGTGGCGAGGAGCTCTGTGCATCGTTGGTAGTCCACGCAACAAATCCTGCCACTCCCAGCAATAGTGCAGGTGCAGAGAGTGACCTTCCGATGGAGTGGGGCAGGCAGATTCGCAGTCGAGGGCAATGAGCCTCGGGCCTCGGGGAACATCAGTGCAGCGGTGATGCCCCACCTCGCCCACTGAAGTCGCCGCAACAGAACCACCCCCGCGCGGCGAGGTAAGCCGGCCAGGCCGATCGTCAGGAAGGGGAGGGTGATGAGGTCTTCCAGGGCAGGCGGCCAGTCGGGGTGGGTGGGGTGACGTGGGGAATGTGCTGGAAGGGGCTGATCCCGAGCGCCCGGTCAGGGAGCCAGTATGTTCAAATGACTCTGGCCAGAGCGTTGTTGTGTGGATCGAACGTGCCGTCGTGCGAAGGAGATCGTGTGTTCCCCAACGGGTCATTCGAACAGGGAAAGCCGCACCCGGCGCGGGTCTACGACAGCCTCCTCGGCGGCAAGGACAACTACCCCGTGGACCAAGCCGTCGCGGAGGGCATCGCCCAGCGCTGGCCGGAGATCCAGCGGAGCGCACAGCAGAACCGGGCATGGATGGCGCGCGCAGTACGGCACATGGTGAAAGAGGGCGGTGTCACGCAGTTCCTGGACATCGGCACGGGCATCCCCACCCGGCCCAACCTGCACGAGATCGCTCAAGGCATGGTGCCCTCGGCCCGGATCGTCTACGTGGACAACGACCCCGTGGTTCTGAGGCATGCCGAGGCGCTGCTCACCCCGATGTCACCAGAGGGCCGCTCGACCTATCTGCAAGCCGATCTGCGTGACCCGCGCGCGGTACTGGACTCGCCCGAGGTGACCGAGACACTCGACATGACACGTCCGGTGGGCCTGGTCCTCGCTGCGATCCTGCACTTCCTCGACGAGGACGAGGACCCGGCGGGCATCCTGCGGGTGCTCGTGGACGCTCTTCCGGCCGGCTCGTATGTCGCGTTGTCCCATGCCTGCGGTGACGCGGATCCCGTCAGGGCGGCGGAGGCATCGGACTTCTACCGGCAGAACAAAGTCTCCAAGCCCGTGGTGCTGCGTACGCAGAAGCAGATCGAGGAGTTCTTCACGGGACTGGAACTGCTGGAACCGGGCGTAGTGACCGTCGATCGCTGGCGCCCGGACGCATCGGTGTCCGAGGGGCCCGACGACATGGGGTTCCGTGGCGGCCTGGGCCTCAAGCACGGAACTGCCTGAGGGGTGGAAGGCGTCGCCGACCGACTTTTGGGACTGTTGGGGCCTGTGATGTTGGTGGCACCGGGACCCGAGCGCGGTCACGCCGAACACGTGAGGGCGGTCGGGTAGCAGCCGGCACTGACATCCAGGGCAGCGGTTCGCCTGGTCACCGAACGTCGGAGGAGCCCGGAGCCGACACACCCCCCGGCGATCACACACGATGAACTACGACGGGTGTTCTCTCAGGGGTGTCGTTACCAGCCGGTCCAGAGCAGATGGTTGACGGCCAGGGCCACGACCGCTTGCGCGGTCAGCCAGCCGCGCCGGCCCGACACGGGCAGGAGGGCGGCGGCCGGGAGCAGCCAGAGCATGAAGGGCTGCCAGATCCGTTCGGTCTCCGCCTTGCTCATCCCTGACAGATCGGCGGCCAGCAGGGCGAGGAACCCTGCCGCTACCAGCAGGATCAGGCGCTGTGACGGAACGGCCGTGCCGGTCCGCAGGGTGCGTACGGCGCCGGGCGCGTCCGCCGCCGTCCGGCGCAGACCCGCGAGGGTGGCCGGTCCGATCGCGATCGCGGTGCAGGCGAGGTTGGCCCAGACCCAGTACCCGTAGGGGCGGACACCGCCGGCTCCCTGGTAGTAGCGCTCGACGAGGAGGTGGTAGGCCTCCCACCAGTTGAAGCCCGCGAGCGTGAAGGCCGCCGGTACCACCAGCGCCCCCAGGGCGAGGAGGGGGAGGGGGCGGGCTGTGCGGGTGAGGACGAGGACGGTCAGGATCGGGAGCGCGATGAGCGTCAGTCCGTAACTGAGATAGCAGGTCAGCCCGTAGAGGAGTCCGGCGCCCAGTGCGGCGGCCGCGGGGCTGCGGACCGTGCGGGTCGCGGCCAGGGCGGACAGGGCGATGGACCAGGCGGCCACCGCGGTGAAGTAGCCGTCGGCCGAGGCACCCGCCCAGATCGCGACTGGTGCGAGGACGACGAACGGGGCGGCGCGGCGTGCGGTGTGTTCGTCCGCCAGGGCGCGCACGGTGACCAGGACGGCTACGACCGCGGAGGCACCGGTCACGATGCACCAGACGCCGGCCCAGGCGCCGCCGCCGAGCCCGATGCGGTCGAGCAGGACGAAGGTCAGGGTGGAGGCCGGCGGGTGGCCGGCGACGTGGGCGGGCCAGTTGTCCGGTTGCCCGGCCAGGATGTGTCCGTTGAAGCCGCGCAGGGCGGCGCCGATGTCGTCGAAGCGGCCGATGACCCTCAGGTACTCGTGTTTGGTGGTGAGGCGTTCCGCGATACCGCGGTGCCAGCCGTCGATCAGCGCGAGCGAGAAGACCCAGGCGAGCGAGGCGGCGTAACTGCTCAGGAGCAGTCCCCGCCGGCGCAGCCGGGCGGCGAGGACCGGACCGTGGGCGATGACGGCGACGGCGACGGCGGGCGCGGCCCAGGTACCGGGTCCGACGTGCGGATACCAGTGCGCGAGCAGCGGCGGCCAGTGGACGACGAGGGTGCGCAGGGGATCGTCGAACGCCCGGCCGACGAGCACGGCGGCGGCCACCAGCACGACGCCCGCCCCGGCGGCGGCCAGGTCGCGCAGGTGCCCGGAGTGCCGTACGGGGAGCGGTTCGACGGTCTGCTCGGTTCGGTCCACGGTCTTCACGCAGGCACCGTACGCACCACGGGGCGTTGGCCACGCCTCCTGGCGGGGCGCGTCACCGAACCGTCAGATTCGGGGCTGTCGGCCGGGGGCCCGTTGCTCGTGTCCCCACCCGGTCGATGCCGTCGGAACCGGCGGACTCCGGACTGTCGGCCGCGACTCGGCTGCCCGTGTCCCCACCCGGTCGATGCCGTCGGAACCGGCGGACTCCGGACTGTCGGCCGCGACTCGGCTGCCCGTGTTCCTGCCCGGTCGATGTCATCGGAACCGGCGGGCTCCGGGCCGCTGGCCGGGACTCCGCTCCCCGTGTTCCCGCCGGGGTGATGTCATCGTTTCGTCAGGAGTCGTCACCACCTCGTGCCCGCGTCCGCGGCATAGCGTCGGGGCATGGGAGACAGCCGTCGGCACAGTCCGGCCCCACCCGCGTTCCTTTCCCGCCTCCTCGGCGGGCGTGGGACGACCCTTCTTGCACGTTCTCCCTCCGCGCCGGGGTTCTGGCGCAGTCCGGTGCGCGGCGTACGGTTCACGGCGGTGCTCGGCCTCGTGCTGCTCGCCGGGATCACCGTGCTCTTCGTGACCGGACTGCTGTCCTACGCGGCGTACAACCCGGACCTGAATCCGGTCAACGACAAGACGCCGGACAAGGGCCTGCTGGGCTTCTACCTCTTCGCGTGGCCGACCGGGCCGCGCTGGCTGTACCGGCTGACCCAGGGGCTCCACGTCACCCTGGGAATCGTGCTCGTCCCCGTCCTGCCGGCCAAGCTCTGGTCCGTCGTGCCGAAGCTCTTCGCCCTGCCGCCGGCCCGTTCCGCCGGGCATGCGCTGGAGCGGATCTCGCTGCTCCTCCTCGTGGGCGGGGCGCTGTTCGAGTTCGTCACCGGGCTGCTCAACATCCAGCTGGAGTACGTGTTCCCGGGCTCGTTCTACCCGCTGCACTTCTACGGGGCGTGGGTGTTCTTCGCCGCGTTCCTCGCCCACGCCGTGCTCCGGGCGCCTCAGGCCGTACGGGTGCTGAGGTCGGGCGGCCTGAGCGGGAAGGTCCCGGACGATCCACTGGAGTCGCCCGCCCCCTCCCCGCCGACGCTGTCGCGGCGCGGAGCGCTGGCCATGGTGGGCGCCGGTTCCCTGGTGCTGCTGATCACCTCGGCCGGACGGAGCTTCGACGGTCCGTTGCGCCGGATCGCGGCCCTCACCCCGCACGGCGCGGCCGAGCCGGGATCCGGGCCCAACGGCTTCCAGATCAACAAGACGGCCGCCGCGGTCGGTCTCACCACCGCCGACACCGGGGAGGGCTGGTGGCTCACCGTCAGCGGCCCGGCCGGCGACCTCCGGTTCACCCGGGAGCAGCTGATGGCGATGGACCTGCACAGCGCGGCGCTCCCGATCGCGTGCGTGGAGGGCTGGTCCACGTCGGACCAGTGGTGGCGCGGGGTACGTCTCACGGATCTGGCGGCGCGCGCCGGATACCCGGACCGGCCGCCCGGCGTCCTGGTGGAGTCGCTGCAGCGCAGCGGGCCCTTCCGCCGGGCCGCTCTGCGCGACAACCAGGTGCGCGACCCGCGCTCCTTGCTCGCGCTCCAGGTCAACGGCGAGGACCTGACCCCCGATCACGGATATCCCGCACGGATCGTCGTCCCGGCCGCCCCCGGCGTGCTCAACACCAAATGGGTGTCCCGGCTGACCTTTGGAGAGCTGTGAGAAGGGCGAACACGCGAGCGGTCGTGCGGCCTCGGTACGGGGAGGGGCCACTGCACCTGGTGCTGATGGCGGCGTCCTTCGCGCTGGCCGGCTATGCGGGCGTACGGCTGCTGGCGGGGGACACCTTCGGCGTGATCGTGTGGTTCGCCGGCGCCGCCCTCGTGCACGACCTGGTGCTCGTACCGCTCTACGCGGGCGCCGACCGGCTGCTGTGCCGGTCGGCCGGGCGGCGTTCGGGGCTGGTCAACTTCGTCCGGGTGCCGGCCTTCCTGTCCGGTCTGCTGCTGCTCGTCTGGTTCCCGCTGATCACCCGGCGGACGGAGCGCTATGAAGGGGCGAGCGGGCCGTCGCCCGACGTGTTCCTGGGGAACTGGCTGCTGATCACGGCCGCGCTGTTCCTGGTGTCGGGGCTCTGGCTGGTCGTCCGGATTCTCCGGCCGCGTCGCAGGGAGACGAACGAGCGGCCGCCCGCGTCCCACTGATCGACGGAGCGCAGCCCGTGCGGGCGGGCATACCTCAGCAGCGCCGAGGTACCGAGCCGGGCCCAGGGGAAGGGATCGGCCGGTGTCGGCCCGGCCCCGGGGGCCCGCCCGTCGTCCAACTGCACGCGGACCCGCTCGTCGATGTCCTGCGATGCGGTCTCGGCGACGAGGAGCCCGCCCGGGGCCAGCAGTTCCGCCGTACGCCGCAGCAGGCGGGACGGGTCGCCGCCGATGCCGATGTTGCCGTCGAGCAGCAGCGCGGTGCCCCAGCGCCCTTCGCCCGGCAGCGGTTCGAAGACGGAGCGGCGCAGCGCGGATCCGCCCAGCCGGAGCGTGCGGTCGACCGCGGCCTCGCTGACGTCGACGCCGAGCGCCCGCTGCCCGCGGGCCGCCAGCGCGGCGACCAGCCTCCCCGGGCCGCACCCGATGTCCAGGACCGGGCCCTCGCACCGGCCCAGGGCCGACAGGTCGGCGGCGTCCGCCCCGGCGCACCAGCGCTCTACGTCCAGCGGCAGCAGCCAGCCGTCCATGCGGCGCAGGAAGAGCGGACCGCGCCCGTTGCGCAGGGCGTCGGCGTACGGGTCGGTGCCCCAGGAGCCGGTGTCCCAGGAGCCGGTGTCCCTAGGAGCGGTGTCCTCGTGCGGCGGGTTCAGCACGCCCCGGTAGTGGGCCGTACGGTTCATCGGACCGCCGCCCGGGACAGCAGGGCGAGCTCCGCGGCGAACCGCCCGTGCGGCGCCAACGCGGCGACGTGCGCGGCGTCGGCCGCCGTGTCCACGTCCCGCAGCCGGGGGAGGTCCCGGACCACGAGCCCGGCGTCGACGAGCCGGCGCCGCTGCACCGCACCGGTCTCGGGCACCGACATCGGCACGCCGCGCAGGAGTCCCGGGTCGGGCGCGGCCAGCCCGAGCGCCCAGAACCCGCCGTCCTCGGCCGGGCCGAACCAGGCGTCGCAGCCGTCCCAGGCGCCGGGGCACAGAGCGGGGGCCAGATCGGTGGCCGAGACCTGCGGGGTGTCCATCCCGATCAGGACGGCCGGCCCGGTGCAGGCACCGAACGCGGCGGCGAGCCGCTCGTCGAGACCACCCGAGCCCTGTGCGACCACCTCGATGCCGGGAGGCAGCCATGGTCCCGGCCTGCCGTCGAGGACGACCACCCGGCGCGCCGCGGGCAGCGTGCGGACGGTGCTCAGCGTGTCGGCGAGCGCCGCCTCGGCCAGGCGTGCGGCCTCCGTCGGCGAGAAGGCCGGAGTGAGGCGGGTCTTGACCCGGCCCGGCAGCGGCTCCTTCGCGATGACGAGCAGGGTCGCCCGCCCCGTGCGGGAGCCGGGAACGGTCGCGCTCACCGGACCACCTCCATCCGGACCGGCGGCTCGCCCAGGACGGCCCGCATGTCCCGCACCGCGTGCCAGGTGCCCAGCCAGGTGCCGGTGACCTTGGACTTTCCCGTCCGCGCGAGGTACGGGACGTCCGTCTCGGTGACACGCAGCCCCGCGTCGGAGGCGCGCACGACCATCTGCAACGGGTAGCCGCTGCGCCGGTCGGTGAGCCCCAGTGCCAGCAGGTCGGTGCGGCGCGCGGCCCGCAGCGGTCCCAGGTCGTGCAGGCGCAGTCCGGTGCGGCGGCGCAGCATCCGGGCCAGGGCCGCATTGCCCGCCCGTGCGTGCAGCGGCCAGGCACCCCGCGCCTCGGGACGCCGGCGGCCGAGCAGAAGATCGCACTCCCCGTCGGCGATCCTGCGTACGAAGCCAGGCAGCAGCCCGGGGTCCAGCGAGCCGTCGCAGTCGCAGAAGCAGACGAACTCCGCGTCGGAGGAGAGCAGCCCGGCGTGACAGGCCGCGCCGAAACCCCGCCGCGGTTCGTGCACCACCGTCGCGCCGAGGGAGCGGGCCAGATCCGCCGAGCCGTCGGTCGAGCCGTTGTCCACGACGATCGCCCGCCAGCCACGAGGCACCGAGGCCAGCACCGCGGGCAGCGCGGCGGCCTCGTCCAGACAGGGAAGAACGACATCGGCGCGAGGGCCGGAAGTATCGGAGGGAGGAATCACACGGCTCACCCTACGGAGCGAAAGCCGACAAATCGGGTTCCGTATTCTTACGAAACATGGACGTCGGCGGCCGACGGTCCGGGCGGCCCGTGCTCCCCGTCCCGCGGATGCCAGGGTGGAGGCATGCACCCGACCCCGGATCCCTCACCCTCCCGTCCCATCGGCGACCGCACAGACGCCCGCGCGGCGTACGGCGCCCCGCCGTCGGGGGAGACCGGTGCCCTGCCGGCGGGCGGGCCGCCCACCGCCGTCCCTCCCCGTGGCCACGTACTCGTCGTGGACGACGACCCCACGGTCGCCGAGGTGGTCACCGGCTACCTGACCCGGGCCGGATACGAGGTGGACCGCGCCATGAACGGACCGGCCGCGCTGGAGCGGTACACGGCCCGCCGACCGGACCTGGCCGTCCTGGACCTCATGCTGCCCGGTATGGACGGATTCGAGGTCTGCCGCCGCATGCGGGCGCAGGGCCCCGTACCGGTCATCATGCTCACCGCGCGCGGCGACGAGGACGACCGCATCCTCGGCCTGGAGACGGGGGCCGACGACTACGTCACCAAACCGTTCAGCCCCCGCGAACTCGTGCTGCGCGTCGACGCCGTCCTGCGCCGCGCCCGAGCGGCGGCCGCACCCGCCGGCCGCTCCGCACCGATCGAGGGCGCGGGCCTCGCCCTGGACCCGGCGGCCCGCCGCGCGACGCACGGGGGCCGGACCCTGGCGCTGACGCTGCGCGAATTCGACCTGCTCGCCTTCCTCCTGCGCCATCCCGGCCGGGTCTTCACCCGGGAGGAGCTGATGAGCAGTGTCTGGGGCTGGGACTTCGGGGACCTGTCGACGGTGACGGTCCACATCCGCAGGCTGCGCGGGAAGGTGGAGGCCGACCCGGCCCGCCCGGAGCTGATCCGTACGGTCTGGGGCGTCGGCTACCGGCTGGACCTGCCCTCCGCCGGGACGAGCGGGGCCGACGCTCCCCCGGACTCCGGTGCGGGGCAGCCGTCATGACCGACACCCTGCTCATCGCGCTCTTCGCCTTCCTGGGCGCCGCCGCGGCCGGACTGCTCGGGGCACTCGTGCTGAGGCTCTCCCGGCACCGTTCGCTCGTCGTCTCGCTGACCGTCGTGGCCGCCGTGGCCGTGACCGCGATGCTCGCCGGCACCCTGGCCGTCGCCTGGGCGATGTTCCTGTCGCCGCACGACCTGACCGTGGTCACCACCGTCGTCGCCATGGCCGCGGTCGTCTCGCTCGCCACCGCGATGCTGCTCGGCCGCTGGGTGGCGGCCAGCAGCCGGGACCTGACCCTCGCCGCCCGCTCCTTCGGCGACGGCGGCACGTTCGCGGCCCCCGAGGCCCCGGCCACCGCCGAACTGGCCGCGCTCACCCGCGAACTGGCCGCCACCAGCGCCAAGCTCGACCGTTCGCGCGAGCGCGAGCGCGCCCTGGAGACCTCGCGACGCGAGCTCGTCGCCTGGATCTCGCACGACCTGCGCACCCCGCTCGCCGGTCTGCGCGCCATGTCGGAGGCGCTGGAGGACGGCATGGCCGTCGACTCGCGGCGCTACCTGCGGCAGATACGCACGGAGGTGGAGCGGATGAACGACATGGTCGGCGACCTGTTCGAGCTCTCCCGCATCCACGCCGGCTCGCTCACCCTCACCCCCACCCGGATCTCCGTCTACGACCTGGTGGGCGACGCGCTCGCCGGTGCGCACCCGCTCGCCCGTGAGCACGGCGTGCGGCTGGTCGGCGACCGGATCGACGCGGTCCCCGTCGAGGTCGACGGCAAGGAGATGAGCCGCGTCCTGGACAACCTCCTGGTCAACGCCATCCGGCGGACCCCCGTCGATGGCACCGTCGCGGTGGCCGCCCAGCGCGCGGACGACGGAGTGGTGCTGTCGGTGACCGACGGCTGCGGCGGCATCCCGGAGGAGGACCTGCCCCGGGTCTTCGACACGGGCTGGCGCGGCACCCACGCACGGACGCCCCCGGCCGGGGCGGGGCTCGGACTCGCCATCGTGCGCGGGATCGTCGAGGCGCACGCCGGCCGGGCCGAGGTCCGCAACGTCACCGGCGGCTGTCGCTTCGAGGTGACGCTGCCGGCGGTGTGAGCCTCACCCCGGCGGCAAGGTCACCGGCGGCTGCTGCTTCGAGGTGACGCCGTCGACGGCCCGAGCTCACCCCACCGCCACCACTGCCCCCTCCCGCAGCGGCGCCGCCGCGAACCCCGCCATCCCCTCGGCGAAGCCCACCTCCGGCCTCCACCCCAGTTCCTCGCGCAGCCGCCGCGAGTCCGCCGTGACATGGCGTACGTCCCCGAGCCGGTACTCACCGGTGACCACCGGAGCCGGGCCCCCGTGGGCCGAGGCCAGCGCGGTGGCCATCTCGCCGATGGCGTGCGGCTGCCCGCTCCCGGTGTTGTACGCGGCGAAGGTGCCGGGCCCGCGTCCCGCGACCGCCTCCAGCGCCACCGTGTTCGCGGCGGCCACGTCCCGCACATGGACGAAGTCCCGGCGCTGGCCGCCGTCCTCGAAGACGCGCGGCGCCTCCCCGCGGGCCAGGGCCGAACGGAAGAAGGAGGCGACACCCGCGTACGGGGTGTCACGCGGCATGCCGGGCCCGTACACGTTGTGGTAGCGCAACGACACCGCGCGCCCGCCCGTCGCCCGCGCCCAGGAGGAGGCGAGGTGTTCCTGGGCCAGCTTGGTCGTCGCGTACACATTGCGCGGGTCCACCGGCGCGTCCTCACCGACGAGTCCGGGCACCAGCTCCGTCCCGCAGGACGGGCAGCGGGGCTCGAAACGGCCCTCGGCCAGATCGGCCTCCGCGCGGGGGCCGGGCCGCACCGTTCCGTGGAGCGTGCAGTCGTACCGGCCCTCCCCGTAGATCACCATCGATCCGGCCAGGACCAGGTGCCGCACCCCGGCGTCCGCCATCGCCGCGAGCAGCACGGCCGTTCCGAGATCGTTGCACCCCACGTAGTCCGGCGCGTCCGCGAAATCCCTGCCCAGACCGACCATCGCCGCCTGGTGGCAGACCGCGTCGACCCCCCGCAGCACACGGTCCACGGCCTCGCGGTCACGTACGTCCCCCACCACGAACCCGCTCCCGGCACCCGGGGGCACGCCGGCGTCGGCGCCGTGCGCCGAGGCGAGCAGAGCGTCGAGCACCACCGCCTCGTGGCCCGCGGCCGCAAGGCTCCGCACGATCTCCGAACCGATGAACCCGGCGCCGCCGGTGACCAGTACACGCATACCGCCCACCGTAGGCCGTGCGGACCGGGACGGGAGCCGACGCCCCGGCACGTCACGGGAACGTAAGAAGCACCTTCTCAGCCCTCATCTGCGCAGACCGACGGACCGACAACGCACCGAGCCCGATGCCGCCCCGGCGCACGATCCGCCGCAGCTTCCGCCCTTCCTGATCGGTCAGCCTGCGGTACGTGTGATGAGGTCGTCGTCCGTGATCTGGCGGACCACCCGGCACGGCGTACCGAGGGCAACGGTCATCGGCGGAATGCTGCGGCTGACGACGCTGCCGGCACCGATGACGGATCCGTATCCGATGCGAACACCGGGCAGGACCACGACGTTGCTGCCGATCCAGACTTTGTCCTCGATCACGATCGGCTCGGAGTAGCGGCCGAAGTCGGCTCGGCGTGCGGGATGCACCGGGTGCCCCGTCGTGGTCAGCGTCACGCTGGGAGCGATCATGACCCCGTCGCCTATACGGATGTCCACGTCATCGACGAACGTCAGGTTCACGTTCCCGAAGAAGTCGTCGCCGATATGGACGTTGCTGCCGAACCCGGCGTGGAACGGTGGCAACAGCACGGTGCGTGCGCCGACCGAACCGAAGATCTCGGTGAGCAGCGACCGGCGCCTCTCCGGATCGCTCGGTGGTGTCAGGTTGTAGGCGAAGATCTGCTCCGTGCGGCGCAGAGGGGCCTGGAAGGCTGCTTCCGACTCGGTGTAGACGAGCCCCTTGGCGATCCGGGCGAGTACTTCTTCGTGGTGAAGTTCCGTCACAGTGGAATCCTCCGTTGTCCGATTTCCCGGGCGCAGATTGATGTGCCCCTGATCGACCGCGCTACCGACCCTATGTGCCGTCCGCGGTCTCCTCCGTGCGGGCCGGCTGGAGCCGAAACGCTCCGAGGGTGCCGCCCATTGGCAGCCTGCCGCATTGTCATTCTTCAAGAACCGGCGCGAGGCGGCTCAGCGCATCAACGGTGCCGTCACGATGCCGGGAGGTGTCCGGTATCAGGACGGGGTGGCTGCCTGCATGACGGCGTGCCAGGGAGTGGCGTCGAAGATCAGGCGGTGGTGTCGATGCGGTTCTGGGTGAGGTGGAAGTACGCGGCGGTGCGCTGGGTTGCGATGGCCGGAATGGACGTGTGGATGTCTGAGGAAGAAGTGAGGGCTTGGAGGGCTGGATGCTCACCGGTCACGTCGCAGTGCCCTGACACATGATGCCGAGTACGGCACCTCCACCCCCCGTCCTCCGTGCGTCGGAGCGCTTGCACGCCATGGTGGTGACGCCTGCGTCGCACGAGGGCAAGTGGTGTTCCCCGGGCGCTGGATGAGTCCCACGGCCGCTGCGCGCCCGGAGGTTCTCCGCAGCGTGCGTCAGGCCGTCTCGTATCCGGCCGAGCGCAGTGCGGCCAGCGCCTGGTCATGGCGGTGTTCGGGGACAAGTACCAGGTCGGCATGGAACGTCGAGGCGGTGAACACCGGAATCGCGGCACGGGACAAGGGCGTGAGGACCGCGGCCAGGAGGCCCGGCTCGTCGAGTCCGTGGTTCGGATCGGCGTCGTACAGAGCGATCCAGCGGTCGGCTGCGGGCACCGAGGCGCCTGCCGAACGGATCACCGTCATGCCTTCCGGCGCTCGGATGAGGGCCAGCCAGTCGTCGCCGGGCGGCACGCGCGGACCGGGATGGTGTTCGAGGGCCAGGACGGCATCCAGCACCCGGAGACGGCGCGTCGAGCGGACCGCCCCCTTGGCCAGGTCGGCGACGAACGTCACGCGGTCGAGTCCGGGGCCGTCGTAGTCCGGCCGAACGGGCGCGGCCACGAACCCGAGCCGGGCGTGGAACGCTTGGGAGACGGTGTTCTCCGGGCTGGTCACGCAGTGCGCATACCGGCGGCCGTGTGCCCGTGCCAACCGGAAGAAGGCATGGTAGAGGGCGCGCCCGATGCCTTCCCCGTGCAGTGCCGGGTCGACGCCGACGAAGTGCACGTAGGCGACGTCCGGTTCGGTCTGCGACAGGAAGCCGACGAGGAACGCGGCGAGTTCTCCGTCGGGACGCTCGACGAGAAAGCTGGTCGTGGTGAAATGCTGGAAGTACAGGCGCGGTAGCAGCAGCGCGCGTTCCCTCGCGCCCGCCTCACCCTTGAGCCCGCCCCACCACCTGTCCAGCACGGCCAGCACCCGCGGATGATCCGCGGCAGCGGGATGCCGGGCTGTCAGTCCGGAGGGGAGGTCGTCGATCACCCGGGCAGTGTAGAGGCGCTGGAACGGACCGTGCCAGGACCCGCCGGCCGGACACGGAACCCGAGCCCGCCCCCCAAGCGGTCTGCGGCGTAAGTTGTTCGGGGGTCGATCGTGCCGAGAGTGCGACGGAGAATTCGTCCAGGGTATCGGCGATCGGCGGTCTGCGCGGCCGGCCGGGCCCTGTTCCGCGGACCTGCCGAGCCGGACACGGGCGGTGTCCAGGTGCGGGCCTGTTTTGCTCGCGTTGTGCGCGATGTGCGCGCGTCGGAGCGCCCGCTAGGGCGTGCGGGACGACCTGGACGCGTACCCGCAGCCGGGTCCCGGTTTTGTGGTCGCCGTCGGCCTTCTCCAACGGTGCGTTCGGAGGCGGTCGGGCTCATCGGGCGGGCGGTGCGGGTCCGCGTGGCGGGCGGACCCGTCGGCGGTGCGGAAGAGGGCGTGGCCGCCCCGGATCAGGCTGTTTCGGGCCACCGGAAGGCGTCGGCGTTGCGTGCGCGAAAGTCCGCGAAGGTCCGCGGCCCGCGTCCGAGGAGTTGCTCCACGGTGTCGGGGCGCGACGGCAGTACACCCGGCGAAGTCGCCACCGCGCTGAACGTCACCACGCCCACCGTCGTCGAGACGGCCGACCGGATGACCGCGGCCGGGCTGCTCATCCGCCGCCGTGACGACCGGGACAACCGTTTCGTCCGGCTCCGGCTCACCGACGCGGGGCGTGCACTGCCAGAACCGGTCGAGTCGGAGCGGCAGTTGATCGAGGAGAGGGTCACCGCGGATCTCACCGAGACCGAACGCGAATCCCTCCTGAAGGCCCTGGCGAAGATCCACCGTGCGGCGAGCGGGCTACTGAACGGGCCCATCGGCAAGGGCGACTCCGCCATCACCTGACACGTCCCGAGACCGGACAGTGGTTGTCCGCCGCCGGGGGAGAGGGTTGGATCGGAGCGGGTCCGATGTTCCGGAACGGGATCAGCCCGGTCCGGACCCTGTTCCGGGCGCCGTGTCGCAGAGCACCGAGAGGGACGTCGTGGACTGGTCGCTGGGGCTGCTCGGGTTCGCCTCCGGGTTCCTGATATCCGTCGTCACCGCGCCCGTGGGCGTCTCCGGGGCGGTCTTCCTGCTGCCCGTCCAGGTCAGTGTGCTGGGCGTGCCGAGCCCGGCCGTGACACCCACGAACCTGCTCTACAACGTCGTGGCCGGCCCCGGCGCCCTCCTGCGTTACGGGCGGGCCGGACAGCTCGGCGGACCGCTGACCCGGCTCCTGGTCGCGGGCACGGCCCCCGGCGTCGTCATCGGGGCCGTGATCCGCGTCTACGCCGTGCCCGGCCCACGCACCTTCCGCCTCCTCATCGCGGCACTGCTCCTGCCGCTCGGCCTGTGGTTGTGGCTGCGGACCGTACGCCCGGCCCCGACCCGCGCCCACCGTCCCCTGTCACCCCGCGCGACGACATCGCTGGCACTGGCCGTCGGAGTGGCCGGTGGCATCTACGGAATCGGGGGCGGCTCCCTGCTGGGCCCCGTCCTCGTCGGCCGCGGCGCGCCGGTCGCGACCGTCGCACCCGCCGCCCTCGCCTCCACCTTCGTCACCTCCGTCGTCGGCGCTGCCACCTACGCGCTGCTCTCCCTCACCGCCACCGGCGACGTCGCCCCCGACTGGCCCCTGGGCCTCGCCTGCGGCGCCGGCGGCCTCCTCGGTGGATACCTCGGCGCCCGCCTCCAACCGCACCTCCCCGAGGCGGCCCTCGCACTCCTCCTCGCCACCCTCGCCACCACGATCGGTGCGCTCTACGCGGTACAGATCGCTCTTCCCGCGGCGTGACGGGTGCGACGACCTGGCCGGCCGTGTTGTTCAACTCCTTGGGGGCGGCCTGTTCCGTCTGCCATGACTTATGGTCAAGCTACATTGCGAGAATATCGCCCTGAAAGGGGCGAAAGGTGCTGGGGAGGGATCTAGGATTTGACTACCGGTTAATGGCTCGGAGGTCTGTCCAATGATTTACACCGTGGAGTGCGGATTCGCCGATCCGGTACGTGAGGGGGAGTGGAACGATTTCTATTCCCATCGTAAGTTGCCTGCGCTCATTTCTGTCACGGGATTTCATACCTCGCAGCGGTTCAAGGCGATCGGTGCGGGGTGCCCCACTTATCTTGCCGTTCACACCATCGGATCCCTGGACGTACTGCACGGAGAGGAGTACGTAGAAAAGGGCGGTGGGAGCTTCGCCCGCTGGCAACCCGATATCGTCGACTGGCACCGCAACCTCTACGACGGCCTCGACCGGGCGCCCGACGTGTCGGCCGGTGAATACCTGGTGCTGAGTTCCATCGGTCCCGAAGCGTTGATGCGGCTCGGACTCGCTCCGCACGCCATGCGCGCCGTCGCGATGGAGAAGTCCCCGGAGCGGCGCTGGCTGGCCACGGCCGTGAGTTCCGAGCCCCCGTGCCTCGCACGCGTGCCGGACGGCGTCCATTTCTATGCGGCGATGACTCCCCAGCTCAGGGGCGTGCCCTCCGCAGCCGCGACCGACGACAGGTAGTGCCCGCGCGAATGGGCCGAGGTCGTCCGGTCTCCGTCGAGATTCGGATCGCCGCTGCGATCACGGATCCCACCGGCCTCGGCGCCCGCATTCGTTGCTTCGGCTTCACCGGGCGAAGCATTCACACCCTCAATGAAGAAGAACGGCGCAAGAATGGAATTCGAATCCTTTCCCGTCAGAAAAGTCGGAGACTATACGGTCACCGCCATCAGTGACGGGTATCTCACGGCGAGTCTCGACTTGCTCCTGAACGTCGACCGTCACGAGGCGTCCGCGTTGCAGCGGCGGGGCGGACTGAACGATCAGTCGCCCATGCACATCAACAGCTATCTGGTCCGGGGCGGCGGCCGCACCGTTCTGGTGGACGCCGGGGCGGGCGGCATCAAGCAGTGGGGCGGTCGTATGGCGTCCTGCCTGCCACGGGCAGGGGTGCGAGCATCGGAGATCGACACGATCCTCCTCACACACGCGCACCCCGACCATGTCGGGGGCCTGCTCGACGACTCCGGACGGGCCGCCTTCCCGAACGCCGAACTCGTGGTACACGAGCGTGAGGTCGCCTTCTGGGAGGACGACAGCAATCTCGCGCACGCGAACGACAGGGCTCGTGGCAATTTCCAGATCGCCCGCAGAGCCCTCGACGCCTATGGCGGCGGACTTCGCGCATTGCGCGGAGGCGAGGTCCTGCCCGGTATTTCAGCGATTCCGCTTCCCGGTCACACGGACGGGCACACCGGCTATCTCATCGGTTCCCAGAGCGAGAGCGTGTTCTTCTGGGGCGACACCGTGCACTTCCCGGCCGTCCAGGTGACGCGGCCGGACGCCTCGGTCGCTCTGGACAACGACCCGGTCCGCGCCGCCGAGACCCGCTCACAGGTATTCGAGATGGTCAGTGCCGAGCGGATGACCGTCGCCGGTCCCCACCTCACCGACCGCGGATTCGCCCGCGTCGAGCGGCTGGGCGGTGACTACTGGATCACGTACGAGGGGTGAGCGGCGGCGGAGTCCGACGTGGCCGGCCTGTACTCCGGTCCGGCCTCGTCCACCAGCCAGTCGGAGAAATCATCGAGAAGTTCCGTACGGGAGGTCCGGGAGTTGGTGACGAGGATGAAGTCCTTGCCCGCCGACTCTCCGGGCGGCCCGACCGGAACGAGTCTTCCGGTTCGCAGTTCTTCGGAGACGTAGAGTCGGGGAACGAGTGCTACGCCCAGGCCCGCGAGAGCCGCTTCGATCAGCATGGAGAACTGTTCGAAACGGCTTCCCGCCGCCGCGTTCTGGAGATCGACCCCGAATTCCCGCGCGTAGTCCCGCCAGCTCTCCGGCGTCGTCGTCTTGTGCAGCAACGGCAGACCGGGGAGCCTGCCGGCACTCATTCCGTAGCCTTGTGGGACGAGGTCGGCACGGCAGACCGGGATCAAGGGGCTGCGGAGCAGGTGATGTGATTCGGTCCCGGCCCACGCGGGATGGGCGAAAGTGATCGCGGCGTCGAAGGCGCTGCCGTTCAGGACGAACGGCTCGTTACGCGTGCTCAGATTCACCAGCACGTCCGGACGCTTCCGCGAGAACAGCGGAAGCCGCGGTACCAGCCACCTGGTCGCGAACGTCCCGATCACCGCCAGCTCCAGCACCCCCTGCTGAGGCGGGGACGTCATCACCTGCAGTGTCGACCGCTCCAACGACACGAGGAGCCGTCCCACTTCTTCGGCGTAGCGCGCCCCGTGCGCTGTCAGCTCGACCCGGTTGCCGCTCCGAAGGAACAACGACACCCCGAGAAACGCCTCCAACCGCGCGACCTGACGGCTGATGGCCCCCTCCGTGACGACCAGTTCCCGGGCGGCGAGAGCGAACTTGCCATGACGTGCCGCGGCCTCGAAGGCGAGCAGCGTCGAGGTGCTGGGAATATGCCTGGCCACCATGGTTGTCACCCTCCGTGAAGCTTGACCGATTGTAAACCCGAGGCCTTCCGCAGTGCCGGGGAGGCGGGACGGCGCAGCCACGACGGATTCGCGGGCCGATCGAGCAGGAGGGGCAGTGGGTGGCCGGTCCGCTCGGGCTTACCATCCACGGGGGCCGGCGAACGGTCACCGGACAGCGAAGGGGGTGGGCGGTGTGGAACTCGACGAACTCGGGCTCCTGCCCGACGAGGCGGCCGTCTACTAGATGCTGATCGCTCAGCCGTCGGCCCGTGCGGAGGCGATCTGTGACGCGGCCGGTCTGCCCGTCGAACGGGCCGCGGCCGCACTGGGCTCCCTGGTGACGAGGGGCCTCGTGGCCCGCGCCGCCGACGGCCACCGGTACGCCGCGGCGCCCCCGGCCGTCGCGCTGGGCGCCGAGCGGGCGGCGCACCGAGAACGGTTGCGGCGCGCCGAAGTGACGGTCGCGCGGCGCGCGGAGACGTACCGGATGGCGACCGCGGACCGCGCGCAGCGCGAACTCGTGGAGATCGTCGAGGGCGGCGAGGCCATCGGCACGCGCTACCGCCAACTGCAGTTGTCCGCGCGCCGTACCATCGACATCTTCTCGGCGGGCAGGCCCCAGGCCGTCACCCCGGCGGACAGCGAGGAGGTGACGGCCCTCGCCCGCGACTACGGGTGGGCGTGACCGCCGTCCGCCACACCCGCCCGCTCCCGGCTCCGCCTACTTCAGGGTGATGGCCCGGATCACGTCCTGGCCGATCGTGAGCCCGCCGGGCACCGCGGCCGAGGCCCGCAGCGACACCGACTCGGCGGCCCGCGGCGTGTTCAGGACCGTCGCCCAGCGGCCGTCACGCGTCCGCTTGAGCGTGGCGTCCCGCCACGTCGCCCCCTCGGCGTAGGAGACCTGAAGGGTGGCCGATGAGGCCGAGGTCCTTCCGTCGTACGTCGCGGAACGCAGCCCCAGGGCGAGGCGCTTGCTGGCCCCGGCCGTGCCCCGCAGATCCGTGTCGGCGTCGTACGTCAGGTTCAGCATCGGCGCATCGGCGCATCGGCGCGGGCCGTGCCCGCCGGCAGCGGTTTGTAGTCGAAGCTCCACGTGGTGCGCGTGCTCGTGGAACCCGTCCAGGCGGCGGTGGTGCGCTGCCCGGTCGCGACGAGCCTGTAGGAGCCCGCCGTCAGGTTGTACGCACGGCCCGACTGGGCCTTGAACGTGGCGAGCTGGGCGTCGCCACGGTAAAGAGTGGTCTGCTTGGTGCCGCCACCGGCCCCGACATGGCCGGCGTCACCTCCGGACCACACCGCGACGTTCCAGTTGAGGGTGTTGGTGCTCGTCTGGTACGGGACGTAGGTATCCCCGAGGCGCGCGGCCTGGACCGGCTTGAACCAGGCGACGTCGTATTGCCGGCCGCCGGTGTAGGAGTCCGTCTCCCCGCGCTCGAAGTAGCCGTCCGCCGCACCGAGTCCGGTGTGCTGCTCGTACCAGGACCCGACGGCGGTGGTGCCGCCGGTGACGTACTCCGTCGTCGTCCGGGACCACTGCTCGTACGCGTCACCGCCGAGACCCGGACCCCAGGCCGGGATGAAGTAGCGCCCGCCGTAGCCGAGTGTGCCGGGCGCCGCGTAGACGCCGGTGCGCACCCGGGCCGGCTCGCCGTCGTCCGGCCGGTACGCCAGGGACCGGTCCGGGACGACGTCCTCGAACTGCTGCACCAGGTCGTAGCCGTAGTCCGGATACTGCTGCTGCCTCACGTGCAGCCGGCCGCTTTCCGACTTCGCCTCGGAGACCGGGCGTGCGCCGTCGCCCTGCCGCACGGAGGCGACGGTCAGCCCGTCGGCACCGTCATAGCTCTGATACAGGCGTCCAGGGGTGTTGTTGACGACGATCAGCAGGGGCGCGCCCGCGTCGGCGGCCGTCCGAGCCCGCTCCGTCGCGGTGACGTCCTCGCTGCGGTCGACGATCACGGCCTTGCCCCGTGCGTCGAGCCCGGTGTAGTCGGCTGCCGCGCCCCGGCCCGCGTACACGGTGCGCAGGGTCGACGAGCCGTCGCGGTACGCGGTGCCCGGCTGCGGCGTCAGTTCGATGTCCCGCCCGGTTCCGGTCGCGGCGTCGAGGACCTTCTCCCTCAGCCGCCAGTGCAGGAACGCGCGCAGCGAACCGTCCGACACCTTCTTCGTGGGCGCCAGGTGCAGCGAGTCGTACATGTCGGCCAGCAGCCAGGAGGTGGACCAGTTGACGCCCGTTCCGTTGGCGTAGGTGCGCTGGCGGTTGAAGACGGCCTGCGTCTCCTCGCTCTCCCGCTCGGTGACCGCATAGGCCTTGCGTACCTTGGTCGCGTCCAGATCGGCCGTGCCGGAGGTGTGGCCGTCGCCGAGCGTCGTCTCGTCGGAGATCAGCAGTGCCTGGCCGAGCGAGTCGGCGGTGTCGCCGGGCACCTCGACGTAGGCGGTCGCGGTGTACCGGCCGGGCGGCAGCCGCAGCGTCTTCTCCCCGTCCACGGCGATGAGCGTGGACTCGCTGGAGTCCGCCGTGTGCAGCGCGACATTGCCCGACAGCGGCTTCCCGTCCCGGCCCGTCAGCGTGATGGTGTAGTCGTACATCTCCGCCTCCTTGAAGAGGGCGAAGCCGGTGTGGGCGACGGTCGTTCCGGTCGCGGTGTCCGTCGCGACGACATGGCCGGAGAACGTGGTGCCCGCGGGGACCTTCGACGGGTCGAGGGTCAGGGACACCTCGGTGGTGCCGTGTGCCGGGACCGTCACCGAGGACCGCGACAGGGTGTACGCGGTGACGTCGGTGTCGAGGGCGAGGGCGAGCGTGATGTCCGCGTCGCCCTCGTTGCGGTAGGTGAGGGTGTGGGTCGCCGTCTTCGCGTCGGCGTTCGGTCAGTTGTACGCGGCCGCCTCCACGGAGCCCGTCGCCTCGACGGTGGAGCTGACGGCCGACGCGACGCCCACCCGGCCGGTGCCCACCTCGTACGGCGTGCCACCGGTCGTGTCGGACGTCGACATCAGCGCGTTCTTGATGCGCTCGCCGGTCCAGTCGGGGTGCCGCTGCTTGAGGACCGCGGCCGATCCCGCGACGAGCGGGGTCGCCATCGACGTACCGCTCATGATCCGGTACGGGCCGCCGACCCAGCCCGGCACCGAGGCGATCCCCCCGCCCACCTCCGACCCCGTGGGCGACTCCTACACCCCCATCGGCCCCCGCTTCGCCCCGGTCGACAAGAGCCTCCAGTTCATCGCCGGCGAAGACCACTTCACCCTCGAATTCGCCGGACGCGCACCCGGCGGATGCGGCCCGCTGATCACCGACGTCGTCGTCAAGGCCATCGACTACGTCCGCTCCTGACGCCACCGATTCCCCCGGGCCCGGCGCGTGCCGGAGCCGGCGGCCGCGGACCGGCTCCTCGTACGACGGAGGGGGCACCCGTCACGGGTGCTCCCCTTCGCCCCTCTCATCCGGCGGAGCCGGGCGGACGCCACGTGATGCGGCGGCGACGGGCGCTGGCACCGAGCCGGAGCGTTCACGCGACCGCTTCCGCCTCACC
This sequence comes from Streptomyces sp. NPDC057682, assembly GCF_042799575.1. NCBI lineage: Bacteria > Bacillati > Actinomycetota > Actinomycetes > Kitasatosporales > Streptomycetaceae > Streptomyces > Streptomyces sp. NPDC057682. The sequence continues at coordinate 45,012 of NZ_JBHVIN010000003.1, read as the reverse complement.
GCCCGAGGGGTCAGCCGGGCTTGACCGCCGACGTCGCAAAGTAGTGCGACATGTAGGAAGCGGACGCGTTGGACTGGTGCGGCGCTTCCGCGAAGCCGGTGAGCAGGAACCCGGCGGCGAGCTGCCCGCCGATCTGGCCGGTCAGGGTGTGGCTGTATTCAAGTGCGGCATCCGCGCCGAACTTCGCGGCGCGTTCCTCGGCGGAGTACTGCGTGACATCGCTGTAGGGCAGCTTGTGCACGACGGTCATCTCGCCGCGCTCGTCGAGTGCCTCGTGGTCGAACAAGTACACATCGGGATTGAGGAACCCCGAGAGCAGAGTCCCGCCCGGTCGCAGAACACGGAAGCACTCCCGCCACACCGGCGCCAGGTCCGGTACGAACAGGTTGGAGACCGGATGGAACACCACGTCGAACGCCGCGTCGCCGAACGCGCTGAGGTCACTCATGTCGCCCAGGACGGTGCGCAGCCCGTCGAGCCCGTCGCGAGCCGCCACCATCCGGTCCTGACCGAGCTGGCCGGACGAGTTGTCGAACACCGTGACCCGAGCCCCCGCGGCAGCGAGGACCGGACCCTGCTGGCCACCACCGGAGGCCAGGCACAACACGTCCTTCCCGGTCAGGTCCGCCGGCAGCCACGATCGGTCGACCGGCTCCCGCCCGATGAGAACAACCGACCAGTCGCCCTTGCGGGCGCGTTCGACAACCTCACTACTCACCGGCCTCGACCACTCGTTGCCCTCCTGGACGTACCTGTCCCAGGCCGCCCGATTGTGGGAAACGGGATCGACGACCATGTCCTGCACGTTTATCTCCCTGCTACAGCCAAGCGGACCCCCGCGGCGCTGACGGCCCCGCGCCGTCAGCCAACACGATCACCCGGCCCGGCCTCAAGGGCAAATGACATCCCCTGCGCGTCAGTCGTAAGAACGCCCCGGAACGGCGCGGAGGCGGCTGCCGCGCCGATTCGGCCGCTCGGCGTCGAGAGGCTCACGTACGGCCGGGCGGCTCACGTACGGCCGGACGGACGCGGATTCTCCACGTGGGAGATCCAGATGCTGAGCAGGTGTTCGAGCGCCTCGGTCTCGTCCGGCCTCAGCGGGCTCAGCAGGTGGCGTTCGTTGTGCATGTGGTCGGTGAATGCCTGGTCGATCAGTGTGCGGCCAGGCTGGGTGAGGGCCACGATCCGGCCACGCTGGTCGTCGTCGGAGCGGCGGCGGGTGACGAGTCCGGCTCGCTCCAGGCGGTCGATCCGCTTGGTCATCGCGCCGGTCGTGACCATGGTGTGTGCGGCGAGTTCTCCGGGCGCACGCTCATAGGGCTCACCGGCACGGCGCAGTGCGCACAGGACGTCGAACTCGCCCTCGCTGAGTCCGTAGCGTTCGTAGACGAGGCAGAGTTCCCGGGTGAGGTGGTCGGCCAGGCGGTGCAGCCGGCCGATGACGCCCTGCGGGGAGATGTCGAGGTCGGGCCGCTCGCGGCGCCAGTCGGCCTGGATGCGAGCCACGCGGTCCAGCGGTTGCGGAGTGTCCATGCCCACTACGGTACCTTCCAAGGAAGCTATATTGTCTTCCATGGAAGGTAATCTGCGGTGGGTGGCACTCACCGCCGCCGCGCCGGTGGCCTGGGGCGCGAACTACTACGTCACCCGTGAGTTCCTGCCACCCGGCACCCCTCTCTACGGGGCGGCGCTGCGAGCGCTGCCCGCCGGTCTGGTCCTGCTGGGGCTGTGCAGACAGCGGCCGAGCGGTGCGTGGTGGTGGCGGTCCGCGGTCCTCGGGCTGCTCAACGTGAGCGTGTTCTTCGTACTCGTCTACGTCGCCTCCCAGCTGCTGCCGACGAGCGTCGCCTCGACCGTCATGGCGATGTCCCCCCTGGCGATGATGCTCATCGCCTGGGTCCTGGTGTCCGAGCGGCCCGGCGTCGCGCACCTGGCCGGCGCCGGGGTCGGGCTCGGCGGGGTCTGCCTCATGCTGCTGACGGGAGCGGGCGGAGCGAGCGTCCCAGGGGTCCTCGCCTCGGTCGCCGCCATGTGCGTGTCGTCCTTCGGGTACATCCTGGCCAAACGCTGGAACGACACCGGAACCGACGTGCTCGCGTCGACTGCCTGGCAGCTCACCGCCGGAGGGCTGTTCCTGCTGCCGGCCGCCGCAGTTGTCGAGGGCCCTCCACCCGCACTCTCCGCATCGGCGCTCCTCGCGTTCGGCTACGTCACCCTCGTCGCCACCGCGCTGGCCTTCGTCGCCTGGTTCACCGGGCTGCGACACCTTCCGGCAGGGACCGTGGGCCTGGTCGGGCTCCTCAACCCCGTCACGGGTGTCCTGCTCGGCACGGTGATCGCCGGAGAGATGCTGACCGTCCAGCAGCTGTGCGGCGTGGCACTCGTCCTGGCCGGAGTCGTACTGGGACGTTCCGGTCGCGCAAGGCGACGCGGCAGTACCACCCTCCGCCTTGCCGCGCGCACGAACAGCGGCCCGCCTCGACGACGTCGAGCCGTTGTTCCGCTCCATGCGGTGAGGAACCGTGCCGACCGTGCTGTTGGTGGCGAGCATTCATCATAGGTTTCTGTAAGTCCTGGAGAGTGAAAGCGGGATTTGCGGGCACAGGACGTATCGGAGGTTGATAGTCATGGTTCCTATTCTTCTTGTTCTTCTGCTCGCCCTGCTTCTCTTCGGCGCGGGTTTTGCGCTGAAGGCCCTGTGGTGGATCGCCGTCATCGTGCTGATTGTCTGGCTGCTTGGGTTCGTGATCCGGTCGACAGAAAACGGCAAGCGGGGCCGCTGGTACCGCTGGTGACGGCCATGGGTTGAGCGGACTCCTCCTGGCGTGTGGGGGGGGGGGGGCCCCCACTACGGGCCGGCCCCCCC
>NZ_JBHVIN010000003.1:0-42136 GCF_042799575.1 Streptomyces sp. NPDC057682 | reverse complement strand
GACGAATCGTCGCGGCCCACCCACACGCCTTCCGCGCGTCCGCCGCCCAGGAACTGGTGAGGAGCCGGGCATGGGTAATGAGTTTCGGGGCACCCGAGAGAAGTGTCCGGGATTTCCTCAAGGATGATGACATTCGGCGCTCGACTCCCCGTCTCCCCCTTTGCTTGGTGACCAGCGGGGACTGGTTGAATGAAGGTCATTATTTTGGGTATGCGGGGTCCTGAGGAAGGTGTCCCGGCTTTCCGAGGCGTGGCTCACATTTAAGAGGTCGCCCGGAAATGCGAGATGCTGAAGGGTGCGGTCGCCCCAGTGGTCGACCGGGGAGCGGGGATCGATGCCGCTGCCGACGGCTGAGACGATTGAGATCGTCGTGTTCGTCGCCACCCCGTTCGTGCGGGCGCACCCTGTCCCTTCGGATGTCCTCGATGATGAACCGGCTTCGGGGCGCGGTCGGGATGTGGCTCAGCGGGCTGGAGAGGTCCTACTCCGGCACCCGGTGGGAGAGCGGCCGGACAGCGCGGTCGTCGTCATCTCGTTCCCGATCAGTGCGACCGGGCTGCTGTTGTTGTCCGGCGTGGCACCGAGCGACGGATACGCCTCCGGAGTACTTCCCGGCATGCTCGTCACGAGCCTCGGGTGCGGGATGGGTCTGCCGGCGCTGACCGTCGCGGCACTCACGGGCACCACCGAGGAGAACGCCGGGCTCGGCATGGCAGTCCTGAGCTCCGTTCAACAGGTCGGAGGTGCTGTGGGAGTGGCGGTGCTCGTCGCTCTGGCCACGCGCCGCAGCGACGCCCCGGCCGGCCTCCGGCCCGCCGCGACGGAAGGCTTCTCCTACGAGCTCACGGTTGCTGCCGCTCGGCGCTGTCCTCGTGGCCACCTTGCTCGGGAAGAACCGCCCCTCAGAAGGTGCGCTCGACACCGGAGAACCTGCGGCCAACCACGGGAACCGTACGTAGCCCGCCCGATCTCCCCAGGCTTCCCACACCGGGGCACCAACTCAGCATCCGGCCCGGCCCCGTCCGCGCAGCCATCGCCGCGGCCGAGCAGCGGGAAGCCGAGCGGCGGCAGGACGGGGAGCGACGGACGCCGGTGCCGGACCGGACCGTCGAACCCAGCACCGGCGTCGGCTATCCACCCCGCGGGATCCTCGGCGGCGACTGCTGCTCCGCCAACAGCGGCGACAGGTCATCGACCGCGACCAGGCCCGCGCGCTGCTGGCGGACCGTGTCCGGGAGTGCGCGCACTCGGCACGGACACCACCCTCGCCATGGAGCAGCCGACCGAACGGTCCACAATTCCGCGGCGCAGGACCGGACCGTGAAGTACCCCCAGCATGCCCGCCCTCGCCCGGGCCGAGCGCCCGAACCGAGGTGCTGAGGGCGGTCCTGCCGATCGCGGCGTGCGCATGTGCCGCGCCCATTGCGGGAGCTGGGCCGGCGCACCCACCGCGAACGCCACTCGGGTGCTCACCGCACTGAGCGTTCCAATGCGCCTCGATGGTCGGAAACCCACTGGAAGGCCGTCCGGACGTGGGTTACGGCTCCTGCGTCACGGAGCCGGGTCATGGCGATATCACCGGCATCAGCCTGGGAGTCGATGCCCCGCCAGCACCGGTCCTGCCACCACAGGATCGTGGACACGAGACCTTGCCGGTCCGCCAACTCGTAGGTGTCAACGATCAGCCTCAACTCGGTGAGCCACAGGCGGTTCGGGCCGGTCGCGGTGAAGGCCCGGTTCACCAGGTCGTCGTGGACCGGCGGGCCGGCTTTCCTGGTCCTGCCGCGTTTCTTGCCGAACACGCTCCACCAGCGGTTGTCCCGGCAGATCCGCCACGCGGTCCGGTCGGACATGTCGGCCCCGGCGTCGCGGGCCTCGTCGGCCAGGAAGCGGTAGCCGAACTCCGGGTCGTCGCGGTGGGCGGCGACCAGTGCGTGCGCGCGATGGGCCCCGGCAAGCTCGGCAGCGGTCACCGGGTCGTCGAGCCAGCGGTAGTAGGGCTGTCTGGCGAGCTTCAGCACCCGGCACGTCACCGTGACGGGCACCCCGCCTGCGGCCAGCTCCTTCACGAGCGGGTAGATCCTTTTCCCGGCAGGTTCGCCTGAGACAGATAGGCCGCCGCCCGCCGCAGGACCTCGTTCTCCTGCTCCAGCAACTTGATCCGCCGACGCGCTTCCCGCAGTTCCGCGCTCTCCTGGCTCGTCGTCCCCGGCTTCACGCCGTCGTCGATGTCCGCACGGCGCATCCACTTCCACAACGTCATCGCGTGGACACCGAAGTCGGCGGCCACCTGCTCGATCGTGACGCCCGGACCGCGGTTCGTCGCGACCCGCACGACGTCCTCGCGAAACTCCTGGGGATAGGGCTTGGGCACAGCGACATCCTTCCCACCTGCCCCACAGGGCAAGCCAGTTCAGATGTCACCCGATCGTGCGGCAGACCCCTTCGGCCGAAGGCGGTTGCCGACCTAGCCGGTCAGGGCCGGGAGGGCGGCAGCGTGCCCGGGCTCCACACCAGTGGTCGACGAAGCCGACAAGCGGAAGGGTGGCAGCCATGGGCGGGGCGCGGAGGACAACGTGCAAGGATGCCAGGATGTCTCGCCGATCACGCCTTCTGTCGTGGGCCGCCGTAGCGGCCGTATCTGCCGCACTGCTCGGCCTGCTCCTCTACGCCTTGGACAACAAGCGTGACAACGAGGTCTTCCCGGCCAGCACGGAAGCCACGTCACCCGCGGTGGCTCGTACGGCGCGTGAGCATCTTCAGCTGTCCCACCCATCGGGGAAGGAGAAGACGGTGCGGATGACGGTAGACGGGATACTGCGCGAGCAGCACTACAACACCGTTACGGGCACTCTGGACTTTCTCAACGATGAGGGCGAGGTCGTAGACCGGGTTCCCTTCCATCAAGGGGGTCTCGCCGAAGGGCCGATAGAGAGCACGACCAGCGAGCACACTCCGAACCAGCGTGCCGAGGACATCACTTCGGTCAGGCTTGGACCCGGCTTGAAATTCTCACAGTGGCGCGACAAGAGGTAGGAACTCGTAACACCATCATGACCGAATTTTCCTGAGGCGTCGCCAGCAGACTAAGGGCTTGCCGGAAAACAAGTCGTGGCTTCCAACGGTCGGACTCGTTGTTCTGGTACGGGGAGATCAGAGGGGGCCGAGGATGTCCTGGCGGCGAAGTTCGAGGCGTTGTTGCCGCCTCTCGATGAGCGTCAGCGTCGGCTGGCCATAGGGGCGGAGGCGCTGTCGCTGGGGCATGGTGGCATCAGGCTCGTCGCCGCAGCGGCCGGGGTTCGGGAGGGTACGGTCCCGCGCGGAGTGGCCGAACTGGATTATGGCCAGCTGCTGTTACTGGGGTTGAACTCGTGGAGTCGTAGGGCCTGACGGCTTGTCGCCCGTGCGGTATCACCGGTGCATGCGGTATCCGCAAGGGGGCGGGCTGACCGCCGAACGGCAGGAGTTCCGCGAGGAGTTACGGATCCGGGCTGCCGAGAGATCGAGCACAGACTGTTCTCCCGCATCACCATGAACTGGCGAGGCAGAGCCCTGACCAGTTACGAAGTAATGATCCAGACCATCGCGGCAACCACCAGCCGCACCGGCCTCACCGTCCAGGCCGAACTCGACAGCGGCGAGTACCCCACCGGCATCCGCATCAGCGATGACGAGATCGCCGCCCTGCCCCTCGCCAGGCATCGCTTCCACGGCGACTGGAACTACACCCTTCACTCCCAGCCCGTGGGCACAGTGACCACCGGCGCCACCCCAGACGAGGCTCCGGTGGACCACTCGACTCACCTCTTAGGTTGGCGGCTGTGAGTGCGAGGGGGCGGAGTTACCGATACGTCGGGCCGGTGGAGCCGAAGGCTGCGGCCCGACCCGGCAGCGGCGGGTGCCCGATCCGCTCGGCGGCTGACTGCGACGGTTGGATCACTGAGCGATCGGCAGCAGAGCTGACCGAACCGTTCACCTTCGTGGTCGGCACGGACGGTGTGCTTCGGCTGGCGCCGCGGCGAAGCGAGCACGTGGCCTGCGCTGGTGGGGACAGTACCCCCGAACCTCACCGACACACGGAGCCGCGCCCCACTCCGGTCAGGCTGGCGTAGCCCCGGAGGGCCCGGCCTCAGGGGTGTGCGGGCGGCACCGCGGCGGCGGAGGCCGTGCCGAGCGGCCACGCCGCGATGTCGCGGTAGTGGAGCTGTCCCGGGCGGCTCCCCGCGTTGCTGCCCACCAGGTGCAGGCACTCGGCGGGCCACGTGCGGCCCCGGAACTCCGTGAGCAGCGCGGCGATCTCCCCGGCCGACGTGTGGTCGCCCGGCGCACCCGGGCGAGGGTCGGATGGGGGCGCAGCGGCCGGTCCTCCAGGGCGATCCCGTGGTCCCGGACCACAGCCCGTACGCCGTCGGCGAGCCGGTGCAGTGCGTCGAGGCCGCCGTCGACCCCGCTCCACGCCACCCGCCCGTCGAACGTGCCGCTGCCGTGCAGAGCCAGGCGCGGAGCGGGCTGGGACGCGGCGAGAGCGGCGAGCGGCGGACACAGCAGCGGAACGCTGTCCACCTGGAGTGCGCCCAGGAACGCCAGGGTGATGTGTCAGTCCTCCATCCGGTTCCACCGCACCTGGGGATGCGTCGCGTAGGCGGGCCGCAGTTCCTGGGCCGGTTCGTTTTTCGCCGGGTCGGGCGGAGCGAGGGCGATGAACACGCCCACGGTCGCGGGCGGGGTCTCTTCGGTCGCCCGGCATTCGTATCGCATGCGGGGCCGGCCGCCCCCCCGGCGGGTGGCCGTCGGCGCCGAACCCCGGAGAATTACACGGAGTGATGGGAATGGCCATTGATTTCGAATGGGGCGCGCACCCGGCGCACGGGAGCGCGGTGTGTTCGGCGCGTGCCCGTGCATGAGGGGGTGTACGCCGGCGGTTATCCGAATGTGTGCGGTTCGTATTTAGTGAAATGTGCACAATCGGGACATCGGGTGGCTGAAATTTTCCGGAGGAGTGGGCTTGGCATATGTCTCCGGCCGGCCTTCCCGCACGCCACCTCGTGCGGACTGATAAGTAATGGGCCGAATTCGTCTCTCGTGCTGTCGGTGGTCCTCTATGGTGACTGGCGTGAACGGGCGAAGCCGGACGACCGGCCGGCCATCGGCGTCACACCGGTATCCCGAGGCGTAACGTATCTCCGCCCATGCGGCCGTACTTGCGCGACAGGGGGCGGGCGGTCCGGTGGCGGGGGAGCGGGGAATCCGCGCGGCGGGCCCGGGTATATCTGAAGAACATGCGGTGGCATGTAGGAAAACAAGTGGGGGGACGGTCGTGACCAATCCTTTCGATGACGAGTCGGGTCGGTTCGTGACGCTGGTGAACGGCGAGGGCCAGTATTCGCTGTGGCCGGCGCACATCGAGGTTCCGGGGGGCTGGAGCGTCGGCGGTCCCGAGGGTTCGCGACAGGAGTGTCTCGACGCGATCGAGGCCGCGTGGACGGACATGCGGCCCGCGGGCCTGGTGCGGGCGATGGAGGCCGACGCCGGGTAGGGCGGCGCGCGGGCCTGTGGGCCGCCCTGGTTCGCAGGCCCGCGCGTCTCAATCGGTCGATGTCGTTCCCATGCGGGCACATTCGATCAGCCCGGGATGACGATCGATCACGTTCCGGCGAGAAATATTCATTCCGCTGTCACGCGGCTTTATTTCCTCATCGATGTACTGCATCGATGTACTGCATTGATGGGCTGTGTGCCGCATTGAAGGACCGCGCGTCGACCTGTCCTCGATAGGCGAGCTCGCGCCCGGTTTCCGCAACGGGAAGCCGGTCCCGTGGTGCCCGATGCCGGGGCCGGTGACGTACTCCTCGTAATTACCCGCCCGTTGTCGGTCATGAGTGCCGCACCGGCACGGCCGGCTTCGTCCTGCCCTCTTCGTCCCCCGCAAGCTCTCCCCGAAGGTGTGTCCCGGCATGCGCGAAAACGGCTCTGTATCCCCGGAATCCGCTCCCGAAGAGTTCTTCGGGACGACCGCAGCCCAGCAGGGCGTCTGGTATGGGCAACTCGTCGACCCCGACAGCCCGAAATACAACATCGGTGAATGCTTCGAGATCCGGGGCGACTTGGACGAGGCGCTATTCGCCTCCGCCGTCGATCGGGCCTGCGAGCTGTGCGACAGCATGAACCTGGAGTTCGTCACGGAGGGCGACACCCTCCTGCAGCGCGTCGTCCGCGAGCCGGGCGCCCGCCGGCTCCGGGTCGTGGACGTGTCCGGGGCCGCCGACCCCGCCGCCGAGGTCGAGCGCTACCTGGCGACGGACATGGCCACGCCGGACACCCCGCACCGCCCCCGCCACCACCTGGCCCTGCTCCGCGCCGGTGCCGGGCTGTCCTACTGGTACGTCCGCTTCCACCACATAGCCGTCGACGGCCTCGGTGGCGCCGTCTTCACCCGCGTCGTGGCCGACCTCTACGGACGCGCGGTGCGGGGCGAGGACCTCGCCGGGATCACGCTGCCCGCGGCGCCCCTGCGCGAACTCGTCGCCGACGAGACGGCCTACCGCGAATCCGGCCGCCACGAGGCCGACCGCGCCTACTGGACCGCCAGGTTCGCGGAGCAGGCCCCCGACACCACCGGGGACGACGGCACGCACAGCGGCCGAACCCTCATCCGCCGCCGCACCGACCTCCCCGCACCGGCGGACCAGGCACCGGCCACCTCCGGCCTACGGCTCCACACCGGCGAGTCCCTGTCCGCCGAGGTCTTCGAGGACCTGCGCCGGCTCGCCGCCGCCCACCGCACCACGTGGAGCGCCGTCCTGGTCGCCGCGGTCGCCGCGTACACCGCCCGGGTCACCGGCACCCGCGAGGTCACCGTGGGCCTCGCCTCCAACGGCCGGCACGGCGGGCTGCGGCACATCGTCGGCATGACCGCCAACATCCTGCCGCTGCGCCTGACGCCCACCGACGCCATGTCCGTCGGCGACCTCGTCCGCGAGGCCGCGGCCGAGATGCGCGGGGCCCTGCGCCATCGGCGCTTCTCCCGCGAACAACTCGCCCGCGAACTGAACCCGGGCGACGACGCGGCCCGCCTCACCGGCATCGTCGTCAACATCATGGGCTACGACTACGACCGGGACTTCGCCGGAATCCCCGCGCCCTCCCGGGTGCTGTCGGTCGGCCCGGTGGACGACGTGTCGCTCTTCGTCTCCGAACGGGCCGAAGGCAAGGGGCCGTTGATCGGGTTCGACGCCCGCCCCGACCTCTACCACCCCGAGGACGTGCGGCTGCACGAGCAGGCCGTCGTGTCCTTCGTCTCCGCCCTGGCGGCCGCCGACCCCGGCCTGCCCCTGGGCGACCTGCCGCTCGTGGACGAAGCCACCGGCACCGCCCTGCGCGCCCAGGGACTCGGCACCGCCCTGCCCGAGCCGGCCGTCGCGCGAACCCTGCCGGAGGCGTTCCGGGACCAGATACGCCGGACCCCGGACGCCCCCGCCGTCGAGGACGGGGCGCACACCCTCTCCTACCGGCAACTCGACCGGGTGGCCGATGACCTGGCGGGCGCGCTGACCGGCTGGGGCATCGGTGCCGAGGACGGCGTCGGGGTGCTCCTGGGGCGCTCGGCCGCGGTCCCGGCCGCCACCCTCGCGACCGTCGCCGCAGGCGCCGCCTACGTCCCGATGGACGCGGCGTGGCCCGCCGAACGGCTCGGCCGGGTCGCCGGGTCGGCCCGCGTGCGCGCCCTGATCGCCGACGAGCGGACCGCCCGCGAACCCTGGGTCCGGGAGGCCGCTGCCCGTCTGCCGCTCCTCGTCGTGGACCGCTGCGGCCGGGTGCTCGACGGAGCGCCGGAACGGCCCGGAGCGCTGCCCCGGATCAGCAGACCCGACCGGCTCGCGTACGTCATGTTCACCTCCGGCTCCACCGGACTGCCCAAAGGTGTCGGCGTCACCCACGCAGACGTGCTGGCCCTCGCCGCCGACAGCGCCTGGACCGACGGGGTGTCCGGCGCGGTCCTCATGCACTCCGCGTACGTCTTCGACGCCTCCACCTTCGAGCTCTGGGTGCCGCTCCTGAACGGCGGCCGGGTGGTCGTCGCCCCCGGCGGCGTCCTGGAGGGGCGCACCGTCCGGGAGGCGGTCGAACGGCACGGCGTCACCGCGCTGTTCCTCACGACCGCCCTGTTCAACGTGATGGCCGAGGCGGACCCCGCGGTCTTCGCGGGACTGCGCCTGGTCGCCGCCGGGGGCGAGGCCGCGACCCCCGGCCTCATGCAGCGCGTGGCCGCCGCCTCACCGCGCACGAGCGTCCTGCACGTGTACGGCCCCACCGAGACCACCACCTTCGCCACCCGGCACCCCGTCACCGCCACAACGCCCGGTGCGCCGCCCATCGGCCGCCCGCTGGACGGGATGGGCCTGTACGTCCTCGACGGCGCCCTGAACCTGGTGCCGCCCGGCGTGGTGGGGGAGCTCTACGTGAGCGGGCACGGCGTCGCCCGCGGCTACCAGGGCCGCGCCGCGCTCACCGCCACCCGCTTCGTCGCCGACCCGTACGGCCCGGCCGGCAGCCGGATGTACCGCACCGGCGACCTCGCGCGCTGGACCGGCGCGGGCGACATCGAGTACGTCGGGCGCGCCGACGGCCAGGTCAAGCTGCGCGGCTTCCGCATCGAACCGGCCGAGACCGAGCACGCCCTGCTCACCGACCCGGACCTGCGTGGCGCCTGTGTCGTCGTCCGCGAGGACACGCCCGGCGACCCCAGGCTCGTCGCCTACGTGGTGCCCGCGCCCGGAGCCCGCGCGGACACCGCCGCGCTGACCCGCCGGGTCGGGCGCACGCTGCCCGCGTACATGGTGCCGTCCGCCTTCGTCGTCCTCGACGCGCTGCCCCTCAACCCCAACGGCAAGGTCGACCGCCGCGCCCTGCCCGCGCCCCGGACCGCCACCGGCACCGGACGGGCGCCGCGCACCGCGTACGAGGAGGTACTCGCCGGGCTGTTCGCGGACGTGCTGGGCGTCCGCGCGGTCGGGGTGGACGACAGCTTCTTCGCCCTGGGCGGCCACTCGCTGCTCGCCACCCGCCTCACCGGCCGGGTCAGGGCCGCCCTCGGCGTCGAACTCGCCCTCGCCACCCTCTTCGACCACCCCACGGTCGCCTCCCTGGCCGCCGCCCTGGACACCGCGGGCGGCGCCCGACCCGTCCTCGTACCGCAGCCCCGGCCCGAGGTGCTGCCGCTGTCCTTCGCGCAGCAGCGCCTCTGGTTCCTCAACCGGTCCGAGGCGCCCGGCGACACCTACAACGTTCCGCTCGTCCTGGAGCTCGACGGCCCCCTGGACGCCGAGGCGCTGCGCCGCGCCCTGGTCGATGTCGCCGTCCGGCACGAGAGCCTGCGCACCGTGTTCGCCGAGCACGACGGCGTCGCCCGCCAGCGGATCACCGACGCGGACGCCGCCGCTTCGCTCGTCCCCCTCCACGTCGCACACCCCCCGGCGGAAGGGGACGCCGACGCCTGGGAGGCGGAAACGGTACGCCGCCTGAGCACCGCCCCGTTCGACCTGAGCCGGGACCCCGCCGTCCGTGCCCACCTGCTCCGGCGCGGGCCCGCCCGGCACGTCCTGGTCCTCGTGCTGCACCACATCGTCGCCGACGGCTGGTCCCTCGCCCCGCTCTGCCGCGACCTCTCCGCCGCCTACCTGGCCAGGGCCCGGGGCGCGGGCGCCCCCGACTGGGCGCCGCTGCGCGTGCAGTACGCCGACTACACCCTCTGGCAGCGCCGACTGCTCGGCGACGACGGCGATCCGGACAGCCTCGCCGCCCGGCAGACCGCCTTCTGGCAGGAGGCGCTGCGCGGCGCCCCCGGCCTGCTCGACCTGCCCCTCGACCGGCCCCGCCCCGCCGTGCCCAGCCACCGGGGCGCGTCCGTCCCCTTCGACCTGCCCGCCCCGGCGCACACCGCGCTCGTCCGGCTCGCCCGTACCGCCGGGTGCACGCCGTTCATGGTGCTCCAGGCGGCCCTCGCCGTGACGCTCGGCGCCCACGGTGCGGGCAGCGACATCCCGCTGGGCACCGCGGTGGCCGGGCGCACCGACGAGGTGCTGGACGAACTGGTCGGCTTCTTCGTCAACACCGTCGTCCTGCGCACCGACCTCTCCGGCGAGCCGACGTTCCGTGAACTCCTCGACCGGGTCAAGCAGTCCGACATAGCCGCCTTCGGCCACAGCGACCTGCCCTTCGAACGGGTCGTGGAGGCCGTCAACCCGGAGCGGTCCGGCGACCACCACCCCCTCTTCCAGACGATGCTGGTCCTCCAGAACCAGGACCGGGCCGAGCCGGAGCTGCCCGGCATCACCGTCCGCGACCGGTCCCGGCACCACGGCGGCAGCAAGTTCGACCTCACCTTCTCGCTGACCGAGACCGCCGGCGAGCCGGAGGCCGGGGAGGCCGCCGGGGGCATCGGCGGCTACCTGGAGTACGCCACCGACCTCTTCGACGCCGCCACCGCCCGCGCCCTCTGCGCCCGCTTCGCCCACGTCCTCACCCAGGCCGTCACCGAACCGGGCCGCCCCATCGGCGAACTGGACCCCCTGACCCCGGCCGAGCGGAACGACCTCCTCGCGCGGGGTCTCGGCGCACCCCGGCCCCTGCCGGTGCTCACCGCCCCCGCAGCGGTCCGGGAACAGGCCCTGCGCACGCCGGAAGCCGTCGCCGTGCGCGACGAGCGCACCCACCTCACCTACGCCGAGCTCGACGCCCGGGCCGACGCCCTCGCCCACGTGCTGCACGAGCGCGGTGCGGGCCGGGAGACCACGGTCGCCATCGCCGCGCCGCCCTCCGCGCACACCGTCGTAGCGATGCTGGCCGTGCTGCGGTCGGGCGCCGCGTACCTGCCGGTCGACCCCGCCTACCCGCACGCCCGCATCCGCCACATGCTGGACGACGCGCGCCCCGCCCTGGTCCTTACCGAGGGCGACGACGTGCCCACCGGCGACATCCCGCGACTCGCCCTCGACGCACCGCTCCAGCCGCCCGCGCACCCCGCCACACAGCTCCCGTACACACCCCGCCCGGCGGATCCCGCGTACGTCATCCACACCTCCGGGTCCACCGGCCGCCCCAAGGGAGTGGTCGTCACCCACGGTGCCCTGGCGAACCACATGGCCTGGCTGGCGGGACACCTGACGGTCACGCCGCGGGACCGGGTGCTCGCGAGGACGTCCACCAGTTTCGACGCCTCCGTGTGGGAGGTCTGGCTGCCCCTCATGCACGGCGCCGAGGTGTGCGTGCTGCCGTCCGGAGCCAACACGGAGCCGGACACGCTGGTCTCCTGGATGAGCCGGTTCGGTGTCACCGTCGCCCAGTTCGTGCCCTCGCATCTCGCCCTCGTCCTCTCCGAGGCGGCCGACGCCGCGCCCCTGCCGGGCCTGCGCGCCGTCCTGTGCGGCGGAGAGCCCCTGCCGCGCGCCCTCGCCGAGGAGACGGCCGCGCTGTGGCGTACGGAGGTGCACAACCTCTACGGGCCCACCGAGGCCACCATCGACGCGACCGTCCACCGCGTCCCCGACACCCCGGACACGCCGTACGAGACGGTGCCGATCGGCAGGCCCGTCGACACCATGCGCGCCTACGTCCTGGACCACCGGCTGCGGCCCGTGCCGCCCGGCGTCACCGGTGAGCTCTACCTGTCGGGCCCCAACCTCGCCCGCGGCTACCTGAACCGGCCCGGGCCGACCGCCACCCGCTTCGTCGCCGACCCCTTCGACCCGGACGGCGCCCGCATGTACCGCACCGGCGACCTGGTCCGGTGGAACGCGGCCGGGCTCCTCGACTACGTGTCCCGCGCCGACGACCAGGTCAAGCTGCGCGGCTTCCGCATCGAACCCGGCGAGATCGAGGCCGCTCTGCTCACCCACCCCGGTGTCACCGCCGCCTGCGCGGTGATCCGGGAGGACGTGCCGGGGGAGCGCAGGCTCGTCGCCTACGCCGTCACCACGGACCGGGGGCCGCGCCCGGCCGTCCTGCGCGACGCCCTCGCGGAGGCGCTGCCGCACTACATGGTGCCCGCCGCGGTCGTCGTCCTGGACGACCTGCCGCTCCTGCCCAACGGCAAGACGGACCGGCGCGCCCTGCCCCGGCCCGAGGAGGAGGCCGCGCCCACCGCCGAGGGCTCCGGCGCGCTGAACCCCCGCGAGGACCTGCTCGCCGGGATCTTCGCCGATGTGCTGGGCCGCCCCGGTGCCGGCCCGCACGACAGCTTCTTCGACCTCGGCGGGCACTCGCTCCTCGCGATGCGCGTCGTCAGCCGGGTCCGCACGGTCCTCGGCGCCGACCTCGCCGTGCGCAACCTGTTCGAGCACCCGACCGCCGCCGGACTCGCCCGGGCCCTGGACACCCGGGGGCGGTCCCGCCCGCCGGTCCGCCCCGTGGCAGAGCGGCCGGACCCACTGCCCCTGTCGTACGCGCAGCAGCGGCTCTGGTTCCTGAACCGGCTCGACGGGCTCAACTCCTCGTACCACATCCCGCTGGTGCTCGACATCGACGGACCGCTGGAGACCGACGCCCTGCGCGGCGCCCTGCTGGACCTCGTGGAGCGGCACGAGGCGCTGCGCACCGTCTTCCCCGAACGCGACGGCGTGCCGCACCAGTTGGTGCTGCCCGCCGAGGTCGTCGCGCCCCGGCTGCCCGTCGAGAGCACGGCACCGGCCTGGCTGGAGGCGGCCGTCACGGACGCCGTGGGCGCGCCGTTCGACGTGGCCGCCGAGCCGCCGCTGCGGGCCAGGCTGCTGCGCACCGCGCCCGACCACCACGTCCTCGTGCTGGTCCTGCACCACATCGCGGGCGACGGCTGGTCGCTCGCCCCGCTCGCCCGCCACCTGGGCGACGCCTACCGGGCCCGCCTCGCCGGGCGGCAACCCGAGGCCGGCGACGGGATCCAGTACGCCGACTACACCCTGTGGCAGCAGGCCGTCCTGGGCGACCCGGACGCCCCGGGAAGCCTGCTGCGCGAGCAGCTGGACCACTGGCACACCGCGCTCGCCGGACTGCCCGGGCTCATCGACCTGCCGCTCGACCGCCCGCGCCCGGTCACCACCGACCCCTCGGGCGACGTCCACACCTTCGACGTACCACCCGGGCTGCACGCCGCACTCCTGCGCGTGGCCAGGGAGTCCGGCACCACGCTGTTCATGGTGCTCCAGGCGGCCGTCGCCACGCTGCTGCACCGGCACGGCGCGGGCGACGACATCCCGCTCGGCACGCCCGTCGCGGGCCGCACGGACGAGGCCCTGGAGGACCTGGTCGGGTTCTTCGTCAACACCCTCGTCCTGCGCACCGATCTGTCCGGCGCCCCCACCTTCGGCGAACTCCTGCGGAGGGTGAGGGAGTTCGACCTGGCCGCATACGCCCACCAGGACGTGCCGTTCGAGCGGCTGGTCGAGAGCCTCAACCCGGTCCGGGCCCGCAACCACCACCCCCTGTTCCAGACCATGCTGGTCCTGCAGAACCAGGACGCCGTACGTCCCGAGCTGCCGGGGCTCGACGTCGAGGACCGGCTCGTCCACAACGGCCTGAGCAAATTCGACCTCACCTTCGCCTTCGGTGAGGAGCGGGGCGGGGGCGGACTCACCGCCGGGATCGAGTACGCGACCGCCCTCTTCGACCACGTCACCGTCGAGGCCCTGGCGGCGCGCCTGCTCCGGCTGCTGGAACAGGTGGTGGCCGACCCCGCCCGGCCCCTCGCGGACTACGACCTGCTGACACCCGACGAGCGCACCCGCACCACCGGATGGGGCACCGGCCGCGAACTGCCCGCCCCCGCACCGGACACCACTCTGCCCGCGCTCTTCGCCGCACAGGCGGGCCGCACCCCGGACGCCGTGGCCGTGACCGGCGACGGCACCACGCTCACGTACACCGCACTCGACACCGTCTCCGCCGAACTGGCCCGTGCCCTCGCCGCTCTCGGAGCGGGACCCGAGACCGGCGTCGGCGTGCTGCTGTCCCGGTCACCGGCCGTCGTCTCCGCGTCCCTCGGCGCGGTGCGGGCCGCCGCCGCGTACGTGCCGATGGACGCGCGCTGGCCCAGGGAACGGCTCGACCAGGTCGCCGAGGTGGCGGGCGTGCGGGTCCTCGTCGTGGACGAGCCCGCCGCCGCGTCCGCCTGGGTGATCGAGACCGCCCGCCGCATCCCGGTCCTCGTCGTGGACCGGAACGGCCGCGTCCTGCGCGGCGCGCCCCCGGCACCCGGCAGGACCGTCCCCGTACCGGGCCCGGACTCGCTCGCGTACGTCATGTTCACCTCCGGCTCGACCGGGCTGCCCAAGGGCGTCGCGGTCAGCCACGCCGACGTGGCGGCGCTCGCCGAGGACTCCGCCTGGCACGACGGCGCGACCGACGCGGTCCTCATGCACTCGGCGTACGTCTTCGACGCGTCCACCTTCGAGATGTGGGCGCCACTCCTGCGCGGCGGCACGGTCGTCGTCGCACCGGAAGGCGTCCTGGAGGCCGGGACACTGCGCCGAGCCGTCCGCGAACAGGGCGTGACCGCCGTCTTCCTGACGACCGCCCTGCTCAACGTCCTCGCGGACACCGACCCCGGCGCCTTCGCCGGACTCCGCCTCGTCTGCGCGGGCGGCGAACTCGCCTCGCCGGACGCCATGCAGCGCGTCGCGGGCGCCGCGCCCGATGTCCGCGTCCTGCACGTGTACGGCCCCACCGAGACCACCACCTTCGCCACCCGCTACGACGTGGCCGCAGACCTGCCGGCGGGCCCGCCGCCCATCGGCCGGCCCCTGGACGGCATGCGGCTGTACGTGCTCGACGGCTCATTGGGCCCGGTCCCGGCGGGAGTCACGGGCGAGCTGTACCTCGCCGGGCGCGGCATCGCCCGGGGCTACACCGGCCTGCCCGCCCTGACCGCCACCCGGTTCGTCGCCGACCCCTTCGCCCCGGACGGCGGGCGCATGTACCGCACGGGCGACCTCGTGAAGTGGACCCCGGACGGGCAGATCGCCTACGTCTCCCGCGCCGACAGCCAGGTCAAGCTGCGCGGCTACCGCATCGAACCCGGCGAGATCGAGTCCGTGCTCGCCTGCTGCGACGGGGTCGCCGACGCCTTCACCTTCGTACGCGAGGACGTCCCGGGCGACCGGAGGCTCGTCGCGTACGTGGTGCCAGCCGGGGCTCTCCGGCCCGATCCGGCCGACCTCACCGAAGCCGTCGGCCGGTCCCTGCCCGCCTACATGGTGCCCTCCGCGTTCGTCCTGGTGAATGCGCTGCCGCTGACCGTCAACGGCAAGGTGGACCGGCGCGCCCTGCCCGCGCCCGCACCGCACGCCGCGGCCCGCGGGCGCGCCGCCCGCACCGCGCGCGAGGAGATCGTCTGCGGTCTCGTCGCCGATGTCCTCGGCCTCCCGGCCGTGGGCGCCGACGACGATTTCTTCGCGCTGGGCGGCCACTCCCTGCTCGCCACCCGGCTCGTCGCCCGCATCCGGGCCGCGCTCGCCGTCGAGGTCCAGGTCAAGGCGGTCTTCGA
The DNA here is from genome assembly GCF_042799575.1 of Streptomyces sp. NPDC057682. NCBI lineage: Bacteria > Bacillati > Actinomycetota > Actinomycetes > Kitasatosporales > Streptomycetaceae > Streptomyces > Streptomyces sp. NPDC057682. The sequence continues at coordinate 26,622 of NZ_JBHVIN010000003.1, read as the reverse complement.
GCACCCCACACCCGCCGCGCTCGCCGCCGCCCTCGACGAAGCCGGAGCCGCCGCCCCGCCGCTGGTGCGCACGCCGCACCGGCCGGACCCGCTGCCGCTGTCCTTCGCGCAGCGGCGCCTGTGGTTCCTCAACCGGTTCGAGGGCCCCAGCCCCACCTACAACGTGCCGCTGGTGCTGCGCCTGGAAGGACCGCTCGACGCCCCGGCCCTGGAACGCGCCCTCATGGACGTCGTGGAGCGGCACGAGAGCCTGCGCACCGTCTTCCCCGAGACCGGCGGGGTCCCGCGCCAACTCGTCCTCGCCGCCGACCACGCCGACCTGGACCTGGCCCCCCGGGAGATCCGCCCGGACGGCCTGGACGAGGCGCTGGCCACCGAGGTGGCGCACGCCTTCGACGTCACCGCCGACCTCCCCGTCCGGGCCCGGCTGCTCAGCCTCGGCGCCGAGACCCATGTGCTCGTCCTCCTCGTCCACCACATCGCGGGCGACGGCTGGTCGCTGGCCCCACTCGCCCGTGACCTCGGCGACGCCTACCGCCGCCGCAGCCGGGGCGGGGAGCCCGGCCGCCGGGAACTCCCCGTCCAGTACGCCGACTACACCCTCTGGCAGCGCTCCCTCCTCGGCGACGAGAACGACGCGGACAGCAGGGCCGCCCGCCAGCTCGACTTCTGGCGCACCGCGCTGGACGGCAGCCCCCGACTGCTCGCCCTGCCCCTGGACCGGCCGCGCCCCGCCGTCCTCACCTACCGGGGCGACGCCTTCACGTTCCCCGTGGACGCGGACACGCACCGGGCGCTCGCCGAGCTGGCCCGCGCCCAGGGATGCAGCCTGTTCATGGTGCTGCAGGCGGCCCTGTCCGTCCTGCTCTCGCGGCACGGCGCCGGGGAGGACATCCCCCTCGGCACCGCCGTCGCCGGACGCACCGACGAAGCCCTGGACGATCTGGTGGGCTTCTTCGTCAACACCCTCGTCCTGCGCACCGACCTGACCGGCGACCCCACCTTCACCGAAGTCCTGGACCGGGTCCGGGCGTTCGACCTGGCCGCCTACGCCCACCAGGACCTGCCGTTCGAACGGCTGGTGGACGTCCTCGCCCCGGCCCGGGCGCAGGACCATCACCCGCTCTTCCAGACCATGATCGTCCTCCAGAACCAGGCGGACACCGCGCTCGTCCTGGACGGCCTCGCCGTGACCGAGCAGCCCGTGCGGACCGGGATCAGCAAGTTCGACCTCACCTTCACCTTCACGGAGACCCGCGACCCCGCGGGCCGGCCCACCGGGCTCGACGGCCACCTGGAGTTCTCCACCGACCTCTTCGACCCCGCCACCGCGCGCGCCCTTGCCGCGCGACTGACCCGGCTGCTCGCCTCGCTCGCCGCCGACCCCGGCGGGCGTGTCCGCGCCGCCGCGTTCCTGGACGCGGCCGAACGCGCCGAGCTGGACCGGGCCGCCCCGGGCCCGGGCCGCCCGGTCCGCGCCCGTACCGCCCCCGAGGCGTTCCGTGCCCAGGCCGCCCGGACCCCCGGGCGGATCGCGGTCCGGGCCGGTGCCCAGCAGCTCACGTTCGCCGAGCTGGACGCCCGCTCCGACGACCTGGCCCACCACCTCCACGACCGGGGCGTCGGCCGCGGTGACCTCGTCGCCCTCGCCGCCGAAGGCACCGCCGACGGGGTCGTCGCGATGCTCGCCGTCGCCAAGGCCGGAGCCGCCTGCCTGCCCGTCGACCTGGACTACCCCGAGGCCCGCGTCACGCACATGCTCGACGACGCCCGCCCGGCCCTGTTCCTGGTCCACGACCCGGCGCGGGCCGCCCGGTACGCCTCCGTGCCCCGCCTCGCGCTCGGCGACCGGTCCGCCCGGCCGGGCGGACGCGGGGCGCCGCCCGCTGCCGCCGCGCCGGGCGCCGACGACGCCGCGTACGTCATCTACACCTCCGGCTCCACCGGCCGGCCCAAGGGCGTCGTCGTCACCCATGGCGCGCTCACCAACCACATGGCCTGGATGGCAGGTCACTTCGGCCTCACCGACGACGACCGCGTCCTCGCCCGCACCTCGCCCAGCTTCGACGCCTCGGTGTGGGAGACCTGGCTGCCCCTGCTGCACGGCGGCGCCACCTGCCCCGTACCGGCCGCGCTCAACCACGATCCGGCCGGGCTGCTGGCCCGGATGCGTGACGAGGGCGTCACCCTCGCCCAGTTCGTCCCCTCCCACCTCGCACTCCTGCTCACCGAGACCGGGACCGAGGCGGCGCCCCCCGCGTTGCGGGCCGTCGCCTGCGGCGGCGAGCCCCTGACCCGCGCCCTGGCGGCCCGCGCAGCCAGGGCCTGGGGCACCGAGGTGCACAACCTCTACGGCCCGACCGAGACCACCATCGACGCCACCGCCCACCACGTCACCGCCCACGGAGAAGAAGGGGGCGTTCCGCTCGGCCGCCCGATCGACAACACCCGCGCCCACGTCCTGGACACCGCGCTCCAGCCCGTACCGACGGGTGTGACCGGCGAGCTGTACCTCGCCGGTGACGGCCTCGCCCGCGGCTACCTCGGCCGCCCCGGGCTCACCGCCGGCCGCTTCGTCGCCGACCCCTCCGGCCCGGCCGGCAGCCGCATGTACCGCACGGGCGACCTGGTCCGGCGCGACGCCGACGGACTCCTCCACTACGTCTCCCGCGCCGACGACCAGGTCAAGCTCAACGGCTTCCGCGTCGAACCCGGCGAGATCGAGGCCGCCCTCACCGCCGCTGACGGGATCACCGCCGCCTGCGCCCTCGTCCGCGAGGACCGGCCCGGCGAACGGCGCCTGGTCGCGTACACCGTGGGCGCCCGCCTCACCGACGGAGCACTGCGCACCCGGCTCACCGAGGCGCTGCCGCCGTACATGGTGCCCGCCGCCTTCGTGGCCCTGGACGCGCTGCCGCTCCTGCCGAACGGCAAGACGGACCGGGCCGCGCTTCCGGCGCCGGAGCGCCCGGACGGCTCCCGGCCGGGCCGGGAGCCGCGCACCTCGTCCGAACGCGTCCTGTGCGAGGCGTTCGCCTCCGTCCTGCGCGCACCCGAAGTCCGCACCGACGACGACTTCTTCGCGCTCGGCGGCGACAGCATCCTGTCCATACAGCTCGTCAGCCGCGTCCGGGAAGCCGGGCTCGCCGTCACCCCCCGCGACGTCTTCGTCCACCGCAACCCCGAGGCCATCGCGGCCGTCGCCGCACCGCTGGACGGCGCCACGGGCGAACCGGACGGCCACGGCACCGGCACCATGGAACCGACCCCCATCGCCGCCTGGTTCCTGGAACGCCCCGGCACCACCGACGGCTACAACCAGTCCGGCGTGCTGAGCACCCCCGCCGGTGCCCGCGAGGACACCCTCGTCGCCGCGCTCCAGCTCCTCGCCGACCACCACGACATGCTCCGCCTGCGCGTCACCCGCATCGCCGGGGGCGACACCGTGCTCGAAGCGCTGCCGCCCGGCGCCGTCACCGCCCGGCGCCGCTTCACCCGTATCGACATCGCGGGGCTCGACGCCGAGGCGGCCCGGGCCGCGCTCACCGAAGCGGGCGAACGGGCCCGCGGACGCCTGCGGCCCTCCGCCGGTGCGGTCTTCGAGGCCGTCTGGGGCGACGCCGGACCCGGGGCGCGCGGCCGGCTGCTCCTCGTCGTGCACCACCTGTCCGTCGACGCCGTCTCCTGGCGCATCCTGGCCGACGACCTCGCCCACGCCTGGCAGGTGGCCACCGGCACCGCATCCGCGCTGCCCGCCCCCACCACCTCGTACCGGCGCTGGTCCCAGCTCCTCGCCGAACAGGCCCGCACACCCGCCCGCACCGACGAACTGCCCCTGTGGGAGGAAGCGCTGAGGACAGCGGACCCCCAACTCGGCTACCGGCCGCTCGACCCCTTCCTGGACACCGCCGACGGCACCCGCACCCTCACCACCCACCTGCCCGCCACCTGGACGAAGCCCCTCCTCACCAGCGTCCCCGGCGCCTTCCACGCAGGTGTCGACGACATCCTGCTCACCGCGCTCGCGCTCGCCGTCAACGCCTGGCGGCCCCGTACGGACACCGCGGTCCTGCTCGACCTGGAGAGCCACGGGCGGGAACAGATCGCCAACCACATCGACCTGTCCCGCACGGTCGGCTGGTTCACCAGTCTCTACCCCGTCCGGGTCGACCCCGGCCCCCTGGACGCCCGCGACCCGGCACGCTTCGGGACCATGCTCATTGAGCGTGCGGTGAAGCGCGTCAAGGAACAGCTGCGCGCCGTCCCCGACCACGGCGTCGGCCACGGCATGCTGCGCCACCTCAACCCGGCCACCGGCCCCCGCCTGGCCGCCCCCGCACCTCAGATCGGCTTCAACTATCTGGGACGCTACGCGGCCCCGGGCCGGGCGGCGGACAGCGACTGGGAGGTCCTGCTCGACGCCGGCGGACCCCGCAGCCAGGACCCCGACATGCCCGTGCACCACGTCCTCGACATCAACGCGCACACCGAGGACCTCCCCGAAGGCCCCCGCCTGGTGGCCCGCTGGACCTGGCTTGGCGACCTGCTGAAGGAGGAGGACGTGGGCGCACTCGCCGAGGCGTTCAACCGCGCCCTGCGCGCCGTCGCGGAACACGCCGAACAGCCCGGAGCAGGCGGCTGGACGCCGTCCGACCTTCCCCTGGTCTCGCTCAACCAGGCCCAGATCGACCGACTGCAGAACAAGTGGGGTGGACGCAAATGAACGGGTTCCAACTGGAGGACGTACTCCCCCTGACGCCGCTGCAGGCCGGGATGTACTTCCACGCCCTGTACGACTCGCACGCCGTGGACGTCTACACCGCGCAGTTCGTCTTCGACCTCGAAGGGCCCGTCGACGTCCCCACCCTGCGCGCCGCCGTCGCCGGACTGCTCCGCCGCCACGCCAATCTGCGCGTCGGCTTCCTCCACGAGGACCTGGACGAGCCCGTGCAGGCGGTCGCGGCCGAGGTTCCCGTACCCCTGGAGGAACTGGACCTGACCGGCGCCGACGAGGTGCCGGAACGGTTCACCGCCTTCCTCGCCGCCGACCGCACCCGCCGCTTCGACCTGGCCGCCCCGCCGCTGATGCGGTTCACCCTGGTACGGACCGCGCCGGACCGGCACCGGCTCGTCATGACGAGCCATCACATCCTGTTCGACGGCTGGTCGCTGCCCCTGCTCGTACGGGAGCTCTTCGAGCTGTACGCGGCCGGCGGCGACGACAGCGCCCTGCCGCGCGTCACCCCGTACCGCGCCTACCTCGTCTGGCTCTCCCAGCAGGACCGCGCCGCCGCCCTCGACACCTGGTCCGCCGCCCTCGCCGGAATCGAGGCACCGACCCTCCTCGCGGAGCGGGACGGCCCCGACGGCGCCGCCGAACTGCCCGAGACCCTCGTCCTCGACCTGGACGCCGCCGTGACGACCCGGCTGCGCGAGACGGCCCGCGCCCACCGCCTCACCCTCAACACCCTGGTCCAGGGCGCCTGGGGCCTGCTGCTCGGCCACCTCACCGGACGGTCCGACGTGGTGTTCGGCACCACCGTGTCCGGGCGCCCGCCGGAGCTGCCCGGCGTCGAGTCCATGGTCGGCCTGTTCATCAACACCGTGCCCGTGCGCACCGAGCCCGCGCCCGGCGAGACCCTGGCGGAGTACCTGACCCGGCTCCAGGCCGAGCAGGGCCGGCTCCTCGGCAGCCAGCACGTGGGCCTCAGCGACATCCGGGGCGTCACCGGCCTGGACGAACTCTTCGACACCCTCGTCGTGTTCGAGAACTACCCGATGGACGCCGAGGCCCTGCGCACCGCCCAGCGCGGACTGCCCGGCCTCGCCGTCACCGGTTTCAGCGGCACCGACGCCGCCCACTACCCGCTCACCCTCACCGTCGCCCCCGGCGACACCCTGAGGATCACCTTCGGCTACCGGGCCGCCGTGCTCGGCCGCCAGGAGGTCGCCGATACCGTCTCGCGCATGCGGCAGCTGCTGACCGCCATGGCCCAGGACCTCGGGAGCCGCGCCGACACCGCGCCCTTCCTCCTCGACGGCGAACGCGAGGAGCTGATCGCCCGGGGGACCGGAGCCGCCCTGCCCGACGGCACCACGGCCCTGAGCATCCCGGAGGCCGTCGCCGAGCTGGCTGCCCGCCACCCGGACGCGGTGGCCGTCTCCGGCGCCTGCGAGCAGCTGACGTACGCACAGCTCACCGGAGTCGCGGACCGGCTCGCCGCCGCCCTGACCGGGCTCGGGACCGGCGCCGAGGACGGCGTCGGCATCCTCCTCGCCCGCTCGGCCGCCACCGTCACCGCCTCCCTGGCCACCCTGCGCGCGGGCGGAGCCTATGTGCCGCTCGACCCCCGCTGGCCCACCGAACGGCTCAACCGGGTCACCGACGTCGTCCCCCTGCGCGTCCTCGTCGTGGACGAGACGACCGCCACGCTGCCCTGGGTCCACCAGCTCGGCCCGGAGACCGCCCTGCTGACCGTCGACGGCGCCGGCCGCGTCCTCACCGGCGGCCCCGCCACGCCCGGCCCCCTCCCCGCCGCACCGGGCGGCGACCGGCTCGCGTACGTCATGTTCACCTCCGGGTCCACCGGACTGCCCAAGGGCGTCGGCGTCCGCCACGGCGACATCGCCGCGCTGGCCGCCCACCACGGCTGGGACGACGCCGCCGACGCCGTCCTGCTGCACTCCGCCTACGTCTTCGACGCCTCGACCTTCGAGCTCTGGGCACCCCTCCTGCGCGGCGGACGCGTCGTCGTCGCCCCGGACGGCCCCCTCCAGCCCGACACCCTGCGGGACCTGGTGACCCGGCACGGCGTCACGGCCGCCTTCCTGACGACGGCCCTCTTCAACGTGCTCGCCGAGACCGACCCCGGCTCCCTCGGCCAACTGCGCCTGGTCGCCGCCGGCGGCGAGGCCGCCGCGCCCGGGGTCATGCAGCGCGTCGCCGCCGCCCACCCCGGCACGACCGTCCTGCACGTGTACGGCCCCACCGAGACCACCACCTTCGCCACCGCCCACCACGTCGGCCCCGACCACACCCCCGGCGGCGCCCCGCCCATCGGCCACCCGCTCGACGGCATGCGCGCCCACGTCCTGGACGCCGCGCTGAGCCCTGTGCCGCCCGGCGCCGAGGGCGAGCTGTACCTCGCGGGACCCGGCGTCGCGCGCGGCTACCTCGGCCGGGCCGCCCTCACCGCGACCCGCTTCGTCGCCGACCCCTTCGCGGGCGACGGGGCCCGCATGTACCGCACCGGCGACCTGGTGCGCCAGGACGCCGACGGCACCGTGCGCTACGTGGCCCGGGCCGACCAGCAGATCAAGCTGCGCGGCCACCGCATCGAACCCGCCGAGATCGAAACGGTCCTGCGCGACCACCCCGCGGTACGCGCCGCCTGCGTCCTCGTACGCGAGGACCTGCCCGGCGACCGCACCCTCACCGGCTACGTCGTCCTCGCCCCCGGCGAGACACCCGACCCCGGACTGCTCGCCGCCCACGTCGGCCGGCTGCTGCCCGCGTACATGGTCCCGGCCGTCATCCAGCCGCTGGACGCCCTGCCCCTGACCCCCAACGGCAAGATCGACCGGGCCGCCCTGCCCGCGCCCACCGTGCCGCGCACGGCGGCGGGTCGGGCGCCGCGCAGCGCCATGGAGGAGATCCTGGCCGGGCTGTTCGCCGATGTGCTCGGCGTGGACCGGGTCGGCACCGACGACAGCTTCTTCGCGCTGGGCGGCCACTCCCTGCTCGCCACCCGCCTCGTCGGCCGCATCCGCACCGCCCTGCACACCGAGACCGACATCCGCACGCTGTTCGAGCACCCCACCGTCGCCGCGCTCGCCACCGCTATGGAAGGCGCGGAGGGCGGCACCCGCCCCGCCCTGGTCCCGCAGCCGCGCCCGGCCGAACTCCCGCTCTCGTACGCCCAGCAGCGGCTGTGGTTCCTGCACCGGCTCGACGGACCCTCCGCCACGTACAACATCCCGCTCGCCGTACGCATCGACGGACCGCTCGACCCCGACGCGCTGTGCACCGCCGTCGCCGACGTCATCGCACGGCACGCCGCCCTGCGCACCATCTTCCCCGAGGGCGAGGACGGGCCCCGCCAGCACATCACCCCACCCGGCGACATCGTCATCCCGTTCGCCGTGGAGAGCGTCGACGAGGCGAAGCTGCGCCATCGCGTCGCGGCCGCCACCGCGGAGGCCATCGACATCGAACGCAGCCTGCCCCTGCGCGCGACCCTCCTCCGCCTGGCGCCCGACGCCCACGTCCTGGTGCTCGTCGTCCACCACATAGCCGCCGACGGCACCTCCCTGCCGCCCCTCGCCCACGACCTCGGCCTCGCCTACCGCGCCCGCGCACGGGGCGAGGCGCCCAACTGGGCCCCGCTGCCCGTCGACTACGCGGACCACACCCTCTGGCAGCGCGACCTGCTCGGCGACGAGAAGGACCCCGACAGCCTCGTCCGCCGCCAGCTCTCCCACTGGTGGCACGCGCTGGACGGGCTGCCCGAGGCGATCGAGCTGCCCTGGGACCGGCCGCGCCCCGCCACCTCCCGGCACACCGGCGCCACCCTCGGCTTCTCGGTGGACCGGGCCACCACCCGCCACATCACGGAGCTCGCCCGCAGCTGCGGTTCCAGCGCCTTCATGGTGCTCCAGGCCGCCCTGGCGACCGTCCTGTCCCGGCACGGCGGCGGCGAGGACATCCCCCTGGGCACGGCCGTCGCGGGTCGCACCGACGAGGCGGCGAACGGCCTCGTCGGCTTCTTCGTCAACACGCTCGTCCTGCGCACCGACCTGAGCGGCGACCCCACCTTCCGTGAACTCCTCGGCCGGGTCAGGGAATTCGACCTCGCCGCCTACGCCCACCAGGACGTCCCCTTCGAGCGGCTGGTCGAACTCCTCAACCCCGCACGCGCCCAGAGCCACCACCCGCTCTTCCAGACCATGCTGGTCCTCCAGAACCAGGCGGCCGCCGCCATCGACCTGCCCGGTCTCACCGTCACCGGAGTGCCCGCCGAGGCGGAAGTGAGCAAGTTCGACCTGTCGTTCGCGCTCACCGAGACCTACGACGACACCGGCGCCCTGGACGGGATGCGGGGCACCGTCGACTACGCCACCGAACTGTTCGACGCGCCCACCGTCCAGGACCTCACCGACCGGCTCGTCCGGCTCCTCGGCGCCGTCACCGCGGACCCGGACCGCCCCCTGCACGCGTACGACCTGCTCACCCCCGCCGAGCACAGCCGCCTCACCGCCCTCGGCACCGGGCCGGCCGACGACCTGCCCTCCACGACGGTCCCCGCGCTCTTCGACGAGTGGGTCCGGCGCACCCCCGCCGCCCCGGCCGTCCGCGACGCGCACACCACCCTCACCTACGGCGAACTCGACGCCCGGGCGAACGCGTTGGCCCGGCACCTCACCGAGCGAGGCGTGGGCCCCGAGGACCGGGTGGCCGTCGCCCTGCCCCGGACGTCCGAACTCGTCATCGCCCTGCTCGCCGTCCTCAAGGCGGGCGCCGCCTATGTGCCGCTGGACCCGGACTACCCGGCCCAGCGCCTTTCCTACATGCTGGACGACGCCCGCCCCCGGTTGCTCCTCACCACCCCGGAACTCCACCGCCGCCTGCCCGGGCACCCGGTGCCGCACCTCTTCACCGACGACCTCGGCGCGAGCGACGCGGCACCCGCCCCGGTCCGCATCGACCCGGCCAACCCGGCGTACGTCATCTACACCTCCGGCTCCACCGGCCGCCCCAAGGGCGTCGTCGTCACGCACCGGGGGGTGCGCGCCATGGCCAGGACCCAGAGCGAGCGGCTGCGCGTCGGCCCCGGCAGCCGGGTGCTGCACATGGCGTCCGTCAGCTTCGACGCCGCGTTCTGGGAGCTGTGCATGGGGCTGCTCACCGGCGCCTGCCTGGAGATCGACAGCCGCGAAGCACTGCTGCCGGGCCCGGCCCTCGCCGGCCTGGTGCGCGGCCGGGGCGTCACCCACCTCACCATCCCGCCCGCCGCCCTCGCCGTGATGCCCCCGGACTCCCTGCCCACCGGGCTCACCATGGTCCTCGCCGGAGAGGCGTGCCCGCCCGCTCTCGTCCACGCCTGGGCCCGGGACCGCTTCCTCGTCAACGCCTACGGCCCGACGGAGACCACCGTCTGCGCCACCATGAGCGCCTTCCAGCACGCGGAGGGGCCTCTCGCCCCCGACCGCACCGTCCCCATCGGCGCCCCCGTCGACGGCACCCGCGTGTACGTCCTGGACGACCGGCTGACCCCCGTGCCGCCCGGCGTCACCGGCGAGCTGTACGTCGCGGGCGAGGGCGTCGCACGCGGCTACCACGGCCGCGCCGCCCTCACCGCCACCCGCTTCGTCGCCGACCCCTTCGACCGCGCCGGCGGCCGGATGTACCGCACCGGGGACCTGGTCCGATGGACGCCCGACGGCCGCCTCCTCTACGTCTCCCGCGTGGACGACCAGGTCAAGCTGCGCGGCTTCCGCATCGAACTCGGCGAGATCGAGGCGGCGCTCGCCTCGCACCCCGGGATCGCCGCGGCCTGTGTCACCGTCCGCGAGGACCGCCCCGGCGACCGGCGCCTCGTCGCCTACACCGTGCCCGCCGCCACCGGCGAGCCCGGCCCCGGCTGGGCCGAACTGCGCGCCCACCTCGCCGCCACCCTGCCCGAACACATGGTGCCCGCCGCCCACGTCCGGCTCGACGCCTTCCCCGTGACGCCCAACGGCAAGACCGACCGGCGCGCGCTGCCCGCCCCGGAGAGCGCGGCCCCGGCCGGCGGGCGGGCTCCGCGCACCGCCCGTGAACGCGCCCTGTGCGAGGTGTTCGCACAGACCCTCGGCGTGCCCGAGGTCGGGGTCACCGACGACTTCTTCGCGCTGGGCGGCCACTCCCTGCTCGCCGTCACCCTGGCCCGCCGGATCGGGGAGTGCTGCGGGGTGCGGCCCTCCCTGCGGGCCCTGTTCGCGACGCCCACCGTCGAGGGCGTCGACCGGCTGCTCGGCGGGGCTCCGGGGGAGGAGGAGCGTGAGGAGGCGGCGGCCCCGGACCTCGCCGCCGAGGTGCGGCTCGCGCCGGACATCACCGGTGAGCGCCGGGCCCGCCGGCCCGTCCACCCCTCCGCGCGCCCCCTGCTCACCGGGGCCTCCGGCTTCCTCGGCGCGTTCCTGCTGCGCGACCTCATCGAGGCCACGGACGGCCCGGTCGACTGCCTCGTCCGGGCCGCGAGCCCCGACAGTGCGGCCCAGCGGCTCCGCGCCAACCTGGAGCACTACGGCCTGTGGCAGTCCCGGTACGCCGACTTGATCCACCCCGTCCCCGGCGATCTCGCGGCCCCCGGCCTCGGCCTCGACCCCGGGGAACGGGACGCCCTCGCCCGGCGGCTGGGCCCCGTCCTGCACAACGGGGCACGCGTCAACTTCGCCGCCCCGTACGGTGATCTGCGCGCGCCCAACGTGGGCGGCACGGAGGAACTGCTGCGCCTCCTCGCGGACTCCGGCTCGCCCGGCCTGCACTACGTCTCCACCACCGGTGTGTACGCCCCGTCGCGCGGGACGGACCCCGCACCGCTCACCGAGTCGTCCCCGACCGGCCCGGCGGCCGTTCTGCCCGACGGGTACGCGCAGAGCAAATGGGTCGCCGAGCAGTTGGTCGGGCTCGCCCGCGAGCGCGGCCTCCCGGTGACCGTCCACCGTCCAGGCCGCATCAGCGGCGACACCGTCACCGGCGCCTGCCAGGACCGCGATCTGCTCTGGCAGCTCATCAAGGGCTGCCTCCAGGCCGGAGCGGTGCCCGACCTCGCGCACGGCACGACCGACTGGGTGCCGGTGGACTACGTCAGCGCCGCCGTGGTGGCCCTCAGCACCGCCGAAGGGCCCGGGGCACCGGCGTACCACTACACCAACCCGGACGCGCCGGCCCTGGACCACGTCTTTGAGGTGGCGGCCCGCCTCGGGTACGAGCTGCGCCCCGTGACGCCCGAGGAGTGGCGGGCCTGTGTGGCGGAACACCCGGACAACGCGGCGCAGTTGTTCCTCGGCGACGACGGGGCCGGTGAGGACGAGGCGGACCACCGTCGCTTCGACTCCGGCCGCACCGCCCGGGCGGCCGAGGAGGCGGGCGTGCGCCAACAGCCCCTCACCGAGGAGGTTCTGACGCGTTATCTGGCGTACTTCCAGGGCACGGGCTTCCTCCCGGCCCCCGGAGCGCGTCCGGGAGCGTAGACGATCACCAATCGTCAGGTCTCCGGCCATTCGCGTACAACCATCCGTGCCTCCCGGATATCCCAAGAAGTGGGAGCAAAAGTCTCCTGGAACTATAAGGGGGAAATATGCGAAACATCCGTACTCTCGCCGCCGCCGGGGCCCTGACCGCCCTCATGGTGGGCGCGACGGCCGCCCTCGGCCCGACCGCGTCCGCCGCGCCCAACACCACCCCGCAGAAGGTCTGCGGGAGCTCGTACAAGACCGTCAACTCGGCAGCCGTCGGTTCCCTCGGCACGGTTTACCTGACGTACAACGCGACGAACGGCAAGAACTGTGTCGTGACGATCCGGTCCACCCCCGGCGTCGCGAAGGACATGTCGGCGTACCTCTACGTCCCCGACACCGACGCGTCGGCGAGCGACTACGGGAGCTACACGTCGTACGCCGGTCCGGCCTACGTCTACGGCAAGGGTCACTGCGTCAGCTGGGGCGGCCACATCGCCAATGTGTACGTGTCCGTGGAGAACTCCAACTGCGCCTCGTTCAAGGAACAGCGGACCCTCGAAGTCCGCTGATCCGCGCCGCTCACCGGCCCGCCCCCGGCTCCCACCGGGGGCGGGCCGTTCCTCACCAGTACGTGACGGTCACCGGAGCGTGGTCGTCGTGCTTCGGCAGGGTGACGGTCAGCGTCTACCACCCCGCGTCCCACGTGTACGCCTGAGCGGACAGGTGCGTCCCGCTCGCGGTGACCCGCTGGGGCGCGTGGTCGGCCTTGACCGACAAGGTCCACGCGCGGTCCTTCGCCTGGCCCCGGAACGACCCCTTCGCCGGGACGACGGACACCGTGTGGCGTCTGCCGGACTCCTTGTGCGAAACCTTCGTCGTGGTGCTCCGGGCCTTGCCTGCAGCGCCCCCGTCGTCCTCGTACAGGCTGAACGAACCGGAACCGCCCGGGGCGATCTGAGGGTGATGTCCGCCGCACCGGCCGCCCCGTCGTGAGCGACGGCATGCGTGCGGCTCGGGACGAGCCCGGACGTGACCTCCTGGCCGCCAGCACGTCATGCCGGACCCGAAACCGAGCTCCTGAGGCAGGAACTCCCACTGGATGCCGGTGTGAAGCACAGACAGGATCCCGCACAGGGCCCGCCGATCCGGCACCCTCGCCACCTGCTTCGGCCCCGGGGCCGGCAACAACGGCTCGATCAGCGACCACAGGTCGACCCGCGTGAGGCGCGGATCGAGCGGCTGGAGGCCGAGCGAGAGGAACTGAAGAAGCGTGTCGCGGACCGCGACCAGCTCGTGGAGCAGCTCACCGGATTCAAGCAGCTGGCGATCTCTCGGCTGGCCGCCCAGCACGAGGAGATCGAACGCCTCCGCCGTCAGATCACCGACGGCGCCGACGGGCGGGCGCTGCCCGCCGCCGCAGACCGCACCGCGCCGTACGGTTCATGCAGTTGACCGATCTGGGCAACGCCGAGCAGCTCGGAGCGGGCCCGCTCGCGCACGACGGGGTCCGTGCCGAACGCGGCATCCCCACGTCACCGGCTCCAGCGGTCGAGGTCGCCCGCGCCAGTCGAACATTTCCATAAACTATGAATATAAAAATGCTATGCTTCTAGCATGAGTCGTCAAGACACCGCTCCTGGCGCGTCCGCCGCCATCGGGGCAGCCCTCTACGGCCTGGCCACCAGGGCCGCGAGACGCCTGCCCCGGGACATGAGCCTGACGTCCGCCGCCACCTTGGCCACCCTGGACCGGACCGGCCCGCGGCGCATCACCGATCTGGCCGCGGTCGAGGGCGTCACCCAGCCCGCGATGACCGCCCTGGTCCGGGTGATGGAGGAGTCCGGCCTGGTCGAGCGGCGGGGCGACGCGTCCGACAAGCGGGTCACGCTGGTGTGCCTGACCGAGGCCGGCGCCTCCTATGTCCGGACGCGGCGCCAGGTGGGCGTCCACGCGTTCGAGCGGTTGATCGGCGAGCTCACCGGCGACGAGGTCGAGGCGCTGGTGGCGGCCCTTCCGGCGCTGAAGCATCTGGCAGAGCTCGAAAGCCGGGACCGCGAAGCGCCGAAGCGGTGACCGGGCAGCCGGTCGGCGGCGACGCGGTGAAGGCGTTCCGGGTGGCCCGTTCCGAGGCGCGGCTGCTGGTGCCCGCTCTGATGTTCATCGCTCTGGTCGTGGCGGCGGTCGCCAGCCTCGGGACGCCGCTCATCACCAGCGTGGCGACCTCATACCACGTCTCGCTCGGCAGCGCGCAGTGGACGCTGACCATCGCGCTGCTCAGCGGTGCCGTCGCCACGCCGGTCCTGGGCCGGCTCGGAACCGGCCCGCACCGGCGTGCCACGATCCTCACCACGCTGGCGGTCGTCGTCGCCGGCAGCGCGCTCACCGTGCTGCCACTGCCGTTCGCGTGGCTGCTGGCCGGCCGGGCGGCCCAGGGCGTCGGGCTCGGGCTGACGGCGCTGATGATGGGCGTGGCCCGGGACCACCTCCCCGAGGGGCGCAGCGCGACCGTGATCGCCCAGATCTCGGTGGTCTCGATCATCGGAGCCGGCGTCGGCTACCCGCTGGCCGCACTGCTCGCCGAGCTCGGCGGGGTACGGGCCGCCTACGGCCTCGGCCTGGTCGTCACCGCCGCCGCCCTCCTGACCGCGTGGCGCTCCGTACCCGAAGCCCCCGAAGGCCGCTCCGCCCACGTGGACGTGGCAGGCGCGGTCGTCCTGGCCGCCGCGCTGCTCCTGGTGCTGTTTCTCGCCGGCGAACGGAATCTGTGGATGCGGCACCTCGCCGTGGCGGCGGGCCTCGCCGTCGTCGCGGTGGTGCTGCTCTGCGTCTGGGCCGTCGTGGAGCTGCGCAGCACGACGCCCCTGGTCGATGTGCGGGCGGTGCGGCACCCTGCGGTCGCCGGGGCGAACCTCGCCATGTTCGTCGGCGGGATCGGCATGTACCTCCTGCTCACGCTCATCACCCGGTACGCGCAGACGCCGCACGGCGCCGGCTACGGCTTCGGGCTGACGACCTTCGTCGCCGGGCTGGTCCTCATCCCGTTCTCGGTGCTGGGATTCGTCGCCGGCAAGCTCAGGCCGCGGCTGCGGACGCGGATCGCCGACCCCCTGCTCCTGGCCGGCAGCGCCGTCGTGGTCGGCGGCGGGTTCGCCCTGTTCGCGGCGGCCCGGTCGGACCTGGCCGAACTGTTCGCGGCGATGGGCGTGCTCGGCTTCGGCGTCGGCGCCTTCTCGGCCGCGATGCCCGGCGTCATCCTGGCCGTCACCCCCAAGAGCGAGACGTCGAGCGCCATGAGCTTCAACTACATCGTCCGCAGCGTCGGGTACTCCCTGGGCAGCGCCATCGGTGGCCTGATCCTCGCCGGGGGCACCGGCCCCGGCCGCCTCTTCCCCGACGACAGCGCCTACACCACCGCGGCGCTGGTCGGCATCGGCGCCATGGCGATCACGACGCTGACAAGCCTCGCTCTCGCCCGCCTACGCTCGTCCGAAACCAACCCGTAAGCGCTCGCGCAAATACGCGGTGCGGGGAGCCTCGGCAACAAGGCGGGCACCGGTCCCGATGAACATGGAGTCGCGACTCTCTGCGCCCACTGGAGAGACTGAGCCCGTCCTGCCGTCACGGCCGTCAGTCCGCCGCCTTGGGCCGCCAACCGGAGGCCCAATCATCGAGCGGGGCGAGAGATTCTTGAAGGGTCCTGCCCTGTTCAGTGAGCAGGTACCCCTCGCCGGCGTGCTCGACGAGGTCGGCCTGTCCGAGCTCGCGAAGCCTGTCTGCCAGGACGCTTGATGAGACGCCGCCACATCGTTGCTGGAGCTGGCGGAAGGTCGGAGATGAGCCGTCCCGCAGCTCCCACAGGACTCGCAGCGCCCAGCGTCGGCCCAAGAGGTCCAGGAGCGCCATGATCGGGCGTCCCGTGTGCGAGCCGCGGACCCGGCGGCCTGGGAGTGGTGCTGGTCGTGTCATCTGCTTCCCTTTCCGAAGCGTCAATGTTAACGTCCCGCTATGCCTCTGAAATCGAAGCAGCCTCGCATCGAGCCGCTCTCGCCGCCCTATGGCGAGGGAGCCAGCGAGGCCCTTGAGCTCCTCGGGCATACCCCCATCCAGCTGTTCCGGGTGTGGGCCCGCCGGCCCGAGCTCGCCCGCTCCATCGCGGGCTGGGGAAGCTACTACTTCTCTCGGCGCTCCGCTCTCACCCTGCGCCAGCGCGAGCTGGTCATCGACAGGACCACCGCGCTGTGTGGCGCCGACTACGAGTGGGCTGTGCACGTCGCGGGCTTCGCCGAGAAGGTGGGACTCGACGCGGCGCAGCTCGCGTCCCTCGCGAAGGGAAGGCCGACGGACGACTGCTGGCACACTACCGATCGTGCCGTGCTCGAAGCGGTCGACGAGCTCCATGCGACCTTTGACCTCTCCGACGACACCTGGGCGAACCTGGTCGCTGTCGCCGATGAAGATGCCGCACTCGATCTGGTCTTGGTCTGCGGTTGGTACCACGCCATCTCGTTCGCCGTCAGGGCGCTCCGCCTGCCCCTTGAACCCGGCACCGAGCCGATCTCCGCACACTGATCCAAGTCACGTGCATTCATCCCAACACTGGAGGTTCCATGCCCAAGGGCTACTGGGTCAGCGTCTACCGCACCATTTCAGACCCTGAGAAGCTGGCCGCTTACAACAAGCTGGCCCGCCTGGCCGTCGAGCCCGCGGGCGGCCGGACCATCGTCCTTGGCGGTCGGGTCGTGGCGCATGACGCCGGAATCGCCGAGCGCACCGTCCTGGTCGAGTTCGACAGCTTCGAGCAGGCCGTCGCGGCGCGCGAGAGTGCGGCCTACCAGGAGGCGCTGGTCGCCCTCTCCGACGGCGTCGAGCGCGACTTCCGCATCGTCGAAGGCATCGACTGACCGAGGTCCCGCGAGGCCCTGCGTTCGGTCACCGAGTGGTCGCAGCGGCGGGCTGCCGAGCTTGCCGACGCCCCGCCCACTGCCGCCGAGGGTGCCAGCGCAACCGGTTCTGACAGAGGTCCGCGCGCGGGACACCTCAGATTTTCGGCCCGTAACCACAGGACTGAAGACCACGGACCATGACAGAGTTCCCCTCACAGGCGGCGCGAACCGCCGTCGCCGCTGCCCTGGCCGAGGATCAGTCGGGCCAGGACATCACCACCGCGTGGAGCGTTCCCGAAGGCATGGCGGCCGTGGCCGAGATCCGCGCCCGGCAATGCGGCATCGCCGGCGGTCTACCCGTGGTCGCCGAGGTCTTCGACCAGGTCGACCCCGAGGTCACGGTGGAAGCGCTCGTCCCCGACGGCGCCCGGCTGACCGGCGGCGATGTCCTGGTGCGCCTGTCCGGCTCGGCGCGCAGCCTGATCACCGGGGAGCGTACGGCGCTGAACTTCCTGCAGCGCATGTGCGGCATCGCGACGCTCACCGACCGCTACGTCCAGGCCGCGGCCGGGACCGAGGCGCGCATCCTGGACACCCGCAAGACGGCGCCGGGCCTGCGCGCCTTGGACAAGTACGCGGTGACCGTCGGCGGCGGCCGCAACCACTGGCTCAACCTCGCGGCGATGGTGCTGCTCAAGGAGAACCACATCGCCGCGGCAGGCGGCGTGACCACCGCGATCGACGCGGTCCGGCGCGGGATGGCGCGCACCGGGCAGAAGGTGGAGACCGATGTCGAAGTGCAGACCGTGGCGCAGGCCGTTCAGGCCCTCGATGCCGGGGCCCGCTGGATCATGCTCGACAACATGCCGGTGGCCGACATCGAAATGGTCGTGAAAGTCCGGGCCGAGCGTGCCGACGCCTCCCGGATCCTGCTGGAAGCCTCGGGCACCGTCCGTCCGGACAGCGGCCGCGCCATCGCCGAGACGGGAGTCGACCTCATCTCGGTCGGCGCGTTGACGCACAGCGCGCCCGCGCTGGACATGACGATGCTGCTGACGACCGACCCGGTGCCATGCCCGAGGTAGTGGTCATCGACGCGTGTCAGCGGCAGGGCCGGGGCGGCAGCCCGACCGCCGTTCTCGACGAAGCGTCGTTCACCGACGAGGAGCGATGCCGCATTCCCGGGGAACTGGGCACTTCGCACGCCGTCTTCATCCGTGCCACCGGAGTTGAGCGCGGCCGTCCCTCGTACTCGCTCCGGTTCTTCACCGCCGAAGGCGAACTGCCTGCCTGCGGCCACGGAACCGTCGCGGCCCTGGCGCTGCTCGCCGTACGCGAAGGCGGCAGCGACCACCACGCCGTGCTGTGTACGACGAGCCGCAGCTTCGAAGGCCGGGCCATCCGAAACCGCGACAGCGTGACAGCGTCATTCGACCCGGGCCCGGTGAACCTGCGCGTCGCCCAGGCACCCGAGCTAAGGGCGGTCACAGCCGGCCTCGGCCTGGCTGGCGAAGCCGTCGTCGGCAACGCCTGCGTGGCCTCGAATGGGCGGCCGAGGCTTCTCCTGCCAGTCCGATCGCGCGCCGCGTTGGCCGACCTCTCCCCAGACTTCGCCCTGCTACGTGCCGCCTGCGACCGCTACGGCCTGTTGGGCTGCTACGCCTACTCGATCCCGGACCGGCACGGCCGGGCAGCCGCTCGGATGTTCGCCCCGTCGATCGGCGTCCCCGAGGACATCGCCAACGCCAACAGCACAGCCTGCCTGGCCGCGCACATGGCCCGATTCGGCACGGACCGCCTCACCGTCGACATGGGCGATCTCCTCGGCAACCCATCCACCATCACGGCAACCATCGACAACACCCACCTGGAACACCCAGTCCGAGTTGGGGGCCAAGCAACTCTCGCACGAACAGTCGTGCGTCAAGCTTGAGGTTTGACGTCCACCCAGTTCGTCCGCCTTCCCGCTGGCTTTGTTGGTGAGTTACGGTTCTGGCTCAACTTCTGTGGAGCATCCACGCTCCGTGACTGTTGATCTCCATGTTGGCTCTCGCTCGATCGTCTTGAAATGCCCCATGGCTGCCTTGTCGTGCCCGAGAGTTCGGGGCCGTGAACGAAGTACTGCTGCGTCTGGAAGAGCTCCTGTTCCTGTCGGACCCTGAAGTCGCGGTGATGTCAGCGGAGGACGACGGCGAGGCGATCTGGATCGGAATCGCCCGCAAGTCGGCTGGTGCTGAGTGTCCCGGCTGTGGAAGGGGGTCGAGCCGGCTTCATGGGACTTACCTGCGGTTTCCTGCCGATCTACCCAGCGCGGGTAGGCGCGTGGTGCTGCGCCTGCAGTCCGACGGTTCATCTGCGCGGACACATCCTGTGGACGGCAGACCTTCGCTGAGCAGATCCCGGGACTGACCCGCCGTCACGCTCAGCGGACCGACCGGCTTCGTTCGGCCTTGGCCGAGGTGGGTTTTGCATTGGCCGGCCGCGCTGGAGCCCGTCTTGCGGACGTCTTCGGAATCTCGGTCAGCCGCAGCACGGTGCTTCGGCTGGTCGATGCGATGCCTGACCCTCAGCCATCGGCCCCGCGGGTGGTGGGAATCGACGAGTACGCGATGCGCAAGGGTCGTATCTACGGGACCGTGCTGGTCAATGTCGAAACCGGCAGGCTAGTGGATCTGCTGCCGGACCGTGAGGCAGCCACTGTCGCTGCCTGGCTCGCTGAGTGCCCTGAGGTTGAGGTGGTCTGTCGCGATCGTGCCCCCTTCTTCGCCGAAGGCGCCAGCACCGGGGCTCCCACCGCGGTGCAGGTCGCCGACCGCTTCCATCTCTGGCGCAACCTCGGCGAAGCCACCGAGCGATGCGTATCGCGCCATCGGACCTGTCTGCGAGCGCCATTCACGGTTCCCAGCTCCGAGAGCGTCACCGCATCACCGGCCCCCGAAGCTGGCACATCCCCGTGGCCGACTGGACACCGCTTCGCCGATCGAACTCGCGAGAAGCACGCCATCGTGCACGAAATGCTCGGCGAAGGACACAGCCGGCGGACAGTCGCCCGTCAGCTCCGGATGACCTACCGCACCGTTCAGCGGTTGGCCGACGCGGCAAGCCCCGAAGACCTCTTCCAAGGCCAGTGGCAGAACCGCAGGACGAAGCTCGACGACTTCAAGCCGTACCTGCACGAGCGATGGGCCGAGGGCTGCACGAACGCCTGGACCCTCTGGAAGGAGATCCAGAGCCACGGATACGCCGGCGGGTACGGGGCTGTCCGTGCTTACCTTCGCCCCTTCCGGGACACCGTGCCGGATGGTCGGCCGCCGTCGCCCAGGACAGTCTCCGGATGGATCCTGACCCACCCGGACGCCCTTGCGCAGAAGGACCGGCTGAAACTGAAGTCCGTTCTGGCCCACTGCCCCGCGCTGGACGCCCTCACTGGCCACGTCCGCTCCTTCGGACAGATGCTCACTCAGCGACAAGGAAAACGGCTCCCCGAGTGGATAGCGGCGGTCCGGGCCGACGACCTGCCCAGCATGCACACCTTCATCAACGGCCTCGAACGTGACCTCGCAGCTGTCACAGCCGGCCTGACCCTGCCCTGGAGCTCAGGCATCGTGGAAGGCCACGTCAACCGCATCAAAATGATCAAGCGACAGATGTACGGACGCGCTGGCTTCAAACTCCTGCGCAAGCGGGTGCTGCTTGCTTCGTGACCTCGTTGTCGGTGGCCAGTGCGACGATCCTCCAGACGGCCACGCAAGGAGAGACATGGGCATCTGGGATACCGGCCCCTTCGACAACGACACCGCCGCCGACTTCGGGGGTGATCTGGACGAGGCAGCGTGGGAAGAACGCGAACCCACGATCCGCGGTGTGCTCGTACGCGCCGCCAGCCCCGTGGACTTCCTCGGTATCTACGACGGCGAGCGTGCAGTGGCCGCAGCTGCCCTGGTCGTCGCCCAGCATCACGAGGGCGAGCCGGTGTGTTTGAACTATGGCCCATCAGAGCCGGTGCCGGAGTTGCCCGCAGACCTTCGAATGCTCGCCGTCGACGCCCTGGACGGAGTGGTCTCCGACCGGTCTGAACTCGCCGAGCAGTGGGCCGAAGCTGCGAACTGGTCGAAGTGGCGTCAGGAGATCACCCGCCTCCGCGACCTCCTTGACCCTCCGATCCCGCCACAAGAGGAAGCCCTCTTCGAGATCTGATCGTTGACCGAAAGTCACGGACCACAGAAGTTGAGCCAGAACCGAAACTCGTGAACAAAGCCACCGGTCCGATCGCGAACCCGGCCCCGACTCCTTGTCGACCTCTGTCACCGGCCCGACCGCCGTCGTGTTTCTCCTTGACCTGGCCACGGTTAGACCGCGGACAAGGGGGTTCCCTGCACGTTGCTCTCTCGATCTCCGACCACTCCGGCCGGGGCCGGTGAAGGAGACGATACGATGCCGACTACTCACCCGGGGGCCGGGCAGCGGTACCGCTCGGGCCGACCGGACCCGAACGCTGGCCCGGACTGGGCAAGCCCAAGGGGACTTCCTGGGCGGCCCCTTCGAAGGGCCCTTGGGAACCCCCTTTGGTGCCCGGCACCCCCGCCTGGAGAAGAACCCCTTGTCAGCGCGCGAACGGGCGCGAAAACTGCCGTCACAACCCTCTTATCTACTCCTGATGTCTGTAGTGGAGGAGATCATCGGGTTCCGGGGTCCGGACGCCCTTTCAGGCCGGGCGCGGCCCGCAGCGCCGGTCCGCCGGCGGCCGGTCGTGGACAGTGGGGGAGCAGGGCTGATGGCGGGGAAGCGGAGATCAACCCGGCGGGGTCGACGAACAGCTCCCGGGGCGACGTGCTGCGCGTGCTCGGAGCGCTGAGTGCGTGTTTCTGATCCCCAGACGCTGTTGATCAGCTATGGGTTAGCGTCGGGGCCGCAGGGTTGTTGTCACGGCGGTGGTTGTTCCGGTGAGGGGACGAGTAGTGCAGACGGCGTTTGATGAGTCCGAGCGGCGGGCGTGGGCGGGGCAGGCCAATGCCTATGCTGCGAGTTTTGCCAAACTCTGCGCGTATCCGGTGCCTGAGCTCCTCGACGCTGCCGGGGTCAGGGAGGGTGTACGGGTCCTCGATGTGGGGACGGGCACGGGCACCGCCGCCGCAGTTGCATATGAGCGGGGAGCGAAGGTGACGGCGGTGGATGCCGAACCTGGCATGGTCGCCGAGGCCGCGCTGGCGGTTCCGGAAGCTGACGTGCGGCTTGGTGCTCTGCCGTGTTTGCCATTCGCCGACGACGAGTTCGATGCCGTGGTCGGCAACTTCGTCCTCAATCATGTCGGACGGCCTCGGGAAGCCCTGAGGGAGTTGCGACGGGTGACGCGGCAGGGCGGGCGGATAGCCGTCACCATCTGGGCGGTTCCCGCGGCCGCCGGGCAGGCCCTGTTGGGTAGGGCTGTCCAGGCGGCAGGTGTCACGCGTCCTGCTCACCTGCCGGCTCTTGCTCCTGAAGACGACTTCCTCCGCACTGAACAGGGCTTCGCTGCGTTGCTCGGTGAGGCGGGTCTGACGGACGTCGTCTGCGACACCTTGACCTGGGACCACCAGACGACGCTTGCGGAGTGGTGGAGCGGACCGGCCGCCGGAGTGGCGACCATAGGCCAGATTGTGACGAGTCAGAATCCGTTGGTCGTTGCCGAGATCAAAAACCACTTTGAGTCGTTGTGCGTGGAGTTTGCCGCTCCGGGCGGTGTACTGGTGTTGCCTCACGCAGCCCTGATGGCGCATGGCCAGGCTTGACGTTGCCCTGCGCAAGTGGATGGGCTGAGGCTTCTTTTGTCCAGCGTTCCTTCGCCGGTCAGCCGTCGACGGCGGTCGGTTTCCTCGGCCAGCTGGGGGTCGCGCCTTTCCGGGCGAGGCGCCTGGTCATGAGAGTGATAGCCGCCCAGGTGATCAAGGTCTCGGAGTGTTGGATGAGCCGTTCGTAGTCCCTTGCGTGGCGGCGGGCGTGCATCATCCACGCGAGCGACCTCTCGACGACCCAGCGGCGGGGCAGCACGACGAAGCCGGAGGCGTCCTTGGGTCGGCTGACCGGCTTGATGGTGAGGTGGAGGTGCTGTTTCGCCCAGTCGACGAGTTTCCCGGCGTACGCGGAGTCGGCCCACACGATCGTGATCTCGGGGTGCATCAGGCGCAGGCGGAAGAGGACTTCCTTCGCGGCCGCGGCGTCGTGCAGGTCGGCGGGGGTGACCATGACCATGAGAGGCAGGCCGCGGGTGTCGACGACCAGGTGGCGCTTGCGTCCGTTGATTTTCTTGCCCGCGTCGTAGCCGCGGGTCGCCCTGGAGACTGTCTCGGCGGCCTTCACGCTCTGGGAGTCGATCACCGTGGCCACCGCCCTGGGCCCTTTGCCCATGTCACGGCGGATCCGCCCAGAGAGGTGGTCACGGATCTGGCCGACGATCCCGACCGCAGCCCAGCGGGCCATGAACCCCAGACCGTCCGCCAAGGCGGGAAATCCGCAGGCAGGGCACGCCATTTGCATCCGGTGTCCACGACATAGCGGATAGCGTCAACGATCTCGCGGCGGGGATGCTTCTCCGGCCGGCCGCCGCGGCTGGTCTCGCAGGCCGGCTCCGGCAACAGCGGTTCGAGCAGGGCCCATTCCGCGTTCGTGGTGTCGGAGGGATAGCGACGCTGACGCATGGCGGCGGCTTCTCTCCAAGTCAGATTGGGAGCGGCGCCCGGCCAGGGGCCGGGCGCCCACCCGTTGGTGGTCAGGAAGAGACGACGAGGTCGAGGGTGGATTCGATGGAGCTGAGCTGCGCGACGATGTGCTTGACCCACTTGTCACCCGGGTGGGCGGCGGCGTGCGGAGCGACCGTGCCGGTGATAAACCGCCTGAACTCGGTCAGTTTCTCGATGAGCACGGCCCTCTCGTATGCCTCCAGCGCGGCGCGTTCGGCACCGAGCTGGTAGCCATCGGCCCTGGTCCAGATCAGTGGCGGCCAGCCGTTCTCCGCGATGATGTCGCGCAGGCAGGCAAGGCCCGCTCTCACCTGGCTCGGGACAGTCCGCCGGCGCGTACCAACTGGGGAAACAGCAGCCCTGCGGGCCTGGCCTCGAACAACACGAACCGGAGGGTGTCGGCATGCCGCCGTGCGGCCTCGCCCCGGCGCCGCGAGGCGCGGGGCACGACTACTCGCCCCGCAGCATCTTGGCGAGCTCGCCGTCCATGTCGACCTTGCCGGTGTCGACCGCGGTCTCGATCCAGTCGAGGGTCGCCCGCACCTTCGCCACGTTCGCGTGCACGATCGTGCGTTCGTCCTCGCCGAGGGTGCGATCGCGCAGGCCGGGGACGGCTCGGCCGGCCGCGGCCACGAACGAGTGGCAGGCGGTGACCAGGTCCAGGAACTCCACCGTCCGGTCGATGTGACGGACCGCCGGAGCGACTGGGCTGGTGTCCTCGAAGTGTTCGCGGGCCTGCCTGCCCCGTTCGACCTGGGCGTGATTGACCTGGTGGCGGGCGGTGTCGTCGCTCATCGCTTTGAAGGCGACCTCCGGGCGACGCAGCAGACCTGTGGTCACCTGGGTGGCGACGTGCTCGTCCCGGGTGAACTCCTCCACCACCCGGACCTTGTCGTGGTCGGGGACCTTGGCCGCCACCGTCGGACGCTTGAGGAAGTCCGTGGTCACCGCCGCGGCGACGTCCTCGTCCCGGGCAAGGGTGTGGATCGCGGTGATCTTCTCCTGTGGAGATGCCGGGCTTTTGACTTGGCGTCCCACCCGCCGGTTGGCGTCGTCGACTGTCCACCGGTTCTTGGCCTCGGGCGGCGTCTTGATCGCGGCGAACCGCTCTTCCTCGTCAGGAATGCTGCCCAGGACCCGGTGAACCGTGAAGGACACACCCGCCTGACGATGTTCCCGCGGCCAGCGCGACGCTGTCCACCGCGCGTTCTCCACGGTGCTTCGCTTCAGGCCGATGTCCTCCGCGAGCCTGGTCAGGGCCTGGCGGACCGTGAACAGGTCCTGGCCCGGCAGAAGCTTGACTGCCGTCCTCGGGCCGGCGCATCGGCTCGATCTCCAGCGCGCGGTCCCCGATCGTGAACTGGCCCTGGGTCTGTTGCTCGACCACTTCCCGCAGCTCGGCCACGATCTGCTCGTAGCGTTGCTGGCTGACGTTTCCGACCTTGTCGATCTCCTCCGGCATGGTGTCTCACCACCCATGCGGGCCGGGCACGGAGCTGAAGCCCGTGACGTGGACACGACCCGCTCATCACCGAGAGTCAGACCGGAAATTCGCTGATCACAACGAACGACCGCAAATAACCTGGTTCCGACCGAAGCTGGACTCAGGATGCGTTCGCGATGCGGTCACTGTGCCCGTTCGCCGAACGTTTCCTTCCGGCGCCTCCAGGCCCTCACCACACACCGGCGCGAGCAGTAGACGCATTCGAGCGCCGGTCGGCGCCAGCGACCCAGCGGACCCCGCACTCGGGGCATTCGGCCTCGTCCGCACCGCCCTGGACGGCCGAGAGGCGCTTGCGCAACCGGCGTTCCGTACGCCACTGCCTGGCACGACATGCCGCAGAACAGAAAACGGCATCAGGCCGCGCACCCGACCTCAGCCGTTCGCCACAAGCCCGACAGTTCCTCTCCCCGGCCCGCTCGGTGCCCTTGGACACCACGCCAGCGTATGACCCAAGGCTACTCAGAACCGGGGATCAGAAACACGCACTGAAGGTCGCTACGACGGATCAGATCCAGCGGATCAGCGCCCCGCACCTCACCTATCGGCACGCCGACAAGCCGACCCCCTCGAAGCGGAAGCAGGCCCGCACCGCCTCGCGCACCGCCGCGTTCTCCGACATGCGGGGGCACGGCCTGTCCGGGAACGGCGGCTCCACTGAAACCGGCGACGCCCTGCGCAATCTGACCCCAAGGGCCTGGAGGCCGCCTCCTACGAACTGCGGCGCCGGGCGACGCAGATGGGCTCCACCGCGCGCGGCGCGGGCTCCAGCGGCGCCGCCCACCCGATGGCTGTCAACGAGACCGTGATCGCACTGCTGCGCCCGAAGCCGAACATGGCCAAGCTCGCCGGCGACCCGCCCCGCGTCCGGGCCGCCGCCCAGGCCATCGTCGACTCCCCGGACGGGATCGGCACGATCGCCTCGTACTGGACCGAGGTCCCGCTCCCGGCGACCGGCACCTGGAACACGCCGGGCAAGGGAGGCGCCCAGGCCGACCTCGTGCTCACCGCCCCGCAGGACGGGGTGCCGCTGCTGTTCATCGAGGTCGACAACTGCCACGAGACCGCGGACGAGCTCGCGGACAAGCTGGAGAAGTACGCCCGCTTCTACCGCCGGAAGGTGAAGGACACCGACGGCAAGGAGCGCCCGATGTGGCGCACCCGCTGGACCGCCCCCCAGGGCTCATACGGGGAGGTGCCGCACCCGCCGGGGACGTGCCGGTCCAGCGGTTCATGGAGCCGGTCGCGGGTGACGACGCGGCCACCTGGCGGCGCGAGGCCCTGACGCACGTACAGACCA